>NZ_CP004006.1:1032500-1640000 GCF_000512355.1 Legionella oakridgensis ATCC 33761 = DSM 21215 | reverse complement strand
AGAGCGTATAATTTCGGCGCTGGACCCGCCATGCTGCCTGAGTCGGTTTTACGGGAAGCACAATCAGAATTAATGAACTGGCAGGGTTCAGGCATGTCGGTGCTTGAAATCGGTCATCGTACGGATGAATTTAAGGCAATGCTTGACGAAGCTGAAGCCTTGCTTCGTGAACTTCTTGCAATTCCTGATCATTATCATGTGTTGTTTTTGGGGGGGGCGGCGCGCACGCAATTTGCCATGATTCCCATGAATCTTTTATCTCCTGCTGAGCAGGCTGGTTATTTAGTATCCGGTCTTTGGTCGTCATTGGCTTTTACTGAAGCAACCAAACTGACGAATGCTTATTGCATCGCCAGTTCAGAATCCGATGGATTTGTTTCTATTCCAGAGCCGCAGAGCTGGCAGGTTCGGCAAAATACAGCGTATGTTTACTTTACTCCTAATGAAACCATCAATGGTGTTCGTTTTTCTTCACCGCCCAGCGTTGCAAATATCCCGCTCGTTGCCGATATGACGTCTTGTTTATTAAGCGAACCGTTAAACGTTGCTGACTATGGTCTGATTTTTGCGGGCGCGCAGAAAAATATTGCTGCTGCTGGATTGACGATTGTTATTATCCGCGATGATTTATTGCAAAAATCTGGCGATAGGCTGTTGCCAACGATGATGGATTATCGTACTCATGTGGCTTATCATTCAGTTTATGCTACACCACCGGTGTTTAATTGTTACCTCGCAGGAAAAATGTTTAAGTGGATCAAGGCTCAGGGCGGTGTTGAACCGTTATATCATCAAAACTGTCAAAAAGCCGCGAGATTGTATCAATACATCGATGAGTCTTCTTTTTACTATGGTCGAGTTGAACAGCATGCCCGCTCGATTGTGAATGTTTGTTTTGCTTTAAAAAAGCCATCACTAGAACAGGAATTCGTTCGAGCCGCCGCCCAACGAGGATTATTATCTTTGGCTGGGCATCGAATGGCAGGAGGATTGCGTGCAAGTTTGTACAATGCTATGCCAATGTCAGGTGTTGAATTATTGATTGCCTTTATGCAAGAGTTTTCTGAGGAACATCATTGATGAAGACGTATCATTTAATAAGTAGTCCCGCTCACTGTATACAGGGTGATATCACGGTACCCGGTGATAAATCTATTTCACATCGAGCGATTATGTTTGGGTCGCTTGCTCGGGGCATAACAACCATTAATGGTTTTTTAGACAGCGAAGATTGTCTGGCGACATTACGTGCTTTTCAGGCAATGGGGGTGCGTATCGAGGGGCCTGTTTTCCAACGAGTTGTGATTCATGGTGTGGGAAAGTATGGCTTGCAAAAACCGAAGCACGTGATTCACTGTGGTAATTCAGGTACAACAATGAGGCTGCTTACAGGCTTGCTGGCAGCTCAAGAGTTTGATAGTGAATTGACAGGCGACGCCAGTCTTTTGAAAAGACCAATGGAAAGAATTGCCAGGCCATTGATGAAAATGGGGGCTAGTCTTACCACGAATGAAGGTCGTCCACCCATTAAGATTCAAGGAGGGCAATTATTGCATGGCATGACCTACGAAATGCCAGAAGCCAGTGCCCAGGTTAAATCATGCATTTTATTGGCTGGATTGTATGCTGAAGGTGAAACTTGCGTTATTGAGCCAGGTTTAACCCGTGATCATACGGAACGTATGCTCACTACTTTTTCTTATCCTATTCAAAAATTTGATAATGCGATTATCATTAATTCATCCAGTGAATGTCAGGGTACAGATGTAATTGTACCGGCTGATATTTCATCCGCTGCCTTTTTTATCGTAGCTGCAACCCTTATACCCGGCTCAGAATTGTTTATTAGAAACGTAGGCATCAACCCAACACGAACGGGTATTCTTCAGATATTGCAACAGATGGGAGCAGATATTAGTTTCAGTAATAAACGCTTATGTGGTGAGGAGCTGGTTGCGGATTTGTACGTTCGCCATGCCCCATTGGAGGGTATTGATATTCCAGCGGCTATGGTTCCTTTGGCAATTGACGAATTTCCTGTTATTTTTATTGCGGCAGCCTGTGCCAAAGGTCAAACTTTATTGCATGGGGCAAAAGAATTGCGTTGCAAGGAAAGTGACCGTATTGCTGCTATGGTGGATGGACTGCAACGACTGGGTATTGAAGCTCAGGCACTGGAAGATGGGGTGTTCATCAAAGGTGGTGTATTGCAGGGAGGTGTGGTAGATAGCTTTGCTGATCATCGAATTGCAATGGCATTTGCAATCGCCGGTGCTGCGGCAAGAGAACCGGTGAACATTTTAAATTGCGCTAATATAGCCACTTCTTTTCCTACCTTTGTTAATACCGCAAATAACGTAAAATTGGCAATTCAAGAAATAAATGACTAATATGGCTTTTTTTAGTTCGGTCTATTTGGCAGGAGCGATGGTGAGACGTGGAAAAAATGACCGAATTTATCGCCTGTTTTACGCGTTACGAGGAATTTAAGATGTCTGAAGAACATGCGCCTGTTATTACCCTGGATGGTCCCAGTGGTACTGGTAAAGGCACAATAAGCCTTATGTTGGCAAGGCAATTGGGTTGGCATTTTTTGGATAGTGGTGCATTGTATCGTGTCCTGGCTTATGCTGCCAAAAAAAAGGCATTGATTTTGATGATATAAAAGAGATGGTAACACTGGCGTATGCATTGAATTTACGATTTGAAGTCAATAAAGAAAATAGTAGTCATGTCTTTCTTGATGAAGACAACATCAGTGATGCAATTCGTTCTGAACAATGCGGACAAGATGCTTCCCGGATTGCAGCTATTCCTGAAATTAGAAAGGCTTTATTGGGACGTCAACGTGCTTTTGCCAGGTTGCCGGGGCTGGTGACGGATGGCCGAGATATGGGGACGGTTGTTTTTCCAAATGCGATATTGAAAATTTATTTGTACGCAAGTCTTGAAGAAAGAGCATCTCGACGATATTTGCAGTTGAAAGAAAAGGGAAATGATGTTAGCCTCGCGCAGGTTGTAGAAGAATTGGCTAAACGTGACGAAAGGGATCAGGCACGTGCCCATTCACCATTGAAGCCAGCATCTGATGCTGTGCAGATTGATACAACCAAGCTAACAATTGCACAAGTATTTAACAATGTACTACAATTAGCTAAAAAGCGTTTGTTTGTACAGGCGGATCATAATAGCAATTGAATCAATTGTTGTTGTGATTTTGTCGTTTAAATTTGTGTAAGATAGGGGGAAGATGAGAGGATTTCAGCTTCCATTTTTTTACTAAAGAGTCTATTAACATGTCTGAAAGTTTTAAAGAATTATTTGAGAAAAGCATTGCCGGTGCCCAATTTTATCCAGGAGCTATTATTAACGCCAAAGTCATTGATATTGATGATGACTATGTGACCTTGAATGCAGGATTAAAATCGGAAGGTATTGTCGCCATTGAAGAGTTTCAGGATAAAAACGGTGACCTGGAAATTCATGTTGGTGACGTGGTAGAAGTGGCATTGGATTCCGTGGAAGATGGCCATGGAGAAACGCTTTTATCCAGAGAGAAAGCAAAACGTCAGGAAGCATGGCGCAGATTGTCAAAATGCCATGAAAATAATGAAACCGTCACTGGATTAATTTCTGGGAAAGTCAAAGGTGGCTTTACAGTAGAAATTGGCTCGATTCGTGCTTTTTTACCTGGTTCTTTAGTGGACGTCAGACCTGTACGCGATCCGTCTTATCTTGAAGGAAAAGAACTTGAGTTTAAAGTCATCAAGATGGATCTTAAACGCAATAATATTGTTGTTTCTCGTCGTGCAGTTGTAGAAGAGGAAAGCAGCGCAGATAGACAAGCATTACTTGAATCCTTACATGAAGGTCAAGTATTGAATGGTGTTGTCAAAAATCTTACGGATTATGGTGCATTTATTGACTTGGGGGGCATCGACGGCTTGCTGCACATTACAGATATTTCCTGGAAACGGGTTAAACATCCAAGTGAAATGTTGTCTGTTGGTCAGGATGTCAAAGTAAAAGTATTAAGTTTTGATAGCGAACGAAATCGCGTTTCACTGGGTATGAAGCAATTAGGTAACGACCCATGGGTCGACTTAGTTGATCGTTATCCAATTGGCAAGAGACTGGAAGGAAAGGTCACTAATATTACAGACTACGGATGCTTTGTTGAAATTGAAGAAGGCGTAGAAGGCTTGGTTCATATGTCTGAAATGGATTGGACAAACAAAAACGTTCATCCAAGCAAAGTTGTTTCTGTAGGTGATGTGGTTGAAGTCATGGTTCTTGAAATCGATGAAGAGCGTCGCCGTATTTCCTTAGGCATGAAACAATGCATTGGCAATCCATGGCAAGAGTTTGCAAAAACTCATAATAAAGGTGAAAAAGTCCGTGGTAAAATTCGCTCCATCACTGATTTTGGAATTTTTATTGGCTTGGAAGGCGAGATTGATGGTTTAGTTCATCTATCTGACATTTCTTGGGATATTCCAGGAGAAGAAGCCGTTAAACAATACAAAAAAGGCCAGGAACTGGAAGCTGTTATTCTTGCCATTGATGCAGAGCGCGAGCGTATATCTTTAGGTCTAAAACAACTGGAAACAGACAGCTTTACCAGTTATGTGGATGAGCATGGAAAAGGCGCCATTGTTACAGGAAAAGTGACAGCGGTTGATCCAAAATCGGTCGTTGTCATGCTGGCTGATGATGTGTTTGGAACCATTCGTGCCAATGACTTATCTGATGAAAAAGTAACCGATGCTTCCACCTTGATTAAAGAAGGTGATGAGATCGAGGCAAAAATTATCAATGTTGATAGAAAAAATCGTAATATTTCTCTTTCTGTCAAAGCCAAAGATGCTCATGATCAAGCTGAAGCAATCAAAAAATACTCGCGAAGTGGAGAAGCTACGGCAACACTTGGTGATTTATTGAAAGAAAAAATGGCTACGAAAGAAGATGAGTAATCTCTCTTTGTAAAGTCTCTTAAAAAAGCGTAGTTATCTACGCTTTTTTTTATAGATTTTTACGTATTGTTTGATGAAATTAAAATGTGGATAATTGAGATAAAAAATCTCTAAACAATAAATGTAGTCTGGATAACACAACGCGCTATCCAGGAATCAAAGCTTAATTCCAGTGGTGTATGCGCTGCTGGGCTACATCATTGTTATGTTTGTCCTAAGGTTTTTATCAGGCAAAAATGAATAAGTCAGACAGGCTTTTATAATCTTATCCAGGGATGTAAACCTGAATTTAATGTTTGAGTAAGGTTGATTTGATGCGGATAATAATAATTATTTTCTATTTGATATTAATTATAGTCGGTGTTAGTTTCGCTGTGCTGAATGCAACTCCTGTATCGGTGAATTTTTATTTTACTGTATTAAAAATGCCAGTGTCCATTCTGATGACCATCACGCTTGGATTGGGCGTGCTTATCGGAGCGTTTCTGTTTTTATGTAAATATTGGCGTCTTAAAGTAGAGCACCATAAACTTAAAAGCCAATTAAAACTTACCGAAAAAGAAATTAAGAATTTACGTTCGATACCATTACAGGATCAACATTAATGGGGGAGTTTAATGATTAATTTATGGCCATTATTACTGCCTGCCGCGGCTTGGTCCGGGTGGTGGGTTGCGAGCCGTAGTTATTCTATTAAAGGAAAGCGTACGAGTAATCATTTCTCCAGAGAATATGTGGTTGGCTTGAATTATTTATTGAATGAGCAACCTGATAAAGCCGTTGATGTATTTATTAAATTGCTGGAAGTCGATAGTGATACGGTAGAGACTCATCTGGCTTTAGGAAGTTTATTCCGCCGTCGCGGGGAAGTGGATCGTGCCATTCGCATTCATCAAAATTTAATTGCAAGACCACAGCTTAGTTTATTACAGCGAAAAGAAGCGTTGATGGCCTTGGGTCAGGATTATATGAGTGCTGGTGTTTTTGACCGAGCTGAGAGAATTTTTACGGAAGTGGTTGAGCTGGGTGGCAACCGTGAGACCAATAGCCTTCATGGTTTACTGGCGATTTATCAACAGGAAAAAGCTTGGGAAAAAGCATTAGATGTTATTAAAAAACTGGAGGACTCAACGGGAAACAGCATGCATGCCCAAGCTGCTCATTATTATTGTGAAATGGCCAGTCAGGCTTTAAAAAATGGTGCGTATGATAAGGCTTATCATGCTGTAAAACAGGCTCTTATGGTGGATAAGCAGTCTGTGCGCGCTAGCTTGATGCAAGCCACTCTAGAAATGAAGGGTGGACGTTATAAGCAGGCTGTGCGTGCTTTAAAACGAGTGCCTGAACAAGATCCTGAATTCTTAACTGAGATTATTGAACCATTGGTTCACTGTTATCGTGAATTAAACGCCATGGATGAATGTGTTCATTATTTGGAGCAAACATTGACGGAATATCCGCGTGCTTCACTGATTTTTGTTATTGGAGAACATTTACGTCGCGAAAAGGGCATTGATTTTGCCATAGATTTTGTTTCCATGCAGCTTAGCCGGCATCCTTCCATTCGTGGTTTGAATCGTCTTATTTGCTGGCATCTGGAGTCCGCTCATGGAAAGGTACGTGAAAAATTACAGATGCTGTATGATATAACCAGTAAATTTTTAGACAATAAACCAATTTATCGTTGTGGTCAGTGTGGTTTTGGCGGTAAATTCTTGCATTGGCATTGTCCAAGTTGTAAACAATGGGGGAGAATGAAACCAATTCACGGCTTGGAAGGTGATTGAGAATTATTATGTCAATAAAATTAATTGTTGCTCTTGACTTTGATAATCTTCCTGCCGCTTTGCGTTTAGTGGATGCGTTGGATCCTGCTCATTGCGCTGTCAAAATTGGCAATGAAATGTTTACCTTATTTGGACCTACTGTTGTCCAGACGTTAGTTGCGCAACAATTTAAAGTATTTCTTGATTTGAAATTTCATGATATTCCCAATACGGTAGCGCGCTCCTGCAGGGCAGCCGCTGATCTGGGTGTATGGATGATGAACGTGCATGCAATTGGTGGCTTATCAATGATGCAAGCTGCCAGGGAAGCGCTCATGTCTTACGGTGCAGCACGGCCATTACTGATTGCGGTGACGGTGTTAACCAGTATGGGGCATCATGAGCTTTTAACGCTTGGCATTCAGGAAACATTGGAAGTACATGTGCGTAAGTTGGCTTGTTTGGCCAAAGAGGCGGCATTGGATGGCGTCGTTAGTTCAGCCCATGAGGCACCCCTCATTAAGGAAGCGTGTGGCAGCAACTTTGTAACCGTTACTCCAGGTATCCGTTTAACCACGGCAAAGACGGACGATCAAACCAGAATTATTACTCCTGCGGATGCTTTAAAGGCTGGAAGTGACTATTTAGTCGTTGGACGGCCAATCACGCAAGCAGAAAAACCCGCGCAAGTGGTGCAACAATTGCTTGCAGAGATTAGATATCCAGCAAATTAACTATGCAAAACTCTCTTCGACAGTATTACTTGCAACAAATGGGTATTGAGACCTGGATTTTGCGTCAACCCAACTCTGGCAGCCAAGCATTGTGTTCATTGGCTGTGGAAGTTAAATCATGTACTCAATGTGTTCTTCATAAAACTAGGACGCAGACTGTATTTGCTCGCGGTAATCCCAAAGCCAAATTAATGATTATTGGTGAAGCCCCTGGTTTTCATGAGGATAAACAAGGTTTGCCGTTTGTAGGAAAAGCAGGTAATTTATTAAACAAGATGTTACACAGTATTGGTCTAAGCGATGAAGATGTGTATATTGCCAATGTCATTAAATGTCGGCCACCTGATAATCGTGATCCGAAAACTGAAGAATAAAAAAATGTTCAGCCTACCTGACCCGGCAAATTGCTTTAGTTAATCCACAATTAATTCTAGCGGTTGGGCGATTTGCTGGCCAATTTTTGCTTAATGAGCTGCTCCCATTGAATAAGATGCGCAATAAAGTTCATCATTATCAGGACAAACCAGTTCTGGTGAGTTATCATCCAGCCTATCTTTTAAGAAATCCACAAGATAAAAAGAAAGCCTATGCTGATTTGTTGCAGGTTAAGCGACTGATTGCATCATGGTTAAACACATCGGCTTAACATTGATAGAATTATTAATTGGACTCGCTTTTCTGGCGATGGTGTTGTGTTGCTGTATTCCTTCTTTGGATAAAAATTATCAAGAAAATCAATTGCAAATCGTGGTGGTGCAAATTAAAAATATTTTGCAATTTGCCAGAACCCAAGCATTACTGCGAGGACAAACATTAGCACTGACACCATTGCCTGATGCAAATGATTGGAAAAAAGGGATGATATTATTTGTTGATAATCCCAGGCATTTATATTCGCAAAACAGTGAAATAATCCACGAATGGCATTGGAATCATTCTGCAGAGGTAGACGTTCTCTGGCAAGGATTTCAATCTCGACATTATTTATTATTTTCCCCCACTCTTAGACAATCTACTCTTAATGGATATTTTTTGATAAAAAATAAGAGAATACAGCAGAAATTGATTGTTAATCGCTTTGGAAAGGTTAGAGAAAATATCGTCGCGCGTATTTTTTAGTCTATAATTAGTACGATATGCATAAAATTTTATTTTCTGTTGTATATGACTAAGAACCAATGGCGTGGATTTTCTCTGGTTGAATTATTAACCGTTTTGGCGATTGCTGCCATCTTGACTATCATGGCAGTACCAGGTTACAACGCATTAATTCAAAATAATAAAATTGTGAGCGCTGCAAATAAATTATCAGCAAGCCTTAACTTTGCTCGTATGGAAGCGGTAAAACGTGGTGTGCGAGTGGCAGTATGTCCAACAGCCAATGCAGGATTTACTGCTTGTGGTAATAACACGCAATGGTCACAAGGATGGATAATATTTATTGATTCAGATAATAACAATGCCATTGAGACGACCAATGATTTGGTGAAGGTTGCCCAACCTTTGCCCAATGATGCAGCGATCACAACGAGCAGCAATGTTATCAGTTATGATGGTTCAGGATTTTTAACGAGCGGAACTTCTTCCTTGTCATTAAGAATGACAAGATGTACTGGAAATAATGCTCGAGTCATCAATGTTGCCAGCAGTGGGCGAGTGAGCGTGAGTATGGCAGCATGCAATTAAGGTCTATCATTCGCCAAGAAAACCAATTTATAGTGGAAAAATCAATGGATGGCGGTTAATATAAACGCCTCGAATATTTAATATATTACTATGTTGATTAACCCAGACAATTTTCTTCAGGAAGAATGTCACCCTTCTTATGCACTATTGCCGTGGATCACCCATCAAAGTTCATTAACGGAAAGGCTTAAACAAAAAACTGGTGAAGCTCGTTTGACCGTCTTGGCCCAACAATGGGGGGCGCCTGATTGGTGGGACAAGCAGGTGTTAAAGCTTGAACATGAATCCGTGCTGCATCGAGAAATTCTAATGAGTGCGAGGAATGCGCCTTGTTGGTATGGACGTACCATCTTACCGAAGCAAACTTATGAAAGCGATGTCGCTTTGTTTACTAGATTGAAAACGGAATCTTTAGGTCAGTTACTCTTTAATAATATAACCATTAATAGATTGTGTTTGCTGCACTATGCAATCAGCCATCGGGTGATAGAATATCATTGGTTAACCGCTGAAATGCATGATCAGAAAGAGGTTCTCTGGGCACGTTTTTCGGCATTTACACTTCATAAACAATTTCCTTTTTACCTGGTTGAAATCCTGTTACCCGGATTGATGAGGTATGTAAATTGAATATAAGCGCTTACTTACGGTTGATGCGTTTCCACAAGCCGGTAGGTATTTTTTTATTGTGGTTTCCTATCGCCTGGGCATTGTGGCTTGCAAATCAAGGATTGCCGTCGTCTACGGTTCTGGTTTATTTCATCCTAGGTACTATATTGATGCGGGCAGCAGGGTGTGTTGTTAATGATATCGCTGATCGTAATATCGATAAGCATGTTAAACGGACTCAACTGCGTCCTTTAACCAATCATGAAATAAGTTTATCAGAGGCATTGATTGTTCTTATTTTATTGTTATTGGCGGCGTTTGTGATTGTGATTCAATTGCCGCGGGCCTGCTTTTATTACGCCTTGCTGGCTCTGGTGGTTACCATTGTGTATCCTTTTTGCAAGCGATTTATTGAGGTTCCGCAGCTGGTGTTAGGTGTCGCATTTTCCATAGGCATTCCCATGGCGTACAATGCCTCCATAAAAGTGCCGAATGTTGAAATGGCGATGCTCTTGCTGATTAATTTCGCCTGGATTATTTCTTATGACACTATGTATGCTATGGTTGATCGCGAGGATGATTTGCGAATTGGAGTAAAGTCTACGGCTATTCTATTTGCTCAGTATGATCGTTTGATTATTATGCTACTTCAGCTATTTTTTCATGCACTGTGGTTAGGGTTGGCACTTGTTTCGCATTTTTCATTATTATTCTATGGTTTTTGGTTAGTGGCGGCGCTTGTCTTAATGCATCAGCAGCGATTGGTCAACAGTCGTGGTGTGGAAGCTTGTTTTAAAGCATTTTCTACCAACGTCTGGTACGGTGCTATCATGTGGGGTGCTTTGATGGTGGCCAGATAATCTTTACGCTCAAAGGAAGAGGAAGCTGAGTGTTTAAATTTCAAGATGATCTTATTTGCTATAATCAGACAGATATTGCTCATGACGGCAATCTTATCTTTTTTCTGGAAAAACACAGTACTAAAGAAGGCACATGGGGATTTCTGCAATTAACTTCTGGAGAGATTGATTTTATTTTTCTAGATGGTTCGGGGCAAGAATTATCCAGGCAGCGTTTGAATCAAATGAATGCTTACCAGCTGATTCCTCCAGCGTCCTGGCACAAGATCCAACCCATCAGTGAAGTATTTACCGCCTCCCTTGAATTTTATTGTAAGCCACACCGCTTTTTTAATAAAAAGCACCGCCTAGCCACGGTTCACACTGACTTGCTATACGTTTATCAAACGTATATTCAGAAGCAAGGGAAGTTGGACATTCTTGATGTTGGATGCGGCTCTGGCCGTAATCTTTTATTTTTAGGATTGGCTGGTCATCGCGTGACAGGCATTGATATCAATGAGTCTTCGTTGCAGCAGATTGACCGCATTGCACATCAAGAAAAAATGACGACGGTCATGACAAGGGTTCATGATCTTCATCAGCCCTTGGATTTTGAAGTCAATGCATTTGATTTTGTTGTTTCAACCGTCAGCTTGCAATTTTTACAACCCGAGCGGATTCTATCATTATTGACCGAGTTGCAGTCGGCAACACGCCCACAAGGGTTACATTTCTTGGTGTTTCCCATTGCAACTAAAACGTTTGCTCTACCTGATTCATTTACTTATCTGGCAGCCAGTCATGAGTTGTATGAATTTTACCAGAACTGTGGTTGGTCAATACTGGAATATAAAGAAACGGTGGGGCATTTACATAAACTGGAGGAGTCGGGCAAACCAATGCAAGGGTTATTTGGATTGCTGCTGGCTCAAAAAATAGCATAGTCCTTAGAGCGATATGATATCCAGGCAAAATTAGCCATTGATACCCATTATATTTTTAATAACGGTGTCTACTGGCAATATTTCATGAATTAAATCAATTCAATCGTTGCATGAGTTGCTCCCTTTCAATATAAAGACAAAATTCCTAATGCTGGGTTTTCATGCATGATAAGTATATAATCAAAAGCACCCCTTTTGAACTTTAGGAAAATAAATGAAAAAAGTAAGCATGATTCTAATAATAGGGTGCTTTTCCAAGCTGCTGTTTGCAGGCAGTGGTTGTGGTTATTTTAATGTTTCTTTGGAAAATTATACAGGCTATCCATGCGCAGTACTTGCTGCAACGGTTCGTGGGGGGAATATTACTGGCGGTGGTGTACCGCAGTACGTCGGTAATGGTGAAATGATGCCAAGTTTCCAAATGCAGCAAGGTTTCTTTTCTGGACCAAAGATTCAACTTGATCTTCAATGCGGTAATAAAACCGTGACTCTTTTTTCCCAGCAAAATTATTGTTTCCTTGAAGCGGGCAATGTGTCGGGAGATGTTAGTACACCCAATAACATTCATGCGAAATACATTGCAGCAAATGGCAGTTATTGGTATTCACGGCCCGGCAGTATTGTCTGGACAATCTTTTAACGTAGGAAGTGCTCTCTTTCCTAGATAACGCGTTTCGCGCTATCTAGGCTGCCAGAGTGTTCAGATGGTGATTCGTAGCGTATGGTCCCGGGTTTGTGATGGATTATCCCCGGATATCGCTTTGTGCTATTCAAGTCCTATTTTTCTATGAATTTATTGATTGTTTTGGTTTGTTTTTTCAAGCAATCGATCCAATAAAGTACTGGCTCCTAAACGAAACCAATGGCTATCAACATTTCGATTGAGTACATGTTGCGCCAAATTGATGTATTCAAGAGACTGTTCTAGGGTTTTAATTCCACCGGATAATTTAATCCCGCAATCTGCCTGTGTATCCTTGATGGCCTTAAGCATGGCAAAAGCCGCTGGAATCGTAGCACCGGTTGGTATTTTTCCTGTGGATGTTTTTAAAAAATCGCAGCCGCGATGGATGATTTCGACGCTTGCTTCATAAATGGCCTCCATGGAAGGAAACGCTCCAGTTTCCAGGATGACTTTAAATAAAACTCCATGCTGCTTGCACAACTGATAGTTTTTTGCACATAAAGACAAGGCATCTTCGTGCTGACCCTGAACGTAGGAAGAATAAGAAAAAACATAATCGATTTCGTCTGTTTGCTGTGTTGCAATGACTTCCTCTATGGTTGCCATGACGTGCTTTGGTGGTTGATTTCCTGAGGGGAAATTGGCTACGGTTGCACGTTTTACCGTTAGAGAAGACGGCAGCCAGGCAAGATGTTGTGGCAAAACACAGACGGCAGCGGTTTGATGCTCTTCGGCTTTTTTCCCCAGGATTTGGATATCCGTTAGCGTGGCGTCGTTGTCCAAAAGCGTTAAATCGAGCAATGGAATAATGTCTCGCCGGCTTAATGTGTTGCTTGACGATTTTTTAAGCCTTTGCAAGGCTTGTGTCAATTGTTCTGTTAATAACGTCACATCAGTTCCGTAATGAGCCGTTTGACCAGTCGATTTAATTTTTCCGCGGCTTGTGAGGCCATAAGAACCACCGCTTCATGGCTATGGCTGGTGTGAGATAAACCGGTCGCATAATTGGTGATCGTCGCAATGACGCCCACTTTCATACCGCAATGGTTAGCAACCAAAACCTCTGGTACCGTAGACATGCCAACGGCATCTGCACCAAGAATACGAAACGCCCTGATTTCGGCGGCCGTTTCATAGTTAGGTCCTAAAACAGAAAGATACACACCTTGATGCAAAGAGATATTTTCTTTGTGAGCAAGAATTAATAATTTTTCGCGGAGCTCATGATCATAGGCATTATCCAGAGGAAAGAAACGTGGTCCAAATTCCTCATCATTTGGTCCAACCAGTGGATTGCCTGGCTGCATGTTAATGTGATCCGTAATTAGCATTAATTCGCCTGGCCCTACGTCTTCTCGCAATGATCCCGAAGCATTCGTTGCCAGGAAATAATTGCATCCTAATAATTTTAAGGTACGAACATAGGTTTTGACGACTTCAAAACTGGTGCCTTCATAAGTATGACTACGGCCTTGCAAGCAGACAACACCAACGCCTGAGAGATGACCTAATACCAGCTTACCACCATGACCGTGTACCGTTAATTTCGGAAATCCAGGTAATTCTTCATAATTAATGTACGTTGGATCATCCAATTGTTCAGCGAAACTACCTAACCCTGAACCAAGGACGATGCCAATGGTTGGTTTGAAGGAAGGTAATCGTTGGATAATTTGCTCAGCAGCAATATGTGCGTCAGTTAATTTTTTATTAGACATTTACTTCTTTCCACAAGTCGATTGTAAATTAAATGCCAACGGCAACAATTCATCAATGGTTAGCGTTTTTAAAACAGTGTCTTGATTGCATAAATGAATGCGTGTTTCCGGTGTTGAAAATTCATATATTCTTTGGCGGCAAGCACCACACGGTGAGCAAAGTGCATTATCTTTCGATAAAACAACGATGTCTTTTATTTGCCGCTTGCCTGCCGCAACCATTTGCATGATCGCAGACGTTTCGGCGCATAAAGTCAATCCGTAAGAACTGTTTTCTACATTGACTCCAGTGAATAAAATCTCCTCTTCACTGCAAAGACAACTGCTTACTGAATAGCCTGAATAAGGAGCATAAGAATGGCTGAGTGCCTGGTGCGCCTTATTAATCATTCGTTTAATTAATTGATTCATGAATCATTCCTGAAGACACGAGCGAGCACTATACTCATAATGTACGTTACAAACAAGGTCTCATCGCTTC
The DNA here is from genome assembly GCF_000512355.1 of Legionella oakridgensis ATCC 33761 = DSM 21215. Taxonomy (NCBI): domain Bacteria; kingdom Pseudomonadati; phylum Pseudomonadota; class Gammaproteobacteria; order Legionellales; family Legionellaceae; genus Legionella; species Legionella oakridgensis. The sequence continues at coordinate 1,625,562 of NZ_CP004006.1, read as the reverse complement.
ATCGGCGGTTGGCTCGCTAAGAGGAACCAGTTGTATTTTTGAAGTCTTTTGCGTAAATAATTTACCCTGATGGTAGGCTGGCTCCGCGTCTTGGCTGCAAGCCATACGAGGATTCGGTCTTTCCTCGTCCATGGATAAACATTCTGCCAGGGTCGCGTAACTGTGAGGCATGACTCCATCAGGCTTGAACTCATCGAAAGTGCTTTTTTTCCAATAATAAAGAGCAATGACTGTTAAACCATTCCCAATAATGCTTGCAAGTAATACAGCCATTGACGCTGGTGGAAATAGAAATCCAAGAGTAGCTGCCAGCGCGGTAATTGCACTAACAGCTGTGGTTAGCAATACATAACGCAGATACGTTTCTTGACGAAGGCTTGAGTAATGCTCATCGTGCGTGGGAGGTTTTTTGTATTTATGATATTCACCGATGGTCCATATCAAATTACTGACGGCAAAGAGCCAAACTGCAGGCAGTATGAGAGAAGGGTATAAAGGACATAAAAAGCAAAGTATGGTTGCTACCGTGCCAATGACAGCAGCCGCTTGATATTGATCTTTAAATTCTGCAAAGCCATACCATGCTTCGCGTTTTCTGGGATGATTCGGATAAAATAAGGTCGCCAAAAACCAGGCTGTATAGCCAATGAGATAAGCAGCCAGCGATACCAGATTCAAGATAGAAGCAAGTAAAAGAATGGGAATACTTTTTAGCTTGGAGATGATAAAACCGGCCAGGAAAAAAGAACCACTTATTTTATCGAGTAATGCTGCCTGTTTCTTCAAACCACAATCCTTAGATTAATGCGGTAGTTTGATTGTAAAAAATCCTCAATGAAATGCAAGTTGATTTTTTTGGACTTTGAGGCAAGAGCAGTACAGTAAAGTATGATGTTGTACTGTTTTTATTCTATCGATTAAATGTTTGTTTTTTCATAGGTATAAATTTATTCGAAATGAATTCATCGTCTTAAAAATGAGTCAAGTTAATAATTTGTTAATGTTTTTATTTTAAACTTATTGTCATGTTAATTAACTACTTGTTTTAATATGCCAAAAGTAATCCTAGTGTATGCAAACTGCGTTAATCCCACCGCCAGAGGCGATTTTTCATTGGCAGGAAGTATTGCAAGGGACCTTGTCCGTGAAATTAAATCAAGTGGGGAAGCCGTCGATGTGGTTTTAACCAGCACGTTAGACGGCATCTCTCGCTTTGAAAGCCTTTATGGAAAGCCTGGCGATAAGCGAGTCACAATAGAAGGTGAAGAGGTTGGTTTATGCGCGCTGGAATTATTTGATGCGGTTGAAAATACAGTGGTTGCATTTATTGAGGCAAATCGTTGTAAATACGCACCAGCAGATATTGTAAAGCGTGTGCTTTCTCCTGAAAGCAAGATTTTATTTGTGGGTGCTGCTAATCAAAACCCCATGTCTGATTTATTCAGTCAAACCATGTATCGCTTGCAACTTGGTATCGATCAGCCTGGCGTTTACAGTAATTTTGACTCAGATGATTTGTTTGTTGGCAGCAGCGGTATCGGTGCGGATCGATTGGGTTTGCCAGCAATTACAAAGGCCGTTGCTCTACCTGCTCTGACTTCGTCACAAACGGCTTTAATGCCCAAAACAAGTTATGGTTTTATGTATCTTGCGGCAATAGACGATGCAAGAGATTATAAATTAATCGCACAATATATGCGGTTAACGGACTCGGTGGATAGTTATGTGTTGGTTGGTAATTTTGCTGGTAAAAGCTGGCAAATCGCTGATGCTTACAGGATGGATACAACCTTAAGCACGCCAAAACGAGCATTGCCGCCTATTGTTTATCATCAAGCCCTGGATAATGGTTTGATGCGCCATATGACGGCGAATGCTTCAACCTCATTAGTATTATCAACGGGCGTCATGGGTACGCTCGAGGCAATGCAAGACAGAAAGTTAACGTATTATCAGGATTTATCTAATAATACCGAATTTGTCGCTTCTTATTTACTGGCGGTGAAATCGATTGTTGCCAGTGATACGGCTTTATGGGGCGCTATGCCACAATTAATTATCGAATTGTCGCAGTTGCTTTTTGCCCAAAAGCCATTAAAGCCTGCAGAGATGGAACGAACGCATGATTTGTTAGCTATTTCTGCTGTTAGCGATAAATTAGTTGCTGCGAATGAGGCCATTGTAGCTCACGCCAATGGAAAATTAGCGCCAAAATTATTGAGCTTTATTGGTGGTGCGAAAAGTACGCATGAACATGCTCAATTGGCCAGCGTTTGTATTTCGTTACGTAAACCAGGAGAAATGGGAAGTCCCTTGCATGATCAAGCCTTAAGGCGTGCTGCCGCCTGGGGGCGATTATTTGAGCTTAAGGTATTAATCAAGGCCATGGCTGCAACAGATGGTTTAAATTTAGCGGATGCAACCCATCAACGAACGGCACTGCATTGGGCGGTTATTGCCCAGAGTGCTGATTGTGTGCGGGCTTTGGTGGTCGCTGGGGTGCTTTTGGATGTTCAAGATAAAGAGGGAAGAACACCCTTACATCATGCGATAGCCAATGGCAATAGACTCTTGATTCAAATTTTGGTAGAAGCAGGTGCTTCGCTGGATATCCCAGACAACAGCCGTAAAAGCCCTATGGAGTGCGCTGATGAGGGAACGGTATTATTTATCCAAAGTTGTAAAGCACATCATAGTGCGCCGGTTACTTATTCAAGCGTGAGTGCTTAAAAAGACGCTGTATGGCAGGATGAATCATTTTTCTTATGTGGTTATAGGCAAGGAAATTCTAACCGAGAGCCCACCTCGTTTTCGATTCCTTGCCTGAATGTCTCCTTGATGTAGTTTGATTGCTTGTTGAGCAATGGCTAGACCCAATCCAAATCCACCCGTCTTTTTTTCCCGAGACGTATCAACACGGTAAAAAGGATGGAAAATATTAGTTAGTTGTTCTTCCGGAACACCGGGTCCATGATCGTTTATCTCAATATAGACTTTGTTTTCTTGAGGATTAGTTCGTAGAGAAATCATTACCGGAGCGTCTGGGGGAGAATAACGCAAGGCATTGCGGAGAATATTTTCAATGGCTCGGTGAATTAAACGTTTATCGGCAGTCAGTGTACAGGGTTCTATGGTTTCTTTTACTACTCGGGGACTTGTGTTGGGAAACTCATAATTTGCATCTTGAGTGATTTGTTCAAGTAATTCCTGTAAATCCACCTGTGAGTATTCAATGGCATCGGTGGATTTTTCGAGTCGAGCAAATTCAAGTATTTCACCAATTAATGTATTCAAACGCGAGCACTCCAATTCCATGCGCTTGAATTCTTCATCGGCAAGATGATTGGTTTTATTGCGGCCAAGCTCAATCGCCAGCTGCAGGCGGGCGAGGGGGGAGCGCAATTCGTGGGAAATATCTTGCAGTAACCGTTCTTTGGATTTAACCAGTGTTTCCAGTTGTTCAGCCATGCGGTCAAATTCATCGCTAAGTTCAGCGATTTCATCTTTGTGATGTCCGGCAAAATGCCCAACACGTGTATTTAGTTTCCCAGTGGCAATGGACTTGGCTGCAAGCTGTAAAGAGCGCAATGGCTGGGTTAAATAAACCGAAAGTAAATAACAAATAAGGCCACTGATAAAAATGGCAATCAATAAGCGAATGGTTAATCCTGCCCAAGGTATTTGGACAAAATGCGCCAGTGGTTTTTCACTGACGGCAGCCAGCCGATAGGCAATGCCTGAAGTCGATAGAATTTCATGACTTACAAAGAGATTACCGGATTTGAAGATTCCTTCATCTAAGCGGTCGTATTCTAAGTTTTTAGCTACTTTTTTCACGATGTCTGGCGGTGGTTGGGCACTGATGATTTCGCCTTGGCTGGTTAAGAGATAAAGGCTCATGTGTTGAGCCAGCCCCGATTTGTTCAGCCATTGAATCAAGGCTTGTCGATGACCGGATTCAAACGTGGCGACAGCGGCGTTGGCATAACTGTCCATAAAGATTTGTTCTCTGGCAGGAATGGATGATTTTTTAGCAATTTCACTGGTTATCCAGGCGATGGTTAAAATGATAAGAATGGTGGCAAGCCAGAATGAAAAAAAATTTTCCAATATAAACTACGCATTGAATAAATAACCAAAACCGCGGACGGTTTTCACCCAATCGTCGCCTTCAGGATTGTAGCCAAGCTTATTGCGCAGGTTACTGATGTGCACATCAATGCTGCGATCATAGGCGGTGTATTTGCGACCTAAGGCATATTCAGTCAATTCTTCTTTGGAAAAGGCTTGCCCAGGTGATTTTATAAGCATTTCCAAAATATTAAATTCGGCGTTGGTTAATTCTAACAGAGTGCCATTAATGGATACCGTGCGTTTTGAGCAATCAACTTGAATATTTCCATGCTCAATGAGAGGACGATGCACGGGATGTTTTTGAGCACGGCGTAAAATCGCTCGTAGACGGGCTATCAATTCACGCGGATTGCAGGGTTTGGCCAAATAATCATCAGCGCCAATCTCAAGACCCACAATACGATCAATATCATCGCCGCGTGCGGTTAACATTAACACTGGAGTGTCCAAATGTTCGCGAATGGTTTTCAAGACTTCAAAACCGTTTAGCTTGGGCAACATGACGTCAAGAATAATGGCATCAAATGGCTGGTTCAGTGCTTTTTTTACGCCTGTTTCGCCATCATGGACACAGTTGACAAGAAACCCTTCAGGCTCCATGTATTGTTTAAGAAGATCAGTGAGTTCCGTGTCATCATCAATGATCAGAATTTTATTATTCATTGTCCGATTTCCTTTAGTAAAACCTGTTTATGTCGTTGATCGAAACATTCCAGTAATTTAATCCGTCTGGCATCGGCATTTAGTATTTTAAATTCGAACTGATCAATGGTTATCACTTCCCCGCGTTTGGGTAAATAACCGAAATTGGCCATCACAATGCCACCGATGGTGTCATAGGATTCATCGCTAAAATGAGCATGGAGCTGCTCATTAAATTCTTCAATAGGCGTATGGGCTTTTACAATATAATGAGCGTCACCATGAGCTTTTATATAAGCTTCTTCATCGATGTCAAATTCATCTTCAATATCGCCAATAATTTGTTCGATAATGTCTTCAAGGGTTACAAATCCTGCGACGGCCCCATATTCGTCAACCACAATGGCCATATGATTACGATTTCTGCGAAACTCGCTTAATAAAGAATCAAGACGTTTACTTTCAGGAACAAAGGTCACTTGCCTGACAATATCAAGCAAATCAAAGGCTAAGTTTTGCTGAGCTTGAAAACGTAAAAGATCCTTGGCGTGAAGAATCCCAATAATATCATCCTTGCTGTCGCCGGTTACTGGGAAACGAGAGTGGCCGGATTGAGTGACAATATCAATGACCTCATGCAGCTCAGCGTCTTGTGAGATGCAAGTCATTTGTTTTTTAGGCAGCATGATATCCCGGACTTTCATTTGTGAAAACAAAATGACGCCTTCAATCATGGCCAGAGTTTCAGCATCAATTAGGGAGCGAATTTGGGCATCTCTCAGCAAGCTTATTAATTGCTCTTTATTTTGTGGTTCAACTTGCAGGAATTGCTTTAATCGTATGAACCAATTGCTATCCTCTTCTTTACTCAATCTTATCATCCTCTGTTTGATAGGGGTTCTCAAAACCAAGTTTGGCAAGCATATCAATTTCAAGTGCTTGCATGATCTTCGCGTCTTTTTCTTCCATATGATCATACCCCAGCAAGTGAAGTACACCATGAATGACAATATGTGCCCAGTGTGCTGTTAAGGGTTTTTCTTGGGCATTACTCTCTTCTTTTAAGACCGTCGGACAAATAATCACATCCCCAAGAAGGGGATATTCTAATTCGACGCTTGTAGGAATATTGGTAGGAAAAGCAAGCACATTGGTTGCCTTATCTTGGTGGCGATAGGTGCGATTTAAATAGGTAATTTCTTCTGGCTCGACAAATCTTAACGTGAGTTCAGCCGAGTCTTTGCATGTTCCAAGAGCAAGTTTTGCCCAATCAATAAGGATGTCGTCATTAACCGGAAGAGGCTCAGCACATGCGTGTTGGATATCGATATGGTAGCTCATTTTTTATAATCCTTTAACTCTTCATCGTAGCGATCAATAATTCTTGATACTAAAGGATGGCGTACGACCTCGCGACTGGTAAAAGTATGAATGGCAATTCCTTCGGTTGATTTGAATAAATGAACGGCATGAGCAAGGCCTGAATCGGTACCTTTGGGCAAATCAACTTGAGTCATGTCACCGGTAACAACCGATTTGGATCCAAAACCAATGCGGGTTAAAAACATTTTCATTTGCATCAAGGTGGTATTTTGTGCCTCGTCTAAAATAATGAATGCTTCATTTAATGTTCTGCCGCGCATAAATGCTAAGGGCAATATTTCAATGACATCGCTTTGAATCAATTTCTGCGCTTCTTTGAAACCGATCATTTCGTATAAGGCATCATAGATAGGTCTTAGATAAGGAAGAACTTTTTCTACCAAGTCTCCTGGTAGAAAGCCCAGTTTTTCCCCAGCTTCTACGGCAGGGCGAACAAATACCAACCGCTGTACTTCCCCTTTTTCGAAATATTCTATCGCTTTTGCCACTGCAAGATAAGTTTTTCCTGTTCCGGCGGGACCCACTGCAAAGGTAAGATCATGTTGATCGATGCTGTTTAAGTAGTCTGTTTGCTTTGCATTGCGTGGAAGAATGGCTTTACGGCTTAATTTGATTGGATTGGTCATCTCAGTTTGATGTTCCTCGTGATTGAATAATGACATGATGGTTTGCGTGCTAATAGGTTGCGCCGCAAATGGATGTAATTTGACCAGCATTTTTTTCGCTCGATGAATATCTCCTGCTGAAAAGCCAGTTAAGGTGATACCATGTTGTCCAGGTTTGATGGTGACGTGATAGATGTTTTCCAGCATTTTGATGTTTTGGTGTAAAGAACCACACAAGTTCGCTAGTTCAAGTGCACTAAAGGCAGGTGATATCAGTGAATCGTTAAAAAATGTACCGCTCAAAGTGTTATTTAAAATAGGTTAATATACTATAAGAATAGTGCATGGACCGAAGGTTAGGCAAGTAAATCATCATGAAGCATCACTTGAATTCTGTCTATTGCCTCGTTGTGAAAATGCGCTCATGCAAAAAGTGATATAATCATTTTTTTTAAACATGATTTATTTTTATGATTGATTTGCATTGCCATAGTCATTGTTCTGATGGTGCTTTAAGTCCTGCTGAACTGCTTGGAAGAGCCATTAAATCCCAGGTTAAAATTCTGGCACTTACCGATCATGATACCATAGCCGGACTTCTTCCTTTACGGGCAGCAGCAGCGCGTCATGAAAGTGATATCACCATCATCAATGGGATTGAATTGAGTGTACGTTGGAAAAAATATGAAATCCATATCATTGGTTTAAACGTTTCATTAGAAGAGCCAGCGTTGAATGCATTAATTGCGCGCCAACATGAGAATCGTAAGGTCCGGGCTTTGCAGATTGCAGGGCGTTTGGAGAAGTATGGCGTTCATGACGCGTATAACAAAGCCTGTGTGGTAGCGGGGCATGAGCAACTGACCAGACCTCATTTTGCTCAGGTGTTAATCAATGAAGGCTTGACCAAAGATATACAAAGTGGATTTAAGCGTTATTTGGCACGTGGCCGCAGCGCTTATGTAACCACTCCTTGGGTCATGATGGAAGAAGCCATCACTGTAATTACTCAGGCAGAAGGAGCGGCAGTACTTGCCCATCCTCTGAAGTATTCATTGACTCGTACAAAGCTACATGAGTTAATCATGGCTTTTAAAATAGCAGGTGGTGTAGGGATAGAGGTTGTCTCAGGCGAGATGCCACTTACACAAATCAATGAACTTGCATTTCTCAGCGAGCGTTTTGGCTTATTGGCCTCCAGTGGGTCGGATTTTCATCGCGATGATCTGTCTCGCGCAGCTCTTGGCCGACAGCCGACATTACCGTTAAACTGTAAACCCATATGGCATCAATGGACTATTTAACCTGAGGATATTATGAGCCAGATTTTTGCAATACATCCAGATAATCCACAATCACGGCTGTTAAGGCAGGCGGCAACCATCATTGAAGAAGGGGGATTGATTGTTTATCCGACGGATTCAGGGTATGCGCTTGGATGTGCTTTAGGGAACAAATCAGCGTTAGAACGTATTCGTCATTTGCGACAATTGGACAAGCATCATAATATGACGTTGGTATGTCGTGACCTATCGCAATTAGGAACCTATGCAAAGGTCAGTAATGCCATTTTTCGCCTGTTAAAAGCATTCACTCCTGGCTCATATACATTTATCTTAAATGCAACGAGTGAGGTTCCAAGGCTGATGTTGCATCCAAAACGCAAGACGCTTGGATTACGAGTACCGGAAAATGTTATTACCTTGTCATTACTTGAGACTCTGGATGCACCATTAATGAGTTCAACGCTGATATTGCCTGGCGCAGCTGCACCGTTAAGTGAACCAGAGGCCATTCGGGATTTATTAGGTAATCAGGTGGATTTAATTATCGATGGGGGCAATTGCAGTCAGCAACCAACGACCGTGATTGATTTAACTGGGGACTATCCTGTCATTGTGCGTGAAGGTAAAGGAGATCCAACTCCTTTCAAATAAATTTTTAAAATATAGGATTGAGGATTTTGATGTCAGCGTTATTTAGTGCAAATAAACGAGTTGTTTCAGGCATGCGGGCCAGCGGTAAATTGCATCTTGGCCATTATCACGGTGTGTTGAAAAACTGGATAAAATTACAACATCAATACGATTGTTACTTTTTGTTGCTGACTGGCATGGGTTGACGACTCATTATGATGAGCCAGGCAGGATTGAACAGAGTCTTTGGGATATGGTGGTCGATTGGTTGGCTTGCGGTATTAACCCCAATCTTTCTCGCATTTTTATTCAGTCGTGGGTTCCTGAGCATGCTGAATTGCATTTGTTACTGTCTATGATTACACCTCTGGGATGGCTGGAGCGTGTTCCCAGTTATAAAGAACAGCAGGAAAAACTTCGTGAAAAAGACCTTTCCACGTATGGGTTTTTAGGATATCCATTATTACAAAGTGCCGATGTGTTGTTGTATAAAGCAGATTATGTGCCGGTAGGGGAAGATCAAGCGCCTCACGTTGAGTTGATTCGGGAAGTGGCTCGACGATTTAATTATTTATATGGACGAGAACCTAATTTTGAAAACTTGGTTAATGAAGCCATCAAAAAAATGGGTAAGAAAAATAGCAAATTATACGTCCAATTACGTAAAAAATTTCAACAGGAAGGTTGTTATGAATCTTTAAATACAGCGAGGGCATTGCTGACTAATCAGCCAAATTTGTCCATCGGTGATAAAGAACGGCTATTAGGGTATTTGGATGGCGAAGGTAAAATTATTCTACCGGAACCGCAAATCATGCTGACTGAGCATGCAAAAATGCCTGGCCTTGATGGCAATAAAATGTCCAAGTCTTATAATAATACCATCAGCTTACGTGAAGAACCTGAGCAAGTTGAAAAGAAAATTTTAACCATGCCGACCGATCCGGCCAGAGTAAAACGCACCGACCCTGGTGAGCCTGAGCGATGTCCTCTTTGGCAGCTGCATAAAGTGTATTCGGATGACGCAATAAAAGATTGGGCGCAGCAGGGATGCCGTACGGCAAACATTGGCTGCATTGATTGCAAACGCCCAGTGATTGATGCCATTAATCGTGAACTACGACCGATACAAAGTGCTATTAAGGAATATGAAGCAGACATGGGTTCAGTCAAGCGTATTTTGGTTGAGGGCAGTGAACAGGCCCGGGAAGAAGCCAATAAAACTCTGGAAGATGTGCGTGAAGTGATGGGGCTGGATTATTAAAATGACGACGGAGTCGGCGGAATCAGAACTTGAAGTTCTGGCAATCGTTGCGGGCAAACCGTTTACCGAGTTGCCCCATGATTTGTTTATTCCGCCAGATGCTTTAGAGGTTTTGCTGGATTCTTTTAGTGGTCCTCTTGATTTGTTACTGTATCTGATTCGTCGCCAGAACATTGATATTTTGAATATTCCAATAACACTGATTACCCAGCAGTACATGCAATACATTCATCTTATGGAAAGAAGACGAATGGAATTGGCTGCCGATTATTTAGTGATGGCTGCTTTGCTGGCTGAAATTAAATCGAGGATGTTGCTTCCTTCTCATTCCGAGCAACAAGATGAAGAGGAAGAAGACCCGAGAATGACTCTGGTGCGGCGATTACAAGCTTATGAACAAATCAAGACGGTTGCGTTGCTTATTGATGCTTTACCACGGTATGAGCGCGATGTATTTCAAGTGCAGTTATCTCCCATAGGAGTTGACACGGAAAAATTTATCCAACCGTCAAATTGACAGAACTGACCATGGTTTTTGCTGATTTGCTGCAGAGCCAACTTCATAAAGAGCATCATCAGGTTATTTGTGAACCATTGTCGGTTCGCGAGCGTATGACCGAGGTATTCGAGCACTTGCAAGGTGGGCGTCTGGTTGAGTTTCATTCTTTGCTAATCATTGCGGAAGGCCGTAGGGGATTGGTGGTCACTTTGTTGGCCGTGCTTGAGTTGTCTCGGCAATCTTTGCTCGTTATGACCCAAACGGATAATTTCGCACCAATTTATTTAAAGGTGGCTCATCATGGATAATTTAGAGCTAAAATTAGTGATAGAGGCATTGTTGATGAGCAGTAGTCAACCATTGTCTTTGGAAAAAATGCAGGATGTTTTTGATGAAGGGCAGAAGCCAACAAGTAGTCAGCTGGAAGCGATCCTTGCAGAATTGACCAATGATTATCATCATCGGGCAATCGAGCTAAAATGTCTGGCGGGAGGGTATTGTTTGCAGACCAAGGCAATGTATAGCTCATGGATAGCGCGTTTATTGGCTGAAAAACCAACGAAATATTCGCGAGCTTTATTGGAAACATTGGCTATCATTGCCTACAAGCAACCGGTTACCCGGGCAGATATTGAATCCATGCGAGGAGTGGCGGTCAGTACGTCCATGTTGAAGACTTTGCTGGAAAGAGAATGGATTCGTATAGCAGGTTATAAGGATGTGCCTGGAAAACCAGCCGTGTATGCCACGACAAAAGCCTTTCTTGATTATTTTAATTTAAAAAGTCTAAATGACTTACCTTCTTTGGATACTTATCATGAGCAATGAGCGATTGCAAAAAGTTTTAAGCCAGGCGGGGCTTGGTTCCAGAAGGGAGATGGAGCGATGGATTGAACGTGGCCTGATTCATATTAATGGTGTACCAGCCAAATTGGGCGATGGAGTAAAGGCGGAAGATAAGATCAGTGTTCGAGGACAAATGATTGCTAACCCCTTAATGGTTACTCAAAAAACTCGTATTTTGCTTTATAATAAACCAGTTGGCGAAGTTTCAAGCCGTCATGATCCTAAGCATACCAAGACCGTTTTTGATCATTTACCACCTCTGCAACAAGGGCGATGGGTGCAAGTTGGGCGTTTGGACATTAACACGTCGGGGCTGTTGATTTTTACTAATAATGGCGAACTGGCAAATCGTTTGATGCATCCAAAATATGAATTAGAGCGAGAATATGCTGTGCGTGTTCATGGGGAGGTTCGCCCAGAGTCCATTCAGGCTTTACTGAAAGGGGTTGAATTAGAGGATGGCTTTGCTCGATTTAAACGCATTGAATTTCGTGGCGGTGAAGGAAAAAATAGCTGGTATCATGTTATTTTAAGCGAGGGGCGAAATCGGGAAGTAAGGCGCTTATGGCAGTCTCAAGGCGTGGAAGTTAGCCGCTTGATACGAGTTCGTTATGGAGCATTATACATGCCTCGCTCCCTGGCTCGAGGACGGTTTGTGGAACTGTCGTCTGAAGAAGTGAACGGTTTTATATCTGCTTTAAAATGATTTGGATGAGTTAATGAGTAAAAGACGTAATCGTGTATCAAACGTACCAGTCATGGCAAGCATTGAAAAATTTAGCCATGATGGCAGGGGAATTGCTCGTATTGAAGGAAAAACCACCTTCATACAGGGGGTACTTCCTGAAGAAACAGTAATGTTTCAATATGTGCGGCAAAAACGTGATTATGATGAAGGCAAATTATTAACGGTGCTCACGCCATCGTTGCATCGGGTCGAGCCTCGTTGTAATCATTATTCTCTTTGTGGTGGTTGTTCATTGCAACACGTTGATGAAAAGGCACAAATTCAGGAAAAGCAAGAACTGTTACTGGATTTATTAATGCGCATAGGGCATGTTCAGCCTGAATGTTTATTGAAGCCTTTGACCCATGAACATTGGCATTACCGTAATAAAGCACGCTTAAGTGTTCGTTTTGTTGAAAAAAAGAATGCTACACTGATTGGTTTCAGAGAAAAAAATAACCCGCGGTATATCGCAGAAATTAGTGCTTGCCCCATTTTAAATGCACGAATTGATGCTGAAATCCCGGCTTTGCGAACGTTGATTGATTCTTTGTCTGCCCCTCATTGCATTGCTCAGATTGAAGTGGCGGCAGGCGATGAAGACATTGCGCTGATACTGCGAAACTTGACGCCATTAACATCAGAGGATGAAGATAAAATTAGAACGTTTGCTGAACGAGCCAATTTTCGAATTTTTCTCCAACCTGGCGGTATGGACAGCGTTTATTTATTTTATCCCAAGGATGGAAATGAGTTTTTAAGTTATTGTTTACCAGAAGAACAAATTCATTTTCATTTTCATCCAACCGATTTTACTCAGATAAATCCTGGCTTAAATCGGTTAATGGTTAAGCATGCCATGCAATTATTAGAACTGTCTGCACAAGATAAAGTACTTGATTTATTTTGTGGCTTAGGGAATTTTTCATTACCGATGGCCAGGCATTGCCGGCAAGTTATTGGTGTGGAAGGCAGTGAAGCCATGGTGGCACGGGCGCGTATGAATGCAAAAGCCAATGGTTTAAGCAATACTGATTTTATTTGCGCAAATTTAGAGGAAGAATCTGCGGTGGCTCAATTGGGCAATTCATTTAACAAACTATTGCTTGACCCGCCTCGTGCAGGTGCGATGGCGGTGGTTAAGCAAATTCATAAAATTGCCTCGCAGCGAATCGTATACGTCTCTTGTAATCCGGCGACCTTGGCGAGAGATGCAGATATTTTAGTCAATCAACAAGGTTATCGATTGACGGCAGCAGGTGTGATGGATATGTTTCCTCATACCACGCATGTTGAATCCATTGCTGTGTTTGAAAAAGCACGAAATTAAGGATAAGAAAGAAGTCATGGTTAAAGTGAAAGAAAATATACCGGTATTATCCGATGGAAGCATCGATGTAGAACAGTGGTTGCATCAGATAAGCAGTAAAGGTTATTTTCAAGAGCTTGAATTAATTCGCAATGCTTGCACGCTGAGTCAGCTGGCTGGCCATGACCAGGCAACAGAAACCGGTGAGTCTTCCTTTCAGCGAGGACTTGCCATGGCCGATGTATTAGCCGATCTGGAAGTGGATAGAGAAACATTGGCTGCAGCATTAGTCTATGAAAGCGTTCATTATGCTGAACTGTCTGTGGATGTAGTCGAAGAGCAATTAGGCAGTAATATTGCAAGGCTGGTGAAAGGCATCGAAAAAATGAACGCCATTTCCAGTTTGCAGGCTTTAAACAGATATCCGCAAAGTAAACATCAAGTGGATAATGTTCGTAAAATGCTGCTGGCTATGGTGGATGATGTGCGGGTAGTACTGATTAAACTTGCCGAACAGTTGTGTATTTTACGCGCTTCATCGCCTTTACCGGAAAGCATGCGCCGACACATTGCCACTGAATCTATGGAGATTTATGCCCCGTTGGCTAATCGTTTGGGTATTGGCGCTATCAAATGGGAAATGGAAGATTTGGCTTTTCGTCATTTATATCCTGACGATTATAAAGCCATAGCCAAGGGATTAAAAGCCAAGCGTTTGGAAAGGGATCGTTTTGTTAACTTTATTGTTGAAGAATTGAACCAGCAAATTGCTAACCTTGGGTTTCATCATTTCGCGGTGTATGGCCGTTCGAAACATATTCATAGTATTTATCGCAAAATGCAGCGCAAAAATGTTTCTTTGGATGAAATTTATGATGCCACGGCGGTAAGAATATTGGTTGAAACCCGAGAGCAGTGCTATGAAGTATTGGGCCTGGTGCATTCTTTATGGCCGCAAGTGGTTGCAGAATTTGATGATTATATTGTCAATCCCAAGCCAAATGGGTATCAATCATTGCATACAGCTGTCAGAGGCCCAGAAGACAAAGTATTTGAAGTGCAAATTCGCACGTTTGAAATGCATGACTTGGCAGAAATGGGGGTTGCTGCACACTGGAAATACAAAGAAGGCGGAACGGAGAAAAAAGAAAGCCATGAACGTAAAATAGAATGGTTGCGTGAAGTGTTGGCTTGGCATCGTGAAATGGCATCAAATCACGGCATTTCCGAGGCGATTGAACGAGAGTTTCTTGAGGACAGGGTGTATGTGTTTACGCCTGATGGTGATGTATTGGATTTGCCTCAGGGGGTGACTCCTCTTGATTTTGCCTATCAGGTGCACAGTGAAATCGGTCATCGTTGTCGAGGGGCAAAAGTCAATGGCCATATTGTGCCACTCACTTATGTTTTAAAAACAGGTGATAAAGTTGAAGTCTTAACCGGGAAGGACGCTAGGCCATCCCGTGACTGGATTAATCCTCATTTGAACTATCTTAAAACACCCCGTGCCAAAGCAAAGGTTTTGCATTGGTTTAGAATGCAAGATTTTGATAGAAATAAGGCCGATGGTCATGAAATCCTGGATAAAGAATTAAAAGCATTAGGGCTTAAAACCGATCGCTTGCAAGAGGTGGCTTTTGCTTTTAACCTTAAGACACTTGATGATTTGTATGCCACTCTTGGACGCGGCGACATAAAATTAGGCCAAATTCTTAATCGGTTGACCCCAGTCGAAACGATTGAAGAGACCGTACAAAATATTGTCAAGCCACAAACGCAACCTGGCATTTCAGGAAGTGATTTACGAATCGAAGGTGTTGGTAATTTATTGACTCATATGGCGCGTTGCTGTCAGCCAGTACCTGGTGATGAGGTTATTGGTTATATTACCCTTGGCCGTGGTGTTTCAGTTCATCGTAAAGATTGTCCTAATATTATTCATGCTGGTGAAAAGCAACGACAACGATTTTTGCAAGTGAGTTGGGGTAGTAACACGCGTGAGCAATATGTGGTTGATATATTAATCAAGGCATTTGACCGCACAGGACTACTAAAAGATGTGACCTCGTTGCTTGCGAATGAAAAAGCTCATGTGTATGCCCTGCAGACACAAACCAATAAGCAGGACAATATGTCCTACATTACCTTAAAAGTTGAAATTGATGGTTTAAACAGTTTATCGCGTTTACTGAACAAACTGGATCAAATTCCTAACGTTCTTGAAGCAAGAAGACAGGTATAAGCTAAGTTACTTAAAAAATAATTCCCAACACAACAGAACGTTGTTCATTTAACAATACATTAAAAGTACGGCAGGCCGCTCCTATCGACATGCATTCCAGACCAATTCGTCGTTTTGATAAAAATAAGTGGATTAAGATGGGAACTTGCAGGCTGGTTTGTTTATGGCCAAGGATAATCACTTCCGGGTTAAGTTCCAGGATGGGCGCCAAATGTTCTTCTGTTAAATCTTGTATCTCATGGATAGGCCATTCGGTAATAAGGGCTTGACGACTTATAATGATGCTTTCTTTATACAACGTGTTGTTAATTTTAATTTCTGAGTCAGAATACGATTGGATCGTATGCATATCAGCATGTTCGCGGGTGATATACATGGTGTTTAATAGCTCAATAATTTATACTGTGATAGCAATTGGACTCTTTATGTTAACATCGTAAGGGGTGATTCCAAAAGAGGGAAAGCCCCTCTTATATGGAAAGTTGCGCAATCTGACAGCAGGACATTTGTATATCTGACAGAGGTTATACCATCATGAGTCAATTTTCACGAATTAAACGCCTTCCTCCGTATGTGTTTAATACATTAACGCAATTAAAAATGGAGGCGCGGGCACGTGGGGAAGATATTATTGATTTTGGCATGGGTAACCCTGATCAAGCCACGCCATCTCATATTGTTGACAAACTGATAGAAACGGTTAAACGCCCAGATACCCATCGATACTCCATGTCTAAAGGTATTCCACGCCTGCGTCGTGCTATGGCAGCATGGTATCAAAAGAATTACCAAGTTACGCTAAACAGCGAAACGCAAATTATAACAACCATTGGCTCAAAAGAAGGGTTGGCACATCTTGCTTTGGCCATTTCTGGGCCGGGAGATACCATTCTTGTTCCAGATCCGGCTTACCCTATTCATACTTATGGGTTTGTCATCGCTGGAGCCAACATCAAGCAAATCCCATTGCGGGAAGAGACGCAATTTTTGCAGGATATTGAACAGGCCATTGAACAAAGTTGGCCAAAACCTAAGGCGTTGGTTTTAAATTTCCCGGCTAATCCGAGTACGCATTGTGTGGATTACCCATTTTTTGAAAAAATTGTGGCTCTGGCCAAACAGTATAAGATATGGGTGATTCATGATTTGGCGTATGCCGATATTGTATTTGATGATTACAAAGCGCCTTCTATTCTTCAGGTTCCCGGTGCGATTGATATTGCTATTGAAACGTATTCACTGTCTAAATCCTACAACATGCCAGGCTGGCGAGTTGGATTTGCTTGCGGAAATGAGGAACTTGTCGGTGCGCTGGCTCGAATTAAATCTTACCTTGATTACGGTACCTTTACTCCCATTCAGGTTGCAGCGATTGCTGCTCTGGAAGGACCTGATGATTGCGTGCGAGAGATTCGGGCGATGTATGAAAAACGTCGGAATGTATTATGCGATGGCTTGCAAGAACTTGGTTGGGTTGTTGCAAGGCCAAAGGCAACTATGTTTGTATGGGCTCCCATTCCTGCTTTTTATCATCATCTTGGTTCGGTCGAGTTTAGTAAATATTTACTAAAAGAAGCACAAGTCGCAGTGTCTCCAGGCCTTGGTTTTGGCCAGCAAGGCGATGGCTTCGTGCGATTTGGTTTGATTGAAAATACACAACGTATTCGCCAGGCCATACGTAATTTAAAACTTATGTTCAGACGGGATGGTTTTTTGCAGGCTGTATGATATGGATGTAATTATTAATGCAAGACAGGAGCTTCCTTGCCCTGAGGGCAGTGTTATGTTGAAGCCGCATGGAAATTTTTATCATCATCTTCTGTCTTGCCTGCATGATGCATCCGAATTTCCTCCCGTCGCTGATTTGTTGCGCTGTTATCATGGTTTACAAGGGCGTTGGTTGGTGGTTTCTCCAATACATTGGCAGGCCACGCATAATGATGCCATGGTGGTCGCAGAATCTCATGAGTTATGCTTATTTGAGGAAGAATCTCGCCGTTGGTTTTCTGCGTTTGCCGAATTCTCGGCTGCAGAAAATATGAATGCCTATTATTGTGATGCTCATACCTGGTTACTTCAGTATGACGATAAACCTGACATTCAGGCAAAACCTGTACATGAGTTATTGCAGCAGTCTTTATTGCCGCATTTGCAAACATTGGATAAGACAGGTTATTGGCAGCGTTTTATTACTGAAAGCCAAATGTTTTTTAGTGCTCATGGGTTAAATGACAAACGCCCTGATTGTATCGTTAATGGCGTATGGTTATGGGGCCATGGTAGGCTAAATGCACCGGTTGCTACACCTGTCATTTGCAGTAATGGACAAATGGCCAAACTCGCACAATACGTATCATCCGAAGTTTTATCGTATTCATCTGTAGCATCCTGTTCTAAAAATGCGATAGTATTGATGCATCATTTAGATTTAAAAGAATTAGAGCGCTTGCAAAAGCAGCTGCGTCATATTCCTGTGCGCTGGCATTGGAACAATGTTGTTTATCGTACACCGCCAAAAAAATGGTTTTCACGCCTGTGGAGTTCTGTTTATCATGCAAATTAAAAGGCGTACTGTCTCGGAGCCTCTGCCTTCTTTATCCGTTGAACATCCAGTGTTGCAGCGTATTTATGCTGCACGTGGAATAATGAACGATAGGCAGCTGGATAAACGACTGCAAACGTTATTGCCTTTTCATCTCTTGCTGGATATTGACAAAGCAACCTCACGACTGGAACAAGCGTTGCGTGAGCAGCAAAGAATATTAATTGTGGGGGATTTTGATGCTGATGGCGCTACTTCCAGCGCCTTGGCGGTTGCGGCGCTGCGTATCATGGGGGCTGACCACGTCGAATTTTTGGTGCCAAACCGATTTGAATATGGGTATGGATTGACGCCTGCCATTATTCATGTCGCAAAAAAATGGCGGCCGAAGCTGATTATCACCGTTGATAATGGCATTGCCAGCATCGAAGGGGTTGCCGCCGCTAATGAAGCTGGCATCGATGTCTTGATTACTGACCACCACTTGCCGGCAGAAACATTACCCGACGCATGTGCCATTATAAATCCAAATCGACAAGGTGACCATTTTCCTAGCAAAGCCATTGCCGGTGTAGGTGTGATTTTTTATGTAATGCTTGCCTTGCGGCGCCAGTTAAATAACAGCGGGTGGTTTAAAGCAAATGGTTTGGTTGAGCCGAACATGGCACAATTTCTTGATTTGGTTGCTTTAGGCACCATTGCAGATGTTGTGGCTCTTGATCAAAACAACCGTATTTTAGTTAATCAAGGCATTTCTCGGATTCGTCAGGGATTATGTCGGCCTGGAATTAAGGCCTTGATTGAGATTTCCGGAAAACGTTGTGAAACCATCAGTGAAAATGATTTAGGGTATGCCATTGCTCCAAGACTTAATGCAGCAGGGCGACTTGATGATATGTCGTTAGGCATTAACTGCCTTTTATGTGACACGATGAAACAAGCTCATTCATTTGCTCATCATTTAGATGAACTTAATCTTGAACGACGCAAAATTGAATCGGAAATGAAAGAACAAGCAACCCTTGCTCTGAATAAAATGATTTTTCCAGTGGCTGAAAAAACGACACAATTGCCAATGGCTTTATGTCTGTATGATGAGTCTTGGCATCAGGGAGTCATCGGAGTCTTGGCTGGTCGTCTAAAAGAGCGTTATCATCGACCAGTGATTGCATTTGCCAAAGTTTGTGATGATGAATTAAAGGGATCAGCGCGTTCTGTGTCGGGTTTAAATATTCGGGATGTGCTTGCTGCGGTGGATAAAGATCATCCGGGACTGATTATTAAATTTGGCGGCCATGCTATGGCGGCTGGTTTAAGTATACACCCACTGGTTTTTTCACAGTTTCAACAGGCATTGAATATTGAAGTGAGTAAATACATCGATGCATCGCAATGCCAGGATGAGATTTGGAGCGACGGGCCATTGCAGACTTCCGATCTGAATAGAGAGCTTGCAGCCCTTATCAAGCGAGCTGGACCATGGGGTCAGCAATTCCCTGAACCAGTGTTTGATAATGTCTTTGAGATCGTAGAGCAGCGCCTTGTTGGCGAACGGCATTTGAAATTAACATTGGTGCATGAGCAACGAGGGGAGCTGGTGGATGCCATTGCTTTTAACATTGATCTTAATGCATGGCCAAACCATCGTGCTCGCTATATCCATGCAGCGTATAAGTTGGATTTGAATGAGTATGGTGGTAAAACCCGATTACAATTAATGATTCTTGCAATGCAAGCTCATGCCTTATTAAATAAGGAGTAAACAGTATGTTTGCGTCAGCGCTGAATGATAAACACTGTGATTTAATATTGTTTGGTGCCAAAGGCGATCTGGCTTGTCGTAAGTTACTGCCTGCACTTTATCAATTGGAAAAAGCGGGGCTCCTTTCTAATGTGGAGCGTATCATTGGTGTCGCCAGAGATGACCTTGATCATGCTGGTTATTGCAAATTTATTGAACTTCATTTGCATAAATTCTTAAAAGAAACGATGGACGTTGAGGTTTGGCAGAGACTACAGAAAAAATTACATTATCTGCAAATGGATTTAACCAAAGCATGCGATTATGACAAACTTAAGAAGGTTGCACAGCCAAGTACAAACATCATCGTCAGTTATTTTGCAACGCTCCCTTCTCTATTTGGTTTGATAAGTCAAGGATTGGCCGAAATAGGGTTTACGCAAGAGCCCGCCAGAGTGGTTCTTGAAAAGCCCATAGGTCAGGATTTGGCATCTTCCAGGGTGATTAACGATGAAGTAGCACGCTATTTCAAAGAAAGTCAAATTTATCGAATTGATCATTATCTGGGTAAAGAAACGGTACTTAATTTACTGGCTTTGCGTTTCGCCAACACCATTTTTGCATCCAATTGGGACAGAACCATGATTGATCATGTGCAGATTTCTGTAGCCGAAGAAGTTGGTGTTGAGGGGCGCTGGGAATATTATGATGATGCTGGCCAAATGCGCGATATGGTACAAAATCATTTATTGCAAATTTTATCATTAATCGCTATGGAACCTCCTGCTAATTTGGACGCAGACAGCATCCGTGATGAAAAACTCAAGGTTTTAAAAGCATTGCGTCCGATTGATGCAGGAAATGTCAGTGAAAAAACCGTTCGTGGTCAATACGCACAAGGGTTTGTTGGTGGGCAAGCAGTGGTCGGTTATCTCGAAGAGCCAGGGGCACGGCCAAATAGTCAGACGGAAACGTTTGTGGCCATTAAAGTGGATATTGATAATTGGCGGTGGGCTGGTGTGCCTTTTTATCTGCGTACTGGCAAACGAATGCCCAAAAAATTAAGCGAGGTGGTGATTTGTTTCAGACCGCAATTGCATAATATTTTTTATCAGACTTATAAACATTTATCGCCTAATAAACTGATTATCCGTTTGCAGCCTGATGAAGGTGTGGAAGTTGAAATCATGAATAAAATCCCTGGGTTGGGTGAAACGATGTGTTTGCAACAAACCAAACTGGATTTAAGTTTTGATAAAACTTTTAAATCTCAACGCATTGCCGATGCTTATGAGCGCTTACTGTTGGAAGCCTTATTGGGCAATCAATATTTATTTGTTCGTCGAGATGAAGTAGAACAGGCTTGGAAATGGGTCGATGGCATTATTCATGCTTGGAAGGATTATCATGAGCTTCCCCGAACTTATCAGGCAGGGTCCTGGGGGCCTATTGCTGCAATTTCGTTGCTAGCGCGGGATGGTCGCAATTGGGATGAATAATATGAAACTGCATTCGTTTGAGGATACTGAGACCTTAAATCAGTATTTTGCTGAACAACTGGCCTCTATTTTATGCCAAGCCATTGCGCAACGTGGCAGTGCTTATCTCGTGGTTTCCGGGGGAAACACGCCTAAAGACTTATTTAAAAAGTTGGCTCAAACCCAAATAAATTGGGAGAAAGTGACCATTACTTTAACGGATGAGAGAAAGTTGCCAGCCACAGACAAAGATAGCAATGAACGCCTGGTTAGAGACTATCTATTACAAGGATTTGCAACGAAAGCAACCTTTATTGGCTTATGCCATAAGACTGATGATGCATTGGAAGAAGAGCAGGTTGAAACACAAATAGCTGCTTTACCAACGTTTGATGCAGTTATTTTAGGCATGGGAGAAGATGGCCATACGGCTTCATTATTTCCCGGCAGTCCTGAAATTCATCTTGGGCTGGCTGATGAAACACAACGCGCAACGGTCTCGGTGATGCCACGCTCTGCTCCCTATCCACGCCTGTCTTTAACCAAAAAACGTTTGCTAAATAGTCGAAGATTATTTTTGCATTTGATGGGTAAGACAAAATTAATGATTTTTAATGAGGCCATGGCAGGACAAGATCGTTTTACAATGCCGATTCGTGCGTTTTTGCACGATCCAACGGTGGATATACAAGTCATGTATGCGCCATAGAGGTGTATTTACAGGATGAACAAGGGGATTTTTCAGTGCCAAATCGAGTGTGATGATGAATCAAGTCATAAAACAGGTAACAGAACGAGTCATTCAGCGCAGTGAACGAAGTCGCAGCGTCTATCTTGAGCGGTTGGAGAAAGCCTGTTTGTCCAAGCCGCATCGAACGGTCTTGCACTGTGGCAACTTGGCTCATGGCTTTGCTGCTTGCAGTCAAAAAGACAAAATAGCATTGCGCGGTGACAGCCAAGCTAATATTGCCATTGTATCGGCTTATAATGATATGCTTTCCGCACATCAACCGTATGAATCTTATCCTGTCATATTAAAGCAGGCTATAGAGGAAGTTGGAGGTATTGCGCAATTTGCGGGCGGGGTTCCGGCAATGTGTGATGGTATCACGCAAGGTCAAGCTGGGATGGAATTAAGTTTGATGAGTCGTGATGTGATTGCCATGGCTACCGCTGTAGCTCTATCGCACAACATGTTTGACGGTGGGTTGTTGTTAGGCATATGCGATAAAATTGTTCCGGGACTGCTGATGGCAGCTCTTGCTTTTGGTCATTTGCCGTTTATTTTTGTGCCAGCAGGGCCCATGCCGTCAGGCATTTCAAATTTGGAAAAAGCTCGCATTCGCCAATTATATGCCCAGGGAAAAGTTGGTAAGCAGGCGCTGCTTGATGTGGAGGCGGCATCTTATCATACCGCAGGAACTTGTACGTTCTATGGGACGGCCAATTCAAATCAACTGTTAATGGAAATTATGGGATTGCAATTGCCTGGGTCGTCATTTGTGAATCCAAATACGCTGTTAAGGCGGGAGTTAACCAAAGCGGCTGCACAACAGATAGTGCAACTTACGCATCTTGGTGAACATTATTGTCCTATTGGCAAATTGGTCGATGCCAAAACTTTAGTCAATGGCATCATTGGATTATTGGCCACTGGAGGTTCAACCAATCATACCATGCATTTGGTGGCTATCGCTCGTGCAGCCGGATTCATCATTAATTGGGATGATTTTGCTGATTTGTCAGCCATTATACCGTTAATTGCGCGAATCTATCCCAATGGCCAGGCCGATATTAATCATTTTCAACGTGCCGGGGGCATGGCTTATTTAATTCGTACTTTATTGGAAGCAGGCTTACTGCATGAAGAGGTCAATACCATTGCAGGGTTTGGTCTGCATCATTACTTGCAAACACCAATATTACAGGGAGAACAATTAGGCTGGACAGAGGGTCCTACTGGTTCTGGCGATAAAGATGTCTTAAGGGCGGTTTCCGAACCGTTTAACAAACATGGAGGATTGCGTGTTTTAAAGGGCAATTTGGGCCGGGCAGTGATTAAAACATCTGCTTTGCCGGAACACGTGGAAAAAATTCAGGCGCCTGCCATTGTATTTTCCAGTCAGCATGAGTTAGAAGCTGCATTTAAAGCCGGTGAGTTGAATAAGGATTGTGTTGCAGTGATTCGTTTTCAGGGGCCTAAAGCGTGTGGCATGCCAGAGTTGCATAAGTTAACTCCTCTGCTGACGGTGCTGCAAGAGCGTGGATTTCAGGTAGGGCTTGTGACCGATGGGCGTATGTCTGGGGCGTCAGGAAAGGTGCCGGCAGCGATTCATATCTCACCGGAAGCGGTTGATGATGGCATGTTGGCTAAGGTTAAAACCGGCGATGTCATCTTAATGGATTGGGCGCATGGGGTTTTACAATGCATGGTTTCAGAGCAAGAGTTAGCACAACGCGAGGCAGCAAAACCTGATCTATCTCATTATTATTATGGCATGGGACGTGAACTGTTTGGCAGTCTAAGGCAACAGTTAAGTGGTGCGGAACAGGGGGCATGCAGTTTATTTACTCTTGAGAAATCATTGTATGAGTAATTCATTGCCATTCAATGAGCGTGTGGCCATTGTTGCCGATATTGGTGGAACCAATGCTCGTTTTGCTTGTGTCGATGTAAATCATTTGATGATCAAAAACATTGTAATCTATCGCTGTGCGGATTTTCCAAGTTTTGCTGACGTATTTCTTGCTTACCAACAACAACAAAAATTGACTGCTGTAAAACAGGCTGTCATTGCTGTGGCTTGTCCAGTGCAGAATGATTTTATCCGTATGACGAATTTTCACTGGCAGTTTTCTGTTGATGAAATGAAACAGCATCTTAGCTTAAACCGATCCATCGTGCTCAATGATTTTACAGCAGCGGCCATGAGTTTGACGAAACTGCCTTCTAATAAAGCGACTTTAGCGCGCTTTGAGGCAAAAGGACGGTTTCATGAATTTAACCGACAGATTGCAACGTATGTGGTTACTGCAGAGCAGCCAGGATTATTGGAGCGGCTGTGTATTTGAAACAAACAATGATGGAAAAGACGCATGATTTCTTGTAATTGGCAACAACAGGCTGAACGATTATTCACGGCAAGTCCGGTGATTCCTGTCTTGGTTATTCATGAGCTAAACGACGTTGTGCCTATGGCACAGGCAATACTGGCTGGGGGAATTCGAGTGTTGGAGGTGACTTTACGAACACCCATCGCGTTGGATGCGATCCAGTTATTACGCCGTAACTTGCCTGAGGCAATGGTTGGTGCAGGAACGATTCTGAATGCTCATCAATTACAACAAGCGATGGAAGCTGATGCCGAATTTGCCATCAGTCCTGGACTTACACCCACTTTATTGCAAGCAGGCCAGGAATCTGATATTCCGTTTATACCGGGAGCCAGTAGTCTTTCTGAATTGATGATGGGGATGGACTATGGCTATAAGCATTTTAAATGTTTTCCGGCCGAAGCCATAGGAGGAGTAAAGACGCTGAAATCTATTGCTGGCCCTTTACCTGATTTACGATTTTGTGCTACTGGTGGTATTAATGAACAAAATTTTCTAGATTATTTGATTTTGCCAAACGTCGCATGCGTTGGCGGTTCTTGGGTGATTCCGACCGAAGCAATCATTAAGAAAGATTGGCAGCGAATTACTGAAATATGTGCATTGGCGGTAAAAAAGGCTAAACAATGTAAACTTGCTTTTTAGGACGATAAACCAAGCGTTCTAACAAAGACTATCTCATGACTTAATTTTTTTCGTTGTTCCTGCGGGTTTCCTAATAAAAATAATCTAAGAGGAAGTGAATTTGATGAAGTAGTTGTGTCTTCTATTATTATATCGCTAATACTCTCTGTGAGCGAGTGATAAGACATTGGAATTGTTTCAACGACCTCAGGGGTTTCATCTTCCATATCATCATGGTTCCACGGAAGAAGTCGGCCATGCAAAATGCCTTCTTTTATACTTCCACCGTATGCAAATAACTTTCCTCGCCAGTCGGAAACAGAGCAAATCATTTCTGCCCAGGGATCAACAATCAAATCCTCAATAAATAAAAATTGATGATTTATACCATATTGACCAATGGAAACAGTACCAGGATATCCTGCAGTTCTTAGTATAATTGCAGAAGCATAAGCCATTTCTTGACAGTTTCCACATCCCGTTTTGAGAGCTTTCATGGCTTTTTTGGCCGCCGAAAAAGTGGGACTTCGGTAATTGCGTATGGTGATTTCAACCTCACCATCCTCAGGATAACCATCAACCTGAAGGGACAATCTGGTAGAACTCCAGGGAATTTCTTGCCGAATGTATTCTAATATGAATTGAGCGGCATCTCTGGCTGATGCTCTAGTCAAGTCAGGCAATACTTTCATGATAAAGACAGTCGCACATAGGTTGTTTTCTTATTTTACCACAAATAAAAAACAAATCATGTGGATCAGTTAATGAGCTTATAGATTAATTATCTATCTTATCAAGTATGGACGGAAAGTGACCATTGTTTGTGGTCGTTGCAATTTAATGCAGCCTGGAGGGTGGGGTCGGATTGTCTTCCTGGTCATGTTCTCGTGCCATAAGAGCGGTTGAATGAACGGTTGAGAAAAATCGAGCTTTTGTATAATGAGAAGGTGTTTCAGTTGTATCAATGGCTGCAGCAGATGCTTCTGTACCAGCAGCAACTTCAGTGGAGACTTCTGTTGCAGCAGGCATTAAAGAAGCGTAAATCTTTGTAACGTGTGCATTCCATAGAACTTTTTCATCGAGCGATAATGATTCATCAATCTTCCTTAAGAGTTCACCGATTTGCACAGAGAGGGTTGTTGATTCTGCTGCCTCGTTATATTTTCTGATGATGTATTCCAAACAGGACGGCTTTTCATTAATCTCACGAGTCAAGGCATTCATCAACAACGCTGGGTTACTGTTTATTAATTTAGAGAAAAGAGCCATAAGAGCCGACATGTCATGGCCATGTTCCATCCCTGCAATGAATGCTTCAACCAGCATGCGGATGCCATGTTTACCGCCATAGGTATGATCTTTACTTACAATCTCTTCGCTTAATGCATGAATGATGGTTGGCAACGGTATGATGTTAAAAAATTGCTCGAGCATGTCGATTACTGCCTTGATTGTTTCGTGGTTGCTATCATTGACATAGGCAGCGGAAGTAAGACTTCTTAAAATAATGTGTAAAGGCACTAAGCCCTCTTGGGGGCCTCTTGCTATTTTTGCCAGTAAAGCATTAGCTAATGAGTCAGCGGCTACATAATGAACCATGTCCCCGAGAACCTTGCAGATGATTTGGCTTGTTTCGGAATTGTCTTTTACGGAAAATTTAAGCGCGTTTGCTAATAGATATAAACCATGTTTATTATGAAATGCACCTGCCGCGATCGGTTGTATCAGCACTTGACTGGTGGCTTCAGGGTATTTTCCCATGCAAAACAACAAAAACTTGGCAATATGAGTGGTGGCGGGTTGGTTAAACCTGGTTTGTGCGGCTTGTATTAAACTCAACAACATAAGGATGAAAGGGCTTTTCCCTTGTTCCTGTCCTTCTTCCACTGCCTTGGTAAGCGCTGAGGAGAATTCTAACGTGGTATGTTCTATGACGTATGCAAAAATGTAATTGATGGCCACAATGTTGGTATAAGTTCGGGCGTCAAAAGTTGAAGAGTAGAGGGCATTCATCCAAACGAATAAAAGCGCTTGGCCTTTAAATGGGCCAACTTCAAAGTTTTTTTCTAATAAAGTAGACAACGTATCGATATCTTTTTCAGCCAATTTAAAAACAATGCTGCAAATATCGCGCACCGTAGACTCTTGTCTCATTTTTACCGATGAATACAGTGCATACGTCAACCATTCCATTAGGTAGCTTGCTTTTATTTCTTCATTGATAGCCGAATCAATGAATGTTCTTGATTGGGTAATGATTTCCTGTATTTCTGCATTGGAAAGGTCAGGAGACGTCGTTTCAAGAATAGGAGTGGTTGGGCCACCAAATTCAACGGGTGGGGCAAACTCCAAAAAACTGTCTTTATGAAAATCAGACATACTGACTTCCCTCATATACAAATCGTAACCGCCAGAATAGCATATTCTTAACGGGTGTAAAATTAAATCTATACCCTATTTCCCGTTACCCCAGGAGGAGCAGGAGTTGATGCATCGCCTGGTTTTGGAGCATCATCGTGTTCAGTTCGCTGATGTTCTGTTGCAGCAAACATGGCATGTCTTGAGTGACCTACAGATACTTCTGTAGACGACATATCTTCCCTACTTGTATGATGCCTATCATGACCATCATCAGCCTCCATTCTACTGGCAGTGGCAGGGGGTGCAGGGGGGATTGCAGCAGCGCTTGCAACGACTGGTGCAGCAATGGCCCTGTCTCTTGCTGCAAGTTCATCAGCTTTGCGAGCTGCTTCTTCGACTTCAAGTCTTGCTCTTTCCACAGCTTCTCGGGCTCTGATGGCCCATTCCGGGATACGCGGCATAGAAACACCAAGAGAATCGTCTTTTTCCGCAACAACCTCAATGGTGGGTAATGTAGAACCTTCAATTTGTCTTGTCATCGCACGTTCAGATCCTAACCCTCGGCTGCCCCCCACGGCACGATAGGCGATGAGTGCACGAAATTCCTCCTCCATGCGGTGTACTTGGGCAGCCAGCGCGTCTTTGTCAGGATCGCTGCCATGAACAACAGCCGCTTCAATGGTTCTCCTGGCGCTTTCAAAATCAATTCTTAATTCATCGACGCTGATGCGGCAAGGTTCTTGCTGCAGACCAAATATTCGAAACTCCAGAATGTCGGCGGCGTTTAGCCTTTGTGAAGGGTGCGACAGGTATTGTTCTTCTAGAGATAATGCTTCCCCTTCTTTATGTGTCCAGCGTGCATGAAACTCGGCAAAGCGTGCACACAATTCATCGACTTCGCCCGCTTCAAAAAACTCCTCATGCACTTCATGTGTTTTAAACGCCTGGAGGTGTTCAGTCAAATCTTTCGGGGTGACGGGCTGATTATCACGGATACGGTAATGATTGTGATTATGGGCGGCTTCTATTTCAAGATGATGCATGGTTTTGACATGAAAAGCATTACTGCCACGATAATATAAATCACAACCTCGTTCCACTTTAGTGTGGCATTCGGCGGCTGCTCCATACAGTCGGTCTCTAAACGCCTGCGGGTATTGATCTTTACCATCAGGAACCCAGAAATACCAAGTGATGCTATGGCCTTTGACTTGCAGAGCAACCCTTACATCAATTTTCTCGCCCTCGTCTCGTGTTTCATAGACAATCATGTCCGTAA
This sequence comes from Legionella oakridgensis ATCC 33761 = DSM 21215, assembly GCF_000512355.1. Taxonomy (NCBI): domain Bacteria; kingdom Pseudomonadati; phylum Pseudomonadota; class Gammaproteobacteria; order Legionellales; family Legionellaceae; genus Legionella; species Legionella oakridgensis. The sequence continues at coordinate 1,596,856 of NZ_CP004006.1, read as the reverse complement.
GACGAAATGTTTTACCAGCTTCCTGGAACTCTCTTAGTTTTTTACCGTATTCAACGGTATCATTGGCATCTAGCAGTCTTTGTAACTCTCTGGCCTCTGGAGAGTGACTGGCATCGTATGAGGTTACTTTCGGTAACGTATGTACTTTCTTAAGGAAGACAAAGAATGGAGCAGGCATCACTGTTCTCCTAAGCCAATTTATGATCGCTATTATTAAATTTAGACCATATTGTATTCATGTAAAGTTTTATGTTCATTTTTTGAGATTAAATACTGAAACAAGCAGAGAAGGGAGGAGTAATAGGTATGAATCAAATGGCCGAGTTATTTAGCAAAATAATTTTATCTGTACTATATTAATCAACATGATTTATTTTTTCGTGATTGTAAAATCATAGAAAAATGCATAGAGGAAATGAACATGCCTAATCCAATCGATGCTTTGCCCCGTGATAAAAAAATCATAGCCGATAAAGTCATTGGCGGTTTACAGGCATTGAAGCCTTATGTAGATCATTATAAAGAGCGGATTGGTTCATTTAAAGAGCAGCTTGCTTCTGCAGAGTCTTCTGCAGCATTTATTGCAGTTGTTCGACAAATCGTAAGGATGGAAAAAGAACTCTTTAACTTAAAACATCAAGTCATGAGTGGCGTGGATGAAGGCATTGTAGGTGCTTTAAGTGAGTATATTGCTGGACATGCTGATTTAATGGCCGTCATGGGGTTATTTCAATACAACGAGGAACTGACTCGCAGCATCCGAGATACGAAACAGCGATTGAGTGAAAAAGAGTTATTTGGTGATTTATCATCCGAACAACGAGCTGTTTTAACAACATTTATTCATGATGTATTAGGACTTGAAAAAATCGTAGATGTATTAAAGCCTATAAAAGAACGTTATCAACAACGATTGCAAGACGCTGATTCGCATGAGGAAGTTGATGAAATAGAGCAGGAAATAGCAGCAAATGCTGCGGCACTCGCAGCTTTATATAAACAAGAGGTTTCTTATCCGGAAGATGAAAAAACTGCTGCGGCTTTAATTAAATACCTTGAAGCAAATCGTGAATTACTGATGGTTATCAAGACACTTGATGGCGGTTTTGCTGAATCGTTGGATGATGATGTGTTAGCGGCTAGAGCCAGTATAGCCAGTGCTTATTCACCGAGGATGTAGGTTTATTATCTATATCTCTATTAAATAGGCAAATAGTCGCTACAAGGAATAATGTTTAGGGACTAAATCGCCTGGGTATATAAAATATCATCTGAGCCACGCTCAATGGATTTTCCATTTCCATTTCCTTGTTCGACAAAATATCCCGTGGCATAGAGGTTTTTAGACATAAATAACCATTACATGGACGTTTTGATTGATTATAGATCTATTGTAACTCCCCACGTCATCCCGAGTGCAGCGAGGGATCTCCAGCAACTGGCAGGTATTAAATTAATGTAAAAAACACTTGAAAAATTATGTGGTTATGATCAAATAGCTGCATGAAAGACCATGAACAAATCATCACAACGCTTTTGGCAAGGATTGCTGAACTGGAAAAAATCGTAGAACAGCAAGCTGCACGAATAGCAGAGCTGGAAAAACGACTGAACAAGAATAGCAGCAACAGCTTGGGAAGTGTGGAGCATGCCCTATGCAACCAGCATCACTTGCGTGAATTAAAAGCAATAACCGAGCATGACAAAGAACCATGGGCACAGGCTATGACCCGACTATTACGTTTTGCTCTTCGCTGTCGTCATTTTAATGCACATCATGCAATACCTGTTGCTCGCATCAAGCGGTTGACCAACATCTACAAGAAGATTATTCGAGATGGGCTGGCGTATCATGAAACGCTGCCGCCATTGCCATGCAAAGGCAAACAGGGTCGACAACCTCGACGGACAGGTCACAACCTCTTGTGGCGTTTATTTTATTACAAACAAGACGTTTTACGGTTTCTTCATGATCTGGCAGTTCCATTTACCAATAATGATGCTGAGCGTGATTTACGAATGATGAAATGCAAACAAAAAATATCCGGTGGTTTTCGGACCGCTCAAGGCGCTGAACAATTTGCTCGTATTCGAGGATTTATCAGTACGATCCGTAAACAAGGATTAAGCATTATCAGTTCCATCCAATCTATATTTTCTGGTACTATCCCTGTGTTATCAGGAATCTGAGATAACAATACAGTCCAACAGAGCAAGGAATAGTATATGCATACGGAGTCTTGCGTTTACCTTCTGACCAATAAACACAATAATGTTTTGTATACCGGTGTTACCCATGATTTGATACGCCGTGTTTATGAACACAAAAATAAACTGGTGGCTGGATTTACCCAAAAATACAATGTGGATCGGCTGGTTTATTTTGAAGTTTGTTCAGGCATCGTCATGGCTATTGAGCGAGAAAAACAAATCAAAGGGTGGTCTCGAAAAAAGAAGCATGATTTGATTAATGCATTGAATCCTGAATGGAACGATTTGTATCCATCGCTACTTTAAAAATTGTGCCATTGCAGGGAGATCCCTCGCTGCACTCGGGATGACGTGGGGAGTTACGATCTATTTTATGAGTTCATAAACAATACCCATTGTGTATTTTATTGACACGAACTACAATGATGACCTTTATAAATGATTGAGCGACAGTCAGACATCATGGAAAAAGATTACGTTGCGCAAACCGTGCATTTAAAAAATAAAAATTCAAATAAGCTCGCACAAAACATCAGTCAGCTGATATTTATGGGACGTTGGTTACAGGCGCCTTTATACCTTGGTTTGATGTTTATCTTGACAGCCTATGTATACCGTTTTGTGATGGAACTGTTTCATTTGATGGTTCATATCAATTCGGCGGATAATACTCAAATCATGCTGGGAGTTTTGGATCTTATTGATGTGGTCATGATTGCCAATTTATTGATTATGGTGATTATGGGAGGATATGAAACGTTTGTGTCGCGCCTTAATCTTGATACTCATCCTGATCAGCCTGAATGGTTGGATCATTTGGATGCAGGTGCCATGAAAATTAAACTGGCGCTCTCTTTAATTGGCATTTCCTCTATTCACTTGTTGCGAACCTTTATTGATCCAGGCAAACAAGGCAATGATGCTGTTTTGTGGCAAGTTGTGATTCATTTAACCTTGCTTGTATCAGCATTGGCTATTGCATATACCAACTGGTTATTATGTAAAACCAAATAATATTTCTTGAATAAGTTAAATAATCTTTCAATCTTTTCTAGAATTTGTGCAATAAAGGCGGCTGGAATGTTTGCAGTCGGCATTGGTGAGCTAGCATACTTATACGAAGCAGATATAGTGTATTCTTCACTGCAATTATTTGATGTGCAATGTCATATAAATGATACGCCAATTTTATTGAAGCGATTGGCATTTTGAATGCTTATTTTGAATAAATGTTGATAAAAAGATTAAAAAAAGATAAAATTATAATCATTTTTATCGTTCTGTCCTGTTTTCTGCAAAATGATTGCCAAATAAAGCCGATGACGGAGCGGAAAGAATCATGATGGATTAGTTTATTTTTGAGTATGATTATGTTTTCCACAGAATACCGCGGTTCATTTTACGCCATTTTGTCTGGGTTTTTGTATGGCTTCATCGGCTACTTTGGATTAAGTGTGATGAATGCCCATGTTTCCGTGAGCAATATGCTGTTTTGGCGGTTTTTTATTTCAAGCATCATAATGTTGTTTATTTTACTGCCGCACATTAAACATATCACCGATTCCTGGGGTAATATTTTATTTGCATTCTTCTTGGGGGCTGCTTTATACAGTTTCTCTACCATGTTGTACTTTTATGCCAGTCAATACATTGGCTCAGGGTTGGCTATGGTTATCTTTTTTACTTACCCTGTCATTGTGATGTTATTTAATTATTTTTTTTACGGGCAGCAGATGCCTCGAATTTATTATTTGGCGACGATTATTATTCTTACTGGAATGGCGTTATTCATTGACATGCATGAGATAAAATTGGATTTAATAGGAATCATACTTGGGGTAATTTCCGCATTTTTCTATGCTTGTTATATTGTTGCCAGTAAACGCAGTTCTATTTCTCCTAATATGTCTGCCCTTATGGTATCTGTTGGTGTCATGGTGACTTGCTTGCTGTTGACCTGGATGGACCACAGCTTTTTTATACCCACGTCCTTGTCAGTATGGGGAAATTTAATTGGTATTGGCATTATCTCAACAGCAATTCCAATTTTATTGCTCTTATATAGTTTAAAATATATAAATTCGGAAAAAGCTTCTATATTATCAGTATTAGAACCTGTTTTTGTGGTTATTTTTGGCGTTATTCTGCTTGGTGAGGAACTTAGCCTTCAGCACATTGCGGGTATCATCATCGTGCTGGGAGGGGCATTGATTACCTTGTTTAGTCATAAAATTGAAATCAATAAAATGCAGCCTGCAAATGATTAACTTGGATGCCTCAAGATAAAAAATGTGAATGGTATGAGAACATTGAAAGAGGGTTGGCTTTTTTTTATCATTATTTAGTGAAACAAACAGAAGCTACCGGCCAGCAAATTAATTTATTTGCTCTGGTGATGATGATCAATTTTCCTTTATTTGGTGTCATCTGGAGGCTGGATAATCCATTATCGGCTGAAGAATTTACTTTTCGTATTGTTGCCACTATCTTATGCATTCTGCTTTTTTCCAATCGTTTTTGGCCCTCTTCTTGGTTAAAGTTTCTTCCCATTTTCTGGTATATTACGCTTTTGTTTTGTTTACCATTCTTTTTTTCTTATTTAACGTTTCTGCATAATGCTTCTACCATTTGGTTGATGAATTGTGTTTCCGCCGTATTTTTTCTTTTATTAGTCACCCGAGTTCTTGATGCACTTACCTTATTGGCATTAGGATTTAGCCTGGCCTTTTTTAGTTATTTTTATGTTGCGGAACATATGATGGAGTACCTCCCAGGTGATATCTCATTGTATAGTTTGGCAACCACTTTTACTGCGGCTATTATCATCGGTGCTTTATTTGCCCGAGATAGAGAAATCATGCATGACAGTCGTATTTCGGGAATGCGCCTTTTGGCAGGCAGTCTGGCACATGATTTACGAACATCCCTTGCTAGTATTTACTTACAAGCTGAATTACAAGAAATGATTGTTGAAAAATTGAACCAATCGGAAGTGCAGCGGGATTTAAAAAAGAGTCTTGATAAAATGATTCGTGGCATTGAGATGGGTAATCAACTGATCAGCATGCAATTGAATAACATTCAACATGAAAAATTTGATACAAAATATTTCACGATTCAGCCGATTAAAATGTTATTAGAAAAAACGCTTAAGGAATATCCACTTAAGGAACAGCAAAAATTACTTATAAAAACAGATTTAACGGATGATTTTTTGTATGGATTGAAGAAGTTGCTTTTAAAAATCTTATCTGGAATTTGTTAAAAAACAGCTTGGATTGCATCGAGGAAACAGGGAAAGGTGATATTTCTATTTGGTTAACTCGAGGAAATGAAGAGGATAATTTTAATTACCTGAATATCATGGATACGGCCAAAGGCATTTATCCAAAGCAAGCTGAGAAGATTTTTGAGTCATTTTACTCTGATCGTAAGGGAGGAACAGGAGTAGGGCTGGCTTATTGCAAGATGTTGATGAAAACAGCTGGTGGTGATATTTATTGTAAGGGAAAATTTAATCAATTTGCTCATTTTATTCTTAAATTTCCAAAAATAGATTGAACTTTAAAGATAGTTCTGGGAATGGGTGTGGTCCAAAAAAACGTCAATGTGGATAATAAGTTGTTAATGTGTTAGAAAGAGTTTGCCACATTTCAAGTTGGTGTGAATAGATAAAATTAAATGCCTCTTGCACTGTTTCAGGGGAAGATTGCCAAATTCCTGCTAATTGGTCGACCGTTGGCTCAAAATGTTTAACATATCTATGCACTTTGAAGAATTTCATTGCTTTTTCAGATAAATTCAAGGAACGAGCAAACTCGGTCAGCAAGGAATAATCAATGTTATCCAGACGTTCATAAGCAGAGAATGCAGCTAAATGTGAGTGCTTATCATGTTGTGATAACCAGCGAAGATGCTCTTGATTAAATTGTCTGGCAAAAAGCAGGTAATGGGTTTTATTGACAATTTCATCATGAATATTAACGCCGCATTCTTCGGCAAATTGTGCATATAGTTGTTCATGAGAAGCTCGGCCCTTTGAGCCAAGCTCTTCTTGAATATTTTTTAAAATAATATCTTTTATTTCTTCATCATTTGTAAAATTGGCAACATACCACATAAAATCAATGAAATAGCCTCGAAGATGGTAAAATACCGCAGCAAAGTACTTTTTTCGCTCGTTATCCCAGGCCGATGTAATGGCTTGATTAAACAAAGGAAGAGTGGCTATTTGCTGACGATAATAAACATCGGTTTGTTGCAGAAATTGATGAAAATCAAGTAGAGCGCTAATTTTCTTTCTCCTGAAAAGCTTTTAATTCTTAAAAAAAGCAACTAATAATACCATACAATGAATCATAAACGCATCTTAATGTTCAGTTAATAACCAATTTGGTTGATTATTATTTTATTCGGATTGTGAGTTCAATCTTGTATTATCTTTTCCTGATTATTGACATTTATTGGACAGTATTTATAAATTAGGGTCCCCTAAAGCGAGACAGCTTGAGTAAAACAACTGATTGACAATTTTACAATATAAAAGAAGGATAATCATGTACCTGCTCAAAAAATGTGGATTTTTATTGCTAATGATGAGTGTGGGAACGTTCATATGGGCGGCCAGCCATCATCCGCAGGACTTTTTAAAAGAAATTTCTGGTTCAAAAAATGAAGGGGAGCAAATTGTTCACCACTTTTGCAGCAATTGCCATGACAGAAAACCTCTGATTGCACTAGGAGCCCCCCGTATTGGTGTTGAGACGGATTGGGAGCCGCGAGTTAAACAGGGACTTGAAGTATTATTTAAGCACACTGATGAGGGTTTAAACGCCATGCCTGCGCGCGGTGGATGCTTTGAATGCAGTGATCAGCAACTGCTGAAAGCCATCCTTGCAATGATTCCGGAAAATGAAAAAGAAGCGTTATTGGACACCAAAAAAGATCATAATAAAAACAATTAGATAAAAAAATTATAAAAAGTTCTAAATTTATTCTAAATCCGCCCGATAAATTAGAAAAATAGGGAGGATTAACCTATGAAACATAAACTCATCGTTGTACCTTTTTGTTTATCGGCAGTAGCTTGTGCACCAACGGACCCTTCCACGATGGTTGTGGATGATGCCGGCTACACTCATTACACCATGCATTACACCATGGATAATAAAGGGAGCAGTTATTTCCCTGAAAAACGCCCGGCGACCGGCAGAAAGGTGTTTATTTTTGACCCGAAAGCCACCGCCTGGGCAGCTTATGATGCTCAAGGAAATCGAGTGAAAACTGGAAGTGCATCAGGTGGAAAAGATTTCTGCGAAGATGTGGGGCGTCCTTGCCGTACAGTAACAGGTACTTTTAGAGTTTATTCAAAAAAAGGTGAGGAGTGTACTTCCAGCATTTATCCAATAGAAACAAATGGTGGCGCTAAAATGCCTTATTGCATGCATTTTAATGGCGGTTATTCAATTCATGGCGCGTATGAAGTACCTAATTATAACGCCAGCCATGGTTGCGTCAGAGTGTTACCCAGTGCGGCGAAATGGTTGAATGAAAATTTCGTCGACGTTGGTACGACCGTTATTGTCAAACCTTATAATTAATGACAGTGTGCGACATAAAAGACTTCATAAGTCTTTATGTCGCCAGATAAGACACTTATTTTAAGTATTGACGCAATAATTCATTGACTTGTGCCGGGTTGGCCTTACCCTGTGTTTCTTGCATAATCTTGCCCACAAAAAAGGCAAGCAATTTGGTTTTACCAGCCCGATAGCTTGCAACTTGTTCTGGATAAGTTTCTATGACTTTGCGAATGAGCGAGTCCAACAGTGTTTGATCAGCAATTTGTTGATAATTTTCGGCTGCAATAAGGTCATCAACGGTTGTGTTTTCAATCAAGAGACGGTGAAAAATATCCTTGGCAATTTTTGTAGAAATAACATTACTATCCAGGCGATCCAGTAAACAAGCCAATTGTTCGGAGCTGACGGGAGGGTGACTGAAGGATCCTCCTGTTTCTTTTAATGCGGCAGAATAGCTTCCTTTTAGCCAATTAACTAAGGTCTTGGCTGAAGCTTGTGTTTTACCTATAACTTCATCAAAAAAGGCGACCAAAGCGGGCGAGGACAATACAAAATCAATATCGTCTTCGGAAAAATGATAGGTATGCTGCAGACGAAGACGAATGGATTCCGGTAACTCAGGCATGGTTTGTTTAATTTTTTGCAAATCCTGTTCATCAATGGCAATTGGTAGTAAATCCGGATCAGGGAAATAACGATAGTCTTTTTCGCTTTCTTTGCTGCGCATGGAATAAGTGCTATCAGATTCCGGTGAATAAAGCCTTGTTTCCTGCACGATCGTTTGACCTGTTTCTAACAAGTCCTGATGACGAAGTTGTTCATGAATGATTGCTTTTTCAATAAAACGGAATGAGTTTAGATTTTTAAGTTCTGTTCGTGTTCCAAGCACAGGACTGCCTGCGGGACGCAAAGAAATGTTAACATCACAACGAAACGAACCTTCTTGCATATTACCATCGCAAATGTCTAAGAATCGCAATAACTGATGTAAGGTTTTTAAATAGGCAACGGCTTCTTTGGCAGAAGCAAGGCATGGCGCTGTAACAATTTCAAGTAAAGGCGTACCGGCACGGTTTAAATCAATACCAGTGTAATCATGATGTGTTTCGTGTAGGGATTTCCCGGCATCTTCTTCCAAATGCGCTCTTTCAATGATAATGGTTTTTGAGGTGCTATCTGGCATCATGATGGCCAGATGTCCGTGACTGAGAATTGGACGACGATATTGACTGATTTGATATCCTTTGGGTAAGTCCGGATAAAAGTAATTTTTTCGCTCAAAATAAGAAAAATGATTAATTTCTGCGGCTATGGCCACACCAAATTTTATGGCCATATACACGGCTTCCCGGTTTAATACCGGTAATACGCCTGGTAATCCGGCATCAATAAAACTTGTTTGTGAATTAGGTGGCGCACCGTATTGGGTTGCGGCAGCGGAAAATAATTTTGACTGAGTCTTTAATTGCGCGTGTACCTCAAGGCCTATGACTGTTTCCCAATTCATATAGACTCCTTTGGTCTGGCCTGATGCCAGTCGGTATTTCTTTGATAAAAATGAGCCAGACTTAAGAGGCGTGTTTCACTGAAATGAGTTCCCATCAGTTGCAGGCCTATTGGTAATCCCTCATGATTAAAGCCGGCTGGAATGGATAATCCGGGAAGACCTGCCAAATTGGCGGCGACGGTAAATACATCCGCCAAATAACGCTGGGTCGGATCAGCGACTTTTTCACCCAATTTAAAAGCGCAGGTGGGTGTGGTTGGTCCAAGAATGATTTCAACCTGGGTTAAAACCTCAAGTAATTCTTCTTGTATCATTCGTCTTACTTTCTGTGCTTGCACGTAATAATCATCGAAATATCCGGAAGAAAGCACATAAGTTCCTGTCAGGATACGGCGCTTGACTTCAAGTCCAAAGCCTTCATTGCGCGAGCGGGTAATTAATTCAAAGAGATTGTCTGCCTTGGGTGTACGATAACCGAAGCGAATTCCATCATAACGTGATAAGTTGGAAGAAGCTTCCGCACAAGCGATGACATAATAACAAGGAACCCACAAGGATTGTAAGCTAAGATCCACCTCAATGATTTCACAACCAGCTTTTTTAAAGACATCGACAGCATTCATAATGGCTTGTTGAATATCGGCATCCACTTCAGGTTGAAAAAAACAACTTGGCAGGCCAATACGGCAGGGCTTAAAAGGCGTATCCAAAGCATGGATGTAGTCGGGTATCGGCTTATTGATTGACGTTGAATCTTTTTCATCATGCCCTGCAAGAACTTGCAAGATAAAGGCAAGATCTTCGGCGCTACGGGCCATTGGTCCAGCTTGATCGAGGCTGGAAGCAAAGGCAACCATACCAAAGCGAGACAATAATCCATACGTAGGTTTTAAACCAGAAATTCCGCAGAAGGCTGCGGGTTGGCGAATGGAGCCGCCGGTATCGGAGCCTGTCGCAAATGGCACGAGGGAGGCAGCTACTGCTGCAGCTGAGCCCCCTGATGAGCCACCAGGAACGCATTCCTGGTTCCAGGGATTTTTAACGACGCCAAAGTAACTGTTTTCATTAGCTGATCCCATGGCAAATTCATCCATATTGGTTTTGCCAATTAATACCGTCCCTTGTGCTGCCAAACGTTGCACGATAGTGGCTTGATAAGGTGATTGGAAATTTGCCAGCATTTTTGAACCGCAGGTCGTGGGCATGATTTGCGTGCAGAAAATATCTTTATGGGCCAAAGGAATACCGGTTAACGGTTTTGCGTTGCCTGTGTGGAGCAATTTATCCGCCATTTCTGCCGCCGAAATGGCATGCTGCTCATTAATATGAATAAATGAATTTAAAGAATGATTTAATTCAATTCGCTTTAAATAATGTTGCGTTAGTTCAACGCTGGACAATTCTTTATGATGTAAAGCGTGACTGAGCTCGCGTATTGATTTTGTATGCATACGCTTATTTTCCTATATCGATGACTTTAGGAACCAGATAGAGTCCCTCATTAAATAAGGGAGCAATGTTCTCCAATTGGACAACACGATTTTCTTCTTTTACTTCATCGTTTCTTAAAGGTTGATGCAGATCAAGAGGATGAAGCATCGGCGAATAATTTTTTGTATCGATTTTACGTAATTGTTCAACAAAATTCATAATTGCACCGACATCTTCGGTTAATTGTGTGATGCTGTCATGGCTTAGTTCAATACAGGCTAATTCAGCAATTTGATTTAACTCACGTTTTGATGTGAACATGATCGACCCCAATGCCGTTCTAAAGCAGGCCACCATTATACCGCCTGGCCGTAAAGTTACAATGACCTGGTTTTGAGGGTCTGTTTACAGACTCTGGTGATTTTTTTAATTCCAATCAAGGCAATAACATGTTAGAACATCATTCATTGTTTAATTTAAAGAGCATTTCAATTCATGTTGCATCAAGTTAAAACGGCGGGGGGAGTTCATGTTGAATATCAACAGCAGCCACTTTCCTACGCAAATGCCATAGAATCGCTTATAGAACGTTTAGACTCTCATCGCGGAGCTTTGTTTACCTCAAGTTTTGAATACCCCGGACGTTATACATGTTGGGATATAGGTTTTTATAATCCACCTCTTGCCATCACCTGCCGTAAAAATACATTGGTGTTAGCGGCGCTAAATCAGCGAGGGGAAGTATTGCTTGCTATCTTGGTTCATTTTTTAGAAACCTCCAATGAGATAGAGTTTCTTAAAAAATCAGCCCGCTGCTGTCAATTGCAAGTCATATCAGGGAAAAAAATATTTAATGAAGAAGAGCGTAGTCGACAACCTTCGATATTTACCATCGTGCGTCATATTCTTGCTTTGTTTAAGACAGAGGAAGAATCGTATTTAGGGTTGTATGGTGCCTTTGGTTATGATTTGGTATTTCAGTTTGAAACGGTGGAGCGCTCTCAGGAACGTGATGACGCCCAACGGGATATGGTGATTTACTTGCCTGATGAGATTTTTATTGTGAATCATCGCAAGGAAGAAGCATTTGTCAGGCGTTATGAATTTCAATTTCAGGGTAAAACCACCCAGGGATTGGCGCGTGCGGGAGACTATGTTACTTATCAGCCCATACAAAAGCCTGGTAGAGAATGCGATCATGGGCAGGGAGAATATGCACAAGTGGTTGAAAAAGCCAAACAACACTTTGCCTGTGGTAATTTGTTTGAGGTGGTACCAAGCCAGACTTTTTACCTGCATGCTCCGGAAAAACCTTCTGCTATCTTTAAACGAATGCGTCTTGTCAATCCATCTCCTTATGGATTCTTTATTAATCTGGGTGAAGAGGAGTATTTAGTGGGGGCATCCCCAGAAATGTACGTGCGAGTGCAGGGGCAACGTGTGGAAACCTGTCCTATTTCTGGAACGATTAAGCGCGGAGCAGACGCGATAGAAGATGCATTAAATATCCAAACGCTTTTGCAGTCTGAAAAAGAATGTTCAGAGTTGACCATGTGTACGGATGTGGACAGAAATGACAAATCGCGCATTTGTAAGCCTGGAACGGTTCGTGTGATAGGGCGTCGCCAGATTGAAATGTATTCCCGCTTGATCCACACCGTTGATCATGTGGAGGGTTATTTACGCGAGGAATTTGACGCATTGGATGCCTTTTTAACGCACATGTGGGTTGTAACGGTGACAGGGGCACCAAAGCTTTGGGCTATGAATTTTATTGAGCAACATGAAAAATCGCCACGAAAATGGTATGGTGGGGCTGTGGGGTGGTTTAATTTTAATGGCGATATTAATACAGGTTTGGTATTAAGAACGATGCGTATTCAACAAGGGATTGCTGAAATTCGTGTGGGAGCGACGCTGCTATATGACTCCGATCCACAGGCAGAAGAACAGGAAACACGCCTGAAAGCTTCTGCGTTCATTGATTTATTACGTCAGGCCAATGGTCATAAACAGGCAACAACATGGTTACCATCTTATGGTACGGGGAAAAAAGTGCTGCTTATCGACCATCAGGATTCATTTGTACATACTTTGGCAAATTATATTCGTCAGACTGGAGCACAAGTCATTACAGTACGTAGTGAGCATGCACTCGGTTATTTGCAACAGCATTCCTATGATTTGGTGTGTTTATCCCCAGGGCCAGGAAAACCTGAAGACTTTAATTTGTCACAAACCATTCATGCCGTATTGGCAGCCCATACACCATTGTTTGGTGTTTGTTTAGGTTTACAAGGTATTGTTGAATATTTTGGTGGCACACTAGACGTGCTTGATTATCCTGTGCATGGTAAACCGTCTACTATGAATATTTTGGTTGAAGGTGGGCTGTTTAGCGGTCTGGATAAATCATTTGTTGCAGGGCGCTATCATTCTCTTTATGCACGGCTTGAGAGCATACCAGACGAGCTGGAAGTGACTGCGGTAAGCCAGGATGGTATTGTCATGGCAGTATCGCATAAGACATTACCTGTACAAGCGGTGCAATTTCACCCTGAAACTATTCTTTCAATGCCAAAACAGGCCGGTTTAAAAATCATCAATAACTTAATGGAAATGGTTGGAAACAATGCGCGATAAAATTTTAATCATTTATGCCGTGGCTATTTTGTTAGGAATCCTGACGGGGATTGTGGGTTCAGTATTACAATTGGGAATTCAGTGGTGTACTAATCTGTTAGCATGGTGGTTTTCCTTTGCGAAAGCCCATGATTGGCCAGTTGGAATAGTATCTGCTGTAACGACGATGACCATGGTCTTTATTGCGTGGAGCTTGGTAAAATGGATTGCTTCGGAGGCCTCAGGCAGTGGTGTGCAAGAAATCGAAGGGACGTTGTTGCATGAGCGCCCGATTTTTTGGCGTCGGCTGTTGCCAGTAAAATTTATTGGCGGCATCTTGTCTATTTCCGCCAAAATGGTCGTCGGACGGGAAGGCCCAACGATTCAAATCGGTGGAAATTTGGGGGAGATGCTTGGTGAGTGGTTTCACATGGGTCGTCAGAGACGCGATGCGTTGATTGCCGCAGGTGCTGCCGCAGGACTGGCTACGGCGTTCAATGCTCCTTTGGCTGGTGTCTTGTTTGTTCTGGAAGAAATGAGAAATGAGTTTAATTTTTCATTTACTAATTTTAAAACCGTTGCGATTTGCTGCGTTTCGGCCACCATCGTATTACACATGATTTTAGGTGCGCATCCTGCCATTCCCATGAGTGTTTTTGAGTTGCCCAGCTTGAAATCATTATGGCTCTTTCTCATTTTTGGAGTTATCGTTGGTTTTGTTGGGCTTCTATTTAATATATTGCTCATAAAAACGCTTGATAATCTGGATAAGCTTGGAAGCTTGACTCGCCCCATGTATGTCTTGCTTATCGGCTTGGGCGTTGGTTATCTGGCGTATATTTATCCTGATACGGTCGGAGGTGGTTATGAAATCATTGAAAAAGCATTGACGATGCGGCCTGGTTTTGGGATGTTATGTGTTTTAATTGTTGTACGCTTCATCATGACACTGTTATGTTATGGTACAGGGGTTCCTGGGGGGATTTTCGCACCGATGTTGGCTCTAGGGACACTTCTTGGTCTGGCTGCTTCCTACCTCTTTCAACTCATCATGAGCGATATGACAGTACATCCTGGCATGTTTGCAGTAGCTGGAATGGGGGCATTGTTTGCTGCCGCCGTCAGAGCGCCTGTTACTGGAATTATTTTGGTGGTTGAGATGACACAAAATTATTTATTAATTCTTCCTTTAATGGTGACCTGTTTGACGGCAACGGTCGTGGTGCAGCTCGCAAATAACCCTCCTATTTATACACAATTGCTGCATCGAACGTTGAAAAAAGCCGGAGCCTATGTGCACGAAAGGTAGCGACTTTGACTGGAAATGCATGGACATGAGATTTAGGAGAGTTTTTTAAGAGGTAAAGCGTTCGAGTGGTTTGATGGCAAATTATAATCAACAGTCTAAATTAGCATTTTTGTTCATCATGCCACAGTTGCTGGTGACAGTTTTGTTTTTTATTTGGCCAGCCTGCAAAGCAATATGGCAATCACTGTTTTTCAGTGATGCATTTGGCTTGCATCATCATTTTGCAGGTCTTGCCAATTTTATGGATTTGTTGAGCAGTGCGGATTACCTTAAGGCGCTCAATATTACGTTGCTCATTGCATTTGCTGTTACGCTGTTAACGATGACGCTAGGTTTGACGTTGGCTTTGATGGTTTATGAGCGATGTAAGAAGCAGCAACTGTATAAAGCCTTACTTCTTTGGCCTTACGCCGTTGCTCCAGCCGTAGCTGCCATTTTATGGCGCTTTCTATTTCATCCAACGTTGGGGTGGATGACTCGTTTGTTAAATGCATTTGGTATGGATTTCAACTACCTTATTCATGCAAAGCAAGCATTATTTGTGGTTATTATGACAGCAAGTTGGCAGCAATTCAGTTACAATTTTCTCTTCTTTTTTGCCGCTTTAAAATTAATACCCCGTTCGCTTATTGAGGCTGCAATGATTGACGGAGCATCGGCGTGGCGAAGGTTTTGGCAAATTATTTTTCCTTTATTATCACCAACCACCTTTTTTTTACTGACGATGAATGTTATTTATTCATTTTTTGACACGTTTGGTATTATCCAAGTCATCACCCATGGTGGGCCTGAATACAGTACAACGACTCTGATTTATAAAGTCTATGAAGATGGATTTGTTGCCATGGACCCTGGCAGCTCTTCGGCACAATCGGTTATTCTGATGCTCATTGTGATTGGTTTGACCTTGCTGCAATTCCGTTATCTTGAAAAAAGGGTCCATTATCAATGAGCAGGCTATGGTTTGTTTGTAAATTCATGGCTCAAAAAATCGATGGGTTTTGCATCCAAGGCAGAGCCGATGCAAAAAGTCCCTGTTATAAAAATCCTATAGACGGAATGGAGAGCGGGCTGATTGACAAGATGACGTCTTTTGTTTTTGTAGCAAGATTAGATTCTTTCTCTTACGAACTGATGATTAAGCGTATTACTCGTTTATTTTCGCAGGTATTTTTGTACGGGTATATAGGGCTTATGTTTCTTCCGCTTTATCTTGCTTTGGTTGGTGCAAGTCATGACGGTGCTGTGCTGATGAAATCTCCAATTCCTGTCTGGCCAGGAACTTCGTTGCTGACTAACATGAAAGTGGTCTTGTTTGAAGGCCTGGCGGCAACGGGTGGAGAGCCGGTAACAAAAATGCTCATAAACAGCTTTATGATGGCGATATTGATTGCGGCTGGTAAAATCATTTTGGCTTTATTGTCTGCTTTTGCCTTGGTGTATTTTAAGCTTCCTTTCAAGCGTGTATGGTTTGTATTAATTTTGTTGACCATGATGTTGCCGGTTGAAGTGCGAATTGTGCCTACATTCCAAGTGGTGGCTTTGATGGGTGGATTAAATTCTTTTACAGGGCTGACCTTGCCGCTTATGGCATCAGCCACAGCGACTTTTTTATTTCGGCAGTTTTTCAAAACCATTCCTCAGGAATTAGTAGACGCTGCAACCTTGGATGGGGCAGGTCCTGTTCGTTTTTTATTGATATTTTACTGCCACTGTCAAAACCGCAACTGGCTGCGTTATTTATTATCATGTTTGTGTATGGTTGGAATCAGTATCTTTGGCCTTTGGTTATTACGACCAATCCTGATATGGCAACCATTGTCATGGGAATTCGTTCTCTTGCAGGCGTTGCCGATCAAATCCCGCAATGGCATTACATTATGACGGTTGCCTTGGTTGCTTTGTTGCCGCCATGTGTGATTGTTATCGTATTTCAACGTTGGTTTGAAAGAGGGTTGATGAATTAATGGCGACGGTAAATTTAATATCGGTCAATAAATATTATGATGATCAAATCATTTTGAATAATATTAATTTAAATATTGAAAAAGGAGAATTTGTTGCTTTAGTCGGACCATCAGGCAGTGGAAAATCAACATTACTGCGGTTGGTTGCGGGTCTTGACACCGTTAGTAATGGCCATATCATGATCAATAATCAATGTGTGAATAAAATGTCTCCTTCTCGCCGCGATATGGCCATGGTGTTTCAGAATTATGCTCTTTATCCGCATATGACCGTATTTGCCAATATGGCTTATGGTTTAAAAATGCGCGGAATGAAAAAGGCGTTGATTCGCCAGCGTGTGGAAGAGGTGAGCGAATTATTGCAATTAAAAGACTATCTTCATCGCAAGCCGATGGCATTGTCAGGAGGGCAACGGCAGCGGGTTGCGATGGGGCGTGCCATTGTCCGCTCGCCGTCTGTTTTTTATTTGATGAGCCATTATCCAATCTTGATGTAAAATTACGCACAGACATGCGTCATGAAATAAAAAACTCCATCAGCACTTACGTACTACTTGCTTATATGTGACTCATGATCAGACAGAAGCTATGACGTTGGCGGATAAGATCGTTATTTTAAATCGTGGCAACATAGAGCAGGCAGGGACGCCGCAAGAGCTTTATCAATGTCCTGCTACGATGTTTGTTGCAAGTTTTATTGGCCATTATCCGATGAATTTTTTGCCCGGAAAAGTGGATTTGTCGCGTAATACTATTCTTATGAACATGGGAATCGAGGTGCCATTACCTAAATTGCATGCAAAAATTACTTGCGGAACTGAAGTATTCGTGGGAATACGGCCAGAGCATATACTGATTAAGACCCAGCCTGAATCAGGCCAGGTGGAGGCGCGCATAGAATTTATTGATGATATAGGGTCAGATAAACTGGTAAAAGTGATGACCATGCGTGGTCAAGTGCCTTGTAGCATTCGCGTCCTAGACGATATGCCATTATCATCTAATAATCCATTGAGGTTTGAGCTATTGTTGAAAAAGGCCAATTTGTTTTGTCAACGAACAGGCTTTCTTCTTGGGAGATGGAATGAGTAAGAACAGTCAAAAATTACGCAGAGTGGATGCGCCAATTTTTCGTTATTGGCATGCCTTTTACATGTCTTTTTATTCTCGTCGACTATACGTGGATGTCTCTAAGCGCTGGCGTGGTTTCGGTCTCATTTATTTGTTTTTAATTTTGTTGATTGCCTCTATTCCACCATCGATACGAATTATTATGGATTTTAATCAATTCTTTAATGAGCAAGTACTGTCTCCTCTTGGAGAATTACCCCCTCTTTATATTCAAAATGGAAAGGTATTGTTTGACAAGCCTATACCTTACCTCATAAAAAATAAGCAAGGGAAGGTGGTCCTGATGGTTGATACCATGAGTACGAAGGCAGATCTGCCTAAATTAACCCGAACGTATCCAGACCTCAATGTTTTGATTACCAAAGATGCAATGTATTATCGGCCACCAACGCCGCGATTTTTTTTCAGTTTAAATACGCCAATGCCCAGCAGCAGTTTTTATGAGCAATCGTTTCCCAATTATGAAAATGAAGTGTTTGTCGGGCAGGAAATAATAAAATCGGCTAGCATTACACGAATAAAATATATGGCTGAGTTGCTTATTTATTTTTTTGTGTTTGCTTTTTTTTATTCAATATATCTGGTTTTAATGATTACCCTTGCTTTTCTTGGCCAGGTCTTTGCCCAAGTTTTGCTGAATGTAAAAATTAAATATAAGGAATCTTGCCGCCTGTTTGCCATTGCGGCAACCCCACAAATTGTGCTTTTCATAAGTCTGTTTACTGCCAATTTTATATTTCCCAATATTGGATTTTTCTTTCTTGGGCTATTGGCCATTTATTATTACTATGCGGTTATGGCGGTAAAAAGTGAGCGCAATAAGATGGTGATTTCATGAGAGAACTGCTGCATTTTGCTCACGGAAATGGATTTCCTTCGCCATGCTATCGACAAATGTTTCATTATTTGCAGCCCTGTTTTGATTATTGTTATATTGACCGGGTTGGGCATACTCCTGAATTTCCTGTGACTGAAAACTGGCATTATCTTGTTGATGAAGTGACCGCCAGCATTAAACGGCAGGCTTCAAAACCAGTGATTGCTCTGGGGCATTCTTTAGGGGGAGTATTAAGCTTTCGTGCGGCCGTGGCGGAGCCTTCTTTATTTAAAGCAGTCATTCTTTTGGATTCACCCATTATCGGACGTTTTAAATCCAATCTTTTAAGATTATCAAAAACGTTGGGGATGATTGATCATGTTACCCCGGCGTTTCGTACTCGCGGACGGCGCCAATATTGGCAAACCAAGGAGCAGGCTTGGTCTTATTTAAGAAGCAGAACCTTATTTAAAGACTTTACGGATGCCTGTCTTGAGGATTATATTGATTATGGCATGCAACAAGATGAACAAGGTTACTCACTACGATTTGATCGTCAGGTAGAATATCAGATATATCGTACTATTCCGCATATGCTCTATGAATATGAAGGAAAATTAAAAATCCCGGCAGTGCTTATCTACGGTAGTAAGAGCAATATAATTGACCGTATGGACTTGCGCTATATGCAAAAGCATTACAATATTAAAACATATGAAATACGTGGCTCTCATATGTTTCCAATGGAGCATCCTGAGCAAACGGCGAATTTAGTCATAAAAGCGGTGGATGCACTATTTAGATAATGAAGTAAATTTAGATAATGAAGTAAATAATAATATCTTTTCCATTTAATTTTGACAGGTTGAGTTGTACAAATGGTTCTGCTATCTGTTTGAGAGACAAACGGTTCTGTTTTTTTGTTTGAGTGACAAACAGTTCTGTCTTCTGTCATCTTCGCTCTGTTGTTTGTCATCCCCGTGCAGGCGGGGATCCATTACAGAACACAGAGCTAGATTAAACAAGGTTTCCCTCCTTCGCGGGAATGACAGATAACCGGTCAAAATTAAATGGAAGAGGTAATAGTGCTATCCAGGGAGTGTTGGACGATTGCTTTCAGGTTATTGTTTAACCAGGCTGCAGGATAATTATTAAAGGAGAAACCATGCTGCATAGTCTATTGATCGTGATGGTTTTAAGTGTAGTCTGTTTGTTGCTGGTCAAGCAGGCATCCCTCAAGGTCTGGTTCATCAGTTATGCGATTTTTGCATTGTTAGTCATGAAATATGGTTCTCCCGGTTTGTTTGCTCAGACTGGATTGTGGCTGGGTTTTGCATTGTTTCTCATCGGAACCATCAGGCCGCTTCGTCAGGGCTTGTTAACCCGTCCCTTGTTGCATATTGCACGGCAGGCAATGCCGGCAATGTCAGCCACTGAGCGAGAAGCCTTGGAAGCAGGAAGCATTGGCTGGGAAGGTGAGTTATTCAGTGGGGCGCCTGATTTTAGCCGCTTGCACGCCGTTCCTGCGGTGCGCTTAAGTGAGGACGAACAAGCCTTTTTGAATGGTCCAGTCAATACGTTATGCCGTATGATTGATGATTGGGACATCACCCATAATCGTGCCGACATGCCGCCAGAAATGTGGACTTTCATAAAGTCTCATGGTTTTCTGGGTATGATAATTCCCAAGCGGTACGGCGGACTTGGATTTTCAGCAACCGGGCAAATGTCTGTTTTAGTTAAGCTGTATAGCCGTTCAGTCACGGTGGCTTCCACCATTTCAGTGCCTAATTCGCTTGGCCCGGCGGAGCTCCTCTTAAAATATGGTACGGAAGAACAGAAAAATTATTATCTTCCTCGTCTCGCCAATGGCACGGACATTCCTTGTTTTGCCTTAACGGGTCCAAATGCGGGATCCGACGCCGCCTCAATTCCTGATCAGGGCATCGTATGCCGTGAACAAATTAATGGTCAAGAAGTGTTGGGTATCCGCTTAAACTGGGACAAACGTTATATTACGTTATGTCCCGTAGCAACGGTTATTGGCTTGGCATTTCGCTTGTTTGATCCAGACAATCTTCTTGGCAAGGGACATGATGTAGGTATTAGCTGTGCCTTGATTCCTGCCGATACTCCTGGCGTTATCAAGGGGCGTCGTCACTTTCCATTGAATATCGCATTTCTTAATGGACCTACACAAGGTAAAAATGTATTTATTCCTCTTGATTATTTGATTGGCGGGGAAAAGATGGCAGGCCAAGGATGGCGGATGTTGATGGAGTGTCTTAGTGCAGGCCGTGCTATTTCTTTGCCCTCCAGTGCTGCGGGTGGTACACAGGCAATTTCTCTAGGCAGTGGTGCTTATGCACGTGTCCGTAAGCAATTTAATCAACCGATTGGTAAATTTGAAGGCATTGAAGAAGTCTTGGCGCGTATTGCCGGAAAAACATACATGATTAACGCTGCTTTGGCTATGACCACCACCGTCATTGATGCTGGGGTAAAATCGGCAGTGGCTGGTGCCATCTTGAAATATCATACCACCGAATGGGCACGCTCCGTCGCACTTGATGCCATGGACATTCATGGCGGTAAAGGCATCTGCCTTGGGCCTAATAATTATTTAGGCCGGGGTTATCAAGGTGCCCCCATCAGCATTACCGTCGAGGGAGCAAATATTTTAACCCGCAGTTTAATTATTTTTGGACAAGGCGCTATTCGTTGTCACCCCTATGTCTTTCTTGAGATGGAAAGCATTAAGAACAATGATTTATCGGCGTTTGATCAAGCGTTATGGGGGCATGCGGCATTTATATTGGCAAATTTCACCCGCTCCTTGTTGTTTTCTTTTACTGATGGTCGTGTAAGTCATGCGCCAGCAGTAAAAATGAAACGTTATTATCAGTGGATTAATCGCTACAGCAGCCATCTTGCTTTTCTCGCGGATTTCTCCATGATGACTCTTGGCGCAACACTAAAGCGCAAAGAAACATTATCTGCCCGATTAGGTGATATGTTAAGTTATTTATATGTGGCTTCGGCGGTGTTAAACCGCTTTCAGCAAGACGGGGAGCCTGATGCTGATTTGCCATTGGTTGAATGGTGTTGTCAGTATTTATTGCATGAGTGCGAATCTGCCATGCGCGGCGTGATTGCTAATTTTCCACGGCGATGGGGTCGCGCTGTATTAAGGATTATGTTGCAACCCCTTGGAAGTCGACGAACAAAACCAAGTGATAAACTAGGTCAAACGGTGGCTCGTTTGTTGATTGAGCCTAATGAAACCCGCTCGCGCCTAACGTCACTGGTGTTTGCAGAACCTGGAATGAATTGTCCTTTAGGGCAATTGGAAGCTGCATTTCACAAACTGTGTGCTGTAGAGGCGCTGGAAAAGAAAGTGGCACAAGGCGTGCGTGAAAAAGTTATTCATGCTTTGACGCTTCTTGAACAAATTGAAGAAGCAAAAGCAAAAGGCATTCTCAATGCAGAAGAAGCACAGCAGTTAAAAGAAGCGGAACAAGCAAGACAACAAGTCATTGCCGTCGATGACTTCAACACGGAAGAACTTGTCCGGCAATCAGGAGGGTCTAAGGCTGGAAAAAAGCACTCGAATGAAGAAGTGGTGCCATTGGCAGTAGAATGACTTTGTGAGAGCCCCTATAGTGCTGGTTTTGCATCATTACTTACATCTACATGATGCTCTTCAGCAGCACTGGGTATTGGCTCTTCGTATTTTTCTCTAATGGCAGAAAACTTTTCCCTATACTGTTGAGTCTCTGATTTTCCTAAGTTAGAAAAAAAGCTACCTATTTTACTTGCAAGTTCAGAAAGGCCAGACCAAATTTTTTGTAAAACGGTTTGGTTTGGTACCACTTCCACGAATTTAGATTGACTGGCTGAGTCCAAAACAGTTGTTATGGCATTAGGGATTTGTTGAAACTGTAATCCAGCACGCTCATATTCAGCAGGATCCTTTCGAGCTATAGTTAACGTTGCTTCAACTTTATTTAATTGACTTAAGGCTGTATTTATGGAAGCAATCATTTTTCCGGCATCATTTAATAATATCTGATCTGTAGTCAGCGGAACACGAGGTGGATGCCACTCGTCACAAAATTTAGCAAACTGCTTTCCTGTGTCGATATAAGGTTGCTCGCGATTGATTATCGGCTCGCCTTCATCGCTATACGTTTGAACAGTATACGCTTTTTCAAGAAACGCGGATAATGGTAGGCTAGTGTCAGCACCAGCTGGTAGACTGCCGTTTGCTTGAAGTATAGCAGGAGATAAACCACTGGCATCAAGAGTTTTATATAATTCTTGCTTTAAAGACTCTAAATGAGCTCGTGCAGTGCTAATGTAAGATCTCATTTGACTTTGATTACGTTCTACAGTTGCGGCATCAACAGATGATACCTGATATTGATCTTCTGATGAGGATACGAGAGATGGCGTTTGAATTTTATCTATTTTGACTTTCATTTTTACCACTCAATAAGAAATTAATCTATTTGCTTATTATAACATCATTTTATTAAATTAGCGAGGTAGCTTGGTTAACGCAGGCGTTAACCAGGTATAAATGTACAGATTTATCGGATACCGAGTTGTGTTATCCAGACTGCGATTTTTTTCAGTATGGGATTGAATAAGGTAAGAAGGTTGTTGGAAAATATTGAGGAACAAAAAACCGCTGAGACTGTAATTTCAGATGAGTGAGAAGGAAATGCATCTATATTAAGCCAATGCCTCATCCGGCATGGTGACGTTCAGCTCAAGAACGGCATTATCACCCATGCGCTCGAGATTAACACTGACTTGATCATGGCTAATAGGGATGTATTTCGCAATGACGGCCAGAATTTCTTCCTGTAATTTTGGCAGGTAATCCGGCGTATTTCTTTGGGTGCGCTCGTGCGAAATGATGATTTGCAGACGCTCCTTGGCTACTTTGGCCGTCGCGTTGCGCTTGCGTAAGTAATTAAAAATACTCATGCTGGGAGATCCTCCTTGTTTTTTCCGAATAGACGGCGCAATATTCCTTTACGTTCGGCATGAATGAAACGCATGGGGCGCTCTTCACCCAGGAAACGGGCAATGGCATCCTGATAAGCAAGACCCGCATCGCTTTGCTCATCCAAAGTCACTGGCACGCCAGTATTCGATGCCTTAAGCACGGCTTTGGATTCAGGGATAATACCAATTAACGGGATGGCCAGAATTTCTTTAACATCGTCGACGGACAGCATATCCCCTCTGGTGACGCGCTCGGGGTCATAGCGCGTGAGCAAGAGATGTTCTTGTATTGGGGTGCTGCTTTCCTTTGCACGTTTTGTTTTACTGGCTAAAAGCCCTAAAATTCGGTCAGAGTCGCGAACAGAAGACACTTCCGGGTTGGTGACTACAATCGCATGATCGGCAAAATACATGGCCATTAAAGCGCCGGTTTCAATGCCAGCAGGAGAGTCACAAATGATGTAATCAAACTCTTTCGATAATTCGTTTAAAACGTTTTCAACCCCTTCCAGCGTTAAGGCGTCTTTATCGCGGGTTTGTGAAGCAGGTAAAATGTAAAGCTCCGGGATGCGCTTGTCTTTTATGAGTGCTTGCTTTAAGGTGGCATCGCCATTAATGACATTAATAAAGTCATAAACCACACGGCGTTCACAGCCCATGATGAGGTCAAGATTTCTCAATCCTATATCAAAATCAATGACAACGGTTTTATGCCCACGCAGTGCAAGACCCGCTGAAAATGCCGCAGAAGACGTGGTCTTACCAACTCCCCCTTTACCAGAAGTAACGACGATAATCTTGGCCAACGCTTAACCCTTCCCTTCAGTTGACAAAAAGTAATAAATTTGCTTCAGTTTACACGTTCTTATTGGGATTATTCAACTACCTATTGGTAAAATAATTTTCAATTGTACATTCTTGCTTATTTTAATACGGTTTAATGCCGTTAAGTTAAAAAAATTTATTTTCATAACTTCTGCTACAGTATTTAAGATGCAGGGCTGTCCCATGAAACGGTTGTCATTGCGAATGCTCGCAAAGTCGGATGATGAGTATATTACAATTAAAAAAGGCATTGGATGCTCAATCCTTTTCAAGGAGACAGCTTTGATTTAAGGATTTGATCTAAGACAACAAAGCTATTTATCTGTCCTGGTAATTATTATATAATGTTCGGTTAACTAAATTACCGGAGGGTAGTATGCCGCTTTCTATCATCCAACAAGCATTAACGTTTGATGATGTCTTGTTAGTTCCAGCCCACTCGACGATATTACCCAAAGAAGTGTCTTTGAAAACGCGATTGACACGCGACATCGAATTAAATATGCCACTTATTTCTGCTGCCATGGATACTGTAACTGAGGCACGCTTAGCCATTGCCTTGGCTCAGGAAGGTGGTATTGGGGTCATTCATAAAAATATGAGTATCACCTCTCAAGCCGAAGAGGTGAAAAAAGTGAAAAAATTTGAAAGCGGCATGGTCAAAGACCCTGTTTCTGTGGTACCCACCTTAAGCGTTAGGGAACTTCTTGCGGTCATGGCAAAACACAATTTTTCCGGTGTTCCTGTCGTGGATAACGATCATCTCGTTGGCATTGTCACAAGCCGTGATATCCGCTTTGAAACGAACTTGTCATTGCCTGTTTCAGCGGTTATGACACCAAAAGAACGATTGGTTACGGTAAAAGAAGGGGCCAGTCGGGAGGAAATCCGCCGTCTTTTACACAAGCATCGGTTGGAAAAATTACTGGTGGTCAACGACGCATTTTGTCTTCGAGGGCTGATTACCGTGAAAGATATTCAAAAGGCAAAGGAAAATCCTTATGCCTGCAAGGATAGCGCCGAACAGTTACGTGTGGGAGCAGCGGTCGGTGTAGGCGAGGGAACAGAAGACCGAGTCATGGCATTGGTTGAAGCTGGTGTTGATGTCATTGTGGTTGATACGGCTCATGGTCATTCTCAAGGCGTGCTTAATCGAGTTCAGTGGATTAAAAAGCATTTTCCAACCGTGCAGGTCATTGGCGGTAATATTGCCACAGCCGCTGCTGCCCGTGATTTGGTGGCTGCAGGGGTTGATGCCGTTAAGGTTGGTATTGGTCCTGGGTCTATTTGCACCACCAGAATCGTGACAGGAGTTGGTGTGCCACAAATTACTGCCATCACCAATGTGGCTTCTGGCGTGAAAGGAGAAGTCCCTGTGATTGCTGATGGGGGCATTCGATTTTCAGGCGACGTCTGCAAGGCATTGGCTGCCGGAGCGCACACCGTCATGCTTGGCAGCATGTTTGCAGGAACAGAAGAGTCGCCAGGGGAAATCGAGCTGTATCAAGGACGTACTTATAAAGGATATCGGGGCATGGGCTCAATTGGTGCGATGGCTCAAGCACAAGGTTCAAGCGATCGTTATTTTCAGGACATCAGTCAAGGGGCTGAGAAGCTGGTTCCTGAAGGTATTGAAGGACGTGTTCCTTATAAGGGCCCAGTACAGACGATTATTCATCAAATGCTGGGAGGCTTGCGTTCTTGTATGGGGTATACTGGTTGCGGCACGATTAGTTTGCTGCACGAAAAAGCAGAATTTGTTCGAGTAACCCATGCCGGCATGCGTGAGTCTCATGTTCACGACGTGAGCATCACCAAACAGGCACCTAATTATCAGATTGATGAATAGTCTCGTATCCAACTCTATAAACTTAAGATTTATGAAAGATATTAAACAAAACCATTGATTATTCTTGATTTTGGCTCTCAATACACCCAATTAATTGGCCGTCGGGTCCGCGAAATGGGTGTTTATTGCGAAATTTATCCTTTTGATGTGGATGTGTCGCATTTACAGAAATTGGCTCCGTGCGGTCTTATTTTATCTGGTGGGCCTTCTACGGTGATTTATGACACTAATCCCCGTGCACCAGAATGGATATTTCAAGCCGGCATTCCATTGCTTGGTATTTGTTATGGCATGCAAACCATGGCGATGCAATTGGGTGGACGTGTTGAATCATCCAAATTACGGGAATTTGGCCATGCTGAACTTCGCATTCACGGACACAGCGCGCTGTTGAGTCACATTGAAGATCGAACGACGTCAAGTGGCGAGGCCATGCTGGATGTCTGGATGAGCCATGGTGATAAAGTCACTGAACTTCCGCCCGGCTTTCAGATCATTTGCGAAACCGCAAACGCCCCCATTGCTGGTATGGCGGATGAATCGCGTCATTGGTATGGTTTACAGTTTCATCCAGAGGTCACGCATACTTTACAAGGAATGCGAATTCTGGAGCGTTTTGTTGTTGATATTTGTAAGGCAACGACCAATTGGACAGCGGATAATATCATCGAGCAAGCCATCGATAAAATTCGCCAGCAAGTCGGCACTCAAAACGTGTTGCTTGGTTTATCGGGTGGTGTGGATTCATCCGTTGTGGCTGCTTTATTGCATCGCGCTATTGGTAAACAGCTGGTATGTGTTTTTGTTGATACAGGCTTGTTAAGATTATATGAAATGGAACAAGTGATGACCATGTTTGGTCAACATATGGGCATTCATATTATTGCTGTCAACGCTGAAGAAAAGTTTTTGCATGCTTTGCAAGAAGTGAGCTGCCCGGAAGAAAAAGAAAAATAATAGGAAAGCTTTTTATTGAAGTATTTGAAGAAGAAGCTGCAAAACTTAGTAATGTTGGCTGGCTGGCTCAAGGCACTATTTATCCAGATGTGATTGAATCGGCTGCTACTCATATTCGTGGTGGGGCCGAAGTCATTAAGTCTCACCATAATGTGGGGGGATTGCCTGAAATAATGAATTTAAAATTGCTGGAACCTATTCGAGAGTTATTTAAAGACGAAGTAAGGCGCATTGGTTTGGAACTGGGATTGCCCTATGAGATGGTGTATCGTCATCCTTTTCCTGGTCCAGGTCTTGGTGTGCGCATTCTTGGAGAAGTAAAAAAAATCTATGCGGATATTTTACGCCAGGCCGATGCCATCTTTATCGAGGAATTACATGCGGCTGATCTCTATCATAAAGTCAGTCAGGCATTTGCTGTATTCTTGCCTGTAAAAAGCGTTGGGGTGATGGGAGATGGGCGTCGGTATGAGTACGTCATTTGTTTGCGTGCCGTTGAAACCATTGATTTTATGACGGCTAAATGGGCGCAATTACCTTGGGATTTCCTAGCGAAAGTATCTAATCGCATCATTAATGAAGTCAATGGTGTTTCAAGAGTGACTTACGATATTTCAGGAAAGCCACCAGCTACGATTGAATGGGAATAAGTGACGTGGTAAACCAGGACGCGTTCTGGATGTCACAAGCGCTGGAAATGGCTTTAAAAGCAAAAGCGCAAGGCGAAGTACCTATTGGAGCGGTATTGGTAAGCTCCGATAATCGGTTGCTTGGTCGCGGTTGGAACCAAGTCATTCAAACGCATGATCCTACCGCCCATGCCGAGATGATGGCTATTCGTGAGGCTTCCTCTTATTTAGAGAATTATCGGCTGTTGGATAGCACATTATACGTCACTCTGGAGCCTTGCAGCATGTGTGCCGGAGCATTGGTTCATTCACGAATACGACGATTAGTTTTTGCCGCCAGAGACTTTAAGGCTGGTGCAGCTGGTTCGGTTTATAATCTCATGCGAGGGTATCCTTTAAACCATGCCATTCAGGTGGATGAAGGTCCTTTACAGGAAAATGCTGCTGCATTATTAAGGGACTTTTTCGAAAGTCGCCGTAAATTGGATGGGAGTGAGTAATTTCTGTTGATCATTAGTACCGTTTCCATTTAATTTTGAGAGAAAAGATCAATGTGTACAATCAACTTATCAAAATTAAATGGAAACGATACTAATAATGACTGAGTTCATCGATTAATTTTTGATGCAAGCTGTTTTGTTGTTCCTTGGTTAAGGGTTGACCATCCTGGTTGCTTAGATAAAACATGTCTTCTACCCGTTCTCCAGCCGTTGCAATTTTGGCATTATGCAAATGAATTTTTTCATTTAAAAAAATGTGACTGATGCGTGCCAATAGCCCCGGTTTATCGCCTGTGACTAAAAACATGCGTGTGTTTTGATGCTCCATGTCATTGTTGAATGTTATCTGTGGCTTGATTTTAAAATGCGCCTGAATCCGGGATAATCGTCGTGATGCAATTTTGGGCGGATGACTGTGATCACTTAAATGATGCACCAGTGCCCGCTGTATGTTAGCTGCTTGCTGCCTATCAAGAAAGGCCTGATTTTTTCATCAAGAATGATGTAAGTATCCAAATCAAAGTGATTATCGCACGTTAGAATGGTTGCTTCTTGAATGGTGACATGATGATTATTAAGAACAGTGGTGGTGATGGTAAAACGTTCATCGCGATGCGGCATGTAAATAAACACTTCCGTTCCCCCATCACTGTGGTGGGGCATGATGAGCACTAATGGAAATTGTTTGCAAGAGAGTATGGCTTTCGTATGTCTGGCAATGACTTTGGGTGGCTCATGCAAAAAATATTTTTGTTTAAAGTGTTTCCATAGATCATGAACGGAGGCCGGTGCTATATTTTTTTGGCCAAGATAGCTAAAGCCTGCTGTTGACGTGAATGAACGAGGGCTGCTTCATCCAGTAATTTTTTCTCATGCTCCATAGCGCTTTTGGCAGCATAATACAATTCTTTTAGCAAAGAATCTTTCCAAGCATTCCATAAGCTTGGATTGGTTGCGCAAATGTCTGCAACGGTTAGCAAATAAAGATATTCCAGATAATCTGCTTTGGGAAGCAAGTTACAAAACTGTTGAATGGTTTTAGGATCGTAGATGTCTTGACGTTGAGCGGTCTGTGACATGAGCAAATGATTGCGGACTAACCATATTAATAATTGATGCTCTTCCGCATTTAAATGATGACGTGTGGCGAAATTAGATGCATCAATAACGCCCAATTCGGAATGGTCGCCGCCACGGCCTTTAGCAATGTCATGAAACAGGGCTGCTAAGTAGAGAATCTCACGCTTTTGCAATTTAGCCATTAAATGAGCGCATAAGGGAAACTGGCGAGCATATTGATCATTGAGGAAACGTCCAAGATTACGGATGACAAACAAGGTATGCTGATCCACTGTATAGACATGAAATAAATCGTATTGCATTTGACCTGTGACCATGGCGAAGCAATCCAGGTAATATCCTAATACGCCATAACGATTCATACGTTGTAAAGCTTCATAGGGGCTGTTTTCTGCTTTCATCAAGTCCATGAATAATTTAGTTGTTTTGGGGGATTGGTTAAATCGTTTGTCGATAAGATAAAGATGCTGGCGGATTAAGCGAATGGTGTTTGCCCGTACCCCATTGATGGTTGGATTCTTTGTAATCCATAAGAAAATTTGCAGTAACGTTTCCGGTTTTTGGCGAAATACTTTAGCATGCCGAACTTCAATATAATCATTCGATAATTGAAAATCGTCGTCCAGTGGTATTAATTTCTGTTTTTGTTGATGAACAATGGTTTCAGAAAACCATTGCAGTAGCATTTCATTTAATTCTCGGCTGCGCTTGATGATCTTGAAATAGGACTTCATAAATTGTTCGATCGCTAAGGAATGCGAATCATCTTTATAATTAAATAGATTTGCTAATTTAATTTGATGGTCAAATAGCAGGCGATCTTCCTTTTGGGCAGCCAACATATGCAGAGCGAAACGGACTTGCCAGAGAAAATGCTGACAGTGCATTAATTCTTCATATTCTTTTGCCGTTATAAAACCATAACGAATGCCATCTTTCAGTTTTTTGGTGCCAAAATGTCGTTTACTAATGCTGAATATGATTTGAAGATCACGCAATCCTCCTGCGCCATTTTTAACATTTGGTTCGAGATTATAGGCGGTTTCACCATATTTTTCATAGCGCTGGGTTTGCTCTTGCATTTTGGCAAAAAAATAATCATGACTGGTCCACATATGCAATGGATGGGTTTGATATTGTAATTCTTCCATAAGAGCACCGCAGCCACATACCAGGCGCATGTCCATAATACTGGATATGACCGTAAGATCCTGGCTGGCAAGATTGGCACAAGCATCGACGGTTGTGATTTGATGACTGATTTCCAAGCCAATGTCCCAGCAATCCTGAATGAAGGATTGAGCACATTGTAACTGGGTGTCTGAAGCGTCTTCACGATGCAATAATAGCAAGTCAATATCAGAATACAGCTGCAATTCCCGCCGCCCATAGCTGCCAAGGGCAAGAAGACAAAAATCTCCTTCTTTATGGAGCGTATGTTTTTGGAAAAGACATAATAGTAAGTCATCCATGTAGGTGACGAGTTTGTTGGTAATCGAGGTGATGTGTATTTTTTGACAAAAATGAATACTCAGCTCATCCTTAAGCTGTTTAAGATTTTGTTTTAATAAACGATTATCATAGTTCATAAGAAGGTTGAGCCGCTTGCAATGCTTCTCGTTCTTCATGACGCAATGTCAAAATTTCCACGCCGTTGTCTGTGACGAGTAAGGTATGCTCCCATTGTGCAGAGAGGCTATGATCTTTGGTTACCACGGTCCATTGATCAGGCAGCAAACGAGTATGCGGTTTACCGACATTAATCATTGGTTCTATGGTAAAGGTCATTCCAGGACGTAATATTTCTCCTGTTCCTGGTGTGCCATAATGCAATACTTGCGGATCTTCATGAAAAATGCGCCCGATGCCATGGCCGCAATATTCTCGCACGACAGAACAACGATTGGTTTCTGCATGTTGCTGAATGGCATGGCCAATGTCGCCTAAGCGTACGCCGGGTTTTACCATGTTAATTCCAATAAACAGGCATTCGTGGGCAATCTTGACAACGTGCTTTGCTTTAATAGATGGTGAGCCAATAAAAACATTTTACTCGTGTCACCATGGTAGCCATCTTTAATGACGGTAACATCAATATTAATGATGTCACCGTTTTTCAGTGCTCTTTTGCCGGGAATCCCATGGCAAACAACATGGTTGATTGAGGTGCAAATAGACTTTGGAAAGCCATTATAATTCAATGGGGCAGGGATAGCCTGTTGTTTATGAACGATGTAGTCATGGCAAATTGAATTGAGTTCATCGGTGGTAATACCTTCTTGCACATGAGGGGTTATCATCTCAAGAACTTCAGCCGCAAGTTGGCCGGCAACCCGCATTTTTTCAATTTCTTCAGGTGTTTTTATTGTAATTGCCATAGTTTGAATCCATAAATTTTAATCATAGCACAAGCAGCGGATTCGCTACCTATGGGTGTTTTACTCTTAAATTAAACCCTGCGTAAGCATTTTTTCTGCAACTAAAGAAAAGATCAAGTTAAAACATGGGGAAAGTTTTGTTCATTGTTTTTATGAACAATGAACAAAACAAGGGTCTATCAGTCATTCATTTCTTCGTCATGGGCTTTGTGTTTGCTTTCCCATTTATCCATTAGTGCGGAAAACTTTGCTTTTTGTTGGGCATTGAGCACATTGTAAATCTGATTTTTCATCATGATTTTTGTTTTCATTGCGGAGGCTATAATTTCTTTCTTTTGTTCAATGAGCTTATTGAGTTTGTCTTCATCTATTTTTTCTGATTGGATAAGCTCTTTTATTTGGCTGCGAATGTTTTTCATGTCTGCTTCATTCGCGCTCATGTCTTTTTGGGCTTGCTCTTTAATGGCTTTGATTTTGGCTTGTTGATCAGCAGTTAAGTCCAGTTCTTGACTCAGCTTTTGAAGACGCATACAAGGACATTGTCCACCGTTTTTGTCAGCAAAGCTCGGAGCACTGAATGCTAAAGATAAAGCCAAGGCAGGCAGTAAAATCATTTTTTAATCATCTTAATCTTCCTTAAGTTTGGTTAGTAATATCATTACCTTGCAATAGGCACTCAGTAGTATAGACATTCTGAAAAATTTTCCAAGTTATCATTAATTTATTTGTTATTGAAAGTAAATTGCTGATAATCAGTGATTATGGTATTATTCCTGCGCTTTTAACGACACACACGTTTCGACACATGCAGTAGGGTCCTGTTTTGCAATAGTTAAGCATGATGGGTGCTGTATGGGAAATGTGGAGGCTTAACCCTGGAGAAAAATAAAATGAACTTAAGTATGCGTGAATTACTGGAAGCGGGAGCTCATTTTGGTCATCGCACTCGTTTTTGGAATCCCAAGATGGCTGAATATATTTTCGGTTCCCGAAATAAAATTCATATTATAAATTTAGAAAAAACAATGCCCATGTTTAGCGACGCTTTGAATTTCATTGGTCGCCTTGCAGCAAACAAAGCAAAAATTTTATTTGTTGGAACGAAAAGGGCTGCGCAAGACAGTATTCGCGAACATGCAAAACGTTGCGGCATGCCATACGTTGATCACCGTTGGCTGGGTGGGATGTTAACGAATTACAAAACAGTTCGCCAATCCATTTTTCGTCTGAAAGAACTGAAAAAAATGCGCGATGAAGGTGCTTTCGAAACGATGATTAAAAAAGAAGCCCTGATGTTGTCCCGTGAATTGGAAAAATTGGAGCGCAGCCTGGGTGGAATAGAAGACATGGGTGGTTTGCCTGATGCGCTTTTTGTCGTTGATGTTGGCTTTGAGCACATTGCTGTCGAAGAAGCACGACGATTAAAAATTCCAGTTATTGGGGTAGTTGATACCAATAATGATCCAGACCCGATTGATTATGTTATTCCTGCTAATGATGACTCCATGCGAGCGGTTGAAATTTATGTTCGTTGTGTCGCGGATGCCATCATTGATGCTCAACGTGGGAATACGGTTGGCGGGGTATCTTCTGATGCTGAATTTGTTGAAGTTCCTACAGAGAAAGATTCTGAAGAAGCAGCTAAGTAATCTGCTTTAAATGAGTGCACGAACATGTGCACTTTTTTCATATCTCTTGCTGCATCATTGGCTGCAAGAGTTAAGTTCAGCCTGAATAATATGCAGTTGGGCTGCATACGGTAGCCCGCAATTCCCTAAGTTGGGAGGCTTAAGCCTTTCAAATCATTCAGGTTGACTCAATGATAATCTACGGAGAAATGAATTATGACGATTAGTGCTGCCCTGGTAATGAAATTACGTGAGCGTACTGGTGCCGGAATGATGGAATGTAAGAAGTTTCTGGTTGCCACCAATGGTGATATTGAACAAGCAATTATTGAAATGCGTAAAGCAGGTCAAGCTAAAGCAGATAAAAAAGCAGATCGAGTGGCTGCTGAAGGAATAATCGTTATTGCCCGTTCTGCAGATGGACGAAAAGCTACGATGCTTGAAGTTAATAGCGAAACTGATTTTGTGGCACGAGATGGTAATTTTGTCCAGTTTGCCAATCAAGTGGTTGAAACGGCTCTGCATACCCACGCAGCAAATGTCGACGCATTGGCTAATGAAACACTCGTTGGGCATCAAAGCAAAGTTGAGCAAGCAAGACAAGAGCTGATAGCAAAAATTGGTGAAAACATTAAACTGCGTCGCCTTGAACAGATGCAATGCGATGGTGTTATTGGTTCTTATCTGCATGGAAGTCGTATTGGTGTGCTGGTCGCGATGAAAAATGGCGATGAATCTCTGGCTAAGGATATTGCAATGCACATTGCCGCCAGCCGTCCTTTGGTGGTTAGTCGTGATCAGGTTCCAGCAGATGCCATTGAAAATGAGCGTGAAATCTTTACTGCACAAGCGCGTGAAAGTGGCAAGCCACAAGATATTATTGATAAGATGATTGAAGGACGTATCAGCAAGTTTGTCGATGAAGTAAGCTTGCTCGGACAACCTTATGTGAAAGATCCAAATAAAAAAGTAGGGCAGTTATTAAAAGAAAAAAATGCTGAGATTATGGCATTTACTCGTTATGAAGTTGGTGAAGGTATCGAAAAGAAAGAAGATAACTTTGTCGCTGAAGTAATGGCTCAGGTTCGTGAACAATGATGAATGACAATCAACCAAAACTGAAGTACAAGCGCATTATTTTAAAGTGCAGCGGTGAAGCATTAATGGGTAAGGCGCAGTTTGGTATTGACCCATCCATTTTGGATAAAATAGCCAATGATGTTGCTAAACTTATCCAGATGGGTGTGGAAGTTGGTTTGGTTATTGGTGGCGGAAATTTATTTCGCGGTAAAGCGTTGTCAGAAGCAGGACTTGGTCGAGTAACCGGAGACCACATGGGTATGTTGGCCACGGTTATGAATGCCCTGGCTTTGCGAGATGCGCTTGAACGAATTGATTTGCCGGCAAGAATCATGTCAGCAATTCCCATGCTGGGAGTTGTTGACCCGTATCATCGTCGGAAAGCAATGACCCATTTACGCAATGGTCATGCCGTAATATTTGCTGCAGGCACAGGTAACCCATTTTTTACAACGGATTCTGCTGCTTGTTTGCGTGCTATTGAAGTGGGCGCTGATATTGTATTAAAAGCAACAAAAGTGGATGGGGTTTATTCGGACGATCCAGTTAAGAATCCTCAGGCGGTTCGTTATGATTTTTTGACTTATAGGGACGTGTTAAGCCAGGGATTACAAGTCATGGATGCTACTGCGATTTGTTTGTGTCAGGAGCATGGAATGCCTTTGCAAGTTTTTAATATGTCAGAGTCAGATGCTTTAAGTAAAATTGTTATCGGTGAGCGCATTGGAACTATAATAGGAGCTAACCATGATCAATAAGATCAAACAGGATGCAGAAAAGCGAATGCATAAGACCATTGAGTCATTACGGCATGAAATGACTAAAATCAGGACCGGACGCGCGAACGCCAGCCTATTGGATCATGTGCAGGTGGATTATTATGGTAGCCTTACGCCATTAAACCAGGTGGCGAATGTGACGGTCAGCGATGCTCGCACTTTATTGGTAACACCATGGGATAAAGCGATGGTAGCTGCTATTGAAAAAGCTATTCTGACTTCCGATTTGGGTTTAAATCCAGCGACTGCCGGAACAGCCATTCGAGTACCTATGCCTCCCTTAACGGAAGAGCGTCGGAAGGAAATGATTCGCGTTGTTCGCGGAGAAGCTGAGCAAGGGCGTGTTTCCATTCGTAATATTCGGCGAGACGCGAATACCCAGCTCAAAGAAATGGTTAAGGAAAAGGAAATTTCTGAAGACGATGAGCGTCGTGGTAATGAAACGATTCAAAAATTAACCGATAAATACATTGCCGAAGTGGACTTGGTTTTAGCTGAGAAAGAAAAAGATTTGATGGCAATTTAGAGGCTATTGATAGTTAGCTTCAGTACTTACGTGCCGCGACTTGTGCGCGGCACCCAGCGTGCGTTAATTTTTATTTGCTGACACCATTTAGTTGGCGCTTTCCTTTAAATAAACCTGCGCAACCAACCACTGAGATTTCAATGTCAGTTAATGACCAATTAAATCTCGGCGATGCATCCCCAATGCGAATCCCAAGATAATTGTTTTAATTGCTGATTTTTTTTTAGCAATTTTGCCAGTGCCAGAGCGTTTTCTGTACGGGAAGCCAGGATAACCATGTTGGCGCTTCCTTTAACAGGCAGAGAGATAATCGCTTGCTTGAAATGAGTGCGGATGTGTTGGAGTACCGGCCATTGTTCATGTAAGTTTGCTAAATTGATGGCAAGTGTTCCTTCCGGAAGTAAAAGTCTGCGGCAATGCTCAAAAAAAAGGTCATTATTGCAATGTTCGGGGAAGGCGTGTGCATCCGATAAGTCAATCATGATGTGTTGATAGGTTGCTTGGCTATCTTGTATAAATAAATTTGCATCCTGATGAATGATTTTCAAATGTTTCAATCGATCCAGCATGAAATAAGTATGAGCGAGTTCAATAATTTCATTATCATACTCTACAACATCAAGTTGAAAATCCATAAGATGGGAAGACAATGCATGAGCAACGCCCGCACCTCCCAAACCTAACAGACAACAATTTGCTGGTTGCGCACGCACACCGACCGTTAACGGTTTAATATAATCAAGAATGGGTTTTCCCGGATGATGGCGATTAATTAGGGTTTGTATGTCATCATTGCCCAACGTTAGCCAACGGTACAAAAGATTTTGATGCACTTTAATACCTCGGGAGGAATGATAAATGCACCGTCCGCCAAACGTCTTTCGTCGTATTTTGTTCATGATGACAGGACTTAGTTAAAAAAACGTTCATCAACATTTTCCAGCTGGAAAGGGTAGATGCTGCCCAAATTAAGTATAGTTGTTAATTCATCAAGTGCTGAGAAACATTCATTAATCAAGGCAGGATCATCCAGATCATTAATATGTAATTGTGTGCGGTAATGTCGCTGAACCCATTTTTCCAAATCATCTAATAACTTATCATTAATCAAAATGCCTTGATGCATGGCCGCTAATTCCTGCACATTCAACGGAACTCGCAGGCGTAAGCAAGCAGGCCCACCCCCATTACGCATGCTTTGCTTAAGATCAAGATAATGTACTTCAGTAATGGGATTGGTATCATCAGCCAACATTTCGTCAATAAATACGCTGATTTGTTGATGATGTTGACATTCAATAGGCGCTATCAATGCCATTTTTTTCTTGCCATTCTCTGCAGGCAAGGTAATCAATTGGGAGTTAAATAAATAAGTATGGACTGCATCTGCAACTGAAATTTGTTTGGCACGGACTTCAATGATTTGCAAAGGAAAGTTTGCGAGGCGTTGTAATTCTTCTAATACATCGGCTTGTTGAAAAAAAGCTTCCTCATGAATCAATAAGGCCGATTCATTGACTACCGCAATAACGTCGTTATGAAATACTCCTTGATCGATGACTGCGGGATTTTGACAAGCGAATAAAACGTGTTGAAGATCAAGTTGGTGTTGACGAACTATGGCTTGTGAGGCTTCCAATGTTTGTCTGGCAGGGAAACGGCGAGGGCAGGGAAAGGAATTATTGACCGGCAAAGCTCGTTTCCCATATACAAAAAGGTTGATGCCTGGGTGGTCGTGAGAGGCACATATCCGGTTATGATTGGCGGCTCCTTCATCCCCTGTAATAAGCGTTTTAGGCAATGGTGGATGATGATGAAAAAACCGTTCATCAGCAAATATTTTTTTAATAATTGGTAAGAATAATCGGCTTCTTGATGGCGATGCAGATTTCCAACCAAATTGGCGGCAGTAAAGTGTACACGATGATTTTGAGTATCCAGACTTGCTGAGACTGTGGCAGCATTGGCGGTCCACATGCTGGAGGCTGAATAACACGCACCTAATAAATTAAGGTCGGCTTTTTTTGCCTGTTTTACAAGTTCCGCTGGTGAGCCATAAAAACCTAATTGATGTAATAAATGCAAATTGGGTCTTTGATGGGGCGGAAGTAAGGCCTGTTTTAATCCCATTTGGTGTAACAGGCGCATTTTTGCAATGCCTTGATGAGCGGCAGCGGCAGGATTGGCTGTGGTGAATGCATTGAAAGTCGAAGCAATATTACCCGCTGAAAGGCCTGCATAATGATGGCTTGGTCCGACGAGACCATCCATATTTAATTCATATACCTCCATGGAACTCTCCTGTATCTACTTTGATAGGATTGGATCAAAATAATTCAATTCCAGGCAATAATTTTTTAGGAGTTGATAATTGCGGTTGTTCCAGACTTGCAATAGGATAAACGCAATAATCTGCCGCAAAATAAGCACTGGGACGGTGGTTGCCGCTATGGCCAATGCCACCAAATGGCATATTACTTGCCGCTCCAGTGGTTGGTCGGTTCCAATTAATGAGTCCGGCACGAATCGTGTGATAAAATTGCTCATAGCGTTCATAATGGTCCGTTATAACTCCTGCGGCCAAACCATATTGAGTTTGATTAGCAAGAACAAGCGCGTCTTCAAAATGGTGGTAACGATAAATTTGCACGAATGGCGCAAATATTTCTTCATCGGCGGGATGTTTAACTTGGCTCATATCCATGATCCCCGGAGAAAGCAAGCCGGTATTGTCTACAAGTAGAGACATGGCAAGCAGTGAATTGCCTCCGGCTGTTTTTAACTGCTCTTGAGTTTTAAGATGAGTTAAAGCATGAGCATGGCGAATGACTGGGCCCATGAATGGTTCAGGGGTTTCTGTAAATTGCCCCACACGGATTTTTTTACAGGACTGAATGAAATGCTCCAGAAATTGGTCGCCGAAATGATCATCTGGAATCATCACTCGTCTTGCACAGGTACAACGCTGCCCGGCAGTGATGAACGCAGATATCATGGTATGGTATAAGGCTGCTTGCATGTCTTTTACTGTATCGATGATCAGAGGATTATTCCCCCCCATTTCCAGGGCAAGAATGATGTCTGGCCTTTTACTAAATTGTTGATGAATGGCTAATCCGGTTTTATAACTGCCCGTGAAATAAACGCCTTGAATATCCTGTTGCAATAATAGTTGAGCGCTGGTTGCATCCCCTTGAATGCCATTAAGAACACCGCCAGGCAGTCCACTGTCATGCCAGCATTGCAGAATCAACTCTGCTACAGCCGGTGCTAATTCACTTGGTTTATAAACCACAGTGTTGCCGGCCAGTAAGGCAGGAACAATATGGCCATTGCTCAAATGGGCAGGGAAATTAAATGGTCCCAGCACCGCGACAACGCCATGCGGTTTGTAACGTAAATGGCCTATGGTGGTGTCAGGGTTGCTTATTTTTTTTCATCAGTACGTTCTTTATAAGCTTGAATGGACAAATTAATCTTGCCAATCACAGAACTGACTTCAGTATCTGCTTCCCATAAGGGTTTTCCCGTTTCAAGTGCAATTAAGTAAGTTAATTCCTGGCGCTTCATTTCTATCTGATTGGCGAAATTTTGTATATAATTTGCCCGAGTAGAAAAATCATGGCGAGACCAGAAGGGCAAGGCTCGATGAGCGGAGTCAACGGCAGCAACCACCTCTGCTGCTGTTGCACTCCTTCCTTGCCAAATAGAATTTCCATCGGCTGGATTAACCGAGATAAATGAAGGTCCGGAGCCGATGGTCCAATGTCCGTCAAAATAATGAGAGAAGTTATTTTTTTTTGAATAATTCATTATGATTGCCTTAAAAACCTGCTTGATCGATTTGTAATGGAACAATACGTACACAATCGTTGCGCTCTACTTGCAATAATTCCGCTGTTTCTTTACTGATAATACAGGAGCTTTGAGTCTCATTAAAAATGACTTGGCATATGGTTGCCCGAAAGTCCAGTTGAGTATTAGCTATAATAAATGCCTTACTGCTGACGTCGTCAATAATATTTTTTACGGTCATGACTCTACTGGCTGCAACGGTGTGAATTCTTTTCCTAGGTACTTCCAGCGTTGGGCCAGCATCGAAGATGTCTACATAATTATTGTAGCGAAATCCCTCATGCATCAGGATATTCATGGCAGGGACGGTTGATTGATGTGGCTTGCCAATAACTGCCTGAGCGGCAGTATCAATTAATTTTACATACACTGGGTTTCTTGGCATGAGATCCGCAATGAATTGTTTATTGGTTGATATGGTCAATCGATCTGCTTCTGCAAAAGACATGTGGAAAAAATGACTGCCTATTGCATCCCAGAAAGGAGAATTCCCCTCTTCGTCTGAAATACCGCGCATTTCTGCAATGACCTTAGATGCAAAACGATGAGGGTAGTGCGCCATAAATAAAAAACGGGCTCTGGACAGCAATAAACCATTGTTGCTGTGACGATAGCCAGGATCTAGAAATAGGGTGCAAGTTTCACTGCATCCCTGATTATCATTGACCAGGCTTAATACCTCATAATCCGTACGAATGTTTAAAGAATGACAAATTCGGGTACGTTTTGACAGTTTGTAGGAATAAAAAGGGTTGTCATGTCCAGTCAAGGCTTCAAGGGCTGACGTTCCTACCACTTGATGGGTGGAAGGATCTTCGAGCACAAATAAATAATATTCATTATGAGGATGATTAACGGTTTTAGCAAAAGAAACGGTTGACCATTTGAGGCGTTTACTTAACAGCTCCATGTCATTTGGCAACGTGGTTAAGCCAATACCGCTGTGTTCTGCCAAGTGATAAATTGCAGGTAAATCAGTATCTTTTGCACTGCGAAATAGCATCATGGTCATCATGTCCTTAAGATTTATGATTTTCCGGACAGTTCTTCGAGGCCACCCTGTGCCAAATCGACCAGTAATAAAGCATTTAATGTGGCGCGCTCAACAAGACTGTCAAGCAATATATATTCATTCGAGCTATGAATGTGTCCGCCGCGGACTCCTAATGTATCAATGACCGGTAAACCATAGCGTGCCAGATTATTCCCATCACAACAACCACCACTGTCTTGCCAGTCAACCGTCAAATTAAGTTCCTCGCCAATGTGCTGGATTCGTTGAAACAATCGTTCTGTTGCGGGTGTTACTCGTTTAACTGGCCTACCAAAATCACCGTGAACCGTCAGAGAGTAATCGTCTTGTTGTAACTGATTAATAATTTGATCAAGTTGATCGCGAACCCATCGTTCATCTTCTGGTTGGCTGATGCGTATATCCAGCTTGGCCACTGCTTTATCAGGAACAACATTCAGAGCGTCTCCACCTGCGATTTTACCAATATTAATGGTCACCCCTTCTTTTTTACCATTTAATGCATCGACTGCAAGGATGGCATTTGCCAAATAACAAATGGCGTTTCGTCCCTCATGAAATGCGCGGCCTGCATGGGCTGCTCTCCCAGTAGCAATGAGTGTTAATTTACCACTTCCTTTGCGATTTTTTGCCAGCATGCCATCTGCCGTCATGGCAGGCTCATAGACCAAAGCAGCTTGATAATTGGGGGCAAGTTCATCCAATAAAGCACTGGAGGCTATTGAACCGGTTTCTTCATCGGCATTAATAATGACATCCCAACCTAATTTGGTTGCAAATGGCGTTTTTTCAAATGTACTCAGAGCATGCAACATGACGACTAACCCTCCTTTCATGTCTGCTACTCCAGGACCAATCAGATGGTTTTCGTTTACATACGTTAGAGTTTGAAAAGGGTGGTGGGCGCCATACACGGTATCCATATGGCCACTTAAAAGAATACGCCGTTTCAACTCTGGTCGTTTTCTTATATAAAGAATATTGCCAGAAGTTGTCATGGTTGCTTTGCCAGCCATATTGATGGTTGTTACCGGAGGCATGCTACGTGATTGAATTTCATCTGCTAGAGGAATATAAACAGAATGAAGGGCTTGATGCATTGCTTTTAATCCGGGAAGGTTATCGGTTCCAGAATTAATTTCACAAAATTGGTGCAATTGTGCAATCATCATTGAATGGTTTGCACGCACGGAGTGTATAAGTTCTGGTAATGAGTTGAGCATGTTGAGACTCGTCTGCGAAGACTATGACCTTATCTTAAATGATACGCCGCCGCAAGTCAGCCTAGGCAGATATAAGTTAAGATCATGATTTTACATTTAGATTACATTATAAATGAAGCGGAAGAAAACAAAGTACAGCATTCCTGTTGCCAAATTGGACGTAGGAACGCTGTTAGAGTCATTTTGTTACCCAAGACTGCATTTATTTTGCACGTTTGGTAAAGAGCCAGCGTCTTACTTATTGAATGTTTCCCATAATGCGACATGAGCCCCGGTAGGATCTGTGATAATGGCAAATTGACCAAATTCTCCTACTTTTGTAGTGGGAACTTTAATGGTGGCACGATGTTCTTGTACTTTTTTTAAGCTGTTTTCGAGGTTGTCCACTAAAATATAACTCATCCAGTGGGGTGGAATTTGTTTAGACTGATCTTGAGGGATTTCCCAGATACCCGCAAATTCTTTTTCACCGGATTTAATCATGGTGTAGGTTGAGCCATTCATTGAGTGGTCAGAAAATTTCCAGCCAAAGGCATTACCATAAAATTCTTTTGCTGCCTTGACATTGGGCGTTGCCAGTTCATTCCAACAAAACTCTCCTATCTTTGGTCCATTAGACATATTATATCTCCTGTTATTTTGAAGTTTAATTGACATTTAATGACATGAAGCGAGAATAGGGTATGGTTTAGGTTATATTTAAAAAAATGTCAAATGATGTTAGGAGGCTGCATGCGTAATATTATTGAGCAGGCCCACGAGCAGTGGCGTCCTATCCTGCATGAAGCACTTGATCAGGTGGCTGATGATTATCTGCAACAACTGGACACTAGCCAGGATTGGCTGCCGGGCAAGAAAAATTTATTTGCAGCATTTAGTATGCCTTTGACTGCGACTCAATATATCCTTTTAGGAGAGTCGCCATATCCCCGGGCGCAATCGGCAAATGGTTATGCATTCTGGGATAATTCTGTAGGGTCGTTGTGGAGCTCGAATGGATTAAGCAAGGAAGTTAACCGTGCAACTTCTCTGCGTAACTGGATAAAAATGTTGCTTTATGCGCGTGGAGATTTGAAAAAGGAAGATTTTTCACAGCAAGCCATCGCCAAACTTGATAAGACGCATTATATAAAAACGGCAAAAGAATTATTCAATGCTTTTATGGATAAAGGATTTTTGCTTTTAAATGCTTCTTTGGTATATAGTGAAGGAAAGGTAAATTATCATGCTCGCCATTGGCGGCCGTTTGTTCATTGTTTATTTAGAAAATTGGCTGAATTGAAGCCATCCGTGCAATTAATCTTGTTGGGCCATGTGGCAAAACAGATTCCTGAAGCCAATCTTTTTCCAAGCCTTGTGGCTGAACATCCTTACAATATTAGTTTTATCACAAACCCACAAGTGGTGGCATTTTTTAAACCCATGGATTTACTAAGATATCATGAATAAAAAAACTACAATTGATTCACAAGAGATTGCTAAATTTGCGCAATTGTCTAGTCAGTGGTGGAATGAACATGGTCCACTTAAAACACTGCATGATATTAATCCCGCGCGCCTTCAATTTATTCAGAAATTTATTAATTTATCTGGGCAGCATATTTTGGATGTGGGGTGTGGCGGTGGAATTTTAGCTGAAAGTATGGCGAGATTGGGAGCAAAAGTTACTGGCCTGGATGCTGAAAAGGATGCAATTGCTGCAGCCAGTGCTCATGCGAATGAAGGCCATTTGAATATTCAATATGTATGTCAATCGATTGAGACGTTTGCGACAAAATTATTTGATGCAGTAACGTGCATGGAAATGCTGGAGCATGTTTCTGAGCCAGAAACAGTGATTGAACATTGTTCTCGTTTGGTAAAACCAGGTGGTTATTTATTTTTATCAACGATCAACCGGACGCCAGCGGCGTACGCAGCAGCAATCATTGCTGCTGAATATATTTTGGAATTGTTACCACGCCAGACTCATGAATTTAAAAAATTTATCAAGCCCAGCGAATTGGCAACCATGGTGCGGGAGGCAGGATTAGAACCTATTGCCATATCCGGTATGTCTTATAATCCTTTGAATCACAAAGCTTCCCTGCAGCAATCGGTCAGTGTCAACTATTTACTTGCTTGTCAAAAGTTATAGGAGAAGGTTTTATATGCGAGCTTTGTTTTTTTTATCCGTGTAACGTTGCTGATAACGCTGATAAGCGTATTTTGCTTGTTCATCTGTAACAACGTCCACCTCATTTCCAAACAAATCCACTCGTGCAACGTTAGCTTTTTGGCAGCTCAGGTAGGCGGGTGATGCACTATAGTAATTCAATGCCTCGCGCAAGGTTTTTTTACTAAAAGGTGGCGTATCAAGACGTTCATAAAAGTCAATGATGTCATCAAATATCCCAATTTTAAGAGGTTTAACTTGGCTTGCTTTTTTAAAAAAAGCTGCGGGGAAATGTTCTGTTAGCCAATCGATTGT
The DNA here is from genome assembly GCF_000512355.1 of Legionella oakridgensis ATCC 33761 = DSM 21215. NCBI lineage: Bacteria > Pseudomonadati > Pseudomonadota > Gammaproteobacteria > Legionellales > Legionellaceae > Legionella > Legionella oakridgensis. The sequence continues at coordinate 1,552,451 of NZ_CP004006.1, read as the reverse complement.
TTTGAATTTATCTTTTTTAGCAATAGTTTGTTGGTTCATTTAAGCATCCGGTAGCATACTTCCCGACCTTAAATTATCACAACAGAGCGTTGCAAACAATCTAATTACTGGATAAGGGCAGCTAATAGGTATCATTTCCGCGCAGGCGGACATCTCTCTTTTATGATGGTTTTTTTGCAAGATGGATGTCCGCTTGCGCGGAAATGACTTAAATAAGATATAATACAATCAAAGTATAATTTTGCTCCAATGGCGGGCTGGCCATGATTATGGTTGTTTTCTTGTAGAGTTCCATGTCTTGCGTGAGTAAGTATTAATTTCTTAAATTGCTGTAAGAAATTTCTTGGTTTTTTTTAAGATATTGCTTAAATTGTGGTTTTATAGCTTTTATTTATTCATAACTATATGAAAAATATAAATTAATAGATTTAATATTGATAAATTTATCATAAATAATTTTATCAGCTTGCCTTGCATATAGGCAATTAGACTGCTAGATTTAAATAGGACTTCATGGATTGAAGCTCTTAAAAGGGATTTTTGATCAGAAGGAACTGATCTTCAAGGATGAATTGCAAGACACTATGTCTTGATTGGAAGACTGTGAAAAGCCAGGGCAATCCCTGGCTTTATTTTTTATGCGACTGCTGCGTAACCGGAATGAGATAAATATTTCCTATCAGGATAATAGGCAAATACAATGGAGCCGCCTTTGATTGTATTGATGACTGGTTTTGCCAGTGTTTGCGCAATGGATGGGCATCCCCAACTGCGTCCCGCACGCCCTGCTCTTTTGATAAAGCTTGGTTCTACATACCAGGCTCCATGGATAACGACGCGACGGCTGTAAGCATTATCATTAAAGCCTTTTTCCAAACCTTGCAGGTTTAATGAATACCCTTTTGAACCAAAATAAGTATCACGGGTTACATACGTTCCCAGGCTGGTTGCTTTACTGGAAGGAGTATTTGAAAAATGGTGAGGAATGTCTAATCCTGAGTTTTTTCCATGCGCAACATGGGTATTGTATAAAAGTTTTTCTCTATTGACATCAAACACCCACATGCGTTGTTTTGAAGATGGAAGCGAATAATCAATCACCGTAAGGACTGGTTTTTTGACCTTGCCTTTCTCTTTTGCCTTTTGATAGGCCGCTAGCGCCAATTTAAGCACTTTTTTATCAAGTGTGGGTGCTTTTTGGCTTAGATGCTTGACTTCTGTATTAACATCAAAAGCAGGTTTTGCAAAACTTGGTGTGCTTGATGTCATATTGCTAGTAAGTAGTGCTACTGAAATTAAAGTAAAAATCGTATTCATAGTACTCCATTTTCTAGTTAGTTGCCCTAAAGGAAATGCGGCTATTCTTCCATAAACTTGGGTATACGGGATACTAAAAATCAACGTATGACTTTTAGCCGCAATACAGTCTGAAAGCCATGCCATAGGCGCTTCAGAAATGGCGATTATATTGACAAGTGAGGCAAAAGTAAAATTATAAGGGTTATTATTGTCCATCAGGAAAAAACATTATTCAATTCAGTCAGTTATAAAACGGCTAATGGCCATATCTGGCCAAAATATATTTAATTTGTTTATATTTTTAGCTAAAATTAGCCTTATTCCCTCTTTTTTTAGATCGAAATTTGTTCAAAAAGAATTAAATTTTAACCATATTTTGGCTGGATTGGAGAGGTAGACGGTCAGTTTTATGAGTGAAAATTATAAATTTAATTTAATTTAAACCCAAATTAAATTATCCTTCTCGAAATTAAAATTCTTATTTGTTTTGGAGGCAATATGCTGGATAGGCGATCACTACAACCGCCCCAAGGGTTACGCGCCACAATTAATGATGCTTATCGTGAAACAGAGTTAAAAAGCATAACCCGTCTGATTGAATACGCTAGCCTGGACGAAGGGCAGGTGAAAGTAGTACAAGGCGTTGCATCGCGGTTGGTAGAAGCCGTTCGCCGTGAACGTAAAAAAGTACAGGAATTGATTCCTTTCTGACGGCGTATGCGTTATCCAGCAATGAGGGAATTGCTTTGATGTGTCTGGCTGAAGCCTTGTTACGAGTGCCAGATACTGCAACCGTTGACCGACTAATTAAAGATAAGATAGTCGCTGCAGATTGGGAATCGCATCGAGGTCAAAGTGCTTCGTTTTTTGTTAATGCTACGACGTGGGCATTGATGTTGACTGGCAAGGTATTATCGCCTGAAAAAGCTGAATCTGTTTTAAGTAAGGCTTTAATGAAAGTCATTAATCGTAGCAGTGAAACGGTGATACGCAAGGCAGTGGATAAGGCCATGCGAATTATGAGCAAACAATTCGTTATGGGACGTACTATTAAAGAAGCCTTGACGCGAGCGAAGAAAAAGAAGCCCGTGGTTTTCGTTATTCATATGACATGTTAGGAGAGGCGGCACTGACAACTGCAGATGCTGAGCGTTATTATGATGCTTATAGCAAGGCCATTGAAGCCATTGGAAAGCAAACATTAGGCAGAGGAAGCGTTTATAGTAATCCAGGTATCTCCATAAAATTGTCTGCCTTGCATCCAAGGTATCAAGAATCACAATATCAGCGGGTGATTAAAGAGTTAACGCCAAAATTGTTGGCTTTAGCGCAATTGGCGAAAAAATTTAATATCGCTCTTACCGTGGACGCTGAAGAATCAGAGCGACTTGATTTATCGCTTGATGTGATTGAGCGTGCTTTTACCGATCCCAGTTTGGATGGTTGGGATGGTTTTGGAATGGCTGTGCAATCTTATCAAAAAAGAGCTTTTTATCTTCTGGACTGGATTGCTGTTTTGGCCCGAAGCAGAGGCCGGCGTGTCATGGTGCGTTTGATTAAAGGAGCTTATTGGGATAGTGAAATTAAGAAAACACAAATGCAAGGGCTGCAAGATTACCCAGTCTTTACCAGAAAACCGTTTACGGATGTCTCTTTTCAGGCTTGTGCCAAGAAATTATTGACCATGACGGATGCAATTTATCCACAGTTTGCTACTCATAATGCTTATTCTGTCGCCTTGATTTTAAATTTGGTGGGTGATTATCGTGATTTTGAATTTCAATGTTTGCATGGTATGGGAACAGAATTGTACGATCAGATTGTACCTGCCAATTGCTACGGGATTCCTTGCCGTGTTTATGCACCAGTTGGTAGCCATGAAGATTTGTTGCCTTATTTAGTACGACGTTTATTGGAGAACGGTGCAAATTCATCGTTTGTAAATCGGATTGTCGATGATACAGCCCCCATCAGTCATTTGGTGGAGGACCCAGTCAATAAGGCCAGGAAATTACTTGGTAAAATTAATCAAAATATATTGTTGCCAGCCTCGATATTCTTGCCCGAACGAAAAAATTCAGCTGGCGTGGATTTGGCAAACAGGAATGTTGTGGCTGATTTGCAGCAACAATTAGCCAAAATGGATTTAACTCATTGGCAAGCATCACCCATTCTTGCAGGTAAGTCAAAAGAAAATAGCCAAGCGCATGACGTTGTATCTCCCCAGCACACTGATCATAAGATTGGGCAAGTTGTTCATGCCAGCATAGAAGACGTTGACTGGGCGCTGACTAAAGCAGTAGAAGCTTTCCCTCAATGGAGTAAAACTTCAGTAGAAACAAGGAGTAAATTAATTGAAAAATTTGCAAACCTGTTGGAAGAGCATCAGGCGGATTTTCTTGCTTTGGCAACGTTAGAAGCAGGAAAAACCTGGAATGATGGAATTGCTGAAATACGGGAAGCGGTGGATTTTTGTCACTATTACGTTGAAAAAGCACAACAAATGATGGCGAAGCCAGTACGTTTACACGGGTATACCGGTGAGTTGAACGAGCTTAGTTTGCATCCTCGCGGTGTCATTCTTTGCATTAGTCCATGGAATTTTCCTTTAGCCATATTTACCGGGCAAGTTGTTGCTGCTCTTGCGACGGGTAATTGCGTCATTGCTAAACCTGCTGAACAGACTTCACTCATTGCCTATTTGGCGGTGCAATTGATGATTAAAGCAGGGATTCCACCCGGTGTTATCCAATTATTGCCTGGACAAGGAGAAACAATAGGCGCCGCGTTAGTAGCTGATAAACGTATAAAAGGCGTTATTTTCACAGGTTCAACTCAAACGGCTGCGCACATTAATAAAACGCTGGCAACCAGAGGTGGTGAAATTATCCCGTTGATCGCCGAAACTGGCGGACAAAATGCCATGATTGTTGATTCTTCCGCATTGCTTGAACAAGTTACTATGGATGTGTTGACGTCCGCTTTTGGTTCTGCCGGACAACGATGCTCGGCATTAAGAGTTTTATACATACAAGAGGATGTATATCCGCGGTTCATTGAATTGCTTAAGGGAGCAATGGCTGAATTACGTGTGGGTGATCCTAAATGGTTGACGACTGATGTTGGTCCTGTCATTGATGAAGAAGCATTATCAACCTTGAAAAAGCATGTGGCGGAGTTGAAAAATCATTGTGGATTGATTTATCAATGCAAGCTTAATGACGATTGTCAACAAGGACATTTTATGCCGCCAACGGCGATAGCCATTGAGCATCTGAACATGTTGAAGAAAGAAGTATTTGGACCAGTGTTGCATGTCATTCGCTTTAAACGCAAGGATCTCGATGAAGTCATTGCTCAAATTAATAATACCGGTTATGGGCTGACTCTGGGCATTCACAGTCGTATTAATCATACCGTGGAGTACATTCGTCAGCGTATTCATGTAGGTAATTGTTATGTTAACCGTAATATGATTGGTGCCGTTGTCGGTTTGCAACCTTTTGGTGGCGAAGGATTGTCAGGTACTGGTCCAAAAGCAGGGGGACCTCATTATTTACAGCGCTTATGCCATGAAAGAACGTATACAGTGGATACAACAGCCGCCGGGGGTAATGCCAGTTTGATGTCCCTACCTGAAGACTAACGTGTTGTCTATAAACCAGTGCTGTTGCTCTATGATTGTCTGCCGTGGCCTGTTCACGGCACTTCAATAAAAGTCAATAAACCTAATAAACGGGTTCATTTTTTTTGGCCAAAAACCATGGTAGCAATACAAAGAGGAGTAGTCCGCCAATCAAAAACAATTCGAAAAACCATTTATTTTTAATTGGAATCTGGGTGGGGGGAATAAAACCGATCATGATCGCTATGCTGCAGCAACCTATGCCCAGGCCTGCGATAAGCCACATGATGACGTTTCCACCAGGAATTTTATAAGCACCCGATTGTTCAGGTCGGCTATATCGTAAGCGAATGGCTGCTGAAAACATAAACACATACACCAATAAGGCCATTTGTGCGCATAAATCACTTAAAATCCAGTACGCTGCATTAATTGAATCAAATAAAACAAATACACTACTTAATAACGTGAAAATGATTCCTTGAGTGATGAGAATGGCAACAGGCGCTCCATATTGGTTTACCTGAGCAAAGGCATGAGGAATGCAGCCGTCACGCGCAGCGACTAGTAATCCTTTGGTTGGACCAATGATCCAGGCAGAAACGCCGCTTAAGCCACCAAGGATAATGAATGCAGCAGTCAGCGACGTCATCCACGGCATATGATAGGAGTTAAAAAAAATAGCGTAAGCATCAATTAATCCCGACACAACGCTTAGCATGGAATTCGGAACCACAATAACAATCGCGAGAGATCCAAGCACTAACGTCGAAAATATGAGGATCGTAGAATACAAAAGAGCACGAGGATAATCTCGTTGAGGATTTTTTACTTCTTCCGCATGCACGGCCGACATTTCCATGCCAAGTAAACCAAACAATACGGCAGAAAATAAAGACAAATTTCCTAGCGAACTAAAATCAGGCGTCCATGAAATGGGAGCTTCAATAGCGAGAGGGCGACCTTGTAGTAGCCATACAATCCCTAAAATAGTAATACCAATCATAGGCAAAAGAGTTCCAATCGATGCCCCAATGATACTGACTAGACTGGAAATTTTCATGCCAAAACAATTAAGCAAAGTAAATAACCAGAATAAACTGATAATGGTTGCTAATAAATAAAACTTATGATTGGCCAATTGCGGAGCAAAAAGATAGGCAAATGTAGCGGCGATGAATGCAAGAATCGTTGGATACCAGACGACGTTATATATCCATTGCAACCAAATGGTAATGAATCCTGCCCGACGTCCAAATGCTTCACGTACCCATATATAAATACCGCCTGTTTCAGGGTAGGCCGTTGCTAATTCTGCGGCTACCAGAGCCACCGGAATAAAAAAGCAACTGCAGCAATTAAATAATAAGAAACGAGTGATAAGCCCAATTTTGCAGTTAATGGCAATGTCCGTAAGCTGTCAACGGCAATGACATTGATCATGACCAGTGAAAAAACACTTAAAACTCGTTTTGAATGACGCACTCGTAGCCCTTAGTGAAATAAAAAAATTAAGCCTAAACGTCGGAAAAGTATCAGGTTAATGGTTCAAATGCAATGAATGATAAAAATAATGATTTATTAAAATTGCCTCATAGTGACATGAGCATAAAAAACTAATGAGCGTTATACTTAAAATAATCCAACTGACATAATCATTAATTAAACCACTTTGTAATGACTTTAATTTCATGGATGGGGGTATGATTAGGATGGTTACTATATTTTTTAACCATTGAGAGCAACGATGACCAAAAAGTGCTAATAGTCCAACCAAGACTGCTCCAAATACGCCTATTAGTTCAATAAGATAATTGCTTGATGTATGCATGAGAGGCTTGTCATATAGAGGTGGTGGAGGTTGATTAAATACAACGGATGAATACCATCTCTGGTTTTGAAATTCTTGTGCGGCTTCATTCAGTAAGACATTAAATTGAGTGAAAGTGTTCAATACAAGAAGTGTCACCATTAAAATGGTGATGGGAATTAACATGGTTATAGGGGTCGCTTTTTTGGTGTGTTCTGTTTCTTGTTGTTGTGTGATATTTTTTACTGGTGTATGTATGGTTTGATGTTTGCCAAAGCCTATAAATATTCTTCCTGATGCTCGAATTAAGGCTCCACCTGTCAGCAATGTCTCAAAGAGTATCAAAAAAATAAACATTTCTTTTTCAAATGATGGCAAGGAAAGTTCAATTAAATTTTTTGCAGTAAAAACTCCCCAAACGGGAAACCCGCACAGCCCAATGGTTGCGATGAAAAAAAGCACGCCTATCAGTGGTATGGCTTTGCCTTTTCTCCATAATTCTAATTCGTCTACGCTTCCAAAGTGATGTAATAATATGCCAACACACATGAAAAGAATTGCTTTTAATAAACCATGGGCAAAAATGTAGTAGATTAAACCCTGCAAACCAATGGGAGTGAGCGAAGAAAGGCCTATTAGCATAACACCCGAGTTACTGATGGTTGAAAAAGCAAGCATACGTTTAAGAGAACGTTCCATAAAACACATCATACTGCCTACCAAAATGGTAAGTGCGCCAATAGTAAAAAATAGAATCAAGAACTGATGTTCTAATGGAAAGGATGGTTTAGCAAACATGGTCCAATAAATTCTTGCCAAACCATATAAACCAAGTTGTGCCATGATGCCAGAAAAAAGCACTGAAATGGGTGTGGGGGCTACAGTATGAGCATCAGCTAGCCAGAAATGAAATGGAACAATGGCGGCTTTAATTAAGAAGCCACTGGTGATTAAAATAAATGATGCGACCATTGATCCATTCATGGATTGATGTATGTATAGGTTCCCAACTTGAGCAAAATTTAAAGCCCCTGTTTGGCTATAAGTAAAACCAATTCCCAGAAGAATTAATATTCCTCCAAGAGAATTGGTTACGACAAAATTGAGTGATCCTTGCAGTGAGCTGCGCGATTCATTTTTGTATCCTGTTAATGCGTAAGCGGAAATGCTCATTAACTCAAAAAAAACAAATAAATTAAATAAATCACTGGTAAAACAAAAACCAAGCATTCCTCCTAAAAAAATCAATACCAGCGCATGAAATAAATTGCCGGCCGCTTCAAAGTAATGCCAACAATAAATGAAAACACACAACGTAAGCAGACTTGCCAGTGTCGCCAGCAAAGCTGCACTTAAATCAATAACAAATCCAATTCCAACGACCGTTTTCTGGATGGGGATATGGTTGCCAAACCAATAAACTAAGGGTGCTTTAAAGACCAGCAGCAGGCAAATTAAGGTGACCAGCAATGAGGTAATAATCGCTATTGAATCTAAAACGCGTCTTTTGAAAAAAGGCCCAATTCCCAATAATAAAATAGCAATTAAAAAGGAAAAAAAATAGGAAAAAGCGGCAAATGATGCATATTAACCTTTCATCGCAATCAACTGATAAGGATCGAGGGTTCCAAACTGTTTATAAGCTTGAATAGCAATGGCAAGCAATAATGACGTGACTACCGATGCGACGATGATGTCGGTTAATGTAATGGCCTGTACAATCGGGTCAACCATAGCAGAAGCCTGTACATGATCTGAAAAAACAGGGGCTGTACCTGCTTGATGATAGCCAATGATTAAAAGAAAGATATAAGCAGAGGATTGTAGGATAGTCAGGCAATTAATCATATGAATTAAATTGCGACTGCTGAGGATTCCGTATAAAGAAACAACAAATAACCAAACAATCACAAAATAGGGGAGATGAGTCATGAGTTTTTCTTCCTTGTATTATGGCGTTTTGTGATGATGAGCTGTTCCATAAATTCATGCAATATTTGAATGATGGCAGCCGTAACCGTAATGCCCACAAGGATATTTAACGGCATAAGTATGCCGGCTGACAAAATATTGCCAAGCATTCCTTTGGGGAGGAAATTAGTTAGAAAGGGCTTTTGATGGAATAAGGGGATACTGCCTAATGTCATAAAGCCAATTAATCCAAGAGTTTCAATCATTTCCATCATTCTTAATGAAAGTTGCTTCATAAATTTAGTGTAAGTGCCGGCAAGATAAATTAACAAGAGAGCAGAACTTATAATAACTCCCCCTTGAAATCCTCCCCCGGGACTAAGCTGAGCATGAAGGATCATATAAAACCAAAAAGAGCAACAAAACCAAGGAGTGCCCACCCCATGGTTGCTGTTGCCGAACTACGGGTGGAAATGGTTTTTTTAATGCGTTTCTGCAACGAGTATTCTTCTTTTTCTCCTTTTCCTTTTCTTAAAAGAAGCATAATCCCAGCAACGGTAGTAAACAGGATAATGGCTTCGACAAAGCTGTCAAAGCAGCGATAATCAAACGCTACTGCAGCCACGGCATTTGCTGCTTTGATATGAACCGGATCATCGGCAAGAATAATGTTTCTATAGCTGTTTTGGGAATGACTATAAGGAGGGAGAGTGAGAAAACTTGCGATTAAAAACAGCGTGAATCCCAGCAGTGATACTAAAAAAAATAGGTTCTCCATGCATTATTCATTTGTTTTTTCCTGATCTTGCTGGCTGATTATCTTGTATTCTTTTATTTTTACCATCGACAATAGAATCATCAAGGGAATCACAGTCATTGTGACTACAATTTCTGATAGTGCCACTTCAGGTGCCTGAAGAATAAGAAATAAAATGGAAATAATAAATCCAAATAAACTTAATATAAGGGATTGTTTTAATGGATCTCTGGTGAACACAGCGGCCGTTCCAATAAAAATAATCAGTAGAAACACAAGATAATTGACAATAATCATGTTTTCCTCTTATGGGTCCGAATATGTATGGTGCGTGCGGTCGCATGCGTTAGGATTGGGCCCATTAATATGAGAAGGAGAATCACTACAATGGTTTTTATACCTTGTTGATTGAATCCTTCTTTCAGTAAGATGGCCACACCAATCAGGAGGGCTCCGAGAGACGTGGCTGGACTAAGATAATGCAGGCGGGCGTAGGCAGTTGGCATAATAAAAAGGCCAATGCAGGATAAACACTCTATGGCTATACCTAAAAAAAGTAGGACGGTGGTTAACATGGTTGACTCATAGCCATCTTTCTAAAAATCGAAGATAAACAAGTAAGTTAGCATAAGTCAATATTGCCATGGTAAGAGGTACGTCAAAGTAAATGGAGCGTCCATACAATTCAGCAAGTAATAACATGATTAAAGTAGCTACGATTCCAGAGAATTGAAGCGCAACTAATCGATTCATAATATTTCCGCGCAGTACACTGATGGCACAAAGAAATAGATTAACCAGCATCCAGATAATTCCGATTAACCAAATATTCATTTTTAATCCTAATTTTTCATGAGCTTATGAATCAATACCTTTCTATTTTTTCTATCGACGTAAATAACATACGTATTTGGGGTCACAGAAAAAGTATAAATGAAAAAGGTCCTATCTATTTTTCTTTTTAGGGAGTTTGTTTTTATACGTTCAAAAGGAATGCTGTCTAAATGGCCTCTTGGTTTTTTACCCGAAATAAAAAATAAACCAATGGCTTTAAACACCAAAAAGGTATCCAATAAAATTGCAACAGGGAGCTTGATCAGAATAAAAAGCCAAACTAAACGGGGTTTTAACGAAATTAAATTTGTTTTGGCCACGGTCAATTGAATCAGTGCTGTGAGGAATGCTGCACTTAGGCCTATTGCCATTTCAGCAAACGTTGCTTTTTCAATCAGCAAGTACCAGAAAGCACTTAATACAAACCACCATAAGAAAAAAATAGGGAAATCCTTAAAGTTCATACGGTATTCCTTTAATCATTTTGTAGCGGAAAAATTGGCAGGCCACATTAAACTATAGTGCTTTTTTTAAAGCCAGAGCAAATGAATTATAGAGTCACCCAGAGTACGATATCATACCATTTTAAATGATTAATAGATGATTATATGGTAATCCTGGCTGTCGGCAGCCAGGATTTTGCACGAACTTAGCAATTATTTCAGATTTCGCAGTACGTACTGCAAAATTCCGCCATGGCGGTAATACTCAAGCTCATTTAAGGTATCAATTCGACACAATACTTCAATACGCTGTTCACTACTATCCTCTCTATTGATGGTGACTTCAAGCAAAGCTCCAGGTCTTAATGAATCATCCACAGCGATGCTGATGCGCTCGCTTCCGTTCAGCTGAAGTGTTTTTCGAGTTGTGCCAGGAAGGAATTGCAATGGCAAAACACCCATGCCAATGAGATTTGAGCGATGTATGCGTTCAAAGCTTTCGGTGATAACGGCTTTAACACCTAATAAATTAGTACCTTTTGCAGCCCAATCACGTGAAGAGCCGGTACCATATTCCTGACCAGCAATCACAACCAGTGGCTGTTGCTCTTGCTGGTACAGCATGGCTGCATCATAGATGGGCATGGTTTTATTGGTCGGAATATGGCGAGTTACACCACCTTCTATACCCGGTGTCATTTCATTACGAATACGGATATTTGCAAAAGTACCGCGCATCATAACTTCATGGTTACCACGTCGCGAACCGTAAGAGTTAAAGTCGGCTTCATGCACTCCCTTGGATTTTAAATATAAACCGGCTGGAGAGTTAGCCTTGATTGAACCTGCAGGAGAAATATGGTCGGTGGTAATGGAGTCTCCTAAAAGAGCTAGAATATAGGCTTTATTAATTGGTTGAATAGGTTCTGGTTGTTCTTTTAAATCTTGAAAGAATGGTGGATGCTGAATATAGGTTGAATGCGTATTCCATTCGTAGGTTTTACCGTGCCCTGTTTGAATGGCTTGCCATTCTTTATCGCCCTTAAAGACTTCCGCATATTCTTTCTTGAACATGCTGCCATTAACTTTTGCCACTTCCGCTACAACTTCCATGTGAGTTGGCCAGATGTCTTTCAGATAAACGTCTTTTCCTTCTTTATCTTTACCTAATGGTTCGCTGCTTAAATCAATGCAAGTGGTTCCACTTAATGCATAAGCAACCACCAGTGGTGGTGATGCAAGCCAGTTAGCCCGTACCTGCGGATGCACTCGCCCTTCAAAGTTACGGTTACCGGATAAAACGGAACATACGATAAGATCATGGTCGGTGATGCTTTGGGCAACAGAGTCAGGTAAAGGACCGGAATTACCAATGCAAGTGGTGCAACCATAGCCAACCAGGTTAAACCCTAACTGATCAAGATAAAGTTGTAAGCCCGCGTGTTTTAAGTAATCGGTTACCACTTTTGAACCAGGTGCGAGAGAGGATTTAACCCAGGGTTTTCTTTGCAATCCTTTTTCAACTGCTTTTTTAGCGACCAGTCCTGCTGCCATCAAGACGCTTGGGTTGGACGTGTTTGTGCAACTCGTGATGGCTGCTATGACCACATCACCATGACTGAGAGTGAACGTTTCATTTTTTACGGCGAATATTTTATCCTTTTCCTCTATTTTATTAGATTGTTTTAGAAAAGCTGAGAATTCTTGTGGAAGCGTTGTTAAATTGACTTTATCCTGAGGACGTTTAGGGCCAGCTAAGGAAGGTTCAACGGTATCAAGATCCAGGCTTAGTGTATCGGTAAATAATGGATCGCTTGCTTCTTTGTCGTACCAGAGTCCTTGTGCTTTACAATACGCTTCAACCAAGGCAATGGTGTGCTCATCGCGGCCAGTTAGGCGTAGGTAACGTAATGTTTCATGATCGACTGGAAAAAATCCACAGGTTGCACCGTATTCGGGTGCCATGTTTGAAATGGTGGCCCGATCAGCAAGTGGTAATTGCGCAAGTCCAGGACCGTAAAATTCCACAAATTTTCCAACGACGCCTTTTTGGCGTAACATTTGTGTGACGGTTAAAACCAGATCGGTTGCGGTGATTCCTTCTTTTAATTTGCCAGTTAATTTAAAACCAATGACTTCGGGGATCAGCATTGATACCGGTTGTCCAAGCATGGCAGCTTCCGCTTCGATACCGCCAACTCCCCAACCTAACACCCCTAAACCATTGATCATGGTCGTATGCGAATCAGTGCCGACGAGCGTATCAGGATAAGCATAATGTATACCATCTTGTTCGCTGGTCCATACTGTTTGGCCAAGATATTCCAGATTGACCTGATGGCATATTCCGGTACCCGGTGGGACCACTTGAAAATTGGCGAAGGCTTTTTGTCCCCAACGTAAAAACTCATAGCGCTCTTTATTGCGTTGTATTTCAATAGCCGTATTAATTGTCATGGCGTCTGGGGTTGCGTATTCATCGACCATGATCGAATGATCGATGACTAAATCCACCGGGGATAGAGGGGAAATTTTTTCAGCGTCCCCCCCCATTTTTTCAATGGCGTCGCGCATGGCTGCTAAGTCAACAACGGCAGGGACCCCAGTGAAATCCTGCATCAATACTCGTGCTGGACGATAGGCAATTTCGTGTTGAGAGGTTCTGTTGTCAAGCCATGCTGCAATGGCTTTAATATCGTCTGTAGTAACGGTATGTCCATCTTCAAAACGTAACAAATTTTCAAGTAATACTTTAAGAGAATAAGGTAGCCGGTTGATCTCTTTAAAATGTTTTTTTTCAGCTTCCTTAAGGCTGTAGTAGTGATATGTTTTGCCTTCGACTTGTAATTGACTCTGAGTTGAAAGACTGTCTTGACCTACTTGCATAAACCAGCTCCTGAAATCAAAATGGCAATCATATCTTAAAATTTAAAAGTTTTCATGAGGCATCTTGATGATTATGGAAGAAACACAAAATGCCTAACCACTGAGGTCAGGCAAGTAGGTTGGTTCATAACAGGTAAGTGATTAATAACAACGTTGTACACAACGGATGACACGGCCCCAGTTATTGACTAGACATCGTTGTTGGCAGTAGCGGTTAATAGGGCGCCAGCCTGTCCAATAACGACCATAGCTGTATCTTGTTCCATATCGATATCTTGGATAAGGGCCATAATAATAGCTTAATACAATAGGAGCTGATACTATTTCTGGTAAGTAGGTATTGGGAGACGTTGCATGTGCAGCAGGTATGAACGCTAGACTTAATAAAAATAATAAAAATGCCGCGATCAAGGGCAGATGGATAGTGTTCCAATGAATGTGTGTGTCCATAATTCAATCCTTTGCTGGAATAACCCTTTAAATTATAGACTAGCAGGAAATAAATTGTACATTATGCGTGTGTTATCGACTACATGGAGTATTGCCATTGGTAATTTGTTAAACTAAAATTCATAATGTATAATAAATTTACAATCTCAATACAAGGACGCTACCATGAGACGATTTTTCATTCCTTTCTTTATCCTTATTTCAAGCTTGGCATTATCTGGTTGTGGTACATACGTGGCGTCTTGTGGCTCAACATGCCCAACGAGAACAACGTATGTTACGACAACCTCATCATGCTGTGCGACCTGTAATCCCTGCTATGGGTATGGATACAGTTGGTACTAAACAAGAGTTTTTATTTATCGTTAAAAACGACACTGTAAGAAAAGTGTCGTTTTTATATATTTCAGTAAATTAATTTTTTAAGGTAAGAACATCACATGGGGCATGATGAATGACGGCATGCGCCGTACTGCCAAGAAAGGCAGGCAATGTCGTTGGTCTGTGGCGACCAATAATAATAAGGTTACAAGCAAGCTCATTCACTTTTTCAAGGACATGCATTTTAATGGAGCCTACTTCAACGAATTGTTGACTGACAGGAATATTCAATGCTTCGCCCAAAACATTCATCACTGCCCAGGCATCCTCTTTAATTGGCTTATCAAACTCAGCAAATCCAAGGCCTTGGGCTAATTGGAGAGAGGTAGGTGGTTCAATCACATGCAATAAAAAAAGCTTGGCATTAAAACATTTTGCAATTTCCACGGCTTTTTCACTCATATGGAAGTGATTTTCACTTAAATCTGTTGGATGTAATATGCTAGTGTACACAAAATCCCTCTTAACTGGATGCAATGATGTGTTCAAGTTTAGTTGATTAGAATCAATAATATCAATATATTTTATGTGCTATTGATAGCTCCATGCCTTTTTGTCCCCTCAAATAATAAAACGTTTGCAATCAGCAAGGCCATTGCTGATGCTTTCTCCATGCGGCAGTTTCAAGCTAGGGGCGATTTCCAATAATGGGATAAGCACAAAATCACGGTTCATGATTTCACGGTGAGGTACAACGTAATCGTGTTCGTTGATAATTATTTCACCATACAGCAATACATCAATGTCAAGCGTCCGTGCTCCCCATTTTTTCTTGCGTACCCTTTGATGTTTTTTTCAATGAATTGACACCATTGTAACAAACGTCTTGGTGAAAGTGTGGTATTAATGGCCAACACCATATTGCAATATCGAGGCTGGAAACGGCTTCCCATGGGACGACTAAAATATAAACTGGACAATTTGGTGACTTCAGTTCGAGGCAATGTTTGCAATTTTGCTATCGCTTGTTTTAATTGACGTTGAGGCTGATTTAAATTGCTGCCTAATCCTAAATAACAACGAGTCATGATGTGGTTTTTGGTTTATAGCGTCGACGTCGCTTACGGGGTGATGGCGGTGAAAGAGTAGCGACCATTTCAAGTTGTTTCTGTTCGTCTTCTTCTTGAAAGGTTGTCCACCATTGCGCAAGCTCCATAGATTCATCCCCTGCTAAAGCGCGTAGAGCAAGAAAATCATAAGCGGCGCGAAAACGGGGATGTTGCAACAAATTAAATGCACGTTTGCCAGTACGTTTTGGAAATCGGTATTGCATTATCCACATTTCACGCATGATTTGAGTGTATCGTTTGGGAATGGTAATAATTTGATTTTGTTCGGAAATAACTTGTGACATAGCTTTTTCCAGCGCAGGTAAGGGCTCCATACCCTCTTTTTTAAATTGCTCAGTACGAGCGATCAAGGGAAACCATAAAAAGACAGCAAATAAAAAAGCAGGCGTCACAGGTTTGTTATCCTGTATTCGTGTATCGGTATTTTCTAGAGCGATTCCAACCAAGGCATTGACTGGGTATTCACCGTTTAAAAGATTATTGGTTAAGGGAAAAAGCTGAGAAAACAGACCATGTTTTACAAGTAAATTTTGTGCGGCTTCTGCTTCTCCACACTGATATAACTTTGTTATTTCATCAAATAATCTAGAACTGGAAACATGACGAATCAGGGTACTTGATTCCCGGATAGGCGCTGCGGTTGCCGGTTCAAGTGCAAAATGCAGTTTGGCACTGAAACGAATTGCTCGTAACATTCTAACGGGATCTTCTTTATATCGGATGGTGGGATTTCCAATGATACGAATCATACGGGAGTCAATGTCTTTAACGCCGCCGGTAAAATCGACAATGGAATAATCATCAATATTGTAATAAAGGGAGTTGATGGTGAAATCGCGCCGCCATGCGTCTTCTTCCAGTGTCCCATAAACATTATCACGTATTAGCATGCCTCGATCATTCGTGAGTTGTTGGGAATCTGTTGTTTCGTGGCTGCGAAAGGTAGCAACTTCAATAATTTCTCGATGAAAAATAATATGGACCAGTTTAAATCGCCGGCCAATGATGCGGGCATTACGAAATAGGGATTTGATTTGGTTTGGTGTGGCATTGGTTGCTATATCAAAGTCTTTAGGCGCTTTACGTAGCAATAAATCACGAACACTACCACCCACCAGGTAAGCTTCAAAGCCTGCACTGTTTATACGATTTAAGACTTTCAGTGCATTAACGCTAATATCAGTCTTTGAAATATGGTGTTGGGTACGAGGGATCACATAGCTGGAATCGACAGAAGACGAAGGTGTTCTGGATTTACGTAACAGCTTTTTGATTAATTTGATGATTGGTGCCACCTGAATCCTTGAAAAATTAGCAAAATATTATAGCCAAGGTAAATGCGAAAGTGAATCGTCAACACCTATGTTTTAGCATATCAGAATGTCAGTAAAAATGAGTCTTTATAATTGAATAAATAAGAGATAATCTTACCTAAAACGTAATTTTAAGTGATTCTATGGAATTATTGGACATTATATTAAGCTTATTTGCCCTGGTTATTTTGGAAATTATCCTTGGCATTGATAATTTGGTATTTCTCTCCATTCTGACGGAAAAATTACCTAGGGAGCAGCGTAAAAAAGCGCGAAGGTGGGGGTTGACTTTCGCATGGATGACGCGCCTTCTGCTGCTTGCATTTGCCGTATGGCTGGTAAAATTGGCTAAACCGTTTGTTACTGTGGGTGATTTTAGCTATTCCATTCGTGATCTTTTTTTACTGGTTGGTGGTGGTTTTTTAATTGCTAAAGCTACCCAGGAAATTCATTATGAAGTGGGAGATGGCAAAACGGAGTTACGTGAAAAAGGGGCTGCTTTAGCCACGTTTAAAGGCGTTGTGATTCAGGTGGCTTTAATGGATATTATTTTTTCCCTGGATAGCGTATTGACTGCGGTTGGTTTAACGGCGCGTTACTGGGTCATGGCGTTAGCCATTACATGCGCCATTCTTGTTATGATTTATGCAAGTGAACCTGTCAGTCAATTTATTGAAAAATATCCTACGGTGAAAATGCTGGCACTGAGTTTTTTAATCCTCATAGGAATGATTTTGGTCGCTGATAGTTTTTCTTTCCATGTGCCGCGTGGCTATGTTTACTTTGCAATGGGATTTTCACTTGGCGTAGAAGCGCTTAATTTGCTTCGGCATCGCAAATTGAATAAGACCGACAAAAAAGGGTCATAGACAGATATGTTAATTTTGAAAGCGTTTCATATTATAGTAATGGTGGCCTGGTTTGCAGGATTGTTTTATTTGCCAAGGTTGTTTGTTTATCATACAGATGCAAAAGATGATGCAAGTATGGCTCGCTTTAAGATCATGGAAAGACGTTTATATTACGGTATTACTTGGCCGGCAGCGGTATTGACTACGTTATTAGGATGGATGCTTTTGCATTATAATCCGCAGTATTACTTCCATGCTGGCTGGATGCATGTCAAGCTTGTACTCGTCATTTTTTTATGGGGCTATCATATAATGTGCGGCCATTTTGTCAAACAATTTGCAAAAGACGGTAATACACGAAGTTCCCGTTTTTTCCGGGTATTTAATGAATTGCCCACTATACTATTGATTGCTATTGTGCTTTTAGTCGTCGTTAAACCATTCTGACGTCAAACAATCAATTCATTTCTACCATTTCAAAATCTTCTTTGCCAGCGCCGCAATCGGGGCAGAACCAATTTTCTGGGACATCTTCCCATTTTGTTCCAGGCTCAATACCGTCCTCGGGCCAACCTTCGGCTTCATCATAAATAAAACCGCAAATAACACAAATATATTTTTTGTAAGACTGCATGTTTAATGCTCAATGTAAAAAGAGTGTAATTTATCCACTCAAGACGCTGATGTAAAGAATAGAAGTAAGAATCTGTAAAAATATCCTTTAATCAGACAGAATGGTTTTTAAAAAATAGGCATTAGTTGAGCAATAGACCTTGTCGCTGCTATCAAAAAAGTATCCCAATGATGAGGCAGGCAGTTTGTTTTGTCGTTTTGATCATTGTAAACTGCGCAGTCATACGATTTTTCACGAGAATTAAAATGAGTTATTCACAAGAGTTGTTTAGACAAGCTCAGGCCGTGATTCCTGGTGGCGTGAATTCACCTGTGCGGGCGTTTAAAGGAGTAGGAGGAGAGCCTATATTTTTTAAGCAAGGGAAAGGTGCTTATTTAATCGATGTGGACAATAATCAATACATTGATTATGTTGGTTCTTGGGGGCCTTTAATTTTGGGCCATTGCTATCCCAAAGTGATTGCTGCTGTAGAGAGCGTGTTGCATACGGGCATGAGTTTTGGTGCGCCTACCGAGCTTGAAATCAAATTGGCAAAAAAAATTACTTCCTTGATGCCTGCCATTGAGAAGGTGCGCATGGTGAATTCTGGAACCGAAGCCACCATGACGGCTATTCGTTTAGCAAGAGGTTATACGAATAGAAATAAAATTATTAAATTTAATGGATGTTATCATGGCCATAATGACAGCTTATTGGTGAAGGCAGGTTCTGGGGTACTTACTTTAGGAATTCCGGCGACCCCAGGAATTCCTGCAAGTATTACTGAACATACATTAACAGCAGATTTTAATCATTTGGAGCAAGTGGCGGCATTATTTGAACAGTATCCAAACGATATTGCCGGTGTTATTTTGGAGCCGATTGCCGGCAATATGGGATTTGTTTTACCAAAATCAGGTTTTCTACAGGGTCTGCGGGAATTATGCGATACGTATGGAGCGTTATTAATATTTGATGAAGTCATGACCGGTTTTCGTATTGCTTTGGGGGGAGCGCAGCAACATTATCAGGTGACACCTGACTTAACGACGCTTGGTAAAGTGATTGGTGGAGGCATGCCTGTGGGTGCTGTGGGTGGTAAGACATCTATTATGAATCAACTTGCGCCAGAGGGTCCTGTGTATCAAGCGGGTACTCTATCAGGTAATCCTTTAGCCATGGCGGCAGGATTAGCGACGTTATCTGAGCTGGAGGGACAGCCCAATTTTTATCAGCGTTTGGGAGACATTTCCGCTGCTTTGATTCATGCCTTAAAAGACGTTGCGGAATCATTCAATATTCCCTTTTGCGGTGCTTCGCTTGGTGGCATGTTTGGTTTTTGTTTTAATCATTTAAATGAAGTGAATAATTATTCGGATGTTGCTTCGTCGGATGAAAAACGATTTAAAGCGTTTTTCCATGGTATGTTACAACAAGGTGTTTATTTTGCTCCTTCTATGTATGAAGCAGGGTTTGTTTCCAGCGCACATCAGCAACAAGACATTCATCATACGCAAAAGGCAGCGGAATATGTTCTCCAGCAGCTGGTTTGACATGAACGACAGTAAACAATAAGAAGTAATTTGTAGTCATGCGGAATTCAGAGTGAGTACTCTTTTTGAAGCAATAACTCCTGCCAAAATTACATGGACATCGGGTTTGCCGTATTCATGTGAATTTGAGGATATTTATTTTTCTACTGCAAACGGTTTGCAGGAAGCCTCTCATGTATTTATTGATGGCAATCAGTTGCGAGAACGATGGGAAAAACTCCCGGATAAACAAGGCAGTCAATTTGTTATCGCTGAAACTGGTTTTGGCAGCGGTTTAAATTTTTTGCTGGCGTGGTCTTTGTGGCAAACGCATGCGCCCAAGTCAGCAAGGCTGCATTTTATATCTTGTGAAAAACATCCTTTAACGCGTGATGATTTATTAAAATCCTTAAGCTTATGGCCTGCATTAGCAGGGCAGTCGCAAGCATTATTAGAGAGTTACCCAATATTAACCCCAGGGTTTCATTTATTATCGTTTGAGGGGGGGCGGGTCAATTTAATTTTAATGCTGGGGGATGCACTAGCCTGTTACGATCAGTTACTAATATGCGGTGACGCTGCTGTTGAAAAGCAATTGCGTCACACGGCGGTTGATGCCTGGTTTCTTGATGGTTTTTCCCCTAAAAAAAATCCCGATATGTGGTGCGAACCATTATTTACAGTGATAGGGCGATTGTCTAGGCAAAACGCTACGCTGGCGACTTTTTCAGCGGCTGGCATTGTAAAGCGCGGCTTACAAGCAGTAGGTTTTACCGTGAATAAAAAGAAAGGATATGGCTGCAAAAGAGAGATGATTACGGCGGTATTCGATCAACCATCGACAAGGTCTTATGCTCGTTATACGCCGTGGCATGCAAGTTCAGTAAGTCCAGTTAAAGACCGACATGCAATGATTGTGGGAGGAGGGCTTGCAGGGTGTTATTCCGCCTATGCTCTGGCTCGGCGCGGTTGGAAAGTGACCCTAATTGATGAACAAAAGCACGCGGGGGAGGGCGCTTCAGGGAATCGACGGGCAGTATTATATCCTAAAATATCCTCTTATCGTTCTCCCTTAACTGAATTTATGCTAACGGCGTATGTATTTGCAATTCGAGCTTATAAAGCCTTGTTGAATCCTCATATCGGGCATTTAGGAGGGGGGTTGCAATTAGCATACAACTCCAAGGAACAAGTCATTCAGGCAGGCTTAAGACCATGGTTAACTCATTATCCTGAACTTGGGAGATTGGTTAATCACAAAGAGGCTTCATTGCTTGCTGGGATAATTTTGGAATCTGATGGATTATTTGTGCCTCATTCCGGCTGGATTGATTCATTGGCTTTATGTCAATTTTTAATCGAGAGCGAGCGCATTCATTGGGTAGGTGGTCATCAAGTCAATGCGTTGAATTATGTTGATGGGACATGGAGTACTGGTCAATATCAGGCTGAGGTATTAATTATTGCAAGTGGACATCATGCGAACCAGTTTTCTCAAACCAGCCATCTTCCCTTGAAACCGATTCGTGGTCAAATGACTATCATTAAGAGTAATGAGGCAAGTTCAAAGTTGAACATGCCATTATGCGCAGACGGCCATGTTTTACCGGCATGGGACGGGGGGCATTATTTAGGTGCCACGTATCATTTAGGATCGACGGATGCAACTTGTCAAAACGTGGATAATGAAAGTAATTTGGCGAAATTAGATAAATTATCTAGCGAATTGACTTGGTCTAAGGACGTTATTAATCATTGGTCAGCAATTCGCGCCGCAACGCCTGATTATTTGCCTTTAGTAGGTCCAGTCGCTCAACCTGAATCGTTTAAGCAACATTTTGCTGCGTTGGCGAGTAATGCCCAGCGCTGGTTGCCTTTTTCTGCGGCGTGTTTGCCTGGACTGTATGTTTGTGCCGGTTTTGGGTCACGCGGATTAACTTCAATTCCCATTAGTGCAGAATGGTTAGCCGCTATGATTAATCGTGAGCCTCACTGTTTACCACGTAAGTTGATTCAAGCCATTTCTCCCGCAAGATTTTTACGTCGAGAGATTATTCGTAGCAGACTCCACACTTGACAAAAGTCTGTCCTGTATGGAGTGCGCTAGACATTGCACATGCAAGTTTGCAAGCGTTGTTTTATTCTTTCATATTTGCCACATGGCCATGAAATCAGTGACAGGTTGCTGAGCAAGCTTATCAAGTTCACTCATGGAATTTATGATTTGCTTAATTTTTTCTGATGAGAATCGTGTGGCTAAATTACGTTCAAACTTCGCAAGCAGTACAGGCACGCCTTCTTTACGACGACGTTTATGTCCAATAGGGTATTCGATCGTTATCAGATCAGTTTCCTTGCCATCATTAAATATCAACTTAATGCTGTTGGCAATGGAGCGTTTTTCAGGATCATGATAATCCTGTGAAAATTGCTTACTTTCATGGATATGCATTTTTTGACGTAATGCATCAATACGTGGATCGGAGGCCTCGGAGTCTTCATAATGTTCAGCGCGTAAATCACCGTGCAATAAGGCAATTGCTACCATATATTGTAAGCAATGATCGCGATCCGCTGGGTTATGCAGCGGTCCTTCTTTACTGATGATGCGGATGGCTGACTCATGAGTCGTGATCTCAATACGAGCAATATCATCTATTCTGTTTTTTATTTGAGGGTGTAGTGCGACGGCACATTCAACGGCAGTTTGTGCATGGAATTCGGCTGGGTAGGATAATTTAAATAACACATTTTCCATCACATAACTTCCATAAGGCCGTTGAAATTTAAATGAATTGCCTGAGAACAATACATCATAAAACCCCCATTTAGGCGCGGTTAAGGCACTGGGATAACCCATTTCCCCAGTGGCGCAAATGAGTGCGAGCCGTACGGCGCGAGAGGTGGCATCGCCTGCAGCCCAGGATTTTCTTGAGCCTGTATTTGGGGTATGGCGATACGTACGTAAACTTTGCCCATCAACAAAAACCTGTGATAACGTGCGTTCTATCAGGGCTTTATCACCACCTAACAGCATGGCAGTTACTGCGGCACTGGCGAGTTTAACCAAAATAACATGATCCAAACCAACTCGGTTAAAACTATTTTCCAAGGCAAGACAGCCTTGAATTTCATGGGCTTTAATCATTGCGGTAAGTACAGTATGCATGGTTAAAGCGTCCGCCTTTTTATGGGTATTCTGGCGGCCTAGGTAATCCGCAACGGCTAATATGGCGCCAAGATTATCAGATGGGTGCCCCCATTCAGCAGCAAGCCAGGTATCATTGAAATCGAGCCATCGAATCATGGTACCAATATTAAAAGCAGCTTGTATAGGGTCAAGTTCATGATGAGTTCCAGGGACTCGAGCACCGCCAGCCAAGACAGCTCCTGGGACCACTGGCCCCAGTAATTTGGTGCACTCAGGAAAATTAAGTGCCAACAGGCCACAACCCAAGGTATCCATTAAGCAAAGTCGGGCTGTTTCATAGGCTTCTTGACTATTAATCTCATAATTCAACACATAATCCGCAATGTCGCTGATGACTGAATCATAATCTGGTTTTATGTTTGTTTCTACAAATGGCGAACTCATGATTATCCTCGGGAATCAATTGCAATATATGGACGTGGTTCTGGCCCTATGTATTCAGACGTTGGGCGAATGAGACGATTGTCTGCTCGTTGTTCAAATACATGGGCAGACCAGCCTGTGATGCGTGATATGACAAAAATCGGGGTAAATAATGAGGTTGGTATGCCACAATAATGATAGGCTGATGCACTGTAAAAATCGAGGTTCGGAAATAATTTTTTCTCGCGCCTCATGACTTCTTCAATGCGTTCAGAGATTTTGTATAACAGCAGATCATCTTGTGATTTCGCAAGTTTTTTTGACCAGGCTTTTATAATATCTGAGCGTGGGTCGCAATCCTTGTAAACACGGTGACCAAAGCCCATGATTTTGGCTTTATTTTCCAACATTACCATCAGTTGTTGCTCCGCTTCATCAGGTGTTTTAAAGCGTTGGATCAATTCCATGGCTGCTTCATTGGCACCACCATGCAATGGGCCGCGTAATGTGCCAATGGCGCTGGTTATAGAGGAATAAAAATCGGATAATGTGGCAGCGGTTACCCTTGCGGCAAAAGTGGATGCGTTAAATTCATGTTCGGCATAAAGAATTAAGGATACGTTCATCATATCGCGATGCAATTTTGGTGGTTTTTTACCATGTAATAACGCAAGAAAATGTCCACCTGTGCTTTGCTCATCGCTTTCGCCACTGATTTCTCTGCCCTGATGGTAGGCATACCAATAACAAAGCATCCCAGGAAAAATAGCTAAAAGCCGATCGGCAATATCATGTTGTTGTGAAAAATTATCTTCTGGTTCGAGATTCCCCAATAATGAACAGCCGGTACGCAAAACATCCATAGGATGCGTTTCTTTGGGAATGAGTTTAAGAACTTTTTTCAATGGATCAGGTAATGTGCGCAAACTGATTAGTTTATTGGTATAAGTCGCCAATTCTGCGCTGGTGGGAAGTTGTCCATACAGTAAAAGATAAGCAACTTCTTCAAAGGCAGCGTTTTCAGCCAAATCATCAATGGAATATCCGCGGTAGTTTAATCCTTTTCCTTCTTGCCCTACCGTGGCAATGGCTGATTGACCAGCAACAACGCCAGCCAGTCCTGCTGATTTATTTACCATCCTGTTCTCCCCTAATTTTATCTAGTGTTTTTTCAAAGTCACGGTATTTTAATACTTCATATAAATCATCGCGTGTTTGCATCGTATCAAGCGTTGTTTTTGCGTGCCTTGTTTAAGAATGGTGTGATAAACATGAAGGGCGGCATGAGACATCGCTCGAAATGCACTGAGTGGATATAAGATTAACTGGACTCCAGCTTCCTTTAATTCATCGCGAGTAAATAAAGGCGTTTTACCGAACTCAGTAATATTAGCCAGCACTGGCACATTTATTAAATGTTGGGTGAATTCCTGATATTGTGCAAGTGTGGTTAGTGCCTCAGGAAAAATCATATCAGCGCCAGATTCTATGTAAAATAATGCTCGCTCTATGGCACTGTTCATCCCCTCGTTGGCAAAGGCATCCGTTCGTGCCATGATAATAAATTGTTCGTCAACACGCGCGTCAACGGCTGCTTTTATGCGATCTCCCATTTCTTGCATGGAAACAACAGCTTTATTAGGACGATGCCCACAACGTTTAGCGATGACTTGGTCTTCTATATGAATGGCAGCCACATTGGTTCGTTCCATTAATTTAACGGTCCTAGCGATATTGAAAGCATGGCCCCAACCCGTATCCACGTCTACAAGCAAGGGTAAAGAACAGGCTTGCGTAACCCGCCGTACATCTTCAAGCACTTCTGCAAGGGAGGTCATTCCCAAATCCGGCAAGCCATAGGAGGCATTAGCAACACCTGCTCCTGATAAATAAATGGCTTGGGCGCCGGCATGTTCGGCAAGCATGGCGGAATAAGCATTGATGGTCCCAAGGATTTGTACAGGTGCCTGGGTTTGAACTAACGTTCGGAATATTTTTCCCATCGAATGCGACATTAACCGTTACTCCTTGAAATAAAAGAGCATTTGTATCATGCTGATTTTAGGATAGCAACCCGCTTTATTTAAATGACTAAATGGCCTTTGAAATACCATTTACAATAACCTGCTATGTGAATACGTTCTGCAAAAACGTCACATAAAACTTCGCCTTTACGAAACGATCCTTGAATGCCTTTAAGGCTCGTTTTATTTAATCGTTCGGCCCAGAAGGGGGCTAATACACAATGCGCTGATCCGGTCACTGGATCTTCTGGAATATGGTGTTTTGGATAAAAACAGCGCGAATAAAAATCGGCATCATTGCTTTTGGCTGTTAATATCAGGCCTCGTTTGGGCATTTTTGCCAGTGATTTTAAATCAACTTGAGCATTTAAGACATCACTTTCATTAGCAAGTAATATTAAATAATCCAGGTCGCTGATAAAGGCACCGGCTATTGGTTTGTCAATAAGGCTGGTCCATGGCCCAGCAGATTGGACCGTTTCATAATTGAGGCGAGGGAAGTCCATGACAAGTCGAGAGCTTTTTTTCTTAATGTATAGTGGACCACTGAGACTTGAAAAATGAATGGTCTCATTCATGCCTTTTCCCAATTCAAATAATAAAAAGCCGGCGGCAAGGGTGGCATGACCACACAAATTAATTTCACCATTCGGGGTGAACCAGCGAATTTGATACCCGTCTTTGGCTTCGAGAATGAATGCTGTTTCTGATAAATTATTTTCAACGGCAATAGCCTGTAATAATTCATCATTTAACCAATGTTTAAGTAAACATACAGCAGCAGGATTTCCATGAAACACCTTGTCTGTAAAGGCATCGATTTGGAAAATTTCAATGCTATACACAGCTTACCTCAAGCGATGAATCAATGGGCGAAGATTAGCAGGTCATTTGTAAATAGCAAGCTTTTAACCCTATAGCTTACGTTTAAGACCAGCTGCTGCCATGATTTTTGTGGTAATTTCTTCGATGGAGTAACGCGTTGAGTTAAGAAAAGGTATATTTTCCCTGCGATACATGGCTTCAACTTCTGAGACTTCAAGACGACATTGTTCACTGGATGCGTATTGACTATTGGGGCGTCGTTCAGTGCGAATTTGCTGCAGCCGCGAAGCATCAATTGTTAGACCAAATAATTTACTTTTATAGGGTCTTAATATTTCGGGGAAACGAAATTCTGACAGTTCTTCTTCCTCGGTAAAGGGATAGTTTGCAGCAAGAATCCCAAATTGTAATGCCATATAGAGGCAACTCGGCGTTTTTCCGCAGCGAGATACGCCAATGAGAATAATATCCGCTTTTTCATAATCGCTAGTTTTTATTCCATCATCATGAGCAAGAGCAAAGTTTACGGCCTCTATGCGTTGATCATAAGATTTTGCATCGGCTACGCCATGCGTACGTCCTACTGTATAGGAGGATTTGATGTTTAACTCTTGCTCGAGCGGTGCAAGAAACGCATTAAAAAGGTCAAAAACGCAAGCATTTGCCTGTTTTATACAAGTGCCAATAGCAGGGTTTACCAGCGTCATAAAAACTAAGGGTTTGATGCCGGTTTCTTCGAAACAATCGTTGAGTCTCGTTATAACCGCTTCGGCTTTATCAATGGAATCAACGTAGGGGATGGTTTGTTTTTCAAATTCAATTTGTTCAAATTGTGTCAACAAACTGTTGCCTAATGATTCTGCAGTTATGCCAGTACCGTCGGAAATCATAAAAACATATCGTATCATTACTTGCTTCATTTTATTGAAAAAAATCATTATAGTAAGCAGCTTCGTACTTGGCAATTATCAGGCTATCTGCTATGTTGATTAAAATCATCCATGGTGAAATAAGTGTTTTTATATGAAATGGGATCAGCAGGATAATTTGCTATACATCGCTGGGATGATTTGCCTTGTTATCAGCATGGCTTTATTAGTATTTAGTGCTTATATTTTTCCCTTTTTGTTATTTAATTGGGTATACGATGTACCTGAGTTTGTCCTCCGCTGGCGGCAATTTTTTCAGGTTGACTACGGTTTTAGTCTTCTTAGGGCGTCATGGGGGTTTTTTGTGTGTTTTTTATTCCGGCTCTGATAATGGCTTTACTTGCCTATGTTTTTTCCCACCGCATTGATGCCGAGCTGCATGGTGTTGAAACGCCGGTGCAAGAAAAAAGGAAAAAATAAGTCTGGAAGTGAAGGCAACCACAAGCATTTTATCAAAAATTATATTTACTGTTATACTGGTATTTATCATTGTCACGTTGTTTGAATGGTTGATTTATATTCCACCCGTTGGATAAAAGGAGCAGGTATGTTGTTCTTAAAACGGCTTAAAATAAAAAGGATTACAAAAAAAATCAAAGCATTACAGCATACTCGTATTCATAATCAACCCAGTGAAGAAGCTTTGAAAAAAGAAATGGCTTTATACCATACCCTTGCAGGAATCTATGAGTCGCTGCGTGGCAAGAAAAAATTTCCATTTGCACGGGAAATGTCCATGGAATGTTACCGAGCAGCAGCCACTATTGAAGATTCGCAAGCCCAATATATTTTGGGAAAATATTTATTGGATGTGGCAAAGTTTAGGGAAGATCTTCAATTAAAAGGTATTTTTGCAAATCCGAGTAACGAAAAACAAATGAAAGAGCATTATGAAGAAGCCCTGGCTTATTTAACTGCCGCCGAACAATTGGGTCATATTCAGGCAAAACGATTGCATGGTTTGTGTTATATTAATGGCTGGGGAGTTGAGGCCGATAAAAAACGCGGATTTGAGTTGGTGGTGGCGAGCATTGAGCAAGAAAATAGCTGGGATAAAGTGCCGCAAATTTTTGCTGCCATTGGTTTGAATAAGCCGGAATTTTTTTCTGCTCTGACGCAATTTCGTGGTAAATCCTAAGGTATTTTTCTTATTGAGGTGTTTGGGATTTCCTGGTGGATGTCACAGGATTCTGTCAGATTTATTCCATTATTAACTCATTAATTAATTTTATTGTTTTTTATGGTGAAACCGTACAAACTTACTGATTCAAATCCAATAAAACCAATACAGATTGACTTGATATTGAACATTTATAGCAATATAATAAGATAATCTTTATATTTATATTCATATTTTTATTATGCCACCAAGACGACCTAGGACACCTGTAAGACCTCTTAGTCCAATGCTGCAAGCATTTAAAATCATCACCAATAAAGATGGATTACCTAGTGAAATGGAAATCCAATCATTCCTGCGCCTATCTCGAACTTCTTCAGAATCTGCTTTATTGGAGTTATTTCAACCCTGGGAACGATTGAATCAACATGATATTGTACCTTCCACCAATTATCTGTTGATCCTGAGTCGTTTGCTGAAGTCTTGGCAGGATGCCGGACAAACTGTGTTGGCAGAAGAGGCATTAAAGAGATTGCATAGTGATTTTCCTTCACTTGCTCCCACAGGAGTTGGTCGGGGCAGCTTTATTTCACAGTCACTGGTCTATTTAAATAAGGTGATCAAGGAAAATAGCCGTTATCAAATGACGTTAGGATCGGTATACGGTGCCCGAGTAGGTGTGCTTGATCCAGGGGTGTTCCTTATTTATCTTGATAGTGGTGCAGTTCGTTATGCTGTTGTCAATTCTGATGGTGAACTCGAACAGGGTTTGCTCAATGTACCTGGCGCATACAAAGATGAGGTATTTGAGCGTTTGGCGGGTACCCGTGATCATTTAAGTCAAGAGGCGCTTAAATCCATCTCGGATTTTATGGAAACCAAGAAATACTACGCAAAACGAGTATTATCATCTCAGATTCATGGGAAAATCACGGCCGCCATGATGGCGATGAATTACATGGAAGCTATTCCAGCCGATTCCAGACAATTTAATGACATTGCTAAGGGAGTATGCGCGGGTATTGCAAACATCTATGCTGTTTCTAGTCTATTAGATGATTTAGAAAGCTTTGAAGCACGGGCCGCTTTTATCGATCAATTTCCTTCTGAATTATTAATTGATCTAATAAGCCTTGCACAAAAGAAAGCTCCGCGTGCAGGTTCTATTGATGGGCTGCCGGCTGTTCATGCAGATTTACTCGAAATGCAGCCATTTTTTGATTCTGTGATCGTGCACCAGAATTTTTCCGAAGTGTCGGAAACATTATTTGGTCGTAGCGTACTACCCCGCCAGGAATTATTGGATTCATTTAAATACATGGTGCCGGCAGAATATGGCCGCAGAGGTATGACATTAAGTAAAGTGTCTGGATTTGCAGGAGCTTATGATCAGGAAACGTTAATCCATGGCTATTTTGCTCCCTTGCAGGAAAATTTACGAGGAATAATTTATCCTGTTTCATTTCTTCTTTCGAGTGTTAATCATAGAATCGCTGTTGTGTATCATCCACGCCATGGTTGGTCGTTTTGTGATGGTGGTCATACTGAGCATTGTGGGGGTGATCTTGAGAAATTGGCAGGTTTGGTTGTCGGTGCATTTTCTACCAATGGTCAGACTAACTTTACTTCAGACGTTTACGTTAACAGTGAATATGCAAGCGATTTAGAACACCGTTTTGAGCAAACTTGCCGCCATGTTTCTTTTAAAACGCTACATCGTCTTACTGCAGATAAATTAACCACAAAAGACAGTGATGGAAACGACGTAGCCAAAATGTTTACTTTGGCTAACCGCAAAGATGGATTGATTAGAAATGTGGTTCATCAATATTTGTCTGCTCAACCAAGAGAAGACAAAATTCAACAATTGCAGTATGCCGTATGCATGGGCCATCTGGAGCAAGTGGAAGCGTTACTTGCCGATGTGGATAATTTGATAGACTTTTTTAGAACAGTTAAATTATCACTGTCCATTGGCACCGTTAACATAGAGCAACCCATTTTTGATTTAGCCCTGCATTCTGAGCGTGCTGCAGAGATGACAGCATTATTATTGAGAAACATATTGACAAGCAACCCGGCATTTTTTGCGTCTGGGGATAATAGCCTGTGGGAATCAAAAGCGAAGATTGTCGCCGCTTTAACCGAACGGGACCAGCACGCCCCGCTTGTACAACGGTTACTGACTTTGGAGGGAGCGGACCATGCGCTGCTGATTGCTTGCACGAACCTGACTCAATCTCCGCGTATTATGCAGACATGCATTGATTTTTATAAGCGACTACCTCCAAGTGCTCCATTGCGTGAGGAAATGAGAACAAGTTTATATCAACAACTGGCAAAATGCATGCTTGGCCATAACGATTTGGATGTAGCAAGAGTTATTCTGGCGAGCATGGGAGATATTATTGATCATCGTCAATTGTTACCCATTATAAATTTCACTGACAAGCGCGCAGCAGCCAGAATTTTTCGTTTTTATAAGGAAACTGAAGCATTAGCGAATGCTATTGCAGAGAATGATTTTCGATTTTTATCGGAATTTGTTGAAGCCATACCAGCGGACAGTATGAATGTTTCTTTGACCCATGGAAAAACGTTGTTGCGCTTAATTGTGGAGCATTGTGAAAAAAATCAGCGTCACTTTGATGTTCTACAACGAGATGCTGCTCAGCGCCTGATTTTACAGCTTCTTGAAAAAGGTGCTGTACTTCACTCTAATCATCCAATCACAGTGGAACTGAAAGTGTCTTTGCAGAGAGCTCCTTTAGCGCAAATGATTGAGCGCTTGCATTTAACGGTTCCGCAACCATCAGCCGCTCCTCGAGCAGAAGCGCCTCGTCAGCAATTTCTCAGGATATTGCGTTTAGCATCCAGTGCTTTGGATGAAAAAATGCTGACGCAAGCCATTGGACGATTAAGTGCAGAACCACTTTTATACCCAAAAGCAGAGCTTGCCTTGCAATTAAAGGAGCGTCTAAAAACCTGTTTAAAAACAATGCATACAAGATATATGGAAGCCCCTCAAGAGGTCGCTGTTTACGTGGAGGAGTTGAAAGAGCAATTTCTAAGAGAGCTTACAGATTCGCATTATGATGAATTACGTGGACTTCCAGGTTGGCCAGACATTTTTGATGGATTAAGAGCTGTTATCAATGGTTCTTCACAGCGTTTAACTCATGAGCCTCCCCGTGTAACGGAGGCACCCCATCGTCCAATTCGACAGGCGTCACCTGGCGCTGGTAAATTGCCGCCCAGCGCAGCGACCACACATCATAATAAGGGCCGTGGTTCTTTATTTCATCCGGTCGTTGGACAACCCCCGTCGGATGATGTCGAATTGCCGGATGAAGCAGCCGCGATTGCTGCTGGAAGACGGGATTCTGAAGTGGCCTCGCCCATATTAACGCTAGGGATGGTAGAATCACCGATTGCTTCCGCCAAAAAAGAAGCCGTAAATCGAGATGAGATTAAAAGGCGATTTTTGGATTTTTTGAGCGAATTTGAAAAGACGATAACCGAGCGCTTGGCGCCCAAGGTCAGGACTATCATAGCAACGGATCCAACTTCCATTGAAGCAATAGCGGCAACTGCCTTGCGAGATAACTTATATCGTCATATTCGCGATGCTCGCAGTCAGTGTGAATCTTCAAAAAATGATCCACTGGATGTTGCAAAAGCTTGGCAACTTAAAAGCATCCAAGAAGTAAATGATACGAAATATAAGGGGCGTAGTGCGAAGCAAATATTAGGTGAGCTTCATGGCATGAAGGCTATTCTTGACACGCTCATAAGAGGTATTAATGCTCTTATTTATTATCTGTCAGGTAAAAATTGCCCTCATTTTTTTGCGCGGCCAGAAACCCTGCTCCCTATGGATGCTTTGAATGGGTTAAATCAAGAGTTTAGTTCAGATGAATCGTTATTACCCAAACCGCCGTCATCCTCTTAACGGAGGTAACGTCAAAATAAAGAGATTAAGATACCAGCGAATAATCGCATCGCCATAAAATAAGGCAATCAGGCCTGCTAGACATAAAAAAGGGCCAAAAGGAATGGGCGTATCTCTTGTTTGCCTGGTTGCTTTTAAATATATGAGGCCTGTCAAGGCGCCCAGTATTGAAGAAAGGAGCAGAATAAAAGGTAACTGTACCCAGCCAAACCAGGCGCCAAAGGCTGCAAATAATTTGAAATCTCCTTGTCCCATCCCAATTTTGCCTGTTAATAGGTAAAATAGTTTAATAAATAGCCAAAGAGCTAGGTAAGCTCCTGCGGCACTTAAAACAGCAACGGAAAGGGAAGTAAATAACGTTTGAGTATTTGCTATTAAACCAAGCCATAAAAGACTTAAGCTTAAACTGTCAGGGATGAGTTGATGCTGTAGATCAATAAAACAAATCACAATAAGCAACCAAATAAATAAAAGAGCAAAAATCAAGGTTAAATTAAATCCAAAATGCCAAACAGCCAAAAGAGACAGGCCTAGGCAAAGTGCTTCAACGAACGGGTAGCGAAAGGGAATAGATTGTTGGCAGGTAGCGCATCGCCCGCGTAAAAAACAATAACTGACAAGGGGAATGTTATGCCAGAATGGAATTTTGTTTTTGCATTGGGGACAGAAAGACCGAGGAAAAAATAAATTTATTTTCTTAGAGGGAGTTTCATCGGGCAACTGTAATAAATTGCGACACTGAGAAGTCCATTCCATCTGTAGCATCAATGGCAGACGATGAATAATGACGTTTAGAAGGCTGCCAATGGCGAGCGAAAAAAGCGCCAAAAAAATATAAATGACAATAGGATAGACGTATAAAAGTTCAGCAATCATTCATTATACCACAGAGCCAAGTTTAAAGATGGGTAAATACATGGCGACCACCAGGCCGCCTACCAATATACCTAATATTGCCATGATCATTGGCTCTAATAAACTACTTAATGAGTCTACGGCATTATCAACTTCTTCTTCAAAAAAATCAGCCACCTTAGTAAGCATTTGTTCCAATGCACCAGATTCTTCACCAATAGCTATCATTTGTACCACCATATTAGGAAATAATTTCGTATTTTCCATGGCGATTTGCATTTGTTGCCCATTGGATACTTCTTCCCTGATTTTATCCGTTGCTTCAGCATATAAAATATTTCCTGTTGCGCCTGATACGGATTTCAAGGCTTCCACTAAGGGTAAACCGGCCGCAAAAGTAATGGAAAGGGTACGTGAAAAACGGGCTATGGCCGCTTTTTCAAGAATGGTGCCAACCACTGGAATTTTTAATAAATAGCGGTCTACTTGGTGGGCAAAATGCGCTGAATGATTGCGAGCATAGATAAAGCTATACACCCCAAGACCTAACAAACCAAATATAATATACCAATAGGATTGGAAGAATTCCGAGAGGCTGATGACACCACGGGTTAATGCTGGAAGATCGGCTCCAAACCCTTCAAATAAAGATTCAAATTGCGGGACAACAAAGATTAACAATCCAGCGGTAACGAGAAATGCTACCACAATAACGGCCATAGGATAGGTAAGTGCTTTTTTTATTTTCTTTTTAATGGTTTCTATTTTTTCCTTATAAGTGGCTATCTTATCAAGCATAACATCTAAAGAGCCTGATTTTTCGCCAGCATCCACCAGGTTACAAAACAGTTCGTTGAAAAAAGCAGGATGTTTTTTAAGGGATTCTGCTAGTGTTAAGCCGGATTCTACATCTTTTTTGATGGTCTCAATCAAATCTTTCATACGCTGATTGCTTTGGCCCTTGGCAACGATTTCAAACGATTGAATTAAAGGAATACCGGCTTCAATCATGGTTGCCATTTGGCGACTAAATACGGTGATGTCAATTGGTTTTATTTTTTTGCTTTTTTTAAAGAAAGGTGCTCTTTTTTTAACGATTTTGCGAGTGATAACTCCCTGTTTGCGCAACTCTGTTTTAGCGATAGCAATACTGCGAGCATCAATAACACCATTGAGTTTTTCTCCGGATTGATTCACTCCTTCCCACTGATAAGTGACGGTGGTGTTTGTGTTTTTAGCCATAATATTAATCCACAGTTACCCGATTGACTTCTTCAATCGTTGTAATACCTTCTTTAATTTTTTCAAGCCCGGATTGATAGACGGTGAGCATGCCTTCTTCTTGGGCTTGCTTGAGAATATCGAGAGAATTTCCGCCAGACATAATTAAGCGGCCAAGATTTTTAGTCATGGGCAAGACTTCAAATAAGCCAATACGCCCGCGATAACCATTAGTGCATTGGCTGCAACCATTAGCTTTGTAGGCTTTCAGAGTATTTGCTTCAACTTCTGAAAAACCAAGTTCAATTAAACTGGCAATGGTGAAATCATCACGTATAACCTTGCATTGATCGCACAAACGCCTCACCAACCGTTGAGCAATAATCAAGCTTACGGAGCTTGCAATATTAAAAGAAGGAATGCCCATATTGACCAGACGAGTCAATGTTTCAGCAGCACTGTTGGTATGCAAAGTGGATAAAACCAAGTGACCGGTTTGGGCGGCTTTAATGGCTATTTCTGCGGTTTCCAAATCCCGTATTTCACCAACCATGATAATATCCGGATCTTGACGTAAAAAAGCACGTAAAGCGCTGGAAAAAGTAAGGCCGGCTTTTGTATTGATATTCACTTGATTAATGCCTGGGACCTTAATTTCCACTGGATCTTCCGCCGTTGAAATATTATTTTCAGTAGTATTGAGTGTGTTTAAGGCGGAATAGAGAGTTACAGTTTTACCGCTTCCTGTAGGGCCGGTAACGAGAATCATTCCCTGAGGCCGCTGAATGGCTTGTAAAAAGTGTTCTTTTTGTTTTGGGTTAAATCCCAGGGATTCAACTCCAAGCTTGGTTGAGCCAGGGTCGAGGATTCTCATCACCACTTTTTCGCCAGCCACTGTTGGACAAGTGCTCACTCGAAAGTCAACAGAGCGGGTTGGTGACAATTTCATCTTAAAGCGGCCATCTTGCGGAATACGACGTTCAGAAATATCCAGATTTGACATGACCTTAATACGGGCAGAAATCCGAGCCGCCAGGCTGATTGGCGGTGTGGTGATTTCATTGAGGATCCCATCTTGCCGGTAACGGATACGATAGCTGCGTTCATAAGGCTCAAAATGAATATCAGAAGCGCTTTTTTTTATGGCTTCAACGATGATTCTATTCACAAATTTTACGATGGGCGCATCTTCACTTGATAAACCGGACGTATCTGCTTCATTATCTTCTTCATCCGTGCTGAATTCCAAGCCGTCAATATCTTTGGTTTCATCAAAATAAGAGGCTAAGCCCTGACTTTCTTTTTCGTGAATGAGTTTATCAATCAATTCATTTAATTTATCCGTTTCAACAATCAATGGCATGGCATGTAAACCGGTATGAAACTGAATTTCTTTCAATGAGGCATGTTTACTTGGATCATCTATGGCTATGTATAATTGTTTTCCGCGACTGAATAAGGGTATCAGACCATGACGTTGAATTAATTTATCGCTGACTAACGTGGTAGGTATTGAATCAATATCGATACAATCCAGATCAAGAACCGGGACACCAAAGTTTTGGGCTACTGACAAAGCAATCTGTTTGGCTGAAATAATGTTACTATCCACCAAGTATTGTTGAAGACTTTGCTTATTACGTGTTGCAAGTTGCTGATATTTCAAAGCATTATCTTTATCAAGTAAATGTTCTTGAACTAAAAGCTGAGCAATACCTTGTAAATGCTCTTCTGGCATAAGGGACATAATGAATAAATTTTTATTAACTTTATGATAACTATAGGCAAAAAAAGTAATGATTGCATTAGACAACGTCCATAAAGTTTCGTGAGGAGCGAAAAAGTGATAAATTGAGGCCAATTTATCGCTTTTGCAGCCCCGCGAGAACTTTAGGGACGTTGCCTATATATTGCGAGAGCGAATCCTAGTTTCTAGTGGTATGCTATGAAATGGAAATGATATAGTACAATGACATTGGCATAGGCAGGATTGATTTTGGCTTTGGAAGAGCAGGCAATTAAATATCGTTCACTGGATGATTGGTTCAAAACACCTCAAGGTGTTAGGGTCGCTTTGGCTTTTGCTTCCGAGCTAAAAAATTTCCACAGTCATTTGATGGGAGGGACCTTGTTGCAACTGGGGAGTTGTGGGGAAAATCTTTGGTTGCCTTCATTACGTTTTCAACATAAATGGATTGTAACGCCATATATTGATGCGCAAAAGGCTTCTTTGAATGCTTCCTTGAATGGATTGCCCATTGATAGAAACAGCATTGATTGTATTATTGCTCCTTTAACCATGGAAGCCTTTCAGCGAGATAAAAATCCTTTGGATGAAATGGATCGTATTTTAAAATCCATGGGATATATTATATTTTTAGGCATTAATCCTTGGAGTTTTTGGGGTGTTTCCTTAAAGTGGAGGCATTTGGCATGCTTTGGTGGCTTGTCAGCAAGCCTGACTTCTTCTTTTTCAGTAAAACGAATTTTGATGCATCGCGGCTATAGCCAGTTTGTGCATACCAGTTTTTATTATGTACCACCGGTCATTCAGGAAAATTTACTTAGGAAATTAGAGTTTTTTAATGAAATGGGAAAGATGATATGGCCATTTCCTGCCGGACTATATTGTCTGATTCTGCAAAAACAAGAACCATGCTCTCCTTTGGCATTATTGAATATGCTTGAAGAAGAGGAGCGGCTGCTTGAAAATAAACCATCATTACCCGCCGCAGGGCGGCAATGGTTGCACAAGTGATTATTTAGTAAAAATATTTGTATCTGGCAAGGGTGAGCATTTGAACACTGTCCTGATGTTTTTGTATACTATGCATCTTTTATTTTCTGGCTTATTTCATGACAAAAAAAATGCTGTACCGCATCACTTTCTCATATCTTGATGCTATTTATGAAATCTATGCGCGTAAAGTGTGTGAAAGTGATATGTTTGGTTTTCTCGAAGTTGAGGATTTTGTTTTTGGAGAAACAACTTCCCTTGTTGTTGATCCTTCGGAAGAACGTTTAAAGGTTGAATTTAATGGCGTCCAACGCACGTTCATTCCCATGCACTCGGTGTTTCGTATCGATGAAGTAAATAAAAAGGGGACAGCCAAAGTTCGGGACAAAGCATCAGACTCTAGTAAAATAAGCATGTTCCCCATACGTGGCAAGCCACAAGAATAAATTAACCACTATTATTTGGAAACCAAATGACAATACCAAGTAAAATTCAAAGCGTGTATAAACGCTCTTCTCGTCTTTTTACGACAGAAGAGGTGGAAGCAGCCTTAGATAATATGGCCGCGAATATTCGAGATGTGTTGCATGACAAAAATCCAATTATTATTTGTGTCATGATTGGCGGAATGGTGCCTTTGGGTAATTTATTGCCGCGCCTGGATTTCCCATTGGAAGTAGATTACGTTCATGCTACCCGTTATCGCGGAGAAACAAGTGGTGGAGAACTTCTTTGGAAAGTAAAACCCTCCTTGAATTTACGGGATCGAACAGTGTTGGTCGTCGATGATATTTTAGATGGAGGAGTAACGCTTGCTGCCATTCTTGCTGAAATTAAAGCGATGGGTGCAACACAAGTCTATAGCGCTGTTTTGGTGGATAAACATCATAAACGAGTAGAAAATGGCTTGAAAAATGCTGATTTTGTCGGTTTGCGCGTGGATGATCATTATATTTTTGGTTACGGCATGGATTATAAAGAATACTTGCGCAACGCACCGGGCATATTTATTGTTGCGCCAGAAGATGAATAAATGTTTATGGCTTAGGATATTTTTTTAGAAGTAGAAAATTGACTTAATGCTACGGATAGCTCTTTATACAATTCCGGCAACCATCTGGGTTGAGCAAACGTTGAGGTGGCCGGTTTTTCCCGCCGTAAGTCATTAGGTGCGATAATGATTTTAGTATGACTCAAGCCAACGCGACGTACCAATAGAAATAATTGGTCAATGGCTTTATCGCCAACAGCAAGACAGCCTACGGAAGAAGATTTTCCATGCAAAAAGATGTTACCACCAAGTTTTGTGCGCCCATCTTTGATGGCTTGCAGTCGATCAAAATGGTTTGGATAATCAATCATCATCGATAAATGATGGGCACTAAATGGATTAAAAGACGTTAAATGATAAATTCCTTCTGGAATTTGCAGATCATGTTCTTTAAGTTTAGGCCCTAAACGCCCGCTAAATGCTGTTAAAGGATACGTGTGTATGTAGCGCCACAGTGTATGTTCGCCTCTTGCCCATAATTCTATGTGTCTTTCTTTCTTAAAGGCTAACAAGGTAATGTCTTTAGGTGGATAATCAACGCCGGCTCTGGAAAACAACGTTTTTAAATGAGGTTCCGTTTGCAAGCCATAACGCCTAACCGCGTTATCAATGGCTTTATTTAAATTAACTTTGGGTGCCATTCCATACATAAGCGAATGGTAGGATAATAAAAGAATAATAAATAAATAGCGCATAGTACTATCTAAAACCGAACCTTCAGTATGGTATCAAAAATAATTTAATAGAACAATTTATAGCCATTAATATGGTCTGTTACTGTCTAATAACGTCCACTATAACTCATTGCATCGGTTGTACCAATTGCCTGGTTAAAAAATCAGGCGTAACATCCAGAGTGCCTACGGATGGAATAAGCCCATAATGATTGGGACATAAGTAGCTTACCCTGTTATTGACATCAATCTTATAAAATACATAGCGATAAGAGCAATAGCTTGGCGGATTAAAAGATGCAACTTGCATCAACGCTGTTCCCGGAAGTTTATTGGCAATGAATCGGGCGTTTATCCATAGATTAATAAGTAAAATTACACTTCCTGTAACCAGCAATGCAAAAGCAAGACCAGCGAGATAACGGATGTATTTTTTTTGAAACATTGGCGTATGAAGCATCCAATAAAATAATGAGCCAAGCATGCTTGTCAGGGTGATTGTATAGAGTGTGGTGTTTTGATAATCAAAATGAGTGCCAAGTATTTCTCCACCGGCATGTTGATATTGCATATAAAGAGCAGCCAGAGATAACCATAGCGCTATCAATACGTAATTGATTCGCTTTCTCATTAAGCCTAGAACTAGTATGACGAGGGATAATAAAGGAAGTATATAATAAATGACACTCGCTAATACATTCATGGCACGAATCCTTCATGACATTTAAAATTAAGGCTTACATTTTACCTCAGCAAAGATAGGTTGTCGCTAGGGATGCCAACATTTCAACGTTCTGAATCCGTCGTTGCAAGACATCATTTTCTCTCATTCACTGCATCATTTTCTAATGGTTCTTTAATGAAGAGCAATTCGGGCGAAATGGCATGAGGAAGTGCTTCTATTTGCTTATTATTCAAGCGAATACGATTAAAATTAAAACCATGTAAAGCTGGTAACATGTATTTAAAAGGATATTGCCAACTGGCTTGTAAATTATTTTGCTTGATTCTTTTTTGTGATGTATGGGGATGAATACTGCCTAGCCAGATGGGTTGTTGATAATGACGTAAATGATAATTGGAACGCCATAATCTTAGTATTAAAAATGGTTCACCTCGACCGGGAGTATATGTCATTACCAATGCTGGCTTTCTATTTTGATATAATTGCGCCATTAATGGCAATTCTTCAGGAGCGTTTTTACCTCCAGCGCGCAGCAGTAAAGAATATAAGAAAGAATTTGATTGTTTTTTCCATCCGTAATTTCTTAAGGCATGCTCAAATACTTCAATTGAACCAGCGTATTGAATATTAAAAAGACCTGTCTGTTGCCCTAATCGATTCGTGGTATAGATAGGAAGCAAAGGTCGGTTTTGATGCCACCAGACTTGATGTGTCAGTATGTATTGCTTGATATAGGGATGATGTGCCTTGACAAGTTTTTTGTAGTAAAACATGCAAGAGATTGCAGTCGTTATTAATAATAATAGGCAGGAACATACGATAGGCAATTGCGAATGTTCAGTCATGTGGGGGGTGCGCCGATAAAATATCCAATGACCTAAACAAATCGACAATCCTATGAAATAAGCACCCATAACACTGTTTAGCCAATTATCGCCAAGATAAACAGAACCTAACCCACTGAGTACTAGCAACAATAAAAGAATAATGCGAATCGCCAGCGTTAGGATGGTACGATATTGCGTACTGATGTATAAAATTAAAAAGCCAAAAAATGTCATGGCAAATGTCAAATCAATGGCTGGATAATGTAAATTGGTTTGATATTTTAGTAAGCCATGAGGTTTTGGTGGATGGATGATGGTCGCAAGTAAGGTGGTGATGATGATGCAAAAAAAACCCAGACTTAGCCAATATTTTAAAGTGCGCCAGTCACGATGATAAATTAAATAAAAAGCGATCGACAAAATGAGTGTTAATAAAGAAAGTGGATAAATAAACAGACTGATGACTATAAAGAAGGCATCAAACGATTGGGTTCGTAAACTTTGTAAAAAATGATGGATAGGTTGATTAATGGCGGTTATCCAGGTTTCTTGAAAAGCCAGCGTGGTAAAAATAAGAGAAATAAGAAATGTAAATAAGAATAAAAAGATTAATGCGGCGGTGGGGTAGTAATTTGTCTCATGGGCCGGCGTCAATACACGAATGTAATTGGCTAGGCGTGGGTGATCTTTTGACCATGCCCAGAACCGATGCAGATGGACACGAAGAATAATATTAAGATGTTTAAGAACCCATTTCATCGCAATGGTAAGTATCCAGATTAAAATAAGCAGCATAAGAATCAGGATGAATAAACGGCTTGCGGTTTCTGCTGACAGCTCACTGCTTGCGGCGCCTATTAAAACTCCAGGCATTACGTACAACATTGCCCAGGCAATGGCTGAGATTATATTTGCTAAAAGAAAATGCCAGCGGTTCATATGCATCATGCCGGCTATAACGGGTATCATAGAGCGCAACGGACCTATGAATCGTCCTATTAAAACGCTCTTTCCACCATGTTTTGCAAAGTAATCTTTTCCATAATGAAGCCAATTGGGATAGCGACTAAATGGCCAAATATTGGTGATTCGATTCCTAAATATGTAACCTAGAAAATAACTGGCACTGTCACCAGCAACTGCGCCTAGAGAAGCTGCAAGTAACGTCAAATCAATTCGCATGATTCCGGAACCGGCAAGAATTCCGATAGCCGTCATAGTAACAGAGCCTGGAATGATGCTGCCTATGATGGCAAGAGACTCACTAAAAGAAATTAAAAAGGTAATAAACAATGCCCAGCTGGGATTGGCATATATCCAGGTCGTCAATGGTTGCAAATAATCCGAAAATAAATGCATGGTTTCTCAATGTTCAAATAGAGTTAAAAAATTTTGAATAAATTTTCCGCTGACCTCGTTGATATGGATGCTTGTGACAAAGTCTTGAATTTGAGTCATTTGCATTTTTGCATATCCACATGGATTTATGCCGGAGAATGGCTCTAGATCCATGGCAACATTGAGTGCTATTCCATGATAGGTGCAGCCATTTTTGACACGCAAGCCAATAGATGCAATTTTTTTCCCGTTGACGTATACACCAGGTGCACCACATTGCGTTTGTGCTTCAATATGATAGGTGTTTAACATATTAATGAGGACTTGTTCTAATCGTGAGACTAAAGTACGGATTCCCAGGTGCCGCCGACGTATGTCCATGAGAACATAGACAACCAGTTGTCCAGGTCCATGATAAGTTACTTGGCCTCCTCGGTCGCTTTGAATAACAGGAATGGCGCGGGGGTTCAAGACATGTTCAGCTTTGCCTGCTTGTCCTTGAGTATAAACAGGTAAGTGCTCAAGTAGCCATAATTCGTCTTGTGTTGCTTCATGCCGTTCAAGAGTAAATTGTTTCATGGCATTCCATACATCGAGATATGGCTGAGTTCCGAGATGATGAATCGTAATCATTACAGTACCATTTTAATATCGGGATGTTGGGTTAAGTCCATATACAATGCATCTAGGGTAATTTGGTCCTGTACATACACAGTGATTGTGATAGAAAGATAATTTCCCTGTTGACTGAATTGAGTACTAATTGCCTTATTTTCAAGGGAAGGGAAATGTTTTTTTGTCATGGTTATAATTTCAGAGAGAAATGTCTCTTTATTTATCCCAATGATTTTAATTGGAAAATCACAAGGAAACTGCATGAGAGTTTGATCTTTTTTCATAGTTTCTGCTTCAGTGATTGTTGAAATTTTGTTTCCAACTGTTGCCAGTATCGTCCTCCATATCCAATTCCTATGGTTTGATTGTTTATATGGGTTATAGGAAAGACTTCTTTTGTTGTACTGGTTAACCAAACTTCCTGGGCATTTATAAGTGCTTCTTGGCTGATGGTTTCTTCGCGCAATGGCCAGTTTAGTTCCTTAATTAATTCTATCACTATTTCACGAGTGATGCCGGGAAGACAAAGGTTGTTTTTAGGTGAAGTACGAATAACGCCATCACTATCCACAATAAAAATATTGCTTGCACTGCCTTCGGTGACAAAACCATCGCGGACAAGAATAGCCGTTTGCGCACCGGCTGAAACTGCTTCATTATTAAGAAGTATATTGGCAAGCATTGAAGTGGTTTTAATATCGCATCGTAGCCAGCGTATATCGTTGACCAAGTGAGCGTGTATACCAAGTTTTTTACTGGCATAGGTTGGATAGGGCACATGCAAAGTAAAAGCAATAATGGTAGGCACTGGATCTTTAGGTAAGTCGTGGTGACGTTTTCCTTGATTACCGCGTGTAATTTGCAAATAGATTTGTAAATCACCGGAACCATTTTGTTTGATAAGCTCTTGAAAGATCATGCGCCAATTTACTGAAGGCATGGCCATTTTTATGCTGTCTAGACTCGATGCAAGACGAGCCATATGTCTTGCATAGAAATAAATCTCTCCTTGATAGACGGGGATAACTTCATAAACGCTGTCTCCGAAGAGAAGGCCGCGATCGAAAACCGAAATTTTCGCATCGGCGGCAGCAACGTATTCTCCATTAATATAGACGATTTGTTTCATGATAGGCGATTAAGAACCAAACCAACCCTTAAAGGTCAGGCGAATGCTATCTTTTACGCGTGTGAAGAAGCCTCCTTTAGGAACCGTTTGTAAGGCATATAAAGGTTGGGTAATAATGATTTTATTATCAAACTGAACCAGCAATTCTCCGACTTGATCGCCTTTATTAATGGGGGCTTGCAGATGTTTTGGAATTCGAGTATTTACACTTAAACGCTGGTATTGACCTTCTGGAATGGTCACGAATTGATCTTTTAGAAGACCAACGGTCACTTTATCGGTTTTACCTTTATATAGGGGTAGCTCGGCAATACTCTTTCCACCTTGATACAGGGTATGAGTTTCATAGAAGCGGAATCCATAATTCAGCAATCGTTCGCTGTCATCTGCTCTTGATTTTTCATTTGGTGCACCAAGGACTACAGCCAGCAAGCGCATGTTATTCCGTTTTGCAGATGAAACCAGACAATAACCGGCATCATTCGTATGGCCAGTCTTAAGACCATCCACTTGATTATCTCGCCATAAAAGTTGATTGCGATTTGGCTGGCGGATCCCGTTAAAAGTAAACCACTTTTGCTTATATAAGTGATAATATTGTGGAAAATCATTAATGATAGCTCTGCCAAGTATGGCTAAGTCTTTGGCAGTCGTGTAAAGTTCTTTATCAGGTAAGCCGGTACTGTCTGTAAAATGACTGTTTTTCATACCTAAATTAATAGCTTGATGATTCATGATTTCAGTAAAAGCTTGTTCGCTGCCACCCAAATATTCAGCCATAGCAACGCAAGCATCATTTCCGGAATCAACAATGATGCCTTTTAGAAGATCTTCCACGCTAACCTGTTGACCTTCCTTAACAAACATTCGAGAACCGCCTGTTCTCCATGCTTGTTCACTGATACGTACATTGTCATTAAGATGGATCTGACCGTTACGCAATGCATTTGAGATGACATAAAGTGTCATCATTTTTGTCAAACTGGCGGGTGGTAATTTTTCTTCACTGTTTTTTTCAGCAAGTACTTTCCCACTGTTGACATCAATTAAAATATAAGCCGTGGCATTTAAAGTAGGGGCAGCAGGAGTAATGAGAGGGCTGCTGTGAATGGTGTCGGGTTGCACTAAGTCTTGCGACAAGGGGGGGTTAGC
Source organism: Legionella oakridgensis ATCC 33761 = DSM 21215 (assembly GCF_000512355.1). Lineage (NCBI taxonomy): Bacteria > Pseudomonadati > Pseudomonadota > Gammaproteobacteria > Legionellales > Legionellaceae > Legionella > Legionella oakridgensis. The sequence continues at coordinate 1,507,968 of NZ_CP004006.1, read as the reverse complement.
ATAAAAACAATAGAATGAATTGATAAGTATATGAACAATGCGGATTTTGTTATAAAAGAGGAGGGTTTACTCATGTCATTATCCAGTGTTAAAAATGAAGTTATCTTATCACAGCCTTAAGCCGCCAACCAAATGACAAAATCGCATTTTCAGGTAGATCCTAATATTTCCTCGATAAAAAATGTTGCCTGTGGCTAATTCGCTTTTTCATTTTGAAAAGGTATAGTATGTTTTAGGTTGGAGTCTGCTACAGGGCTCTATGTATTAATTGTAAGCAGAGTTGAATTTATGAGGACTTTATTATTGTTTATCATTGTATTATTAGCCAGCTGCCAGCATCAAAAAAATGCCGATAATCTTGACGTTGTGCCACAGAAAAAGGCCAGGGTAAACAAGTCTTCTAACATTAACAGTAAAAAAGTAGCCCAAAAGGCAGTCAAGGAAGTTCGTGATGGAGCGCCAAAGGGCCCTATTCCTACCTCGTTTGCTGAAGTAAAACCTGCAACAGAACCACTAAGTCGTTATGGAAACCCTGATGCGTATAGAATAAATGGTCAAACTTATGAAGTTATGACGACATCAAGTGGTTATCGAGCTCGTGGCCTGGCTTCTTGGTATGGAACAAAATTTCATCGTAAACGGACATCAAGTGGCGAAGATTATGATTTATATGGGCTCACTGCCGCACACAAAACATTACCGTTACCAACGTATGTAAAAGTTAAAAATTTGAAGAATGGGAGAGAGGCTATTGTCAAGGTGAATGATAGAGGGCCTTTCCATCAGGATAGATTGATTGATTTATCCTACGGAGCTGCTGCTAAACTCGGTTTATTACCGGAAGGTACAGCACCGGTTGAAATAGAGGCATTGACAACAAATGGACCCAAAGGGCACGAGGCACATTATTATTTGCAGGCAGGGGCGTTTTCTTCCAAGCAATATGCGCATACCTTACAAAATAAATTGGCAAATCTAACACCGTCTCCTGTATTTATTGAACCATATCAACGTTATTATGTGGTCAAAGTAGGACCATTCGCTAATAAAAAAATGGTGGATAATTTGAAAATGGTTTTAGTCAAGCATGGAATCAACGGCGGTTTTTCTGTCTTGCAATAGCGTTTTTTAACGTTGTTATTTAATTTAGGGAAAAAGCGATATGGCAAAAGATTTAGACTCCGAAATCAAGCAGTTTAATCAAATGGCCCTTGAGCGGGAGTTAACCAGTGCTTTAATCATTAAACATCAATTACAACATATGTTGACTGATTTTGAACACCATTTTCCCGGTGAGCAGTCAGCCAAGATTAAAGAAGAAATCATGAATTCTGCTGATGACAGCATAAAAGGTATGCTGCATGCAGAGAATAAAGAATCTTTTGTTCTGCAAGAAAAACGCCTGAATCACTTGGTTGAACAGCTTAAGGAAAAGTTTGGATTAAAAGAAAAAAATCCGAAGCAGCATTAAGTAGCTATCGTTTGCTGTATGTTGTTCTTCGAGGATTAAAAGAAACGAATTATGAAAGGAAAGACCAACTTTCAACCATCTGGTCTGATTGTGATTGGTGTAAAGAGCACCCTGAATATCCTTCCTGGGTAGAACAGTTGAACGATTTGCAAAGACAAAATAATGAACATGATTTTGAACAGCGTAAATCAGAGCTTTTGGCAAAAATATTAAACGACATCTCTGAAAGAAAATTAGATAGTTTGTCTGCTTTAGCTCTTGTTGAGCAGAATATGCAATTATTAAGCGAAACTCGCTTGTCTTATCTTAAGGAATCCCAAAGTCGTTCCAAGTTGATGAAAAGTATGGGATGGGTTGGCCTTGGTGTTTTGTTAGTGGCAGGCGCAACCGTAGCAGCATTGGCTTTTCCTGTTGTAGCTATCCCCGGAATTATTTTAGGTGGGGCGGTCGTTGGTTATGGGGCGATTGATTTTGCTAAAAAAAGTGCAAACTTTTATACAAAAGCAAGCACGGTTCCTATTGGCAGTCGAGAAGAAGATGCACAAACCAGGGCTCATTTGCAGGGATTGGCGGATCAATTAGGGGTTGATTTACCTAAGTTTATTGAAAAGCAACAAGTCCGAGAAGAAAAAAATCTAATGAAAAAAATGGGTTAAACGATTGGGGATGGCTGCCTCATTCACGGGGCTTGCTCTGGGAATAGCGGCCTTGGCGGCTGCTTTGCCATTTATTGGCATGCCATTGGCTGCAGTCGTGGTTATTGCCGTTATCTCATTAGCAGTTGCAGCATTAACAACCACTCTTTTAGCATATAGAGCACGCAAAAAACAAACAGAATGGAAGAGGGAAAAGCAAGAAGTTGAGCAACAAATAACGGAGGATAATAAATTAATGGATGAAGTTTCTTTGCGAGAGCAGGCGAGGGAGCGTTTGGACAGTACTGCAAAAATTATTATGGATGAAGAAAAAGTTAGTGAGCGACTTCACGAAAGCATTAAGCTAGAGCCGAAGCCTACACCTACACTTGTTTCGTCACCTGCCCCAACTCCTGCCTCGGCTGATGTAACTATGACGCCGATGCCAGCATCTAATACCGTGGTGGAGGAAGAACGTAAAATTGCAAGTCTGTATTTGAAAGAAAAAGCCTGTTTGCTAAAAAAGAGAAAGAGGACACTGATCATGATAAATTAGCCGAGGATCAAGAAGGCAGTGATGAGGATGAGATGAATGAAAGGTTATAAGCCAATTTTATATAAGATTATTTTAATTTAACTTTCCACGGAATCTATGATAACGCGCGTTCCTTTCTCACCGTAGCCAGGAAGATTGATGAATTCTTCATTCAACCAGCGTGCGTCTTCAATAAACATGCGGACACAACCATGGCTAGCACGATAGCCTGGTACCGTATCGCTGCCATGCAATGCATAGCCACGGAAAAAATGCATGCAGTAAGGCATTTCAGCGCCACCATGGTTTCCGTCCGCCCGTCTTGGAAAGGCAGTTGAAATACAATCTATGTCTTGTTTGCGAATAATGCGGAATGAACCAGCGGGAGTTTGACAATAATTATCTCGTTGTGAGCATTGACCAGTTCCTGATGAAATAGGGCCCCACCATATTAATTCGCCAGTTTCATCGTAAGCTCCCCAGGCAAGTTGTTTTTGACTGACGTAAATGGTTTTCTCACCATCGGCTTCGATGTAACGAGGAAAAGGAGCCACATCATAAATCGTTAAGCGCTCAATGTTTTTAGGAACGGCGATCACCATGCCTTTCCTTAGAGGAATGTTCATGCGATTAATTCGTTTGACGATATCACGCTCTTCAACGTTCGGGAAAAGATTTTCCCATTGTTCACCCTGTTTGACATGAATGCAGAAATAATCCGGTGCATTACATAAAGTCTCTCCATAGCGTTGTTGTGAAAAGGCGATTTGTGCCATAAAGAGAGATACAGTGGTGACTATTATCGTAAATGATCTCATGATAACCTCACTGATCTTGCTTTATTCATTTATGCAAATATTAACGGCGATTTTAAAAAAACTTAACATGGGAGTCGTCTCACTCTTATAATCTGTGTTAGAGAGTGATTTAAATCGTGATTGAATTTGTTAAATGGAAACGGTACTAGTATGTTATACTCTACAGCAAACATTCGGCGCCATATGGCCTATTATGTAGTTTGATTAGACGGATTAATTTTTATGAGTTGGCTAAAGAAACTATTGCCTTCAAAAATCAGAACAGAAACGTCACAAAAAAAGGCGTTCCAGAAGGGTTATGGATTAAATGTGAAGGGTGTAATGAAGTCCTTTATCGTACTGAATTAATTAAAAATCTTTCTGTTTGTCCAAAATGCAGTCACCATCATCGCTTATCCGGGCGCGATCGCCTTGCGTTATTTCTTGATGCCGAAGGACAAGAAGAGGTTTTTGCTGAGCTAGAACCAATTGACCGCTTGAAATTTAGAGATTCTAAAAAATATAAAGATCGTATTGTTCAGGCTCAGAAAGCGACGGGAGAAAAAGAAGCCTTAATTGTCTATAAAGGGAGCCTGGAAGGACACCCTGTCGTTGCAAGCGCATTTGAATTTAGTTTTATGGGTGGTTCCATGGGGGCTACCGTTGGCGAGAAATTTATTCGTGCTGTGCAGGTGGCAATGGCAGCACGCTGCGCTTACGTCTGTTTTACGGCCAGTGGTGGCGCAAGAATGCAAGAAGGACTGTTTTCATTAATGCAAATGGCTAAAACTTCTGCAGCACTTGCTAAATATGCGGATACTGGCTTGCCATTTATTGTTGTTTTGACGGATCCTACCATGGGAGGCGTTTCAGCTAGTTTTGCCAGTCTTGGAGATATAATCATTGCTGAACCCAAAGCATTGATTGGGTTTGCAGGCCCCCGAGTGATTGAACAAACTGTACGACAAACGCTTCCTGAAGGATTTCAAAGAAGTGAATTTTTATTGGAGCATGGACATATTGATATGATTGTTGAACGTAAGGCTTTACGTTCTACCGTTGCTGAGTTGGTTAATAAGCTGACGCGGCATGTTCCTCAGCAAGCATTAAAGTAATGTTTGCTTTCAATTCCTTTAAGCTGGATGAGTGGTTGTATTTTCTCGAAAACCGCCATCAACAGGAAATTCAGTTGGGTTTATCGCGTATTCAAACGGTGGCGCAACGGTTAAATCTTTTAGCACTTGAGGCGCGCATTATCACCGTTGCTGGCACAAATGGCAAAGGATCTACCGTAGCAGCATTAGAAGCCATTTATCAGGCTGCCGGATATCAGGTTGGATGTTATACGTCACCACATTTGTTGAAGTTCAATGAACGTATTCAGGTTAACCATCAGCCAATTTCAGACGAGTATTTATGTGCCGCATTTAGATTCATTGAGGAAAATCGTGATGAAATAGCGCTCACGTATTTTGAAATGACTACACTTGCCGCATTTTGGTATTTCAAGCAATTTAAGCTGGATATTATTATTCTGGAAGTTGGTATGGGGGGGCGCCAGGATGCCACCAATATCATTGACGCTGATTTGGCTATCATTACGACTATTGATTTGGATCATCAAGAATATTTAGGGGCGAGCAAGGAGGCAATCGCTTATGAAAAAGCAGGTATTTTAAGGGCGAATAAGCCTTTTCTGTATGCAGACACGGATATTCCTGTAAGCCTTATGAAGGAATCTAGCCGACTGAATGCCTCGATGTGCAGTTTGAATAAAGATTATTTTTTTAAGTCGTCAAACGACTATTTACAACTGGTTTTCCCCTCAGGAGATACAATCAAAGTACCTCGCCCGTCTATTAACCATAAGGCTGCTGCTGCCGCCATCACAGCGAGTCGATTGTTGGAGCATTTGCTTCCAGTAAGTGCTGCTCATCTCTGTCAGGCGATGAAAAATGTTATGATCGCTTGCCGGCAGCAGGTGATTCAAGGAAAAATTACAACGGTCTTGGATGTGGCTCATAATCCCCAGGCTGTAAAATTACTGGTTGATTTTATTGAACAACTGCAACCTAAAAAAAATGTGCATGCGGTGTTTTCAGCATTGAAAGACAAAGATCTTTGCGGTTTAATTAAACCTATGAATGCATGTGTTGATTTTTGGTACCCAGCCCTGCTAACAGGAAAACGTGCGGCTACAAAATCGATTTTATTGCAGGCGTTTAAGAATGCCATTCATGACGAGCCGCCATGTTTTGAAAATCCTTTGATGGCTTATCATGCAGCCTGCAGGCAAGCAGGGCCGGATGATGTAATTATTGTTTATGGTTCATTTTTAACGGTTAATGTAGTTTTTTCCGAAACACATAACTTTGTAGCTGAATAGCAAATTCTACTAAAAAAAGGCAAAATGTGTTATTTTATGCCTTTCGTGAAAATAATATACTTTTTGTCTTATTTATAATGAACTTGTTATCAACGCTCTTATAAAGCAGGAGAAGTGCTAATGAAGTTTGGACTGGATGAGCGCCGAAAACATCGCTTGGTCGGGATCGTGGTCATATTATCGATCACTGCCATATTTTTACCTGCCCTTATGAAAAAATCCAATGAACATCTGGACGAAAAAATTAATTTGTCAGTACGGCTTCCTGCTAAACCATCCCTTCCTGAGGTGATAAAACCTGAAGAAAAAACAATGTTTCAATCTATTAAAGTGGCGCATGTTGATATCGCTGCGGTCAATGAACCGACACGGCTTGCCCATTCAGTAAAGGCAGAATCATTAAGCACAGTGAGTGTCGCGGCTATCCCTGAAAAAGTACAAGCACAATTAGCAACCAATCAGATAGAATCGGTTGTAAAAAATCAGGTCGTTATTCAAGAGGTTGCTTCTCGTCAATCCAATCAAAACAAGATCATGGAAGCGAAAGGGAACGTTAAAAAAGAAATCGTTGCAACGACGGTTCCTTCTAAAAATACGGTGATTACTGCTGCAGCCAATAAAAAAGATTTTTATTCAGTACAGTTGGGAACGTTTTCTTTAAAAAGTAACGCCGTTTCTTTGGTGTCACGCTTACGCAATAAAGGTTATAAGGCCACCTATACAAAAACAAGCAACAAAAAAGGGGACTTTTATAAAGTAATCGTTGGCGAGTTAACTCAGAAAGAAGAGGCACAACATTTGCAAAAACAATTGGCGGAACAAATCCAGTTAAGTGGTTTTGTTGTTAAAACAGGGGTGAGCTGAAGATATGGCCTGGCATTGGGTAGATTATTTTATTTTGATTGTCATTGGGTTGTCGGTGATCACAGGATTGTGTCGCGGCTTCATTAAGGAGCTTATTGCTTTAAGTGTGTGGGTGTTGGCGATTTGGCTTGCGTTCAATTATTCCCAAAGGTTAGATCCTTGGCTACAACCTTATCTCCAAGACAATACCGCACGAATGGCAGTTGCTTTTATTGCTGTTTTGTTAGCTACGTTGATTGTTGGTGGCTTGTTTAATGCTTTATTGAGCTTCATATTAACCAAGTCTGGATTAAGCGGGACAGATCGAATATTAGGAATAGGATTTGGGTTTGTACGCGGTGTGTTTATCGTGGCATTAATTATGCTTGTGGTTAAATTAACATCGTTGCCTTATCAGGAATACAGTCAGCAATCTCGTTTGTATGCCAAATTTGATCCAGTGGTGAATTGGCTTTCTGGCTTTATGCCAGATTTCATAAAACAGGTGAAGATGTATGATAAAAATGAAACAATCATTGATATAGAGCCTGCTCCTTGATGTATTGATATACTGCTGAAGGCAAGTAATTCCGGACATCTGTCCTGCTTTTTATCTGTTTACGCAACCATGAAGATGAAATATCGTATTGGCCAGCATCATAACAAAATATTTTTCCATGGGATTCTGTGAGCAGGTTGCTTTTTTCTGTGGTTTTTTTCAGTGATAACAGCGCTTCCAATGATTGAGGCATGGCAGGCGGATTTATTTGAGGGCGTTGAATCACTAAAATATGACTGAGTGCCAATAGCCGTTGCCACTGATACCATTCTGGCAAGCGAAGAAATGCATCCATCCCCATGAGAAGTGTGATAGGAATTTTTTCACCGATTTCCTCCCGAAAGCTTTCCAAGGTATTTACCATATAAGAGGGCGCATCACGTTCAATTTCCCGAGTATCGATGTGAAATTCCCGATAAGGCAGCAAGGCTAGTTGCAACATGCTAATACGCTGTTCACAAGAGGCTTGAGTGGCTTCCTTTAACACAGGAGTTTTGCAAGGTAGAAATACAAATCTTTCAAAATGAAATTCATTTTGTACGGCAATTGCAGTGTTTAAATGACCATTATGGGGAGGATCGAAACTTCCCCCATAAATAATTAAATGACGCATTTGATTTAATCCCATTCCATAAAGGATTCAATTTTGGTGTCCGCTTTATGCGCTGCAAGAGGGAAACCAGAAGAGTGTTCTGTTCGACTTTTTAAAGCTTCATCCAGACTGACAAAGCGATAACCATGTTGCCGATACATGGTGAGAATGTCTGGCAAAGCATAAGCGTTCAACAAATTAGCATGAATAAGCAGGATTTGCGATTGCTCAGTTTTTCGTGAAGTACGACTACGTTCCTCGGCCATCAATGTTTGTTGCCATAGAAAATCAAGATAGGCAGGTTTCAATACGGTCATAAAGGCCCGGCGACTGTTCTCAGGAACTGCCAATAAAAGTTGATTAAAAATAAAATCCTTACTATCTATCGTCACAGGAGCGATTTGATAATTTTTTGAAGAAAGATAATGCAGCACTTTATTTTTTTTGTTGTTATTTCCCATTTCTAAGTAAGGATAACGAAAATATTTAGGCTCACTGAGTATTGGTTCCAATATTTTATCAGCTTCATCAACGTCTTGAATGTAGGTATCCGCATCTACTTTTTTAAATTAATATGGGATGAAGTATGATTTCCCAAACCTAATCCAGCATCACGGAACTTACGCAGCACCGGCCAATTTTCTGGCTTGACGTTATTTGCAATGATGAAGCCTGTTGCTGGAACTTCATTGTCTTTAAATGATTCAATGATCATGTTTAAATGAAAGTTTTTGCTTTCACCAACAAAAGGCAAATCATCAATTGTAATAGCAACTTGCCTGTTTTGAGCAACACTCACGTTTGTTAAAAAAGGAAAAAAATGACAGGTAGCAAATATAATCTGGACAAAGCAATTCTCGTTTTTAGTTAAATTTATCACTGGTATATCATTTAACCTACATAGGTAAAACTTAACCAACATGGGATCATAAGGCAATATAATATTAAAAACAATCAAATCGATTGCTAAAAAATTAATTTGTGCTTGAGCAAAATAGAATGGCTAGGTATTCCAATCCATGCCAGATTTGATTGTTTTGATTCGATTTAATTTGTTCATCCAATTGCTTGCTTAAATGTAATAATTGATACAACTTATCAAGAGAAAAGCGGGTTGATGCGGCCTGGTATAATCTGGCACGTTGCGGCCATATATTTAATTGGCTGCAAGCCATTGTAAATGGTATAGATTGTTTAATTTTATGTAACAATTGAATCATCTGCCGAATTTCCTGTGTTATCAGCCATAAGATCAAAGTTGGTTCTTGGCGATTATGACAGGCTTGGCGCAGAAGATGAACGGCTTTTTCTATCTGGGCGGCTAAACAGGCATCCGCTAATTCATACAATTGATAATCACATTGATCAGTCAAATGTGGTATGACATGTTGGCTGGTCAGTACATTATTTTCTTCATAAATCAAGGCCAGTTTTTCAATGATCTGGGCACAAGCAAGCATGTTTCCTTGAGTGTATTGATGAATCAATGCAGGGATTGCTGAATCATGATGTATGGAACGGTGCTTCAATTCGGAAGCAATCCAGCTTTGCAGCGCTGCTGCTGTCAATGGGAATGCTTGTACTATCAAGACATTATCATGGTTAGCTAACCATTGTAATTGCTTAATGGGTATTTGCGGTGCTCTTAATATAATCAGGCAGTGGGGATTAATGTGTTCCAGGTAATGATTTAACACTTCTTTACCGGGTTTTTCAATCGTTTTTTTATCCAGATAAACATTCAGCAGGGTTTGTTTGGCAAAAAGAGAATAACTGTTTGCTTCTTCAATGAGCAAAGTCCAGTCGGATGTGGTGTTGCAATTAAGAGTCTTTTCATCGGTTTCAGCCTGGCATAACCAAGTTTTTTAACCTGCAGAGCAGCGTCATTGAGCAAATAAGGATCGTGCCCGATTAAAATATTCATGGCATAAAGCTTATGTGTTAAGGTCGTAGCCAGTGCTTGATGTTTAATGAGCATGTTAACGATGTTTGATTGAACATTGGCTGGTTTTACCATGCAGGAACTGCCATTCCGTGCATAAAGACATTGCCGTTTTGCAGGCATCACTTCCTGTTGCATTCCAGGAGTGCCCATTATTATCAGTAACTAAGCAACGGTCTTCAATTAAAGAAAGAGGCCCTTGCTCACAATACGATTGTGCGGTTTTGCAATGCTGTTGAGCAGATTTATTTTTACATTGGGCTTCAGCAGCCTCCATTGCTTGTTGCAAGGTATCACCTAACCCTTGATAACTGCGTTCCTGAGAATCAAAAGCAAAACATTGCCATTGCCCAGGAGGGATGGCGGCGGAAAGAGAAGTGGTAACTAAGTATATTAATAAGCTGGCGTATTTCATGTTTACATTTCCTTAATAGGCAAGTCAATAACAATCTTTTATTTAAAAAAGTGTCTGTTATTACTGCAGGAATGCAAGCGTTTTGTATGCGAGCAATTAGCTGGCTTGATATCGACTAAGCCGATATAGCATTTGTAACGCTGCATCACGGCGCATTTCCCTTTTAATAATGGCTTCTTCCTCATCTGAGCCCAGTATTCTGTCACTATTCACAGTGAGTTGTCGAGTAATAACCAGTTGACCCGATGGAATAATTTCTTTGCCTTTTGCTTGTTGCAGTTTAAATTGTACGGTATAGATTAGTTGATATTGGCGAGGCGTTGTACTGGAGCTGACACTGGCAATTTGCTGTTGAAATGAATCATTTTGCAGAAACAACCAATAATGTGCTGATGCTGGATCAGAGCTAACATCAACATGATAAGCCTGCAATTGTTCTGCCAATAATTGCTCCAGTTCACGGTGTTCACTTTGATTGATAATGGCAACACGGTCAAGCCAAGGTGGCATATCAACCATGCCGCGCAAATGAAATCCACAGCCTGTTAGTAGCAGTAACAACAGGCAAGTCAAATAATTATATCGCATAAAAAATTTCATTAGCCAATAACAAGATTGATGAGTTGGCGATGAGCGACGACAATTGTTTTTTAATGGATTTCCCATCAAGAAAAGCAGAGACATTCTTCTTTGCCAATTCAATTAATGAATCCTCGGAAGTATCAACAGCAGCAGTAAATTGTCCTCTGAGCTTACCATTGACTTGCACAATAAATTCAACTTCATCCATTTTTAAAGCGCTTTTGTCAACTTTCGGCCAAGGTGCGTCAATAATAATTTTCTCAAATCCCAGCTGCTGCCATAAATGATGACAAATGTGTGGGGTAATAGGAGCTAGAAGACGAAGAAGAATGCTTAAACCCGCATGCAGAAAATATTTATCATCCTCTGTTTCAATTTTATAAGAGGAAAGCTCATTAAACAGTTTCATGCAACCTGAAACGACCGTGTTGAATTGCTGCCGTTCATAATCTTGATTGACTTGGGCTAAAATTTGATGCACTGTCAAACGTGATTTTTGTAACCGGCTATCACAATTTTGCCAATTGATGGCGCTATTCCCATCTAGTATGAGTTCATTAATTTCTATTATTAATGAACGATATTGATAGGCAAAGGCCCAAAGACGTTTTAAAAATCGATGTGAACCTTCTACACCAGAATCAGACCATTCCAAAGATTGCTCTGGTGGGGCCGCAAACATGACAAATAAACGCGCAGTATCTGCTCCGTAGGTTTCAATTAAATGATTGGGATCAACAATATTTCCCAACGATTTCGACATTTTATGACCGTCGCGAAGAACCATGCCTTGACTTAATAGTGCTTTGAAAGGTTCGTCCGAATTTACCAAACCTTCATCACGCATTAATTTATGGAAAAAGCGAGCATAAAGTAAATGCATAACGGCATGTTCAATGCCCCCAATGTATTGATCCACTGGTGTCCAGTATTTTGCCCGGTCATCCAGCATGGCATTTTCCTGGCCTTTGCAAGCAAAACGGGCATAATACCAGGATGACTCAACAAAGGTATCAAACGTATCTGTTTCCCGCATGGCGTCTTGTCCACATTTAGGACAGTTGGTGTGGACAAATTCATTGCATTGTGCCAGAGGAGACCCGTTTCCGGTAAATTCAATATTTTCCGGCAAAACAACGGGTAATTGATCTTCCGGCACCGGCACAATACCGCATATTTCACAACTGATCATGGGGATAGGTGTTCCCCAATAGCGCTGTCTTGAAACTCCCCAATCACGAAGGCGGTAATTGACTTTTTGTTTACCTGCTTCATGTTTTTCCAGCCATGCTGTCACTGCCGTTTTTGCTTCAGCAGAGGATAATCCGTTGAATTCATCAGAATGGATTAAGATGCCTTCCGTTGTGAAGGCTGATTTTTCTAAATCATGGGTTTGCTTGTCTGCAGGCTGAATTACTTCCAATTGTGGTAATTGATATTTTTTTGCAAATTCCCAATCACGTTGATCATGAGCCGGTACGGCCATAACAGCGCCGGAACCATATTGCATCAGAACAAAATTGGCTACCCATATGGGCACTTCCTTCCCGCTAATTGGATGAATGGCAATCATCCCGCTGTTTATACCACGTTTTTCCATGGTAGCTATTTCTGCTTCGGCCATTCTTACTCCCTGACAACTGTCAAGAAAGGCTTGTACTTCTTGATTCTGCAATGCAGCTTGTTTGGCAAGAGGATGATCGGGCGCTACAGCCAAATAGGTAACACCCATGATGGTATCGGGTCTGGTGGTGTATATTTTAAGCCGTTTTGGATAATCAGGAACTTTAAAATAAATTTCAGTCCCTTCAGAACGCCCAATCCAGTTGCGCTGCATTTGTCTGACTTGTGCGGGCCATTGTTCTAGGGTATCCAGATCATTTAATAATTCATCTGCATACGCGGTAATTTTTATAAACCATTGTGAAATTTCCTTATGTTCTACCAAGGCTCCTGAACGCCAACCACGACCATCAATCACTTGCTCATTGGCCAGTACAGTCTGGTCGACAGGATCCCAATTTACAATGGCATTTTTTTTATATACAAGGCCTTTTTCATAAAGTTTAATGAAAAACCATTGTTCCCAGCGGTAATAATCTGGATCACAAGTGGTGATTTCGCGCTTCCAGTCGTATGCATTCCCCAATTTTAAGAATTGCTCTTTCATGGCCGCGATGTTTTGTTTTGTCCAAACGGCTGGATGAATTCCATGTTTGATTGCTGCATTTTCAGCGGGTAAGCCAAATGCATCCCAGCCTATGGGTTGTAAAACATTCTTTCCAAGAGCTCGCTGATAGCGGGAAATAACATCGCCGAGCGTATAATTGCGAACGTGCCCCATGTGCAGAGAGCCACTGGGGTAGGGAAACATGGACAGACAGTAAAATTTTTCTTTATTCAAATCTTCAGTGACGTGAAAAACTTGTTTTTAAGCCAAAATTGTTGGGCTTGTTCTTCAATTTCTTGCGGTTTATAACTGTTATCCATAGTTTGTAAGTCAAAATTTAACGTAAGTTGGTAAGAATAGCGTCTCTTGTGTTTTGCAGCAATAGTAGATTCGCCATGAAATTAGATTCATCATGTCAGGTTGGAATAAAATTATCCAAATTCAACATGGTTTTGCTGAATGTTGTCATGAGTTACCGATTTGATTTTTTATTCAATAAGGCCATGGAAAAAATAAATAGGCTGATGAGCAATATAGGAAGGTCGCCTAGATAAACCCAAGGTGAGGCACCAGTCAATGGCTGTATCATGGCCTCAAGCGTTCCTGCCGTGAAAGCTGGTAATGAGGCAAGAACATCACCATTGGCATCAATAACAGAAGATAATCCGTCATTATTGGCGACGACCTGAAATCTTGCTGTTTGAATGGATAACGCTTGAGCCATTTGCAATTGTTGATACATAGCAAAGGAATGACCAAACCAGCCATCGTCGCTGATGGATACAATCCATTCGGCTCTTGGCAATTGATTGCGTAATAATAGTGGGTATGCCAGCTCATAACATATTAAAGCGGCAATGGGATGGTTTTGCACCTCAATAAGAGATTGATTTTTTTTGCCATGATTCATATTGGCTGTTGGTAAAGACAGCCATTCAATTAATTGTTGAAATGGTCGGGGAATGAATTCACCAAAAGGTACAAGATGTTGTTTTAAATAACTGCCTTTGGCTTGTCCGAGAGATACCATGGCATTGTATAATTGCATTTCATCTGCGCCAGCAGGTTGAAGAATTCCAAGTAATATGGCGCTGCCATTTTGTTGTGCTTTGTTATCCAAGGTATCAAGAAAATCGCTGATGTAACTGGCTGGAACAGGGATGGCTGACTCAGGCATGACGATCAATTGATTTTTCCCAATTAATTGTTCGGTAGTGGTTTGATAGTATTGCTGCAATTGCCAGAACAGTGATTCATCCCATTTGTCGCGCATGGATAAGTTGGCTTGAATAATCCCAACAGAAATTGGTGAAGCGCTGGCCGTTCCCCAGGCTTGATTTTTCAAGAGAGAAGGACATAGTAGCACTAAGGCAAAAGCAATAAACCACGGGTATTGCTTATATCGCCCGGATAGTGCGCCGGTTGCCAGAAACGTAGCAGACAAACAGGCAAAAAAACTGGCACCATAAACACCAAGGATTGGCAACAAATACCTAAGTGGTGTGTCTGTTTGCCCAAAGCCAAGTAACAACCATGGGAATCCCCCCATGATGGTGGCTCGTAGAAATTCTCCCAGGCACCAAAGAGCGCTGAATAATAAACAGGAAAAAATAAAAGAACGTTTTGGGGAGAGCTTTTTATACACGAACGTTATTAATGCCGGATATAAAGCCAAATAGGCAACAAAAAACAAGGTAATGGTTGCAGAACCCAGAGAGTGGAGGTGGCCATATTCATGGATGCTGATATAAACCCATGAAACGCCTAAGCCTGCTGAACTTAACCCAAATACGAAGCCGATGTAAAAAGCATGCCTTAATGAGGCGTGATGAAGCAAACCAAATAAGATTGCAATTCCTAATATGGCGAGTCCTGGAAGATGAAATGGAGCAAAACCTAATGGAAATAACAGACCAGCTAAAACAGCAGGGAATAGATAAACATACCGGTAGGAAGATGAGTGGGCTGCAGGCAACCAGTTGGTTGCAGTTGTTTGAGTCATTTTTACAGGTAAATATATAAATGCTGTGACAATAGATGAGTTGGTTGCGAAGGTCAAGTTTGTTCCAACTCATGATAAGGCAAAATCATGCTTTGGTTATATTATATTTTATTTACGTCATTTCCGTGTAGGCGAAAATCCATCGTATACACGCAGTCAAGAGTCATCATAAAAAATAGATTTCCATTTGTATGGGATGACGCATTTTAGTCACTTTGTTCGGGCATTTGTTAATCAAATTGATATGATCTTACCCTGCCTTCATAACAAACAAGCCATGCCAGGTAAGTTTGTTTTTGCTGGACATGGATACAGTAGCAAGGATTTTTATATTACCCAACACTGACATATGACAGAAGACATGCTTTAATGGTTGGGGAACTAAGTTTAGTGTACGATGACATCTCATGATTAAAGGAGGCGTATTGTATGTATAACGTAATGATTACAGGGGCAGGGAAAATTGGTGCTTTGATTGCGTGCTTATTGGCTGACAGTGATGATTATCAGGTTCATTTGGCGGATTTGGAGTTCAATGGCACGGATGTTGCCCGTCTATTAAAAGCCATACCTTGCATTAAAACAGTTGCGCTGGATGTCAGAGAAAAAACATCCATACAATCGTACATTCAAAAGCATAACATTATTGCAGTTATCTCTAGTCTACCTTATTTTTTAAATACGCACGTGGCTAAAGCGGCTAAAGAAGCCAAAGTGCATTATTTTGATTTAACAGAAGACACGTCTGTGACACAAGCTGTTAAATCTATTGCAGCTAACGCCAGTACCGCTTTTGTTCCGCAGTGCGGCTTAGCACCTGGTTTCATTAGCATTGCTGCAAACACATTGATGCAAGAATTTGAACATTGTCATCATGCCAAACTGAGGGTCGGTGCATTACCTCAACGAGCAAGTAATGCTCTTCATTATTCGTTGACTTGGTCCACGGATGGTCTGATTAATGAATACGGCAATCCATGCCATGGTATTGAAGCTGGTAAACCAATGGTACTGGCACCGCTGGAAGGTTTGGAATCAATACAAATTGATGGTTGTGAATATGAAGCTTTCAATACCTCAGGGGGATTAGGAAGTCTTGGTGAACTTTATGCCGGTAAAATTCAGAGTTTGAATTATAAAACCATGCGCTACCCCGGCCATTGTGCAAAAATGCGCTTTCTAATGAATGATTTGAAATTAAATGATGATCGAGAAACCTTAAAACATATCTTGGAAAAAGCCATTCCGAAAACTTATCAGGACATTGTGATTGTGTATGTTGCCGTAGAAGGAATTAAGGAAGGTGAGTTAACTGAGAAAAGTTATGTAAAAAAAATATATCCAAAATCAGTACGTGGTCTGGAATGGTCCGCTATCCAAATTAGCACCGCTTCAGGAGTTTGTGCGGTGGTTGATTTGGTTTTAGGACAAGCGAACGAATATCATGGCCTGATACTACAAGAAAATTTTCGCCTGGCTGATGTATTGGCAAATCGGTTTGGCCAACATTACGTCTAGATTCTGAAAAAAGGTTAACGTATCTGAGCGGCCTGGCAGAGCATGAGGTGTGTCCATCGTCATGGATAATGACGCGTCGTTACAAAATTGGATAATTCAGGAGACAATATTATGGATTTTTTATCGCGTCTTAATATTCAAACGGTTAATCCCGGGGCCTATGCTGGGTACTCGTGGGAAAGTAAAACGACTCATAACCGTTTTCAGTCAATCAATCCAAGTAATGGCGAAAAAATTGCTGAAGTGGCCAATTGTACCGTGGAAGATTATCAATATGTTATCCAACGTGCCCAAGAAGCCTTTATAACCTGGCGTGAAATTCCTGCTCCCAAGCGTGGTGAAATCATTCGTCAGATAGGTCAAGCATTGCGTGAACATAAAGATTGGCTAGGAAGTCTCGTTTCTTTGGAAATGGGGAAATCAAAACAAGAAGGAGATGGTGAAGTACAGGAAATGATAGATGTGGCTGATTTTGCTGTTGGGCAATCCCGTATGTTATATGGGAAAACCATGCATTCAGAGCGGGCAAACCACCGCATGTATGAACAGTGGCATCCTTATGGCGTCATTGGCATTATTTCTGCTTTTAATTTTCCAGTGGCGGTATGGTCATGGAATGCTTTTATTGCTGCTGTTTGTGGTAATGCCACCATTTGGAAACCTTCTGCTAAAACGCCATTATGCGCTATTGCAACCCATTATATTTGTAGTCAAGTACTAAAACAAAATAATTGCCCTGATATCTTTTCGCTTATTATCTCCGAATCTCATGATGTAGCCGAGACGCTAGTGAATGATCATCAAATACCATTGATTTCATTTACCGGCTCAACGGCTGTAGGTAAAAGGGTTGCGGCAAATGTGGCTAAACGTTTGGGGAGGACCATTCTTGAGTTGGGTGGGAATAATGCCATTATTCTGGAGGAATCTGCCAATCTTGAGTTAGCCATACCCTCGATTGTCTTTGGAGCGGTAGGAACGGCAGGACAGCGCTGTACGTCAACACGACGTTTATTGGTTCAAAATACTATTTATCAGCCGGTTATTGCGCGATTGCAGCAGGCTTATAAGCAAATTACCATAGGTGACCCACTGGATAGTAAACATCTGATGGGACCTTTAATTGATAAACAAGCTGTGGAGCAATTTAATCGCGCGATTGAGCGTATTGTTGCGGAAGGCGGACAATTATTATTTGGTGGCAAATCTTTGGAGCAGGCGGGATATTTTGTTCAGCCGACATTAGTGGCAGGCTTGAGTAACAGCAGTAAAATTGTCCAGGAAGAAACATTTGCGCCGATTCTCTATGTCATGCCCTTTGAGTCAATAAATGAAGCAATCCGGCTGCAAAATGAGGTGCCTCAAGGATTATCTTCTGCACTGTTTACTCAGAATTTGAAATACGCAGAACAGTTTTTAAGTGTGCGTGGCAGTGACTGTGGCATTGCCAATATTAACATTGGTACCTCAGGGGCTGAAATTGGCGGCGCTTTTGGTGGTGAGAAAGAAACAGGTGGTGGACGTGAATCTGGTTCAGATGCTTGGAAAGGTTACATGCGTCGACAAACTAATACGATTAATTGGGGGGATTCATTGCCATTGGCCCAGGGAATAAAATTTGAGATCTAATAAAGGAAGTCATTATGCAAGAATCATTGGTCATACAAAAAGTCGCCGTTCTCGGTGCGGGTGTTATGGGGGCGCAAATAGCTGCCCATTGTGTTAATGCAGGTTTTGAAACGCTCCTGTTTGATTTACCGACAAAAGAAGCAAGTCATAATGCTATAGTAGACAAAGCCATTATTAACTTAACGAAATTAAAACCATCTCCGTTGGCGACACCAAAAACAGCGACGTTATTGAAAGCAAAAAATTATGACGATAACATAGCGGACTTAAAAGATTGTGATTTGATTATTGAGGCTATCGTAGAACGCTTAGATTGGAAAGAAGCCTTGTATCAACGAATCTCTCCTTATTTGCATGAACAATCCATTCTTGTCAGCAATACTTCCGGACTGAGTGTTAATTCATTAGCCCAATCTCTTTCCAGCAATCAGCGTAAACGTTTTTGCGGCGTGCATTTTTTCAATCCCCCCCGGTACATGCATTTAGCGGAATTGATTCCATCGGCAGCAACGGATACAGCGTTATTGGATCATCTTGAGGCATGGTTGACTCGTTATCTTGGAAAAGGTGTGGTGCGAGCTAAAGACACTCCTAATTTTATTGCAAACCGTATCGGTGTGTTTTCCTTACTGTCGACCATGCACCATGCTTTGGAATTGGGACTTGGGCTTGATGAAGTCGATGCGTTGACTGGAACGTTATTAGGACGTCCAAAATCGGCGACGTTTCGTACTATGGACGTCGTTGGACTTGATACGATGGCGCATGTGATTCATACCATGCAACAACAACTGACGAACGACCCCTGGCATGCTTTGTTTAAATTACCGACTTGGCTAAGTCATATGATTGATCAGGGTCATCTGGGTCAAAAATCAGGGCAAGGTATTTATCGTAAACAGGGTAAATCCATTGAAGTATACGATGTTGAAACCAATCAATATCGTGAAGCGCATGGAAAAGTGGATCATGAAATTCAAGACATCATGCGCTTGCCAGCACCAGAGCGCTTTAAGCAATTGCTGCACTCCAACCACAAGCAGGCTCGTTTTTTAGCGGCTTGCTTTTGTGATCTTTTCCATTATTGTGCTTATCACCTAGAAACGATTGCCCATACCGTGCGTGATATTGACTTGGCGATGCGTTGGGGATTTGGCTGGCAATATGGACCTTTTGAAACATGGCAAGAAGCGGGTGTGGCTGCCATCAAGCAATTCATCGAGCAAGCCATTCAGACGGGGCATGCGTTAGAACATGCCAAGCTTCCATCCTGGCTGACGAAATTGAATGATTTTTATAGCAAAGAAGGCGCATTTTCACCAGCCAGTCAAGAATTTCAAGACCGTAGTTCATTGAGTGTTTATAAAAGACAATTTTTCCCTGATCGAATAATAAACGAGCCTCGTTATCAAACTGAGACTTTGTATGAAAATGAAGGCGTGCGTTTATGGCATTTGCAGGACAATGTGGCGGTGGTTAGTTTTAAAACCAAGGCTAACACAATTGGTCAGGCTGTTCTTGATGGTTTTAGTAAGGCATTGGACATTGCAGAAAAACAGTGCCAGGGACTAATTTTGCATCAATGGGATGAAAATAATTTTAGTTCAGGCGCAGATTTGCGAGGAGTTGCTGAATTAATCCGCACTCATCAAACCAATGCGCTAGAAACCATGATAGAACAATTTCAACATCTGGCCATGCGATTAAAATACAGTCCGATACCCATCGTTGCTGCGCTGCGAGGACGCGCCTTGGGTGGAGGGTGTGAGTTAATGATGCATTGTGATCGTGTCGTAGCTGGTTTTGAGTCCTATCCCGGCTTGGTGGAGGTTGGTGTCGGTCTTATTCCTGCTGGTGGTGGATGCAAGGAAATGGCCATGCGTGCAGCCGCGAAAGCTACGGATGCAGACTTGATGGTTTTTTAAAACCTTACTTTGAACAAATTGCAACAGGTTATGTTGCAGGCAGCGCGCCAGAGGCATCGCAACGCGGGTATTTGGGCAATAAAGATGGTTGGGTCATGCATAAAAATGAAGTGTTGTATGTGGCGCTGGTCGAAATTAAAGCGATGCAAGCTGCCAATTATACCCCTCCCATGGCGAGTCGTTTTAAAGTGGCTGGGCGAGAAGGGTGGGCACGTTTGCAGGTTGGGCTGGTCAATTGGCTCGAAGGAGGATTTATATCGCAACACGATTATTTTTTGGCGGATCAATTAGCAAGCGTATTATGTGGAGGCGATGTCAATCAAGGTGAATCTGTGGATGAAGCTTGGATATTAAAATTGGAAAAGGAAGCGTTTATGACCCTTGCTGCGATGGAACAAACCCAGGCAAGAATTGGTCATTTGTTAGAAACCGGCAAGCCGCTGCGTAATTAAAAGGAGATTCATCATGACAAATGTATATGTAGTAGACGTATTACGCACTCCGGTTGGTAAAGCTCCAAGAGGAGTTTTTAAAGATACTTTGCCGGATGATTTGCTGGCTCATACGATAAAGAGTCTAATGCAACGCCATCATGATATAGATTGGCAAAAAACAGGAGATGTGGTTATTGGCTGTGCTATGCCTGAAGCGGAACAAGGTATGAATGTGGCTCGTATTGCATCGTTGCTTGCTGATTTGCCACAATCTGTGCCCGCTATGACCATTAATCGTTTTTGTTCCTCTGGTGTGCAAAGTATTGCAACGGCAGCGGCTTCGATTGCTCAGGGTGATCTGTCATTTGCTTTGGCAGGTGGTGTTGAAAGTATGTCCAAGGTGCCTATGGGGGGAAATAAATATACAGCCAACCCCGCCATTTTTAATAACGAGCATATCGCCATTGCCTATGGCATGGGGATTACTGCAGAAATTGTAGCAAAACGTTGGGATATATCACGCGAACAGCAGGATGAATTTGCAGCGGAAAGCCATAAACGTGCCATTGCAGCACAACAACGTGGCGATTTTAAAGAAGAAATCAGTCCAATTGAAATTACAGTGCGTCAGGTTGATTTAGCCAAGTCGGAAGTGCTCCCTAAGAAACGTTTAATTTGTGATGATGAGGGGCCAAGAGCGGATACGTCTTACGAAACCATTTCACGGTTAAAGCCTGTTTTTGCAGCCAAAGGAAGCATTACGGCTGGCAACAGTTCTCAAATGAGTGATGGTGCCGGACTTGCTTTACTTGCAAGTGAAAAAGCCTTGAAAGAGTATCATTTAAATCCTTTGGGCCGCTTATTGAGCTTTGCCGTCGCTGGTGTTCCCCCGGAGATAATGGGGATAGGGCCTGTGCATGCGATACCGCTTGCTTTAAAAAAAGCTGGATTAACATTGGATAAACTTGACTGGATAGAATTAAATGAAGCGTTTGCTGCACAAGCGCTGGCAGTGATTAAAGCATTAGACTTGCCTCGTGATAAGGTGAATCCGCTTGGTGGTGCCATTGCCTTAGGCCACCCATTAGGTGCAACGGGCGCTATCCGTACCGCAACTCTATTGCATGGTCTACGTCGCATAAAAGGTCGGTATGGCATGGTAACCATGTGTATTGGTACTGGTATGGGTGCTGCCGCAATTTTTGAAGCTTTGTAGGCATGATTTATACATGATAAAATTTGAACGCTCAGTAGCATTTTGGCACCTAAAATAGGAGAAGCTATGACTCGAGAAGAAATGATTTGTCGCATTGTTCGTACAATAACCAATAATAAATCATGGCGAAAAGCCTGTTGCGGTTAATGCAATCACCTAAGTTATCGGAATTACTTGCTTATAAAAATCAGCGAGTCATCCAATATTATTGCCATTACCATATTGAGGTAACCCCAGAGCAAGCAAATCAACTCTTTACTGATTTGCTTGCTTGGTTATGGCTTAATGTCTATCGCCAATTAAATAATCGCCGTACTTATTTGTTTGGGCCATTACTACTATTGGATGACCTATGGCATGCTTTTATCCTGCATACCCGCGATTATTATGCATTTTGTATTCATTTTTTTGATGCGTATATTCACCATGAGATTGAGACGCCTGGTGCCGAGCATGAATTATCAGCAGAAGAACTTGCTGATTTCTTGCAAGATTGTTTTGAGCATCTGGGTGAAGAATGGGTGCTGCGATATTTTTCTTCTTTGCTAGGCAACTCAAAAACTGATTGAACGTAGTCACTTGATTGACGGTTTAGGGATAGAATCATTTATGGAAAAAAACATTGTAGTCATCATCAGAAACCCCTTAAAAAATAAGTCCAATGGCTTCGGCAAGCCATGATACTGCTGTGTATGTTTGTCCGATGCATCCAGAAGTTAGGCAAGCAAAGCCAGGAAGTTGCCCAATTTGCGGTATGAGTTTGGAGCTTGCAACCACAGCAAGCGACGACATTGAAAGCACAGAATATAACGATATGTATTTAAGATTTTGGTTGGCACTCATCTTAAGTCTACCAATTGTTGTTTTGGACATGGGACAGCACTTCTTCGCAGAAGTTATATCTACTCAACATGCAGTCTGGATTCAAATGATGCTAGCAACGCCTGTGGTGTTATGGTGTGGTTGGCCATTTTTTCAGCGTGCAGGGAAGTCATTTGTATCTAAACATTTAAATATGTTTACGTTGATTTCCATTGGGATTGGAGTTGCATGGGGATATAGTGTATTTGCAGCACTATTTCCTGCGTTATTCCCTAAAACCTTTCGCAATGCACAGGGGATGGTAGCTGTTTATTTTGAAGCGGCCGCAATGATTACAACGCTTGTTTTGTTAGGACAAGTTTTAGAGTTAAAAGCGCGCAAACAAACTGGCAGCGCTATTCGCGCTTTATTAAAGTTGACACCAGACGTTGCTCATCGCTTGAATGAAGAAGGTCATGAAGAAGAAACTCTACTCTATGAGATTCAAGAGGGAGATTTGTTGCACGTGCGCCCTGGAGAAAAAATTCCGGTGGATGGAGAAATTCTTGACGGTAAAAGCCATGTTGATGAATCGATGGTGACAGGTGAGCCAATGCCGGTGGAAAAAACAAACACTCCAAAGTCATTGGTGGCACTATCAATCAAACTGGTAGTTTCACGATGAAAGCACTGCATGTTGGTCAAGACACCATGCTTGCTCGTATTGTGCAAATGGTTAGTGACGCTCAGCATAGCCGGGCTTCAATCCAGCGATTAGCTGATCAAGTGTCTGGATGGTTTGTGCCTATTGTATTGCTGGTTGCATTAACGACGTTTATTGTTTGGGCAATGGTTGGACCAGAACCTTCTTTTGCATACGGTTTAATTGCTGCAGTCTCCGTGCTTATTATTGCCTGCCCTTGTGCTTTGGGGCTGGCAACTCCTATGTCTATTATGGTTGGTGTAGGGGAAGGTGCCCGAAATGGAGTATTAATTAAAGATGCGGAAGCATTGGAATGTATGGAAAAAGTAGATGTGTTGGTGGTTGATAAAACCGGAACATTAACGGAAGGAAAACCTACTTTGACTAAGATCATCACGGCTGCAGGATTTCGTGAGGAGGATGTGTTAGCGGCTGCCGCTGCTGTAGAGTATAACAGTGAGCATCCTTTGGCTCATGCCATTGTCAGGGCAGCTAAAGAAAAGAAATTATCTTATTCTAACGTGACTGATTTTGACGCCCTTACGGGAAAAGGTGTTATAGGCATTGTAAATGCTCAGCGGGTGGCGGTCGGCAATGCTAAATTAATGGAAGAAATATTAATTGGGGAGAATCTATTTTTAGAGTCTGCCGATGAATGGCGTTCTGAAGGGGCTTCTGTGATGTATGTAGCCATCGCTGATAAACTAGCAGCGCTTTTTGTTGTTGAAGATCCAATGAAACCCAATACAAAAATGGCGATTAACCGATTGCAGAAGCAGGGAATTTATATGGTCATGCTCACAGGAGATAGTCGAAAAACTGCAGAAGCGGTGGCCAGTAAGCTTGGAATTCAGCAAGTAGAAGCTGAAGTGATGCCAGAAGATAAAAATAATATAATTGAAGCCTTAAAAAAGAAACACCATACAGTGGCTATGGCTGGAGATGGTGTCAATGACGCTCCGGCTTTAGCGCGTGCCGATATTGGTATAGCCATGGGCACTGGTACAGATGTGGCGATAGAAAGTGCCGGCATCACCTTGCTGCATGGCGATTTGAATGGCATTGTTAAAGCAAGGGACTTATCCAAAATGACGTTGCATAATATTCGGCAAAATTTGTTTTTTGCTTTTATTTATAATGCATTAGGCGTACCTATTGCTGCCGGAGTGTTATATCCATTTTTTGGATTACTTTTAAGTCCTATCATGGCCGCAGCAGCCATGTCGTTGAGTTCTGTGTCGGTGATTGCTAATTCATTACGATTACGTTGGGTAAAGTTAGGCAATTCGCTTTGAAGTGCGTTTTGTAATTGGTTATTTGCTTATTTATGGTTTTGTATACAGTCCTATTAATACATCTTCTGCAAGAATATGGTCTTGCATGGCATTGATAACGTCCTGCTTATTGGCACTGGAATTTAAAGATAGCACGGTGTCTAAAGCGTACAATTTAAAATAATAATGATGAGTCCCACTTGGAGGGCAAGGACCTTGATATTTTGTATTACCCCAACTATTTAGGCCAATCATAGCACCTGCAGGAATTTCAGTATTGGCAGATAAGCCCTGTTGATTCGCAGGGATATTAAATAGTATCCAGTGATCCCAGATGCCACTTGGTGCATCAGGATCCTCCATAATCAATGCGTAGGATTTTGTTCCTGCTGGTGGATTTTTCCAGCTTAAAGGAGGAGAAATATCTGAACCATCACAAGTATATTGTGAAGGAATTCTGGCGTTAGGGGCAAATGCCGGACTGGAAATCGATAAGCTCATGGCAAAACTCCTTATGCTCAAGGTGCTTAAAATAATTAAAATAACAAAATAGTCATGTTTCCTCATGTTTAACTCCATGTTTCCATCCTTGAATACTTCCTGGCGGAGCAAAACTCAGAAAATGCATCATGTTGGCTATGTGTTTTAATTATAGTTTAAAATTTTACTGAGCCTATGATAAACCAGGCCAGAATTTTACTAACCATGATGAATGATTAAGAAACAGAGTAACCGACATTCCCACGCTCGCTTGCGCGGAGATGACAGACTGTATTGATTTAAAATATTTCTGTGTAGTATTGAAGTTATTCTAATTTAAAAGATGCACAAAAGAGCGTGGGAATATGAGAATTAAGATAATTCATAGGATAAAATGTTGCATTAAATTTCATCTAGTGTAAACTTTACCCAGTTATGAAAGCAAAATTACCTCTTATACTCATTATTTTAATTATCCTGGTGTTGCTTACTACCATGTTTTTGTTATGGAAGAAGCAGCCGCCTGTTCAAGAACTGCATTTAAAGCAATTAACTTTTACAGCATTGCCTGGTTGGGAAAAAAGCAATCCCATGACTTCTTTTCAGGCATTTCAAAAATCTTGTAAGGCTTTTTTAAAACAGAAACCAGAGAAAAATGTTGGTAGTAAGTACATTAGTCTAAAAGCAAAAGATTGGTATCCTATTTGCCAAGCGGCACAGAATGTGGATGTCAGCTCGGACAAATCAGTCAAAATGTTTTTTGAACAGTGGTTTACTCCTGTGGCATTTTATGAAGATAAACCTGTTGATGGTTTATTTACAGGCTATTATATGCCAATGCTCAAGGGTAGTTTAACTAAAACAAAAGAATATAATACCCCCATTTATGGACTTCCTAGAAATCTGATCACCGTTAATTTGGGGCTATTTTTTCCAGAGTTGAAGCATCATCGGAAAATCATTGGGCGACTTAAAGGGAATCAATTAATTCCTTATTATACCAGTAAACAAATTACAGATGGTGCTATTGATAACCATGCACCAGTGCTTGCTTGGATTAATAATCGAATTGATCGTCAATTTCTGGAAATTGAAGGTTCGGGTGGTATCGAGTTGACTGATGGGAAAACACTGTTTCTAGGATATGCTGGTGAAAATGGCAGGCCATATACCTCCATCGCTCGTGTATTAATTGATAAGGGGGTCATGACGAAAGATACAGCCTCCATGCAGCGTATCCGCAAATATTTTAAAACTCATCCACAACAAGTTGACTCCGTGTTAAATCAAAATCAGTCGTTTGTGTTTTTCCATGCATTACCTCGGGAAGAAGCCTTAGGATCACAAGGGGTTGCTCTCACACCTGGTTATTCTTTGGCCGTTGATCTGCAATGGGTCCCTATGGGGGTTCCAGTTTGGCTTAATACCAATCGACCTGATAAAGAGAAAAAAACAGTCACTTTCCAACGCCTGATGATTGCACAAGACACTGGCGGCGCTATTCGTGGACCAGTTCGTGGAGATATTTATTGGGGAGCTGGAAAGGAAGCGATATACATTGCCGGTCATATGAAAAATAAGGGGTATTACTGGTTGCTATTGCCTAAGCTTATTCTTCCGCAATTACAGGATAAAATGATTTAAAATCCATATTTTTTTATTTCCATGCAGACGTAAATGACGTAACTGCGTCAATAAATGATTCTCCTTGCTTCCATACTCAATTAATTGTTTAAAAGTTTGATTTATTGATTGGTTATTCTACTCTAAAGAATAAGGGATTGTTTTTGGAGTGGACATGCGTCCTATTCTATTTGGGCTAATTCTTGCAATAAATACCGCATTTGCTGATGATTTCATCGGATTTTCTGCTTACGAAAATGGCGATTATCATACGGCTTATCAACAATTAATTATTTCCGCCAAAGGAGGAAATGAGGAAGCTATGTATTTGATAGGCCGTATGTATCAATATGGATTAGGGGTCAATAAAGATATAAAAAATGCCTTATATTGGTATCAAAAGTCAGCTGAAAAAAATAATGCCTTAGCAGAATTAAGTCTTGGGTTTTTATATGATGCCGGAGAAGGTGTTCCTAAAAGCTATTCTCAGGCGTTTTCCTGGTATTTAAAAGCAGCAAAACAAGGTAATGAAATCGCTCAGCGCAATGTTGGCTTAATGTATGCCACAGGAGATGGCGTTGATAAAGATGAAAAACTTGCTTTTGAATGGTTTAAAAAATCAGCGATGCAAGGATACAGTAAAGCCCAGGTTAACTTAGGCTATCAATACATGATGGGATATGGAACAGAAAAAGATGTGAACGAAGCCTTAATATGGTACGAAAAAGCAGCCTTACAGGGTGATGAAAAAGGACAATACAGTCTTGCATTATTATACAGTGGCAAATATGGTATTCCTCCAAACCCGGAAGCTACAACATACTGGCTGCAACAGGCAGCAGCTCAGGGTCATATTAATGCTCAAGCTTATCTGGCATATCAATATTTAAATGGTTTTGGGGTACAACGTGATGTTCAAAAGGCAGTATTTTGGTATCATGAAGCGGCTCAGCAGGGTAATCCTTTTGCACAAGCCGAGCTTGGCCAATTGTTATTGACTGGCATAGGATTAGATAAAGATTATCAAAAGGCGGCTTTTTGGTTTCATAAATCAGCTGAGCATGGTAATGCTACAGCACAAGGAAAGCTTGGCTATTTATACGCAGCAGGTCTTGGTGTTCCCAAAGACGCCATTAAGGCTTATGGATGGCTAAAATTGGCTGCTCAAAATAATAATGAACAAGCTAAAAAAGATTTAAAGCGTTTGGAAGCAGAATTATCCACCAGCGATAAAGAACAGGGCGAGCATTTCTTAAAGGAAATCGCTGTTCAAAATGAGCAATTCTATGATGAGGGCCCTTAATATTGCTAGAGCAAAATCATAGTTGCTCACTTCGTGACTATATGATTTGAGCTTTAAATTCATGATCAACCGTGAATTACTCGGTGATATGCATAGCTTACCCAATCTGATTTCCATGATAAAAAGGTGGTGAGTTGAATGTTTACACTTAAATTATTAAACCTATATAAATTAATCCACCAAGCAGGCTGGGTGAATTTTTTTTCAAATCACCTGCACTTAGAGGAGTACTTTGCAAATTAAAAATTGCGTAATTAATTTGTTCCGCAATGTAAATATTCTTTGTTATTTTTTGCTCTGCACCAATACTCGCTATAGCACCATATACAAAACCCGAATTTGAGCCAACTGACTCCGGAGAGTTTTCAATGTAGGTACTTTTCATAAATGCTGCTTCTGGGCCAATCATTCCATAAAACATATTATTACTTGATAATGCATACCCTAACTTGGCGCTGGCTCCATAGTTCCAGTTAAGGGAGTGATTTGCGCTGATTAAACCAGGTATTGCCCGACTTGGGCCAGAGTTGTTATTTTGATAGGCATTATGTTGCATATGCAGATCAGGACCTAATAACCAGCCCTTGGTGAGAGGGAATAAATAACCTACACTTAAAGCCGTTGCAAAGCCAGAATTACCATATCGGTGATTTTCATTTTGATTTCCAATCTTGTCATACCCAAGATGATGATAATTGGTAGAAGACAGGCCCATACTCGCTCCAAGGTGAGTGCCTGCGAATTTGTTATTGGCAAAGGAAGAGTTTGTAAATACATTACCCGTAAGAAATAAACTTATGCCGCTTAACAATACAATATTGATATTTTTTATCCTAATTTTATTCATTAAATGATGTCCGACTTTTTCATGGCATAGACTATCCTAATTCCCCCTAAACAAAATTTCACCATTATCATAATGAATTTAAAAAAAGACGAGAAGCAGTACTCAATTTTATTTCCTGTTTCATCAAATACCCCTATGATAAAAATTTATCCTTTGTAATTTGTAAAAAGTACATGTCTGAAATTATTTTTAGAGCAGAAAAGTGGGGTTTATAAGACATAAGACGCTTACTAAAAATGAATTCTGAAACCATTCTTAATTTTTTTAATGACTTAACGCCAATATAGTGGTGGAAAAGATTCAAAAATTGGTCAAATTATCACCATTCAATTAGCTTCTTTACATCGTCAGGTACTTCTTTGTGCAAGTCATCAAGCCTTATTATTCGAGGTTTTTAATAGGCTGCTCACAAATTTATCCACAGATTTTGTGGATAAAAATCGTCGCTGTTGTGAAATGGGGTTGTTTAATTTAAAAACTCTATTCTTATTTTGCAACCTAAAACAGCCAGTTGCGCGTTTTCATGTCTTAGTTTTCATATAAATGGGCAATTTTTTTTCATGAGTCGTCTGAACAAAGTAATGTATAAAGCAAATGAGGAGAGGCGATAAGTTCTTCTTTTTTCGTGCGAGATAACTTTTTAATACGATGCTCCAATTTCATAGCCAGTGATTTATCTCCCATAATTTCCCAGGATTGAGCCAGGCTTATGGGTTTAAAGCTTCGAGTATATTTGCATCCTGTCCCTTTTTTATGAGATTGATAGCGTTTCATCAGGTTTGTTGTATACCCTGTATAATAGGTATTATTCTCACAATGGAGTATATAAATCCAATACGGTTTCTTTTTAGAGATTGGAGTATTCATAAGCAATCATTTTTAAATGGTATTCAGGCTTTCATAGATGAGGCTCATGGTTATTTTTCCTTGTTTATCTTTATTGCGCTTTAAAATAGTAAATGTGGTTAAATTCAAGTCTTCGGAAGTAGCATAGGCTACACTTAAAAAGTATTGGCTTTCGAGTGTTATTTGTTCGGCAGGGATATCCAATTTTTTAATAATAACGGTAGGGTATTGGCGTTGAACATTCCTTCCTCGCCTCGTGCCTGTATGATTTCATTGACTTGAGACTGATTTAAACCGTTTCCCAATGTCATTAATACGGGTAAAGGGGCTGTATTAATATTAATGGGTGTTGTTTCAGGCAAGGCAATGACATAAGGTGATAGAGTTTGATAAATTTGTGAATCAACACCGTGCAGCAGGCGAAATTCCGAGACGCTTTTCATGAGTTGATGACTGGGCAGATATGGGGGATTTTGTTGCAAGTAGAATGCTTGAAATTCATCATGGCCGCTATCAGGGCGATATGGTGTAATCCAGTTTTGGGTAGCCCTGACGATGGTTTTGCGTTGAGCATCTGAGGTTTTTTTTAATAAAATTTCTAGTAGTCGATAAAAAGAAGCCTGATGTTTTGCATCCTGTAAATTATTTAGATTAAATCGTGCCTGCAAGTCATATAGACGGCCTTTAGTGACAAGTTGTGGATAAATGGTTGCAAATTCTTGAGGAAATTTCAGACCTTCTATGGGGAGGAGAATGGTTTCTTTTTTTGAAAGTTTATCCATTGCCCAGAAAGTAACTGCCTGCGACGCAAGATGTAATTTATCGCTGGTTATGGTGAGACGTGTACGATAGATATCCAATTGCAAGCGGGTACTCATGGCGGTTGCAGCAATGGCCACCAGCGTCATGATAAACAAGGCGGAAAGTAAGGCACTACCGCTTTGAGGCGATGATTTATCCTGCATACAGTCCCTCGGGTATAATAAAAAGTAAGCTCATTTCTCCCCAATTATGTAATTTAAGAGTCCATTGTATGGCAATTGGCATAGGGTCTTTTATCTGATTTTGCATGACAACATGCTCATGCCAGTCGGTTAATACTTGGCGATTGTGTGATAAATAGGCAAAAGAGCAGCTATCCAGATTATTGAGTATGATTTTATCCTGATATTGTTTGCGTTTTGGTTCATCAAGATTCCAGCTTCTTCTTATTAATTGTTGCTCTTGGCAAATAAAAGCAATTCGTTTCATAGTGCTGCGCTTTTCCGTACCATTAGGATTGACGATTCCTCCGCGAGTAAATTCAAAATAAAGCGGCTGGCCGATAAATGAAGAAGATAAATGCATTTCTGCTTCACGAACAGGGCGGTTTACCGCTTGCTGCGCATCACGTGTTATTATTGTCATGGCTAACTGCAATTCACTGAGTCGATCGGAGTGTATATTAACGCGGGCGCGAGTATTAAAGGCATGATACATGGCAACGGAGGTTAAAACAGCCAGGATAGCAAACACAGCAAGAGCAACCATGATTTCAATCAGTGTGTATCCTTGAGTTTTCATGACATGTACCTGAATGCAATCACTGGATCATGAAAAGGTCCTGTCTGATTTTTACTGGTGGTAATCTGAATCTCTTCCATTTTTTTTATTTGAGTGGGCAACAATTTTGCTCGCCAATACCATTGCTCTCCAAGCATGCTAGTGACCTGAGTCACTTCCTGTCCTGAATGAATAGGTAACAGACCTAACTGAATCATATGAATACCCTGCATTGCAACCCAATGACGAATTGTTTTTTCCTTAATTCGGTCGGTTAAAGCTACGTCTTCGGAGGTGGCTTTTAACAGAGCGGTTAGGGCAATTGCGATAACGGCAAGGGCAAGAAGCACCTCAATTAAAGTAAATCCTTTTTGTTTATTCATGGTGAAGTCATGGTTTGAAAAAAAACACTGCCGTTCTGTTGGCCAATTACGGCAGCTAGCTTCGGTACTTTATATGAGCCAAAATATAGAGTAAATGGTGTTATATCTCCCGAAGCATGAATAATAATATCGGGAGAAACACTCTTTTTCTTCTCTGTTGCCCAATGAAGCATGGTATTATTTGGAACCGCCTGGATGTGAAAAATACCTTTTGGCGGCATGGCCTGCCAGTGTCCTGAAGTATTAAAACGGAACACTTGATAAGTCTGATTATGAAAGCGAATGCCTAAGGTACTAGCTTCAAGAATCGCTTGCTGCTGGGTTAATTTGACGTAGTTGGCGAATTGTTCAGCGGCCATCATAACACGTCGTTTTTCACCAAAATCTCCAAAAGCAAGAAGCGCAAAACCAAGAGTAATTCCAATGATGACAAGAACCACCAAAATTTCAAGAAGGGTAAACCCTTTTTCCTTGTTAGGCGAAGTTGGGTTATGAGTTTGCATCCCAATTACCAACTTCTGCATTAACGCCTGTACCGCCTGGTTGACCATCGGCACCTAGTGTAAAAACATCAATTTCTCCATGCTGACCAGGATTTAAATATAAATATTCACGACCCCAGGGATCCTTGGGCAAGGATTTAAGATAAGGTTTCCAGTCACGGGGGATAGGATTCGTTGTGGGTTTCTCAACCAAGGCAAGCAAACCTTGGTCTGTGCTGGGGTAAAAGCCGTTATCTAACTTGTACAAGTCCAACGCATTTTGAATGGCCAATACATCCTGCTTGGCTTTAACAATTCGTGCTTCATCGGGTCTGCTGATAATTCTGGGAACGACGATGGATGCCAGAATACCAAGAATAACAACAACGACCATAATTTCAATAAGAGAAAAGCCATGCTGTTTGTTCATATTACAAGTTGCTCCATAGAAAAAATTGGCAATAAAGTTGCCAAAACAATAAAAAGAACGACCCCGCCCATTAAGAGTATGATTAAAGGCTCCAACAGGGTCAACGCAGTGTCAATTAATCGTTTTACTTCATTATCAAGATGTAAGGCGGCGCGTTCCATCATGGAGGCAAGTTGACCGCTTTTTTCTCCGCTGGCAATTAGATGGACCGCCATGGGCCCGAGAAATCCAGTTTCTTTAAGAGCCACATGAATGGCCGTTCCTTCCTTGACCCGGACAGCGGCCATATCAAACGCCTGACGCATGACAAGATTGCTAATCAGGCTGGTTGATACACGCATGGTTTCTAAAACGCTGACACCTGCGGCAAATAAAATGCTAAATGTATGGATGTAGCGTGCTGTGTTAATTGATTTTACAAGATAGGCCACAATGGGCAATTTTAAGATCAGTCGATGCCATGCTGTTTTTATTCGTACATTCGCCAAGCTTTTTTTAAATCCTAGCAACAGCAAAATTAAAATGAATACAACGTATAATCCATAGGATTTAACAAAGGTGCTAATTAGGATAAGAACATTCGTCATGGGCGGCAGAGACTGGCCGCTGTTGCTGAATACGTCAATAATCTTGGGAACCACAAAGGCCAGTAAAAAGCTGATGATGGCAGTCGAGACGACTATCATAAGCGCTGGATAAATAAGGGCTTGTTGAATTTTTTGCCGGGTCTGTTGTTGTTTTTCCGTATAATCAGCCAGTTTTTCCAGCACCAAATCCAAACGACCGGTTTGTTCTCCCGCCGCGACGGTTGCTTGATATAATTCTGGAAATGCATAGGGGTATTCTGTCATGGCTTGAGCTAAGGAATAACCTTCTACCACTTTAGAGCGAACACCGATAATTAATTGTCGGGTTTTGTCTTTTTCAGTTTGCTCGCTTACTCCGCGCAACGATTCATCAACTGGGATCCCTGCCGCAAGCAAAGTAGCCAGTTGGCGAGTAAATAAAGATAAATCCTGTGCGGACAATTTATTTTTATGTTTTGATTGCTGTATTTTTTTAAAGGTATGAATTTGGGTCGGAATTAAGCCTTGTTCCCGCAATAATTGCCGGGCATGCCGTTCGGAGTCTGCTTCAATGATGCCTTTACAGGCTGTTCCTGATTTTTTCAGCGCTTGATATTGATACGCGCCCATAGTTTTATAACCGATTTAATGGAGTAATTAAATAAATAGAAAACGCAATAGCCTCTAGTATTAATCCATGATTTATTGTATATGGGATAGTTTAATCTATTGGGTTTCATAAGTCACTTAAGGTAAACTAGCCACGGCCAATCACGGAGACAATAATGAGTAAAAACGCGCTACTTGATGCGATTAAACAATACGACGCTAAATTTATTGATTTGCGTTTCACCGATACAGTAGGAAAAGAACAACATATTACCATCCCTGTCTCTGCAGTCAGTGACGATTTCATAGAATATGGGAAAATGATTGATGGGTCCTCGTTTAAAGGATGGCAAAAAATACATCAATCTGATTTGGCACTGATGCCTGATTTAGACAGCATTCTTCCCGATCCCTTTTATCAAGAAAATACCTTGTTTGTCCGTTGTAACGTGGTTGATCCACAAACAATGCTAGGGTATGAACGGGATCCACGATCTTTAGCGCAAAGAGCAGAAGCCTATTTGCAATCCACTGGGATTGCTGATCAGGCTTTATTTGGCCCTGAACCTGAATTTTTCCTGTTTGATGATGTGCGATGGGAAACAAACATCAGCGGATCATTCTATAAGATTGATTCAGAAGAAGCGCAATGGAATTCAGGTAAGGTGGTGGAAGGAGGCAATATTGGCCATCGTCCCAGCATTAAAGGTGGATATTTCCCTGTGCCGCCAGTCGATTCGTCTCAAGATATTCGTTCTGCTATTTGTCAGACGCTTGAAACATTAGGCATTGAAGTGGAAGCGCATCATCATGAAGTTGCAACCGCAAACCAATGCGAAGTGGCAACCCGCTTTAATACCCTGACCAAAAAAGCAGACGAACTGCAGATTTTAAAATACGTGGTTCATAATGTTGCGCATAATTATGGTAAAACAGCAACGTTTATGCCAAAACCATTGGTAGGAGACAATGGCAGCGGGATGCATTGTCATCAGTCTTTGGTCAAAGATGGGGTTAATCTGTTTTCTGGTGATCAATACGCCGGTTTATCTGAAACTGCTTTATATTATATTGGCGGCATTATTCATCATGCGCGTGCAATCAATGCA
The DNA here is from genome assembly GCF_000512355.1 of Legionella oakridgensis ATCC 33761 = DSM 21215. Lineage (NCBI taxonomy): Bacteria > Pseudomonadati > Pseudomonadota > Gammaproteobacteria > Legionellales > Legionellaceae > Legionella > Legionella oakridgensis. Next base: position 1,473,319 of record NZ_CP004006.1, on the reverse strand, counting down.
TTTACCAATCCGGCGACAAACAGCTATAAGCGATTAGTGCCTGGCTTTGAAGCACCTGTATTGCTGGCTTATTCTGCACGTAACCGCTCTGCAGCCATTCGTATTCCGCATATCAATAATCCCAAGGCTCGTCGTATTGAGGTGCGTTTCCCTGACCCAACGGCGAATCCATATCTTGCTTTTACAGTCATGATGATGGCGGGGCTTGATGGAATCAAGAAAAAAATTCATCCAGGACAGCCAATTGATAAAGATTTATATGATTTACCTCCAGAAGAATTAGTTGACGTTCCAACGGTTTCCGGCTCTCTGGAAGAAGCAGTGTACCACTTGCGTAACGATCACGATTTTCTTTTGGAAGGAGATGTATTTAGTAAAGATTTCATTAATAGCTATATCGCGTTGCGTGAAATGGACATCGCTCATGTCCGTAGTCTGGTTCATCCAATTGAGTTTGAGCTTTACTACAGCAGTTGAGGTTTGCCGGCAATATGGATGCTTCTGATATTGATTCAGAAGCATCCATATAAATCATCAGTATCAAGGCATATATACTCAATCCATGGCTTAAAGAAACACAGTGGCCAGCGAGGTAGTTTTTGCGCAACAAAAATAGTAGAAGGATTTCGTGTCATCTGTATAAGGATCGTTGAATATGAGGATAGATAAACTGCTTTTTTGTTTTGTGATGGCGATTAGTCCATTGCACGCGCAAATTTATAAGTGGACCGACAGCAACGGAAACGTTTATTTCAGCGATAAACCTCATCCTGGCGCCGAAAAAATAGAATTACCCGAGGTGCAAACTTTTTCTTCTCCTGCCCCTTCTTCGGAAAGTTCAGCGGCGATGCAACAGGAAGCAATAGAAGCTTCAACGGATTATGCGATGACTATTCTTGCCCCTAAAGATCAGGAGACGATACGGAACAATCAAGGGTATGTAGCCGTCAATGTGCAATTAGAACCATCATTAAAAGCAAATGATAAGTTACAAATAATCTTTGATGGTAAGGCGTTAGGTAAACCGCAAGCAACCACCGTTTTTGCTTTACAAAATATTAATCGCGGTTCCCACACGATTGCCGTTCAACTCGTCAATGAACAAGGGGATGTGCTCAAAACCAGTCCGTCCGTGACGATTTTTATGCATCGACCCCGAGTTGGGATGGTACCTCAAACTCGTCCAAGTCAAACCCCTTGAAATTTCGCTTTTTTGCCCTCATATAGGTTGCTTATTCCAGTATATATTGACAGGAGATTTATCAATGGTGGCTAAGCAACAAACAATGGGTTTTCAGACTGAAGTAAAGCAAATGCTTCATCTGGTTGTTCACTCACTTTATAGTAATAAAGAAATTTTTTACGTGAGTTGATATCCAATGCGTCTGACGCTCTGGATAAATTGCGATTTTTAGCCCTGGCTGACAGTGGACTGTACGAAGGGGATTCCGATCTTAAAATTACGGTTGAATTTAATCAAAAACTTAAAACCATTACCATTACGGATAATGGAATTGGATTAAGCAGGGAAGAGGCGATAGAAAATCTGGGAACGATCGCCAAATCCGGTACTAAAGAATTTCTAAGCCACATATCGGGTGAAAAAGCAAAAGACTCTCATTTGATTGGTCAGTTTGGTGTTGGCTTTTATTCAGCCTTTATTGTCGCTGACAAAGTAACCGTTAAAAGTCGCCGTGCTGGCTTGACATCTGAAGAAGGCATTGTTTGGGAGTCTCATGGAGAAGGAGAATTTACTATTGGTCAGGAAGCCAAGAAAACTCGTGGTACTCAAATCATATTGCATTTGAAAAAAGAAGAGGAAGATTTTTTAAGCGATTGGCGCTTGCGTAGCATCATCAGCAAATACTCTGATCATATCTGCTGGCCCATCGTCATGAAAAAAGTACGGACGAAGATAAAGAAGATAAAAAAGAAGAATATGAAACCGTCAATAAAGCAACAGCACTTTGGACTTTACAAAAATCTGAAATTTCGGATGATGAATATAAAGAACTTTACAAACATATTTCTCATGATTATCAAGAACCGCTTGCGTGGTCGCATAATCATGTTGAAGGTAAACAGGATTATATAAGTTTGCTATATATTCCAAGTCATGCACCCTTTGATTTATGGCAGCAAGAAGTAAAACACGGCTTGAAATTATACATCAAACGTGTGTTCATCATGGATGATGCGGTTCAGTTTTTGCCGCGTTATTTACGTTTTGTCAAAGGGATTGTCGATGCCAGTGATTTACCTTTAAATATTTCGCGTGAAATTCTGCAAGATAATAAACAAGTCGATAATATTCGTGCAGCATGCACTAAGCGTATTTTGTCCATGCTTGAAAAAATGAGCCAGGAGGATGTTGAAAAATATCAACGTTTTTGGGATGAATTTGGTTTGGTATTAAAAGAAGGCCCTATTGAAGATTTTGTAAATCGTGAAGCAGTGGCCAAACTATTAAGATTTACAACCACCGTCAATGATTCGGAAAAACAAACCGTTTCTCTTAAGGAATACGTTGACCGCATGCAGAAAGATCAGGATAAAATTTATTATGTCACGGCTTCAAGTTACAATGCAGCCAAGCATAGCCCGCATTTGGAAATTTTCAGAAAGAAAGGGATTGAAGTCTTGTTATTAAGTGACCGTGTGGATGAGTGGCTGGTTGGTTATCTAAGTGAGTTTGACGGTAAAAAATTACAATCCATCAGCAAAGGCAAAGTGGATTTAGAGGATGCAAAAGAGGTTGAGAAGCAAGAAAAAACATTCGAACCCATGCTAAAACAAATTAAAGAAATTTTGGGTGAGCGAGTGAAAGACGTGCATATTACAAGCCGTCTGACCGATTCACCAGCTTGTGTGGTAGCGGATGAGCAAGATATGGGGCTTGAAATGCAGCGTATTCTCCAGGCTGCGGGTCAGAAAATGCCCGAAATAAAACCTATCTTTGAAATCAATCCTGAACATGCGTTGATAAAACGTTTGCATGCCATGGAAGATGATGATCGTTTTGCTCAGTGGGTGGTCGTTCTCTTTGAGCAGGCTGTTCTGGCAGAAGGTGGCCAATTGGATAATCCCGCCGATTTCGTGCGACGCATCAATCAATTGCTTGTTGCCTCTTAAAAACAAACGCAACTGAGTGGGCTGCATCGCAGCCTACTCTTATCTAAAGAGAGAGTGAACATCGCTTTAGCAATTTTTTCAGGCAAAAAATCAAGCCATCTTATTCTCAGTTCAACCTATTTTACTTGTATAATGTCTATCCATATGCTACATCTTTGAGTAAGAAATACTCAAAATGAGTGTGCTTATGCCTAATATGTACGATGAAGCAGATTCTCCTGCTGACGTGGCTATTGTTGGTTTGGGTCCTGGCGGTTTGGCTGCCGCTTATAAAGCTGCTCAAAAAGGTTTGAGAGTGGTCGCTTTCACTGATCGAAAAGATTATATTCGTGGGCAGAGATTAGTTGTATCTGAAGAGACAGAAAAGTTTCTTCGTGAGATACGAAATCCTGCTGATCCTTTAGATCAAGTATTTTGGGATAACTATGCAAAAGAGGGAACACTCAAGACAAAAGATATTGAAATGTATATTTATCGAAAATTAGAAACGATGGAAAATGTTACGATTGTTCAAGCTACTAAAGGAACTGAGCATGCAATTAGCGCAATTAAAGCAGGAGATGGCGCCGATTATGTCGAGTTAGGGACGGGTGAAAAGTATCATTTTAGGCATTTGCTTGGTGCAGACGGGGCACGTCATGGTGTGGCTGATATGGTTCGTGATGGTTTGGGGAAAGAAATTTCGTATGCTGATAGCAAAGAACAGGAGAGGCACCCATATCATGCTGTTGTACAATTAAAATTAAAAGAGGGCGCGGCAGTAGATGAGGCGCTCAAACAAGTTCGAGGTACAAAAGTGGCTAAACTTGGTTGGATGGAAACATTCATGCCGAAATGTTATGTATTTCCAAATAAAGATTTAACTGAATTTTATTTCGCAGGTGAAGTGCCTCAATCCATCTTTCGAGCGAGTGAAGAGGATAGACCGGAATTATTAAAGCAATGGGCTGGGGCAGCGATTAAGGAAAAATATGGCGTAAATATTGATGATTTGGAATATCGGGTTACGGGTAATAGAGCTGAAGATGCTCTACAAGCAACGGTATTTGAAATGAGGATGAGACAATCCCAACATTCTTTAATTGATGTTCAGGCAGGGAAATTCGCAAGAATTGGAGATGCTCGAAGAACACCAAACTATAATTTAGGTCATGGCATGAATGATGCTATTGCAGGTGGTTTGGCATTTGTCGAATGTATTGGTAAACCTCCACATGCCGATGAGTTTGATTCTGCTCAATTTAATAGAACAATGCAATCTATGGATGCGCAAGTGGAAAGGAGAATGGCTTATTTACAAAATAATCAAGCTTCTCAAAGGCAAAAAGCACAAGATGAATTAATGATTAAAATTAATCAAGTTTCTACAGACGTCAATGAAACCATGCGAATTTTGGAAGTGGAGTTAGCAAAAGGTGATGACAGGGCAGCCGCTATTCAGCATGCTTTGGATTTATGTCGCGGTGCACGGCTGAATTTGGAAGTGCTACGCGAGACTGTAAGAGAGGATACTAATATTAGCTCTTTACTAGAATGCATGGAGTCAACCAAGTTAATTCTCACAGAGACTCATGAAGCCGTTCAAGCACTTCATATTGACATAACCCCCCATATAGAGGAAAGCAGCAGTAATCTTCTTGTGCGATTCTTTAATTGGCTTGCATCCTTGTTTTCTGATAAAGCTGTTCAGGCTAATCCTATGACTATAGAGCAACATGTAAAATCTCTTGAAGACATGCAATCAGTAACTCAAAGAATGTAATTTAGGCTCTAATATAGATATTGCAAGTTGCATTTGAGATTAAATAAGAAAGGCCCATATATGGGCCTTTCTTATTAGGGCAAAAGTATTATTCCTCAGTTAAACGGAAATATTTGGTTCCAAAATAACGCTGTAATTTTTTCCTGATGGTTCCGCGGCTAATCCCTAGCATTTTTGCGGCTTGAAGTTGATTTCCTCGGCGCTTCTCCATAACCGCCTGTAAAAGAGGAGGCTCTACTTCAGATAGAATCATGTCATATAGACCGTCAATAGATTTATTTTTATTGTCAGCTAAGAAGCGGCTGACCAAGGTGTATACTAAATCTTGAAGTCCTTGCTCTTGTTTGACGTTGCTATTGGTTTGTATTTCAGTGACATTCATCGTAACTTCCTTATCTTGGTTAAATCAAACTCTCCAAATGCTTTCAAAGGCAATGAAAGCAAAATTTATTGTACATGAAGGATAAATGATAAGCTAGGAGTTGCTATTAAGTTTATTCATTTCACGTTCAATCAACGCACTTATTTTACAGTCAGCTTGTTGTATTGAAAGTGAGGATTTAAGCATATGCAAGCGTTTTGTTATACCCTGGGAAGTATTTGGGTTCATTAATAATTCTGAAACAAGGCGGGTTACTTCCAGTGGATTGCAATCATATTGCAGTAATTCAGGGACAATCATTTTATTCTGTAATAAATTGCATAAACCTAAATATTTAACTTTCATCAGCTTGGACGCGGCGATAAATGTTAATAAGGAAGCTTTGTAAATAATACACATTGGTTTTTCAAGTAACGCACACTCCAAGGAAGCGGTTCCTGAGGCAACAATCACACAGTTGCTGCCGGCAACCACGTGCATAGCATTCCCTTGAATGAGGGTATAATCAATGGCGTAATTAGTAAAATAGTTGTTTACCATGTCAGAATCAATGGTGCTGGCAATGGGGATTACGAAATGCAAATCACTAAATTGCGCGGTTAACTGTTGAGCGCTACTGACTAATATGGGCATGTGCCGTTCAATTTCATGAGTTCTACTACCGGGAAGCATGGCAATTAAGCGTTTATTTTGTGGTAAGCCAAGCGTATGCCGTGCCGTTTTCATATCAGGGCAGTTATTTATCTTTTCTACCAAAGGGTGGCCTACATATGTGACTGGAACTCCTGCATTTTCATAAAGTTTTTTCTCAAAAGGAAAAATGACAGCCATGTGATCAATGTTATCCCGAATCGTTTTAATACGGCCTGCTTTCCAAGCCCAAATTTGCGGACTGATATAGTAGAGAATACGAAGGCCCAATTCTTGTTTAGCGTATTTAGCCAAGCGAAGATTAAATCCAGGATAATCAACCAGAATCAATAAATCCGGTTTGTTTTCTTTTAGATGAGCTTTTATGTCTTTGAATGCTTTTTTTATCGTGTGAAGATGACGTACGACTTCTGAAATGCCAGTGACACCAAAGCGGGCGAGGTCGCTAATAAGAGTGGCGCCGGCTTTTTGCATATGCTGTCCGCCAATGCCGCTAATTTGTAGTGCAGGGTAAGTGACCTGCAATTCTCGAATAATAGCAGCTGCATGGATATCACCTGACTCTTCACCAGCAATGATGACCAGTCGCTTAATTGGTTGCATATCGTGCAGTCAGATTTTTGTTAATCAGCGATGTTATTTTTTCCGCAGTTGATAAAGCAGCGCATCCTTCTTCACCAGTAACGAGAGGGTTACTATCTTGTTGGATGCATTGAATAAAAGCCTTAATTTCTTCAAGTAAGGCATCTCCTTTTTCAAAAGCGGATTGATGACGCGTAATCTCGGGAATACCGGGAAACATTTCACCTTCTCCTTTTTGAAAAACGGCGAATTGCTTGTTTTGATAATCAATGGAAATGTAGGAATCTTTCTGAAAGATACGGGTTTTTCTTTCTGTTTTAAAACTGATGCGACTGGCAGTAACATTTGCAACACAGTGATTTTCAAACGTAATGCGCGCATTGGCGATATCAATGGATTTGGTCAAGACAGGTGCGCCTTGAGCCTCAATGCTTTTTATAGGGCTTCGAACAATGGTTTGAATGATATCAATATCATGAATCATTAAATCCAGGATCACATTCACATCAGTTCCTCGTGGATTAAATGGAGCCAGTCTTTGAGATTCAATAAATAATGGTTGATCAAGATGATCATCGAGTGCAAGTCGTGCCGCGTTAAATCGTTCTAAATGACCAATCTGAAGTTTGGTTTGATGAGCGGCAGCCAGTGTAATGAGTTCTTTTGCCTGAGCAACGGTTTCTGTCATTGGCTTTTCTAACAAAACGTGAATGCCTTGTTCCAGACAGTCTTTAGCGATTTGATAGTGCATATTTGTTGTGGCTGCGATGCTGACCGCATCAACCTGACCAAACAAATCATGATAGTTAAAATAAGCTGGTACGTTCAGTTCTTTTGAAACGGCTTCACACGCGTCTGGATTAACATCACAAACGGCAATGAGCTCTACATCATCCTTTAAAGAACAATATTTCTGGGCATGAAATCGTCCAAGATATCCCACGCCAATAACCGCACATTTAAGTTTACTCATAGCATGACAACTGGTAATAATGTGCGCGTATTATCGCACTATCTAACCTGGTTATCAATTTCAATACGTAGAGTGGCGTCCCAGGCAGGATTCGAACCTGCGACCTGCCCCTTAGGAGGGGGCTGCGCTATCCATCTGTGCCACTGGGACGTTAAGACAGAAGTTTGTAAAATAAAACCAAGGCAAGTCTACAATCATCCCCCACAAATAACAACACGCCTTGCCGCTGTAACTTCATATTTTTAATTTACATACCAACGTAATTAGGGCCACCGCCGCCTTCCGGCGCGCACCAAACAATATTTTGTCGTGGATCTTTAATATCGCAAGTTTTGCAATGGATGCAGTTTTGTGCATTGATTTGCAATCTTGGTCCGGATGATTCTTCTATAATTTCGTAAACGGCAGCAGGGCAGTACCGTGTTTCAGGCGAAGCGTATTGCTTATAATTAATTTCTATTGCTAATGTTTTATCGCGCAGTTTCAAGTGAGAGGGCTGATTTTCTTCATGAAACGTATTGGATAAATAAACGGATGACAAACGGTCAAAGGTTAAAATGCCATCGGGCTTCGGGTAGTTGATTTTTTTTGATTTGCTTGCTGGTTGTAATGTTAAATGGTCAGCATGATTTGCAAGTGTCCAGGGCGATTTACCGCGAATGATATACGTTTCAAACGCAGCATTGGCCAAGCCAGCAATCAATCCATAGCGGAAACCTGGTCGAATGTTTCGTACTTTATAAAGCTCTTTTGCGACCCATGATTGCCTAATTTTGTCAGAATAGTTAATTAATTCAATAGGGTTTTGCACGTCTTGCGATAATAGTTCAAAACAGGCTTCTGCAGCAAACATACCAGATTGCATGGCCGTGTGTATGCCTTTTATTTTGGCGACGTTTAGAAAACCTGCAGCATCACCAATCAAAGCACCGCCTGGGAAAGTCAATTTAGGTATGGATTGCCAGCCGCCTTCATTTAAAGCTCGGGCGCCATAAGCAACACGTTCACCACGATGTAATACATCACTTACGAGCGGATGGGTTTTGAAGCGTTGCATCTCTGCAAAAGGATTTAACCAGGTATTTTGATAATCAAGGCCAACCACAAATCCAATAGCGATTTGATGATTAGAAAGATGATAAATAAAAGAACCTCCATACGTTTTATGGTCAAGCGGCCAGCCCACGGTGTGGATTACTAATCCTTGGCGATGTTTTTCAGGTGGAATTTGCCATATTTCCTTTATGCCCAAACCGTAAGTTTGTGGTTGAACGTTTTGATATAATTGAAAGCGGTTCATTAAATTAAGGCTTAATTGACCTCGACAACCTTCGGCAAATAGGGTTTGCTTGGCATGAAGATGCATGCCGGGTTGGTAGTTTGCCGTTTTTTTGCCTTCTTTATCAATCCCCATATTGCCGGTTGCTACCCCAATGACTTCTCCCTTGCCATTGTACAGAATGTCAGTCGCAGCAAATCCTGGATAGATTTCACATCCCAATTTTTCGGCCTGGATGGCTAGAAACTTGCATAGTTCGCCAAGGCTAATGATAAAATTTCCATGATTTTTCATTGGCTTGGGAGTAGGAAGGCGAACCGCGCGCTTTTGGGTCATATAATAAAATTCATCTTGAGTCACTGGGGAATCCAGAGGGGCTTCTTGCCAAGTATCTGGTAATAAGGCTTGTAAACTGCGAGGCTCTAATACCGCACCAGATAAAATATGTGCCCCAACTTGTGCTCCTTTTTCCAGAACGCATATACGAACATCTTTATTCTGGGCAGCGGCTAATTGCTTTAATTTAATTGCTGCTGCTAACCCAGAAGGACCAGCTCCGACAATCAGTACATCGTATTCCATGGTTTCTTGTTCCACACCAACTCCGATTTGTGAAAACCAAAATAATCGCTTTTATAGAGTTTAAGATCAAGAATCAATTCAACCTAATTTAGATGCGCTATACTTATCACCGGTTTGAAAAATGATTGATGGTTAAGGAAGAACAACATGGATGCACAGCAATGGCTTGCAAGTCTGATAAGTTTTGATACTACATCACGCAATACCAATATACCGTTAATCGAAGTGATTGAAGCCTGGTGTAAACGTCATCATCTGGCTTCCCAAATTATTTTGGGGCGCCATGAAAAAAAAGCGAACTTGTTTGCAACCATCCCAGCAAAAAACGGCGAAGTAGAGGGCGGTATTATACTATCAGGACATACGGATGTTGTGCCGGTAGACGGGCAGCTATGGGATAGTGATCCATTCGTTGCAACAGAACATCATGGAAAGATCTATGGCCGAGGAACAGCCGATATGAAAGGATTTATTGCCGTCGTATTAGCTTTGTTACCAGAATTTAAAACATTAAAATTAAAGAAACCCATTCATGTTGCTTTTACCTGCGATGAAGAAATTGGTTGTTTGGGTGTGCCTTATTTATTGGATTATCTGCAAAGAGCTGGAATTCATCCAGAAGCGTGTATTGTCGGAGAACCGTCCGGAATGCGTCCTATTGTGGGCTATAAAGGTCGACAAGTATATCATTGTCAAATTAGAGGACTTGCAGCTCATTCATCATTAACAACTCGAGGGTGTAATGCCATTGAATACGCTTGCCGCCTCATTTGCTATATTAAGCAAATTGCAGATTATTTAAAAAAAGAAGGGCCATTTGATAATGATTTTGATGTGGAATTTACTACCATGACCACCAACATCATTAGTGGCGGCGAAGCAAGTAACATCATTCCAGGTAATTGCGAGTTTATTTTTGAAATACGTTATATTCCTAATAGTTCTCTTGAGAATATACGCAGCCAAATTGAAAACTATATCAATCATACGTTGCTTCCTGAGATGCAGAGTGTGTACTCAGAGGCGGCCATCTATCTGGATTTAACGTCCGATGCCCCCGGATTTACTGCGCTTGAAGATGAACCAATTACAAGTTTGGTGCGCACGATTACAGGAGAAAAAGAGCGCTTTAAAGTCTCTTATTCTACTGAGGCTGGGTTATTTCAGCGTGCTCATATTCCAACACTGATTTGTGGTCCTGGCCATATTGAGCAGGCTCATCGCCCAAATGAATACATCAGTATCGACCAGCTAAAAATTTGTGAGTCTGTGCTGCGGAATGTGATTCATTTTTTTTGTTTAAATTAAAGTACTCCTAGAATGTTGTTTTTTTGTCATAGAATCGTGACCTATTCCTGGTTTTTTATTCGATAAAATTTGCTTTTCATACCTTTGTATGTCCCATCTTTATAATAGGTCATGCCGCATTTTTCCATGACGCGAAAAGACGCTTTATTATCCTTATCCGCATAGGCAATAATGTAGTCTGCATCAATATTTTTTTTGGCCCAATCTAATAAAGCACACAATATTTCACTGGCATATCCCTTATCCCAATAGTTTTTATGAAACAGATAGCCGATTTTAACCTCGCCTGTTTCATAATGATCAAAATAAGCTCTTCCCACAAATTGTTCAGTATCCCGCCTAAAAACTACAAAGGCAGGTAAATTGCGATGTTTGCAGTTGGACAAATAATCTTCTATGAGTTGTTGCAATTCTTTGCGATCGAGCGTACCAGAGGGAAAATACTCTTTGACTTCTGGATCATTATCCAACTCTTCAAGATAGTGGATATCTTCTTTAGTAATAAAACGCAAACCAAGGCGGTCAGTTTTTATCAGATATTTCTGCATGATTTTTAAGAATCGCCTGTTAACTTTAGTATCAACTATACTTTTATATAGACAATAATATTAGAAAAGCAATTAATAGACTCAAGGACGAAGATGAAAGTTCTGCCGTTTAAAACCTCCAAGAAGGTTTCCATTGGTGTTGAGTTAGAGTTTCAGATTATTGATATTCATAGTTTTTCTTTAATTTCTCGCGCAAAAGAATTTTTTAGAAACTTAAATGAAATAAACTATAAAGAAAGAATAAAACCTGAAATAACTCAAAGCATGATAGAAATAAATTCATCGATTCATCATGCTCCAACAACGCTATTACAAGAATTGTTGGAATTGCAATCTTTTTTAAAATCAAAGACCGCAAGTACTGACATAGGTTTTTGTGGAGGAGGGACGCATCCTTTTCAGCAATGGTCCATGCAAAAAATATACCCAAGCCAGCGGTATAGAAAAATTTCTCGACGATTCCGTTACTTAAGCAAACGAGCAACGGTATTTGGCCAACATATTCACGTAGGTTGTGCTAGTGGCGATGATGCAATTTATTTGACGCATGCTCTCGCAAGATATGTACCGCAATTTATCGCATTAAGCGCTTCATCACCTTTTTATCAAGGCATTGATACAGGTTTTTTTTCTGCACGCTCTTCTATTTTTAATTCATTCCCATCAAGCGGTGTGATGCCTTATTTTAAAGATTGGCAGGAATTTTCTAATTATTTTTATAAAATGCGGGATTGGGGACTCATCAAAACCATGAAAGATATTTATTGGGATATTCGACCTAAGCCCGAATTTGGAACGGTGGAGATACGAGTATTCGATACACCGCTTACTATAAAAAAATCCGTTGCCATGGCTGCTTATGTTCAAGCATTAGCGCTTTATCTTTTAATGGAAAGGCCTGAACTTATCTCGCGGGATTTATATTATTTATATAATTATAATCGTTTTCAGGCCAGTCGTTTTGGTCCTAGTGGGACGTTTATTAATCCTTATACTAATCAACATGATTTGATTCTTGATGATGTGCTCGATACCATGAAAAAATGGAGCAATATACGAGACAGCTTGACAGTGATGCTTATATTGCAAGTCTTAGAGACGATGTGATTAATAATAAAAGTGATGTGATTTTATTAAGAAAAATATTTAAAGAATATCAAACATTTACACAGGTGGTTGCTGAACAATATAGACAATGGATAGGTCAAAATGAATTATAAAAAAAATGGCTTAATCCGCAAAGCCGAATTAGAAGCTCAAATTAAATATTTGCAACACGGTGTATTAAGTCATTATCTGAGTCGCCATGAGTTGGAACAGATGCTAACCCATTGTGATATCGTGGTGTTTGAACCCAATGCACTTATTATACAACAGGGTAAGAATACAGATGGTTTTTATCTTATTGTTGCAGGTCGGGTTGATTTGATGGCAAGAATTTTGGGGAAAGGGATACAAAAAATAGAAACCCTTACCGTAGGTCATTTTATAGGGGCGGCAAGTTTTATTGAAGACGCTCCATGTGCAACCTCGGCCGTGGCTCAAGAACAGGTTGAGTGTTTACATATTACCCCTCTTTATTTTGAACTGTTGGCAAGCTATTTTCCACAGACGCAGTATAAAATTCTTAATGCGGTTAGCGTGCAGGTTTGTCATCACTTGAAACGCATTCATGATAAAGCAACGGCGTTTATAGCTCATTCTGATATGATCACTTTATCCTTCTTTGGCCGGGTTATTCATACATTAACTCAGCCAAAAAAGCTCGCTTCCATGTCTGATCAGGAAGCCAAGACGCTGCTACAGGGGAAACCGATATTCCAGGGATTTACCCCAGATGATTTAACGGTTTTATTTGCACATTCTACCTTTTTAGAAGCGCCAAAAGATTGCATTTTAATTCATGAAAGAGAGAAAAATGCTTCTTGCTTTATTGTTCTTCATGGTGCTGTGCAATCCAGTATTATGCAAGACAATAAACTTGCCAAATTATCCGTTATTGGACCGGGATCATTATTTGCAAGCATTGCCTGTGTGGATCGTAATTCTGAATTTACCATCACCTTTTTGACTTGCGAATCGGCGGTACTATTAAAAATTCCGGAAAAAGCTCTGAATTTTTTTGAAGTACATCATCCTGAGCTTTGGTACAAACTATTTAATCTGATTTGTGAATCATTAGTGGCTCTTAGTAAATCAATTAATAAATTAGATATCAGGCTGCATATTGAGGCCTATAACAGGTGAACGGGTATGTGTAGAATATTGTCTTATCTTGGGCGGCCAGTGATGGTTGAAGAATTGCTTTATAAACCTGATAATTCATTTATCAAACAAAGCTATCATCCAAAGTACATGTCCTATCTGCTTAATTTGGCTGGTTTTGGCATGGCGGCTTGGGAGCATACTTCACGCAATCCGTTAAAACCTTATTTGTATAAAACCCCACAACTGCCATTTTACGATGAAAATTTACGCCATCTAGCCTCAAAAATTACCCCTCATTGTTTGCTTGCCCATTTGCGAGGGGTGTCTTACCATGAATCCCAAGTGGTGGCTAATCAAAATGTTCATCCATTTGTATTTCCCGACTCCAATATTGCTTTGGCGCACAATGGCTCGCTTCATAATTTTAATACAATGCGCTACGATTTACTCGAATACATACACGATGATTATAGAAAACTCATAAAAGGAACAACGGACAGCGAATGGATTTATGCCGTCTTTTTGTCACAGTTATCAAATCCATTGGGAACGTATGAAATTGATGATATTGTTAATGCAATTATTTCAACATTAAAAATACTTAAATACGTTCGTCATCAACATGATATTGCGATAAATTCACCCGTTAATCTTTTTATTACGAATGGTGAATTTATTGTTGCCACTCGATTTGTACTGGACTATGGATGGTTGCCAGATAATGCGCCGCCCTCGAGTCATTTTTCTTACCATTCATTATGGTATACCTATGGTGAAAGCTATGGATATTATGATAATGAATACAAAATGAAAAGCGGCAAAAATAAATCAAGTATTATTATTGCATCAGAACCGTTGACAGAGGACACAACGACCTGGCTTGAGGTGCCGGAATATACATTGATTCTGGCCTATCTTCAGCAAGAAGAAATTAAGATTATTTCGCATGATATTTCCCTATGATTTTGTCAAAAGTCCTAGAGTTGTTCGGAGCGTTAAGAAATTAGATAACTTATCGATGATTTAATTCAGTCCAACGATTTTTACTGATGATTCTATAAGTTACAGGTACGCAAGGTTAAATAAATACATTATAATGCCGAATCCTTAGGGGTTTGGATTCATTATGACCATCAGCGCTTGGTATTTGCCGTCGTTTGTTTCTTTATTTCTTTATGGTGTTTGGGGATACTGGGGCGCAAAAGCATCCAGTCTGATTCAACCGCTTTCTACCGTTTTTTATTCAAGCCTTGGTGTGTTAGTGGCTGGGTTCATTGCCTTATTTCTTTTAGGGTTTAAGCCTGAGCTTTCTATGAAAGGAGGTGCTTACGGTTTGCTGAATGGTCTGGCCAATGGCATTGGTTGTATTTTTTTTATTATTGCCTTGCGCAAAGGGCCAGCGATGCCTGTTATCTTAATTACATCCATGTATCCTTTTATTACGTTATTATTTTGCGTTCTTTTCTTAAAACAGGGCGTCACCTGGAAACAAGGCATTGGTATGCTGTTTGCCATTATGGCTTTGATTTTTTTGTCTTTGGAATAGACATTTGCTAGCTAATGACGGGTTGAGAAGTCAATTTCATTTCTGCCCCGAGGATTTTCCGCTGCAAAATTGGATTTAAGATATTAAGTTCCTGTTCTTCTGTCCTGATGAGTTTTGCAAGCGTGGCTAAATGAATTCTAGTTTTGTTAGCTTGCTCATTTAACTGGTGGATACTTGCAGAAATACGTTGCATCTCATCATGATACGCAGCCATGGGAGAATAGCTCAGTAAAGAAATTCGAATAAGATAATTGTCAACAGATCGGTCCTCAAGGCTATCAGCCAGTGCTTGCTTTCTTGCTTCTTCCTGCTCAATAATTTCTTGTTCTCTAGCTTTAAGACTTGTCAATTGTGATTCTTTGTCAAGCAGTTGAGCTGTGCATTGCTGCAATGACGTTTCTGTCAATTGTTGACGTCTAGATAACTTTGTCAGGGTGAGATTGTATTGTGTTTTTAACAATTCTAATTGTTCTAGTGAAGACTCATTTAAAGCATTTTTTATTTCCAGGGGAGATTTGCCTAGAAAAAAAGCCATATTGTTCTCCAAGAACCAAAAATGATTTTATTAATCTAGCTTATTGTGTGCTGCATCACCAGATTTTTGATAAAAAATATTAGAAAATTTTAAGCATAGACATCATACATTTTTTCTGTGCAGAAAAATGACTGCAATAGCTAATCGATAGTCCAAGTCAGAGTTGCTGTAGCATAATAATTTGTTTTACTTTGATTACCATTCCATTGTTGGAGCAGCGGGAAGGCAATACCAGCTTGGATAATTAAAGTCTGAGTGGAGTACCATAAAGAAGGTGTGATATTGACGATGTTGCCACCTGAATTTGGATCTTTTTTCCAAATAATTTGTTTTTTCAGAATAAACACCATCCAATTCCAGCAGGCCTGCCCATATAAAACGATCGCGCTGGCTTTGAAAGTTTTTTCCTATTCCGAATTGATACAGATATTGGGAACCCATAAGAGTATGATCTTTGACAGCAAACCAATTAATGCCGGGAGACACAAACCATGACCAATCGATAAATATCTGATTATAAGTACCGCCTATGAAAAAATTGTAAGTATCGTTGCCTGTTGGAGGATTTTTAGTTGATGAACCTGTGGGGAACGTAATGGCTGTAACCATGGTTGCCTGTTGCGTTGATTTGCTGTTTGAATTGTCATAAAAAGCATACTCTCCTTGCAAACTTACGTCTGAGAGGCCTGAAGAGTGATTAGATCCTGTGGTGTATTTGACAGCTACAGGAAGTGTGAAAAAGATAGAAGCTGTATCGCTTAGGCCATATAAAAAAGAAGTGCTGAGTGCTAAAAAAGAACTATTGGTTTGGTATAAGTAGCTAGGATCAAAATCAATTTGAATCTGATTCTTCCCAATAATATTTTGTCCAAATGAAAGAAATGGCCCTGGTTGTTGAGGAGCTGGCAAGGCAAAGTTGCCCTCAGCAGGGGGCTGATTATTGGATAGTATAGTATCACAAAATCCCATTGCTGAATAAAATGAAAAAATAAAAAATAGAAGAGTTCCTTTCATAAGCAACTTTAGCATACACTTATGAGTGTACGTTATTGATTAAGGAGTGTCATAAAGGATCTGTTGACTAAACGTTAAATTGGCTCATCAAATCCTTTCATGATACTTTTCATTAAAGACTGCACAGACATCACCTTAGTAAAGTAATTTCTCATCCATGTTGCAAAAGAAGAGCTGACAAACATCATTTTTGCTAATTTGCGTGAGTCATTTTGCGCGCCTTCAACACGTGCTTTTCGGCGTTTCTCGAATAAACTTAAAGCATGAGGAATAAATTCAGTGCTGGTGCGAGATAAAACGTCGTTTAAAACAGCAGCCGATTCTAATGCCATGGAAGCTCCGACGCCTGCAGTTGGTAAAAACGCAGCAGCAGAATCACCAACCAGTACCACACGCCCCTTATGCCAGGTTGTAGCCCGCTGATCGTTTAAAGACCAAAAAAATACAGGTTCTTGATCTGGTGGTAAATCATTCAAAAAATCTGGGTGCTGCTGAAAAACTTTGGCAAATTTCTGTGAAATAAATTCTTGTCGACTTTTTTCTCCCTCCAATGCTTTTTCTGCTGTGGGAGAATCGATTGCTGCAATAAGACCTGCTTTTCCTTTAACTGGATAGGCGCCTAAAAAAGTACCTTGCCCCCAGAACTCCTGAATGGTGTTTCCCGGTAATGTTTTTCCTTGAGACCACCATACCCAACCACCCCAGCCGGTATTAAAATACTGATATTCATGACTGCTTAAAATAAAACTTCTAACTTGAGAATGGAGTCCATCTGCACCCACCACCAAGTCAAATCGAGCTTTGGTTTTATCATGAAACTGGACTTCGACCTCATGTTCATTTTGCGTCAACGAAGATACTTCCGTATTGAAACGGATGTTTAAATCACCACAGGTTTGGCGAAGAATGTACAATAACTCATAGCGCGTAATTAATTGGTAAGGGCCATATTGTTCTACCATCGGTGTAAAAGAGAATTGTTTAAGCAGTTTATTGTCACTCGTATAGGCTGCATACGCTTGACCAGGTACTGAAACTTCAAGATATTGATCATAGCAATTTAAAGCCCGCAATACATTAGCCCCTGTTGGGTATAATCCAAGCATGTATCCCACGGCGCCAAATGATGCTGACTTTTCTATTACGGTAGGCTCCAAACCACGCTGCTTTAGCAGTGCTGCCAAACTTAAGCCGGCAATGCCCGCACCAACAATTAATACCCTCATGACCTATCTCCTGTGCAATGATTCCTTTTTATACCGTCATATTTTTCAGGTTTTTACTTGTATTAGATTAAAGCCTATTTCGTTGTTATACCCAGTTATTAATAAATGTTAGTTGTCATTAATATATGATTAAAAGAGATAAAAACAAATAAGTAGAGTTTTTAGGTGTTAGTTTTTCAGAGTTTCGGCGGCTATAGGAAGCGTATCAAACAAGCGTTCGTTGATGGTGGATTGATGATCATTTGCTAGCTTATTTTGGAAAAATTATAAACAAGGAATTAAGGAGGAAGGATGAGTTATCGTCATGACTCACTCACTATATGATCGTTCATTTTAGATTGGAATATATTGATCATTTTGTCTAGACTATTAAACATGTCATTGAAAAATAAAGCACATCGTTTATGAAAATACTAGGAGTGTTGCTTTTTTCTTTTTTGATGTGTTCCCAATTACTTGCCGAACAACTCATTGTTGCCGCCTCTCCTTTTAATCCTCCTATGGAAATGCAAGCTAGTGATAAGGGAGTTTTTGTTGGGTTTGAAATTGATATTGTCAATGAAGTCTGTCGCCGTATTAATGCGTCGTGTATTTATAAGGCGATGACATTCTCCGATATTATGGCGGCTGTTCAGGCCGGAGAAGCAGATTTAGGGATAGATGGTTTTTTCATTACCCAAGCAAGACTGCAATATTTCTTATTTAGCTTACCTTATTTGCAATCTAAAGCGCAATTACTCACAAATGCTGACTCTAATATCAATGATAATAACATCAATAAAGGGCAACGCATTGGTGTTGAAAAAGGTACTATATTTCAAGATCTGTTATTAGAAAAATACAATAATGTTCAGGTGATTACCTACGCAGAACAACAAGATATGCTACATGATTTAGAGAGTCGTAAGATTGATCTTATTATGTTTGATTATATTGACGCTTCCTATTGGGTCGAGAATAACCCCCAAAATCTTAAATATGTTGGAGCTCCTATCCCAGTTGGTCTTGGTTATGGGATCTTGGCAAACATCAACAATGCCCAACTCATCATTCGAATCAATAAGGCCTTGATTGATATGGAAAATGATGGAACATACTTATCTATTTATAATCGATATTTTTAAATAATGACAAAATCAATTTTTTAATTCAAAACCCACCGTGCTTGAGTTAGATGCAGGCCATGAATAGAAATACACAGCTATTTTGAGCCCCATATTGGTAATAGAAATGCAGTAATTAATGGTGTGATAAACATCCTGGATAAGATTTACGCCTCAGTTATCAATTGGCACCTCCATGCTCAAGGATTCAGGCATAGCGGATTTTTTCTCCATCAATTAGACAAATTTTCTGAATATATTGCGCAATATCAATATGAAGAAGATACCCCGAAAACCTTCATGACCCACATCATTTAGTATAAATAAATTTATTTATTATTTAATCAACAAGAACAAAATAAAAACAAAACCCATAGTTAGTCTATAATTGTTCATATAGTTTAATTATGGAGCATAATTATGCCCGAGCCTACTTCAGGATCATCAACCAAAACAATTAGTGAGGGATTAACGGCGGGTAGTACTGAACACAGTGCAGCAACTTCTGCTGGGGCTGGTGGCCAGGCAAGACCACATAGTGATATATGCCGATGCACCATGTGCATGAAAAGTAAATTAGATGATGAGGTAGCTGCCAGTCACGAACATGCATTAAAATCGACGATGGTGGATAGAAGAAATCCTGATAACCCCATTAGACCTTTAATGAAAGCAATGGAAGCTCATGCGATCCTTAGGGCAGGGACACAAGTTGATTTATTAGCAGTAACTGGGCTGCAAGCGGATGATTTGCCCATCAGCTATGATGCTGAACCCGTAGAGCCAGAAGAATTAATTGTTGAGGCAACCTGGAAACATCGCTCCGTAGAAGCAGCAAGAAGTGGCAGGGATGCCAGCGTATTTGGTGGGTTAGGGGTATTGTTAATTCCTAAGGATATAAAACTTGTCGATATTCCTAAAATGAATGCGCTTGCTGTTCCACCATCTTTCTTAAAGCATTATGGAGCAGAGCTGATTTCTCTAAAAGAACCTGTGACCATCGACCCCGTTGCTCATAAAGAATTGGAAGAGCTTTATTTGGTGCAATATGATTTTGATAAAGATTATATTGAGCAATACGTAATGAATATAGCAGGGGGAGGTGGTTTGTTTGTTGAAACCCATCCATTTGCTCATGTGTTTACACCCTTATCCCGCGATTGTAGTGGCGCACTGATTCTTGGAGTTAATTTAGGGGATGGTCGCTTTAGTTTTGCGGCATTTCAAATTCCTTTTGGATTTACCATGAAAATAGGGGCGAATGTCATTCATGGAGATTCATTTTTTGTGGGACCTTATGCCATTGCATTAACTGAGACGGATTTGGCCGATTCTGTCTTATTTAAACAAGAAACACCAGAACGAGGCATCCAACGGGTGAGCCAAAGAGCTGTTGCACCCGCACAATTGCCCATTTTAGCTGAATATCGGTTAGCAAGAACCATTAATAATCTGATGATGATTGATAAAATACGTCATGAAGGCGCGGCTGGCAAAGGCTTAAGTTTCTTCCAGCAATTGCCAACAGAAGTTTTAACACGAGTCAGTGATCTCTCTGAGGAAGCAGAAGAAGCTTATGAGGAACGATTAAAGATGCTAGGGCGATAAACAGGCAGAGTATTCAATCTATGGTTTATTAATGTGGTTTGAATTGCATAGCACAGGCTTTAAAAAACAGGTTGTTTATTTAGTGGTTCATCGTGTGCATTAACGATGCACTTCTTGAACAACCTATGTTTATAAGGTATTCAACCGTCTAAACACAGACTTATCCACAGATTTTGTGGATAAGATGCTTTTTTTCCATAAAACGATCCATTTGGTGTATAATATGTAAACACTTTTGTAAGGTAAATAGTCTTATGTTTTCTCATACTATCTTAGGCAAGATGGCCGAAATGTTTTCAGCTTCGGCTCCCCATGGGCTTTGTTATGGCGGAGTGGGGATGTGGATGAATGCCATGTTTGCTCGTGATTTATCCTCTTTTGAGGCTCGACTTATTACCTTAAGTACCTACTTTCATTCACCTACAGCACTGATTGAAGGCATTACGGCAGTACGTACCAAGGTAAAAAATGGTATGCCAATCACTGAGAAAGAATACCAACTGCTTGAGATAGAAGCATTTTTTCAAATGCAGAAAATGCTGCTAACGTCTCATTCCGACATTAGTCTGGTTGGGGAGGTTGCAATAAGTCAAATGGATATGGCAGCCAAACTGAAACTTTTTTCTGATTTTAGCGGCGAACGAAATCCTGCAGTGACTCGAATCCATGGGGTTACGCGGGCGTTTGCTCCAGCAACCTTAAATGATTATTTAATCAGGTTAACGCCCATTTTGGAGAAAGCGCAAGAATCGGGCAAACCATATCCTCTCATGTTGAATGCGAATGGCCATGGTGTTGGCTTTCATTATGATCAAGCACATAAAACCTGGACTCTCTTTGATTTGAATTTATTGAGTGCGGATAATCCTACGGGTCAATTATCTGGACTTTCTGTCGATGAATTAACGAATAAGTTATTCGAAGTTGCGGATTTTTATAAATCTCAAGGATTTTTAATAGCAGGCATTCAGGTTATTGGCGAAGAAAACATTGAATTAAGCAAAGCATTGGTTGAACTAGACGCGACCATCCCTGTGCAATCACTGCATTTTTTAATTAAGGATGGGGAAGGGAAATCATTATTAGAGTGCGCAAGAATAAACGCAGATAACATACCGCCCCCGAACGAGTTTGAGGATGAGCGTATAGAGCGCCTCATTCTGGCCATACAAGTGAATGATGCAGATGTGGTTGTTTCGCAATTAAGCAGGTTTACTGCAGAGGAGCAATGGGCGCTCATTAACAATCCGTTTTTCGAATATCTATTGTATCAAAACGCGACTCTAACTTGTTTGCAATATTTTCTTCCTGAGGATTTGGATGATGAGCTAGGCCAGGAGCAACTGCTCAAAGCCTTAGAAAAAGCGGTAAATGCTGATAGGGATGATCTTGTTTATGAAATAGTGAGTAAACTGAATGAACATGCCGTCGGACGTCTCGAGTTTCTGCTTGCTTTAAACGCGGCCATGAGTGCCAAAGGGAACTCAGCACTCATATTACTGCAAAAGCTGGAGCAAGAGTTCTATAGCTATAGGGCGGAAACTTGGCTGACTTTATTAAAAAACGCATTCTACAATGGTGCTTTGCATAATGTGCAAGCCATGGCTAAAGAACCAGAACGATTGTTTTTTAAGGATGGTGCTGGATTTAATGCGCTTCATTTGGCGATTCGTCATGGTAACGAGGAGATGGTTGAATGGGTGTTATCACAAATGGCCATACGCCCAAAAGAACTGGTGACAAAAGCATTTGAGAGAACAGCGTATGGTTTAAATGCATTTGATTATGCCAGGCTTTATGGTGAAGAATCTTTACAGAAAAAAATACTTGCTTCTGTAACCAGCGCCTTCCAGACGCTTACTCCAACAGAGCGTGCCAATATTCCAGATTTCGAATCTCAAATCATTTTCCCACCGAACGGTATTCAACGAATTTGGTCCAATCTTATTAATAAATTAAGTCAATGGTTTTGGTCATGTGTGCATTACATAGCGGATGGATTTAATAGAATTAAAAATGCTATGGTATCCATCATGAAATGTGCTTCTTTACCAGAAGAAGAGCTTATGCCTGGGTCAACCACCGCAAAAATATCACTGACTCTGGCGCAAGGGGATAGGCAGACAGCAACCACTGCTTTGAAAACTTCAGGCTTTGTACAACAAGAATTAGGAGTCCCAATCCCGCATTCCGAAGTATTGTTCAAGGCAATGACTTTTGAAACAAAAACACAAGAATCAGAATCTCCCCATCATGATAGTAGGCCTGGGTTTTGAGGCTGACCTGGAATGAGTTATGATAGGAACATTCGTTTATTGGCCGATACCATGCAACCTATCCAAGATATATATCAACTTATTTTAGAGTTAAACAAGCTTAAACTTGTTTTTCGAAATACAACAACTCATTCTGATAGAAAAGAAAGTACTGCTGAACATTCGTGGTCAGTCAGCATGATCACGATGATGCTTATGGGGGAACTTAAAAAAGAGTTTGCTGACATTAATGAATTAAAAGCCATTAAGTTGTCACTCATTCACGATGTTGTGGAAATTTACGCTGGGGATGTCATTGCTTTTGATACGAAAGCACGGCAAGAAAAAGAAAAAATTGAAGCGGAAGCATTGGAAAGGCTTGCTGATATTTATCCGCCATTTGGGCAACATTTGCGGGAGTTATGGCATGAATTTGAGCAGGGTGAAAGTCTTGAAGCAAAAATTGCAAAAGCTGCCGATGCCATTTGCCCTATCTTTCAGCGACTTAAAGCAAAGCAGTCTTATATTCCATTTAATATTACAATCGCCGATCTGGAAAAAGTAAAATATCCGCGTTTTGCATTCAGTAAAACCTTTTTAGCCTTGTATCAGCAATTAAAAGTTGATTTACTGGATAAAACATTGATAGTAAATTCTTAGTTTATCTAAAAAATAGACGCGGGTGGGTTAACGTTTAAGGCTGTTATTGTATGTATGCATTGCAAGAAATAGATGCGTTGGAACTGTTTGTTTTAATGGATAATGTCTCTGATCCGTTTACCAAAAGCTCGACAGGCATTCATTGGAATGAATCACAATATCGACCAGATAGGCCATGAATCTTCTTAATTCACTGTCTCATAGGTGGGTTTCATTTGGCAGGTGAGGAGTTTGTTAACCGCGTTCATTCAACGTTGGTGGATTTAAAGATAATAAACCCTGACTATGTGATTACCGGGCATTGTACTGGCAGGAAAACCCAGGCAGAACTATCCAATGTATTTCATGAGCGTCATATTCCTTATGGGGTTGGCGCTGCCTTCAAACTTTAGTGTAATAAGGTGATTTATGAATCATACTGAAAAATTATTTTCTTATGGCACACTGCAATATGAGACCGTCCAGTTTGCTAATTTTGGACGTAAATTGGTAGGCCAAGTAGACCGTTTATCAGGATTTAAGTTGTCCAGCGTTGAAATTACCGATGCGAATATGATTGCTGCAAGCGAAGAAAAAGTATATCCCATTGTTTCTTACACAGGGTTATTGTCTGATGAAGTCTGTGGCATGGTATTTGACATAAGTTTGAATGAGTTAGAACAAGCAGATGCTTATGAGGGCAAAGATTATAAACGCATTCAAGTCCAACTGGCATCAGGAGTTAAAGCCTGGGTTTACGTGGATGCAAGACAAGAAGGAAGTATAAATGCATAAATTGTTTGCTCTTGCTTTATTGACTATCAGTATAAACACAGCTGCTTATGCGATCACATCACAAGAGTACTCCCAGTTATTTAAAAACTATGATGCTTGTTTCATTCTTTATAATATGAATGAGCACAAGATCGTTAGTCAATATAATCCAAATCATCGTTGTAGCGAGCGCATTGCCCCAGATTCTACGTTTAAAATTCCTTTGTCGCTGATGGCATTTAATCAGGGCATCATCAATCAAAATACCGTGTTTAAATGGCAGGGAGAGCAGGGGGTTTTAGCAGAGCATGAGCAGGATCAAACGCCCGGAAGCTGGCTTAAATATTCTGTGGTTTGGGTTTCACAACAAATCACTCCACAATTAGGTTATGCACGTACCAAACATTATTTGGCAGGCTTTGATTATGGCAACCAGGATTTTAGTGGCGATCCCGGTAAAAACAATGGACTGAGATATGCCTGGTTATCAAGTAGTTTAAAGATATCAGCCATGGAGCAGCTTAATTTCTTAAAAGCCATGTTGAGTTATGAATTGCCAGTGACCAAGGAAGCCATAGAAAATACTAAAACAAACTTATATCTTGGAAAACTTGATAATGGGGCTGACTATTATGGTAAAACGGGTTCTGGGCGGCATGGACAGAATGAAAGGGAAGTAAATCCAAGTGCGTTACGTGATGGCTGGTTTGTGGGCTTTGTTGAGCAGGGTTCCCAACGATATATTTTTGTAAGCAATTTGACTGATAAAACTGCGCCAAAATCTACAGACAAAACCTTTGGCAGTCAACTTTTAAAGCCAATCACAATGAAACTATTAAATGATTATTTCTCTTCAAAAAACCATTCATCAAATTCAAGGAATGAAAGCAGGGGATAGGGAAAAATTATACTTTGATTATATTTTTCGTGCAGGGCACGGAAATCCATCTTTCAAACGCAGCCCTAAAAACGCGACTTGACATTAAATTTGTGTTAAAATTGTTCCATTATATTATATATGATTCAAAATGTCATTTTTTGCATCATTAAGAGGCATTTTAAATGATTCCTGCAAAAGAAGAGGCTGAGCTATTTCGCTATCGTGCGTCTAAAGCAGATATCGAACTACTGATTGCTGATAAAAAAGAAAAACGCGATATTAATTGTCATGTTATTGTAGGTAATGATCCTTGCTCATTGTCTGATTTTTTAGATAATCTCAGCAAAAATGGCCAAAAGCGTACGCAATTGATATTCAAAATTGCTAGCGGGGAGCATTGGTCGGTCATGGACATACAACGAGACAAAACAGGTCGATTAAGCATTTTTTTCTTGATGCCATTGGTCATGAACATAATTTAAAACCGCTCTTAAACTATAGCAAAGGGAAAAAGATTAAAGTCATTACTTCCATGGGAGAATTACAAAAAGATAGTTCCAGTTGTAGCATCTTTTGTATTGATCAGGCATTTCATATGTCTAAAATAGTTGATCTACATGCGCAACTTGCACAAGTAAAAAACAAGATCCAAAGCATAAAGCAAGACTTCATGTAGATCCCTTTGATTTACCTCCAGTCTTAGTAAAAAATGTGCAATCAGTATCATTCATAGGAAAATATCTAACAAAACATCCCGAGTATGAACACCTAATCATCAATAAAAAAGGACAAACCTTAAGAGAATATGCTGCATCGCATTACGTTACAACTGCCGATGGCACAATAGCAGGTGCCATTCAATATAAACAACAACGCTATAGAACCCGGGTAAATAAAAGCAAAGGATATCCAGAAGACCCTCATTATAAAGAAAAACTAGCAGCGCAGGCTCAAAATACGATTGCGCAAGCAATCAAGAAGATTGATCATCTTAATGTCGATTTTGATCCTTCTCAGTCTTTACAGGAAATCCATTCAGCATTATTGCTGCAATTAAAAAAATAAGGGATTCTCGTCCCTTAAAAGACGCCTACACTGTTTTAAATTTAAAAAAGCCACCGCAAGCACTGCAAGAGGTCATCGCTAAAAAACAGGAGCAAATTGATCGTTTACTTTTTCTTTCTGAAATGAAGTTTGATAAGCATCTTGTAATTTTTATCGCAAAAAACGATGAAATGATGGAAAAAGCAAAAAAAATCCTGACTACGAAAAAGCCACACAGACAACAACCGTGTTTTGTGAAGCTTTGGTAGCTGCCATGAACAAGTTTTTGCATGCTAGAGCAGAGCAACCGTTCAAAGAAAATCTATATGACGATTGTAAAATGGCCATTAGAAATGCAAGTAAAATCCTGCATAAACATCGGGAATGGATTGGTGCCATTAAAAAGTTTTTGATTGATATTGCTGCTTTTCTGACACTGGGATTCAGTGATGGTAAATTAGGCATATTTGCGAAAACAGATTCCGGCCAAAAACTGGATGCCTTTGAAGTAGACGTTGTAAATCAATTAAATGCAACGGGATGATGTTTGACGTAAATATACTCTATACTTCCTCTCTAATTCTGTCATTTTGTATGTCTTTTATTGAGTTACATTCCAATAAAATAAAATCACAAAGAGCCTCTACCTTATGAGTAACGTGCGGAGAAACTTCTATTACAGCAGGAGCTTGAATAAATTCACTATATTTCTCAGTTGTTCCGATTTTCCTATAAGAAAATGTAATATCTCCTGATAGCAAGACAAACACTTTCGGATTTGTCGCGGTATTTTTTCCTTCATGATAAGTGTTTCCAGAGACGGATTTTTCTTTTCGAGTAAGAAATACAAACTCAGCTTGTTTTCTTGGAAGGGAAAACTCAGCCGTCAAGCCACGCTCATCATGTCCTACAACATCAAATTTTTTTATTCGAACAAGCTCTTTATTAGACATCCTATTTTCTCCTTATATTATTTTTTAGTAAATTTTTTGATATTTTATGGATTAAATTTTTGAAATTTTGCTTATAGCATCAATGGCTTCATCAATGGTTAAGACAAAACTTACAAGATTTGCGTGGCCTGGTGCAGCAAATTTTTCTTCGATGACATTATGCACGAGAGCTTTGAGTGGATCCCAATATCCTATTGTATTGATGATAATGATGGGTTTATCATGCAACTGTAATTGGCGCCAAGTCAAGGTTTCAAACAGCTCATCTAACGTTCCAAATCCACCTGGCAAAATAATAAAAGCGTCTGCAAGTTCAGACATTTTACGTTTGCGCGTATGCATCGAATCGACAATTTGAATATCTGATAAAGCAGGATGAGCCCCTTCAAGCTCGGTGAGTAATGCCGGAATAATCCCTGTGACATAGCCTCCATTGGCTAAGGCATGATCTGCGAGAATGCCCATAAGCCCCAAACGCACTCCCCCATAAACAATATTAAAACCGGACTTGGCTAGTAGCTCGCCTGTTCGTGCTGCAACTTCTTTATAAGGAGCATCCGCCTGATTTGAGGCACCACAATAAACACCAACTGTTTTTATTGCTGGCATGATTATTCCTTTTTATTAGACTTATACCTATAAGTATAATATCTATCTTGATAAACAAAATCTTGAAAAAACTTATGATAAGACCACCCCTCTGTATGCAAAGGGGCTGAACCAAATGTTACCCCTTCTTCATTGTCTGTATAAAGCCTATACCATCTTTTGCTTATCACCTTCATAGACTAATTATCTTAAATAGGAGTGATTTCATGCACGCATTCTGGAGTATTATTATGCACAAAATATCTTCCTACTTTTAAAAAAATGCAATGAAATTAATCTATGTTTTACCATTTGGTTTTTGGTGTTTTCAAGCAATAGCTTTACATAGCACAATGCTTGATCCTTTAGGAAAAATTCGTGAAATCTATTATGTAAATCAAGATGGTTATGCTGTAGTGGAAGACGATATCATTTTAAAATTTACCTAACCTGCATGCATCTATTATTCCTAACGTAGGCGGTACTCGCTGGCCAGAAGGGAAAGTACCATTCAAAATTGCTAGTAATCTACCAAAAACAAGTTTAATTGCATTCAAAGAAGCGATTGCTCTTTGGCAAGAAAAAACTCATATTCAATTCATTGAGATTACTTCTGATGATATTGACCAGTATCCAGACTACCTTTTGATTCAGCCCGCTGAAGGGACTATCTGCGAGTCAGAAGTAGGCAAAAAATATGGGGAGCAGCCTCTGTGAGATTATCCACACATTGCAATACCATGAGCATTGTACACGAATTGGGCCATGCATTAGGCTTATGGCATGAGCAATCACGTCACGATAAAGATCAATACATTCAAGTAGTCTGGGAAAATATTAAAGATGGGCACGCATTTAACTTCACTCAACACTTAACTGATGGAGAAGATTATGGGCCTTATAATTATGATTCTATTATGCATTATTCTGCTTATGCATTTTCTAAAAATGGTGAAAAAACAATGATTCCTCTTCAAGAAAACATTTCCATAGGTCAAAGGAATCATCTAAGTCAGGGTGATATTGATGCAGTTAATGGAATGTATCCTTAATAATCAGCAGTTATATTTGTTGGAAAAAACCAAATCATACCTACCCATATGAGTATCATCGTGCCATTTCAATTTCTTTTCTTTGCGCTTCTTTCTAGCTGTTATTTCCAAGCTCTTCCTCAAGAAAGGGGTAGGGTACAAGTCCCTGCTGGCTTGAATAACTTTAAGGAGATGAAAGCCCTAAACGCTTCGAGTTACAATTTCAATTTTATTGAGAAGTGATTACAGTGGCCATTAAGTCTGATTATTTTGATAATCAGACTTAATCTATAAAGTGTAGTCAATGTAGTCAACGTTAAATAACTGGCATATATTTGCCCATTAACGTTGGAGCTATACTTATGAAAGTACAAAAAATAAAACTAAATAATTATGATTACACCTGGCTAGTTCTAGACAATAATTATTTACCCAATTCTATATAATCGGGACTTAGTAGTTAATAATAGGGATTTAACTAGCTTTCTAACCGCTCGTTAAAAATTGCTACAACTTTAACTCAGATTTTACAGTGTTTGGGGGGGCACTACAGGGCGTTATATTTTTACAGAGCGTAATTCACTTAGGTTGCAAAAAAAATAGGAGTCATTTAACTATTCTTCCTCCGGCTTATAAGAGCAATGAAACTTTAGCCAGAGGGAAAGCTCTTTTGTCGTTACCAATCCATTGGCTAATAAAACAATCATATCTGATGCGCGATCGTTTTGAACATTGAGCTCCATTTCGTTTAACAAAAGAAAAATTATCATGCTGCCAAGAGCAGTTCTTTTGTTTGCACTATTAAAACATTGTTGACATGCTAAACACTCGGCATATAAAGCGGCAATATCAAATATTCCGGTCACACCATTATAATGAACGTGATTTGTTATTCGATTTAGAGTTGCTTCTAGAGACTTGTCTTTAGCAAGACCCGTTGGTTCATCCGGATAGTGCTTGAGAATAACCTCATTTAAAGTGATGATATCTTGTAGATTTAGATATGTTAACTCCTTCATCTTTTTGATAAATCATCAAAGGCAGATTTATATTTTGCTAAAACTTTTTCAGTGACCTCTCTCACTTGTTGTCTAGTTGCAAAATGTCTGTCTTTCAATTGATTTTTTTTGTCATCAAATTGATTAGGGCTTTTGTCAGTGTGTTTCATTTAAATCTCCGTCCTGTCATATAACCAAGTATAGCCTTTTTAAATTAATACAATATTAACTTTTGCCTGCTAGAATAATAATCACCAAATCTATGACTTATACCGGCAACTCAATCTTATACTTTTTAGGTTATTTTGTCTTTATCAACTATCCTTTCAATAATCTTTCTTTATATTCTAACTCAGATTTTTGATCCTATATAAGGCCATGATACATTGATAGTAACCCCAGTAATGGGTTTTAAATTTCAAAATGAATTATTTTTCAAATTGTTATTGAATTTTCAGGTAGGAAAAGTAGCTGGAACAACGTACTATCGCAATTTTTTCCCGTCTAAAGGATATTGTGATATGGACATGCACCAGCTGGTTGATATTTTCTGTGAAGTAGATGATTTTTGCAATGAGTTAGATAAACACTGCCAAAATTACATGCTATCAGGTCCAACAAAAAGTAATCGTGGCCCCACCTGTGATTTGTCGATTAGTGAAATTATGACTATTTTAGTCATGTTTCAAATGTCTGGATTTAGGGACTTCAAAAATTTCTACACGGGTTTCCTTAGCTTCTATCATAAAAGCTATTTTCCGAATTTGCCTTGCTATGGACGTTTTGTTCGAGCTATTTTTCCATTAACAATTTTCACGCAATTAAAGGCTGGAAAACAAACAGGTATTTACTATATTGACTCGAGTTGTTTGCCTGTTTGTCATATAAAACGCTCAAAAAGGCACAAAACATTTGATTTAGTTGCTGCATATGGGAAGACTTCTGCGGGTTGGTTTTTCGGTCTCAAGTTGCATATTGTGACCAATGATCATGGAGAATTATTGGCTTTTAAAATCACAAGAGGTAATAAAAGTGACAGCCAAGAGGCTGTGCCTTTATTAAAGTCTCTTAAGGGTCTTGCCTTTGGCGATAAGGGTTATATTGGTAAAAAATATTTGAGGAACTGCTTAACGGTGGTTTGAAACTGATCACAAGAAAACGTAAAATATGAAGGATAAGCAGCTTTTATCATGCTATGAAAAACAGCTCCTGAATCAGCGTGGTATTATTGAAACTGTAATCGGCCACCTTAAACATTGTTATCAAGTTTGGCATACAAGACATCGCTCTATCATAAACGCAATGACTCATTTGGTAGCTGCCTTGGCTGCTTATGCAATCGAACCCTTAAAGCTCTCTGCAATTAAATTGCTTGCAAATTGTGCATAGAAAAACCCATTACTGGGGTTAAATTAAAATTATACCGCCAATTCTAATGCTTTTATTTCAAAGGGCGAAACTCGTGATCTTGTCTATAATTACTCTACACAAAGAACTAATGTTACTAGAAAATAATCTGCAATGAAGTAAACATCTGATTAGAAGCATTTGGAGGCTATGATGGGCAGCGATACGAATGTTCAGAAATATGCAAACAATATTAGGCACATAATAAAAGAATGTTCTGAATATAAAGAGCATATTGATAAAGCTCTTTTGACCCATCTTAATGTAAAAGGGGAGATAGACCAAAAGAGACTCGAGCTCCTTGGTAGTTCTACCAATAATAACATTAAACAACTGCTCGAAAAGAGGCGCATTCTAATACAATTAATAAACGCTATTCCCAATGAAGATGATAAGACAGAGGAGGATAAGCTTGAGAAACTTAAGCAGTTTCAATCCATCCTGGAATCGAACAAAAATACTCTTGAGAAAAGTCGTGATACTTATTTTGTTCGATTCATTAAAGCAATTGCATTTTCATTCTCATGTGCATTTTTTTGGATAGCCCCTCCTCTACTTGGGAGTGGTGATATCCTCAGGTATAAAAATAAACGTGCCATTACTATACCTGGAGATTTATATAATCGCCTATATACAGTTGAAGGACAATTTTTCTTCGAACAAGTCAATACGAGGACGTCCTATGAACTAGATATTACTTCTTGGATAATAAAAAAAATAAAATCCTATTGAAACTAAATGATAGAAAACTTTCTTTTATCATGATTCTTCCAAATGGAAGATATGCTTACGGTGATGTTGAAGGGATAGATCTTCCCAACTCCTTAACTAATGAATTTATACGATCAACAGGCGAAAAAATTAAAAATCAAATCTTGAGTACAATTAGTGAGCAGACTAAATTCCTTATTTTACCCGAGGAAACATCTAGTGAGCAGCCAGTCGCTCTAGAGAGAGGTAAGAAACATAAAAAATAATTCACCTCCTAGATTTAAAATCAAGAAATCTAAATACAGACTGCTAAATCATCAGAGAAAAAAGTCAATTGAAAGTAAAAAATTATCTGCGTAAATTTTAGATCTACTTGGCCTCAGCGCAGCGGTCTTAATGTCGGGCCAAATAAAATATATAATTTCATACTTTTGAAGAGTAAAAATTTTTTATCATCTGGATGACTCGATCAATATCTTCGTGTGTTACATCAAGATGCGTGACCAATCTGATTAAATTCTTATTATTAGGTTGCTTGGGGAAAAGAATTCCTTGTTGATGCAAATATGTTTGTAAATCTGTGTAATGATTAGGAGTTTTGATAAAAAGAATATTTGTTTGCAACGAGTCTTTATCAACTTCAATGGCATGAATCGTAGTCAGGCTTTCAGCAAGCCATGCGGCATTGTCGTGATCCTGTTTTAAACGTGCAATATTGTTTTCCAAAGCATAAATACCTGCTGCGGCCATGATACCTGCTTGACGCATGCCTCCACCCAGAACTTTTCGCCAGCGCCGCGCTTTTTTAATAAAGTCTTTTGTTCCACATAATACAGAGCCAACAGGTGCACCTAATCCTTTTGATAAACAGATGGAAATGGAATCAAAATACTGACTGATTACCCGTAATTCGACATTGAGTTTAACTGCGGCATTAAAAACTCTTGCACCATCCAAATGACTAGCTAACCCGTGGGATTGACAAAACTGGGCTGCATTTTTTAGATAGTCAAGCGGCAGCACCTTGCCGGCTATTGTATTCTCAAGACAAAGCAATTTGCTTCGTGCATGATGATCATCAATAGGTTTAATAGCGAGCTTGACTTTATCCAAAGCGAGGCTGCCATCTTTTTCAAAATCAAGCGGTTGTGGTTGTACGCTGCCTAATACCGCTGCCCCACCCCCCTCCCATAAATAAGTATGGGCGGTTTGTCCAACAATGTATTCATCTCCCCGTTCGCAATGCGCCATAATTCCAAGCAAATTAGATTGGGTGCCGCTGGGTGCAAAAATAGCCGCTTCCATTCCAGCGCGTTCAGCAAGCATTGCTTCAAGTGTTTGAACGGTTGGATCTTCTCCAAAGACATCGTCACCTACTTTGGCACGCATCATGGCATCCAGCATGCATTGGCTGGGCCTGGTCACTGTGTCACTACGTAAGTCTATGATTTTCATTTTTTGCAATTGGTTTGAAAACGCAAGATAATAACAAATAAAAGAAAAGAATATAACCCATAAGGGTTATATTGACTCATGGTTAAAATAAATCGCCTTATCCACCAAGTTTTTAAACAGCCATTCAAACGTAATATCCATGTTTTCTTTAATATCTTTTTCTTTTTGCTGAAAAGATTTAAACAAAGATGCGATTTCTTGATTAACAGCATCAAGTTTTGCGGCATTTTTTTCAACTTGTGCGATGAATCGCAGCTGCTCTTCATTAGGATTTTGATTTCGCCAATGTTTACATTGGGCAAATAATGCCCAGTTATCTGTGTTTTGTGAGCGGTGACTTTTGACTAGGCGAAAGAGTGTTTCTTTATCTACATAATCTGAATGGGGTTTCATTTGTTGTAGTTTTTTCAATTGGGCACAAGATTCTTCTAACCAGCTTTCTACCATTTCAACATAAATCGGCAACAGATTTAATCCATACCATGTGATGTTTTTGGACATGATTGACCTATTCATGAGAGTGAGTTGGTCTTTATTAGTAAAGTACATGTATGATCATTTGTACAGGGATATGATAAAAATATCTTTGCCCCTATTTTTATTTGTTTTATTTTTATTTATTCTTTGTACGTGTGATGAACGATCCGGATGAGGGTATTTGATCTCACCAACCGTTTCTTTTGCGGGCGTAGTTTAATGGTAGAACTTCAGCTTCCCAAGCTGATAGCGTGGGTTCGATTCCCATCGCCCGCTCCATTTTTTGCCTATTAAAAACGAGTCAATAACCGCAGGAAAACTTATTCTAAAATAAAGAGGCAATTGGATTGCCTCTTTATTAACTGCATTATGAAAAAGCGCGGATGCACCGAACCCGAAAAGTGTTATCCTTATCGAAATGTTCTGGCTCACCATTGACGGAAAACTGCAGAAGCCATGCTTGATCTTGACTAAACTCAGTTGAACTCCAGTAGTTGCCATCAACAAGATTAAACCCACCCACCACAGCTCTTTGCAAATACAGTTGATTCAGCTCAAATTTCGACGGTAGATACCAATCAGCATAGCAACTGGCTCCTGCAGCACCTACAGAGGCGCAATCTGTGGTGCCATCAGCTTGGATAGCATAATTGGCGCAAACTTGTGCGGCAAAATTATTAGCACCATTCTGTATTAGAATTGCCATGATTTGACCATTATTTGCCCTTCCAGCGAATATGCCATCGCTTGAAGCGCCAGTAATGGAATATGGATCTTGTGGAGTTCCTGCAGCAGAATCCCAAACGATTCCAGCTCCGCCGTCATTATCTGCCGTAGCCGCAATCAAACCATGTTGGCCTGTATCATCCACCCAAAACACAATACCACCCATCGCTTGGTCACCAACGGCATACGATGGAGCAGGTTCGCCTTGCGTACCTTGAGGACCTTGCGCACCTTGAGGACCTTGTGCACCTTGAGGACCAGCAGGAATGGCAGCAATTTGCGACTGTAGTCTCGTTACTTGAGCATCCACGTATTCTTTGGTAGTCGGATTGCCAGCATAGCCCGTACTTGCCATGGTAAAAGCTGACCACAGCGCAATTAAATAGCGTTTTTTATTCATGAGGAAGTCCTTTTATAAAGCAACAGTTAAACCAAGCAGCACACCATTTTGCATGGGAATGTTAGATACTCGTGCGGTGGCATTATCGGCATTGTAACGAAAATCAGGATTACCACCATAAATACCCTGGTATGACAGACTCAAGCTTGTCCGCTCACTGATAGCATATCCCAAGCCTGCCTGTAATTCGCCGGCAATCAGGGATTTATCGTTGATGCTGTCGCGATCGTTAAACTGCCAGTGGCGATAGGCAATCCCGCCTTTAAGTACACCAAACACAGGGGTTGTACCAAACGACGCCGTTTTCACGGTTGCCAACAAATCAAGCATGGGTTTTACCGTCGTTTGGATTGGAAGGCCGCCTAATGCATCAATAGCTGCTTGCGACGGGAAATAACGCATGGTATTGCCGTTTTGCACGCCAACTTCAAAGCCCCACTGTAGAAAATGACTGGTATAAATCTCGCGGCCAATGGCAAAACGACCTACCGCCGTTTGACCATCGCTGCGGTACATGTCTTCATACACCGTATAACCAAGACTTCCAGTGACTGACCACGGATGAGCGGCAGGAAGATTTACGTTTCCCATGTTGCCGGCAATAGCAGGTAATGTCATACAGGCCAGCGTCAGGCCAATAAAACCAATACTTGCGCTCTTTAATCGAAACGTACTTCCTGAAAAATCCATAATATTTCCTTTAGTGTGATCAAATCAATCACAAGATAACAACAAAAAATATAAATCACAATGCTTTCATTGATCCTCAATTGCTTGAAATTAATCTAGCGCTTCTTGACCCAGTGCCGGGGAATCTAATTACCACATCCACGCTTGATTGGGCCGGTATCAGTCTTGCTAAAAAGACCATGGATTTAAGAGCATGTAAACCTTTAAAAAACGTACTGACACTTTATCCTCATCAACCTCTGCCCACACTTGCTGTTCATGCGCCATTATTTAGTCTTTATCCTGAACACACCAAGATAGACGAAGATGTTATTGCAGGGTGTCATTCTGGTGCACAATTTCAATATTATGATGCAAATGAAGTGCATTTTAAACGCGACAGTTTTATAACGTTTGCGCGTATTGTCAAATTCCTTCAAGGCTGTGGTACTCAATTTAAACCATTTCCTGAATTAAGTGTTGCAGACATGCCTGATTTACGAGTGAGTACAAATGCATTGGAACCGGCATTATTGTCTGTATATCAGGCAGAAAATGAAGCCTATCATGAGAAAACCACGAGAAGTTGTCACTCAGCGACAGGTGTTTATATTAATACCAAAAGTAGCGCCGATTTTTTTAATGTGCATCATCAACGGCTCGCAGGCATTTCAGAAGATAAAAGTCGTGTGCGCGTGACCATAGAAGAAAACCATGATCCTGTTTCACAATTAAAACGAACGATGTTGCATTACCCTAAAACTTGGCAAATGATAAAGTGGTCCTTATTAAGTATAGGGGTAGCTAGCTTGATTTTTTTCACAGGCGGCTTGGGAATAATTCCAGTATTAACTGGTGTCATTGCTAAATTGGGAGTGTTAAGTATCGTTGCTTCAGCTCCAATTGTTGGAGGAGTTTTAGCCAGCTTATGGTATGGGGGAATTAAGCCGTTGTCGCAATGGGCCATTAACCGCTTTTTTATCCTAAATTCGACATTCGTCACATCGAGCCTGTTGAAGAAGTCATCACAGGATCGCCACAACGATTGATGGCCAATTTAGGAGTTCCCCATAGACGTGAGCACACATTGCTAGAGCGTGAAAAAAGAGCTGAGCCTTACCAACATCCATCGATATTTGCAACTCCTGCTAGTATTCTGGCAGAGGAAGATGAAAAGTTAAATTCCATAGGAAATTCCATGAGTTACCTATAAAAAATCAGTGTTGTTAGGGTTACGCTGCATAGTCAACCACTACAACGGATTCAAAACCGTTTTCCAACATAGGGAAAATAAGTTCGGCAGCTATTCTTTTATGTTCTGGATGATTTAAATAAACGTCTCTTCCATGGGCATCATCAAATTTCATGATGAACGCATGCGTGTATCCCTGGCTCAGTTTTTCAGGGCTACAATTCTTTCCAAATGAAAAATCTTTCATGGCGGGAATAACAGTCATTAAATGACCTAACTGTTCTAAAACAGAGTTAATTTCAGATTCTGTTATGTGAGCTTTAAAGGTTAAGAAAACAATATGATTGATCATGAAATTTTAATCCCCATAAAAAAATGTTTTAAGACTTTAGACATTTACCTCTGTACATGACAAAAAAATCTGTCATGCCCGCGCAGGCGGGCCACCATTTCTGGTTTGGCACGGAAGTAAATTAAGATAACTCGCTGACATACAATGAAAATCATATAATCTCGATCGCCAAAAGGAGGTTATATGGAGTGTATCAACGAGTTGAAGGATAGTTTAAACGTGTATTTTGGCTGGAACAAGGCGAGAATGACATGTTTTGTAAATATGCTACTTGTAGGATGAAACATGGAAGAAAACAATATTATGTTTACATATTAGCCAGTAAAAAATATGGAACCCTATATACCGGCATAACAAGTAACCTTGTGCAACGAATTTGGCAACATAAAGAAGGCTTGGCTGAAGGATTCACCAAAAAGTACAATGTTCATCACTTGGTTTATTATGAAATTCATTCTGATGTCTACGAAGCGATAACTAGAGAAAAACGCATCAAGAAATGGAGCCGACAATGGAAAATAAACCTTATCGAGCAAAACAATCCCCAGTGGCTTGATTTGGGTATTGGATTATTTTGATAGATGGTTGCCCGCCTGCGCGGGCATGACAGATTTTTTTGTCATGTACAGAGGACATTTACAATATCTCAAATGACACGTTTTCATTTCATGAATGTTTTAATTTTTCCACAGTAATGGTCCAATCTGGTCCGGCGTTTACGTGATATGTTTTAGCAAAATTGCCTTGATTGGTGGCAATAGCCAAATTCAGCAAACTATTTAAATAAAGTAAATTCGCACCTTTTGCAGTTTCACCAAACGTATTATGCAAAGAAAGAATACCTGCATATTTTTGCGTTTGATTATGGTAAATTTTTACTTGATAACGTTCATTGATGTTCATGCCGTATTTTTCCATCAGACGTTTATCGATGTTTGTCCAAATATTTCCATATTGTGGGTCTAGGATGACAAGAGTGCCACGCAACACATTCTTGTCCATCATTGGTTTTTGATAAGGTAGTTTTACAATAGGTTCATTTAGGACAGGCCCTACTTCTTCAAAAGTAATTTTGCCTGAAGCAAGTTTTGCAGCCGTATACGCGTAGACATCTCTACCATAAAAAGTATAAGAAGCATTCGAAGATTTTAGGCGATGTTTTGTTTCATCAATGATTCTTGTTTCTTTTATGCCATAAACATCATTAATGAGTGTTAAAGTGCCATTGTCAGGTGTTACGAAATATTGCCCATTATTACTGAGAGCCACGACAGAACGCCGCTTTGTGCCAACTCCTGGGTCCACCACGCTGACAAAGACAGATTGCTTTGGCCAATAAGGGGCTGTTTGATAAAGGCGATAAGAAGCCTCCCAAATATTATAAGCCGGAATTTCATTGGTTAAATCTGAGATAATGAGCGATCGATCAACGGAATACATGACGCCTTTTACCGCACAGACAGCCCCATCTTTTTCACCAAAATCACTTTGAAATATCACCATGCCCGGTTCAGCAAAACCATGGGATGCAAAAAAGAAAAGAAAAATACTCCCTTAAACCACTGACGTACGCTTGATTTAAGCATGGTGAAGTACTCCGATATCATTGTAGATAATTTTCCAGTATTTTTTGTTGATAAGATTCAGGAGTTACCCTAAGGTTATAATTTCCCCATCCGTGACCAACCGACCATATCGTCCAGCCCATAAAACCAGACTCTTTGTCTTTCGCTGAATTATCTTTCAGGTAATTCATAAACTCTATGAGTGCTGGTGTACAACTGTCTGAATTTCTACCAACACCAAATTCTGTTACCATCGCTTTAAACTGATTTTGTTGTAAGTAGTCCACGAATGCCATCAAGTTAAACCCAGAAGGCCCAATCGTAGACAAATCCTGCTGACAACTGTCTTGTGTACCACTAAAGTTACTGTCTAAATATTGATGAACATTGATAATAATTTTGGATAAATCGTAAATACCAGCCTTATTAAAATTTTCTCGTGTAAACAAGGTAGCATTCGTATACGTTTGGCCATTACTGCCCTGCCATTGTTCTGTCGCCCATGAATGCAATCCAGACCACGCATTTCCTTCGACTAATATGTAACCTTCAAATCCTTGTTGTCTAAGCATTTTGATTAAATTAGCTTGGATAGTAAACACTTTATCATCAGGAACCCCCACTGGCTCGTTGACCAAATCTATCATGATATAATGTTGGTCAATGGTAGAATCATTTTTGATTAAAGCATACAGTTTTTTCCAAACATCCTCATAAGCCTTAGAATCTGTGATTAATGTGCCATCAGGGCATGGGCCATCCATTCCGCAGCCAGCATATTGTTTACCGAATTGGGAATATCGCATGTAAGCATGCAAATCGATGATGGTATAAATTTTAGCGTGCGTTAATGTTTGCAATAAAGGGCGAACGTAATGATTATAATAATCTGCATAAATATCTCCTTTTCCTGGTCCCTGTAATTGCAGATATCCCCAATGTAAAGGGATTCTAACTGTGTTAGTACCCTGTTTAATGAAGGCATTGATTGCATTGAGATCGCTATTAATGGTATTGATGTCTGCTGCCGACAAGTTAGGAATCACAAAGGGGTCAATGGATTTGCTAAATTCCAAGCCCGATAGATTAATGCCGGTAAAATCCCAATATTTTCCCTGTTTAGCTGGTTTAAGATCATAATTGGCAGCAATTTGAGTATAGCGAATCTTACCGGTTACACGTCCTTGAGCATCAATGGCACCTTGCTCATAGGCGATGTGAACCCCTTGTGGTGGGGAATAATTATTAATAGAGTTATTTCCCTGATCACTTACATTAAAACCAACGTATCCAAGATAGGAATTATTGTAACCACATCCATCAAACCTTAAGGTAGCGCCTACATAATAGGGATTTCCTGCCATTTTATTACCATCAATGGATTGACCTGGCGCCAGAGCATAAGTCACCTGACCTGAGTCATTTTGAATACAAAGGTAAGGTTTTACCGAATTATTTAGCCCGACACCCTCTATTTGATTGCTCAGATTAGCGGCCAGACCACTTCCTGGTATGAGCAAGGTCAATGCTATTAATATTCTGAAAGAGCATAACTTGATGAATGGGTTGTTTAAAGTATTCATAAAACTCTCAATAATGATAAAAATAAGACAAGCAATCCATAATTGACTTTTTAATGTCATATGGTCATTTTTAAAAATGCTCATAAAAATGTTGTCTTTGCGAATGAAGTGAAGCAATCCAGTTCGATGTTCAATTAGAATGCTTTCGCTATCGCTCGCGAGGACAAGTTATTAGCCATTTTTATAAAAATAGTTAAAGTCCTTGAGGATGTATTATAACTAAATTGATCTATTATTTTCAAATTTGTTTCTAAAAACAACAATTCATATTAGAATATGAGGGTCTTGTAAATCATACAATGAGTTGCTTTTATAGTGATTAATCCAAGACGTGCTTTATATCATTATGCTAAAATTACTGCATATATCTATCAATGGAGACTTTGATGTCTAAAGAGCAACAAAGAGAACTTGAGCGTTTGAGAGAATTAAGAGCCAAAGAAGAACGAACGAGGGAAGAAAATGAAGAGCTTGAACGATTAAGAGCTAAGCATGCCGCCTATATGCAAGCTACGGCAGACATGAAAGCCCAATTACGCCGTGAATCAATGGAAGAATTGGTGGTAAAAAGTGAAGACCAGGATAAAATGATTCAGGATTATATGGAGTTCATGAGGCGAATCACCAAAAAGCCTTTTGATGAAGTTCCTGAAACAGAAAATGGCATGACAAAACTGTCATTTCCTTCTTTGGCGGATGCAAGTCTTTTTTTCCAGGAGCAATCTGAAAAAAATCGGCGTTTTATTGTTGTCGATGCCGACACCCAAACCGTTATGGCTTATTCCAATGGGAAAGATGGAAAACTTTATCACGGTGATGGCAGGGAATTCCAAAAAGGCGATGTATTAACTCCTTCAGGCATTAGTCACGAAGATTTTAAAATACCTGAGCCTGATTCAATCACTCCTAAACCACGTTAGGGGATAATTTTATCATTCTTGAAAAATCATACATTACAGAACGAACAAGGTGGCTGTATCTAAGAAGTAGATTATTATTACCTTGATGGCTTAGCATTCCGGAACCTGTGCTAATGCAAAAATTTGAGCAATTTTCATTGCCTGAGGGGCATTAAGTTTAATGTTTTTTCACATGCTTCATGAGCCGCTTTTTTCGTTTAATTTGTCTTGGACTGAGTTTGTTTTTCTTATCTTTAAATGGGTTTTCCCCTCCTTTAAATTCTATTTTTAAAGGAGTGCCCACCAAATTCAGTTTTTCAGTGAACGCATTGATCAAATAACGTTTATAACTACTAGGTAAGGCGTCAAGCTGATTACCATGAATAATAATAACCGGGGGATTATGGCCGCCAGCATGAGCGTATCTCATTTTAATGCGTCGCCCTTTAACCATAGGAGGGGTATGCTGTTGAATAAGGTCTTGCAATAAACGTGTTAAATACGGTGTAGAAAGTGCTTGTACAGCGGATGCATAAGCTTGCTCAATATCTTTAAACAATAAGCCTACTCCACTGCCGTGCAGCGCTGAGATAAAACGAATTTTGGCGAATTGAACAAAACCTAACCGTCTATCTAAATCTTGACGTACTTTTTCTTTATGTTCTTCTTCTAATCCATCCCATTTATTCACTACAACGACTAAGGCTTTACCTGTTTCAATGATAAACCCTAATAAATGCATATCTTGCTCAGTTAAACCTTCTTTAGCATCAATAAGCATCAAGCAAACATGGCAAGCTTTAATCGATTGTAGGGTTTTAATGATTGAAAACTTCTCAATTTTCTCATCCACTCGTGCACGCCTACGCATACCTGCCGTATCAATTAATGTATATTGCTGCTTATCGCGTTCAAAAGGAATAGAAATACTATCGCGGGTCGTGCCTGGCATATCATAGACCACCACCCTTTCTTCACCCAAGATCCGGTTTATCAAGGTAGATTTACCAACATTGGGCCGTCCAACAAAGGCAATTTTAATCGAATGGTCTTCTGCAGCTGAAATTTCTTCCGAAGGTAGAAAAGATACCGTCACAGATCTTAATAAAGAGTGTAAACCGCGGCCATGCGTGGCTGAAATGGCATAAATATTAACAAATCCCAATGATCGAAAATCAGAACAGGCAATTTCTTCATCCAATCCATCTGTTTTATTTACAATTAAATAAATTGGCTTACTTGTTTTTCTCAATCGATCGGCAATTTCCTGATCAACCGCCGTCAATCCCGAACGTCCATCCACTAAAAAAAAGACGATGGAGGCCTCCTCCAAGGCAATGCTGGATTGCCTGGACATTAATTTATCCACGGCTAAATCATCAACACCTATCCCACCCGTATCTACTACAATGAATGATTTATCATTAAATTTAGCTTCGCCATATTGGCGGTCACGGGTTAGTCCGGGAAAATCGGCAACCAGAGCATCTTGGCTATGAGTTAACCGATTAAATAAAGTTGATTTTCCTACGTTGGGACGACCAACCAATGCAATCACTGGCAGCATAGATTAACTCACTGAAAAACGACTTAATTTGCCATTTGCACTTATCACGTAGGCATGATTTTCTGATATCGCAGGTGCAATATATACTGGCCCAGCTAATGGCGCGCGGCTAAGAAATTCACCATTTTGGATTGATAAGGCATGAAGATATCCGGCTTTATCAGCGATGAGCAGGTATTTGCCCATTAATACAGGTTCAGTCAAGCCACGTGCTTTTAAGTCAAGTTGTTTCCATTTAACTTGCCCATTTTTTTTATCAAAAGCCCAAACGACATCATCACTGTCTGTCATATAAAGATTTTTTCCATCCATGGTGATATTTTTATAGGTCGAGGCCGGTTTACGCCAGATAAATTGACCATCTGTTAGCGATAAAGCGCCTACATAACCTTGATAGCTTGCCAGATAGATAATATTTCCTTGCACGATCGGATCAGCATCGATATCGACTAAACGTTCAACATCACTGGCTCCACTGGCATATGCAATGCCACGTTGCCAAACGATGGTGCCTGACTGCAGATCGACAGCGTCCAATTTTCCATCAGAAAATCCAACTAAAGCAAGTTTGTCTAAAATAACAGGGGCAGAACTGGCTTTTAGGACAAGATTAGGTGCTCCATGATCAGCCGCCCATAATTTTTTGCCATCCAGCAAATTAAATGCGTATAAGTTACCATCAATGGTTTTAACGATAACTTTTTGACCAGAAATAACAGGTTTGGCCAAAGCATCTCCAGAAACATTGGCGTTCCATACTTCACTCCCGTCCGTTTGTTTTAAAACAATGATGGTTGATGCATTTGTTCCTAGAGCAATATAACCATGGGCAACCGTCGGTCCACTGATGATGCCTTGATTTAATTGTTTTGCCCAAAGCACTTTTGCCGTTTTTTTATCGATTGCCTGCACCAAGCCGCCCGCATCAGCAGTATATAGTATCTGCCCTTGAATAACTGGTTGCAGTTTTAAATAATGACTGCTTTTAGCAGGTTTGCCCACGGGAATAGACCAGTCTTCGACCAAACTCACCTGAGATTTTATAGGTTGCAATGCGCTTGGTTTAGGGGTGTTGTCTTTGCCAAGCATGTAGTCATCCACTTGTGTACAAGCCTGAAGCAAACAACATAGGGCAAAAATAATACTTGTTTTATTAATCATAAATCCTCAGTGTCTAGGCAGCCTGCAATGTTTCTTGAGCCAAATTTAAATTCAAGGAGTGTGTTAGCGCTGCTAACTCATTGGTTTTCATTTCTAAAAAGAGATTACCTACTCCTTGAGACTGAGCTTCATGAATTGCCTTACGATAAGAAGCAACTGCTTGTGGATAACGCCCAGTCGCAGCATAGATATCGCCTTTTAATTCGTTAATGACTGGCATATAAGATGCATCATTGATATGACTTAATTCTGTTAATGCCTTATCA
Source organism: Legionella oakridgensis ATCC 33761 = DSM 21215 (assembly GCF_000512355.1). Classification (NCBI taxonomy): domain Bacteria; kingdom Pseudomonadati; phylum Pseudomonadota; class Gammaproteobacteria; order Legionellales; family Legionellaceae; genus Legionella; species Legionella oakridgensis. The sequence continues at coordinate 1,429,288 of NZ_CP004006.1, read as the reverse complement.
TATGCTTTTTCCGCTACAAGCAAACGTGCTAAACGTATTTTGGCAACTTGCTGTATTGTTGGGATTGAGGAATAGGATGCTACTTGCTGCAATTGTTCCTGAGCTTTTTTATAATTTTCATGAATAATGAAAAGCTTTGCTAATGTCAGGCGCGCAGCATCAGCATACACGGTTTTTCCATATTCTTTTATTAATTGATTCGCATAAGATTGAACTTTTTTATTATCCTGATTTGAAAAAGCAATCATAAGATGCTCATAAGCGTCGGAGGCTTGCTGTATTAAGCGAGATTCATGCCAGTTCCAATATTTATATCCGGCAATTGCTAATAATGTAACAGACACTACGATCGTTATAATACCATTGTAACGATGCCACCATTTTTTTATCGCTTCTAATTGTTCCTGTTCTGTCATATAAACCGACATGCTTTGTTACTCCAACTGGGATTTGATGTATTGAGTTAATTCATGTTGAGGAATCGTTTTTTGTTCTTCGGAATGACGTAGATCCTTAATGCCAACCTGCCGTTGACTAACCTCATCGCTTCCAAGAATTAATGCGAATCGAGCTCCACTTTTATCAGCTTTTTTAAATTGACTTTTAAAACTGCCGCCAGATGTATGAACAATAATATTCCATTGATGTTCAGCATTCCGTAGCGTTTCAGCCAAAACAAGCGCTTGTTGTAATGCTTCATCACCTACAGCAATGAAATAAATGAAGGGGGGCGGTTCTTTAAATTGTTCTGCAGCAATTGTTTCGCGAAGTAATAATAAACGTTCAATACCCATTGCAAAACCCACTGCAGGGGTTGGATTACCACCAACTTGTTCAATCAGTTTATCATAACGACCACCGGCACAGACAGTGGCTTGGCTACCCAATTTATCAGTCACCCATTCAAATACCGTATGGCCATAATAATCAAGACCGCGCACCAGAAATGGATTCACTGTATAAGAAATGCCTAATGCATCTAATCCCTTGCATACGGCTAAAAAATGTTGTCGGCTTGGTTTACTGATAACATCAATCAGTTTGGGAGCTTTCTGGATAATCGATTGCATGTCCGGATTTTTACTGTCCAGTATACGCAATGGATTTTTATTTAAACGACGTTTGCTGTCATCGTCCAGCTGTTCAAAATAAGGCTTAAGATAATTAATTAATGCTTCTCTATAGGCATGTCGCTCGCTAAGTTCGCCCAAGGTATTAATTTGTAAACGCACAACGTTGGTAATGTCTAATTGTTCCCATAATCGCTTACAAATAGCAATAAGTTCAAGTTCGATACCAACGCCAGCGATTCCTAATGCTTCCACTCCTAATTGATAAAATTGGCGATAGCGTCCTTTCTGTGGTTTTTCATGGCGAAACATCGGACCACAATACCATAATTTCTGCTGTTGGTTGTGCAATAATCCATGCTCAAGACATGCACGCACACAACCTGCAGTACCTTCTGGTCTTAATGTAATGCTATCTCCATTTAAATCCGTAAAGGTATACATCTCCTTTTCTACAATATCTGTGACTTCACCGATGGTGCGTTTGAATAATTGCGTGCTTTCCACCAAAGGAAAACGAATTTCTTGATAGCCATACTGACTTAAACAATTAGCAAAAGATTGTTCGAGGTGCCGCCAAGCAAATGTTTGCTCAGGCAGTACATCGTTCATACCCCGTACTCCTTGAACTTTTTCACTCACCGGGCTCCTCCACTGTACTGTATTGATTGCCTGAAGAGAGTAAAGACCGCATTTTTGATAAATCGGTAAGCCTTATCTCATTTTCCGATTTATTTGATGAAGAGTCCTGATGGCTTACGTTTGCAGGGAAAATACGCTCGTTATCTTTATTTTTATACCACCATATACCCACTGCGATTAGCGCACCGATGGCAAATAATGCGGTTAACCACCGTATGGCATGTTCTGCCTTGTTTGTTTCTCGTCGACTTTGCCATAAAGCCCTTTCCAATTTACGTTCACCGCTGTACAAACCATTAAATGCTTCAAGCAATGGTTCTGGAGAAACATCCAGCAATTTTGCATAAGCACGAAGGTAGCCTTTAATAAATACAGGCTCGGGCATGCTGTGATATTCATCGGCTTCTAATAATTCAATTAACCGCACGCGCAGATGAAGTTTACCTGCAACATAATCAGTGCTGTATCCTTTTGCTTGACGCACTGCAGCTAACTGTGCGCCAGGTTTTTCCTGCATGCTTTCTTCTATTTCATCCATTATCGTTGTTGTATGCATGTTTCTCTCCGGTATTGTCCGAAAAATTACTCAGTTGCTGCAAACGCGCTCTATAGTCTGCCTCAAGGTCAATCTTTCCTGCTTTATGGGCAGCCTCGGCTGCCAAAGATAACAAGGCATGATCACGCAAAGAAAGATTAGGATATTTTTGCAAATAAGCCAGAGCCTCATTTTGCTGATCTTGTTTGATGCTCATAGTGACTAATTCATATAATGATTGCTTGCGCGAAGAATCTTGTTCAAGCGCTTTAATAAAGTATTCCTTTGCTCTGGTGTAATTAGGAATAACCATCGCACATAAGCCTGCATTTTCATAAGCCCCTGCTGTATTTTCATAACGGATATCTTTTACAGCTTTCATGAAATATTCTTCTGCTTTATTGTACTGACCTTGTCTGCATAAGAAAGCACCATAATTATTTAATTGAGCCCCGCTTCCTGGCGCTAATGACAGGGCTTTTTGATAATAAGATTTGGCTTCCTGAATTTCCCCTGTTTTTTCCATAAAGTAAGCCATAGCCGAATTGACAGACGGCGAGTCAGGAGCTTGAGACAATGCAATGAGTAATTTTCGCTTAGCCCTTGGTCTGTTGCCTTGTTTCAAGTAGGCTAATCCGAGCTGGGTATTGTATGAAGCAGCTTCACTACGATTGTATTCTCGAGTAACAACGTCTTCTTTAACTTCGCTCTTTTGTTGGCAAGCCTGCAGCAACAGTAATAAGCCAATGCTCAGAAGATAATGAAATTTCAATATTTGCTCTCAGCTTATATGAAATGGATGGTCATTATAACCGTGAACATAAGAGGTCACAAATGAATTTGTAATTTTTATCGTATATATGCCACTTAGTTGTTCAGAACGTCCTTGGGTTTAAAATGCAATTTTTGCCAACGTTGCGAACGGCTGGTTTTATCTTTTACTGAACCCGCTAATTGCCCACAGGCAGCATCGATATCATCGCCTCGAGTCTTGCGAGTAATCGTATTAATTCCTTTCGCCACTAATAAATCACGAAATGCATCGATGGTTTTTGTGGTGAACGCTCATATTGTGTTAATGGAAAAGGATTAAAGGGAATTAAATTTACTTTAGCAGGAACATTATGCAACAACTTAATTAATTGAGCCGCATGTTCAGGTTGATCATTAACGCCCTTGAGCATCACATATTCAAAGGTGACTTTTCGCTTTGGTTCATTTTGAAAATAATGCTTACACAATGCTATTAATTGGGCAAGAGGATACTTTTTGTTAATAGGAACCAGCTGATTTCGTAATTCATCCGTAGGCGCATGCAGTGAGACGGCCAGAGAAACTGGACTGCGTTGTTTTAACCGCTCCATCTCCGGAATAACCCCTGAGGTACTTAACGTAACGCGCCGTTTGGATAAACCATAAGCAAAATCATCCATCATAATATCCATGGCAGTGACAACATTGTCAAAATTCAATAACGGTTCACCCATCCCCATCATCACAACGTTTGTTATCCGTTTGTCATGCATGCCGTTTTGGCAAGATAATTCACGAACCGCCAGCCATACCTGACCGATAATTTCTGCTGTGGTTAAATTGCGATTAAATCCTTGTTTGGCCGTGGAACAAAAACTACAGTTTAAACCGCATCCTACTTGTGATGATACGCATAAAGTTCCACGACTTGTTTCTGGAATAAAAACCGTTTCGATGCAATTACCGCAATCGAGCTTAAGTAACCATTTATGCGTACCATCACTGGATTTTTGACAACTTACAATTTCAGGCAAATGAATTTCGGCAATGTGTTCGAGTCGTCCTCGCATCACTTTGCTTAAATTACTCATTTGAGAAAAATCATGATATCCCGCTTGATGAATCCACTGCATCAACTGTTGGGCGCGATAAGGTTTTTCACCACAGTCGGCGACAAATTGACGCATTTGTTCATAATTATAATTCAGGAGATTGATTTTTCTGTTCATCGCTTGCCTTAACTATGCTTTATGAGCGCTTGTGCAATTCATGCGGCTCAAAGAAAAATGCTATTTCCTGAGTGGCGGTTTCATGACTGTCTGAGCCATGTACTGCATTTGCATCAATGCTATCAGCAAAATCTGCACGAATAGTACCAGGAGCTGCTTCTTTAGGATTAGTCGCGCCCATAATTTCTCGATTTTTGGCAACCGCATTTTTACCTTCTAAAACTTGTACCATGACCGGGCCTGAAATCATGAATGAAACCAAATCATTAAAAAATGGTCGTTCTTTATGAATAGCATAAAAACGCTCTGCTTGCTCTCGAGACAAATGCGTCATTTTTGCTGCAACAATATTTAACCCAGCTTGCTCAAATCGCGTGTAAATTTGACCAATGACAGATTTTGCAACAGCATCGGGTTTAATAATAGATAAGGTTAATTCCATCGTAGACTCCCTGAATAAATAAAAAGCAGGAATTATACACGAAAAGAGTCCAAACTGGCCAGGATTTAAGATAAATACACGATTCTTTTATTTTTTACTGCTATTGACCATTTTCTTATGACCCTTCCCTTATGCAAAGGAAATTCAGAGGAGTTTCTGCTTTGAGCCCTCTTTTAACGGCCATTTAGAACGAGTAGGCTTAAATGAACAAGAAAATCGCCATCATTCTTCGCCTATTTTTGCATCAAAATCAAGAGACTCCAAATTTTCTGCTCGGCGAGTTTCATCATCACGATAGTCAGGCAATAACTGGATCAGTTCAGATGCTCGAAGAATTTGTTTATAAAATTTGCTGCGAAAATCTCGAAGCACCTTAGTCATTTCATTGGTCAATTCAAGATAAATTTCAAGAACTTCATCGATCTGGTTTCTTGCCTCTCTAAATTCATTTAATACGTCAGCTGATTGCTGACGCAATTCATCGTTTAAAGTAAGATTTAAATCTTTTTCCATGATGGACCAAAATAAGGAAGTGTTACTGAATATCTCATGGTCTTCCTTATCATAATGAATGGTAGCGGCACGAATGGCGTGTTGAATGGCATCATGAGATTTGGCAATCTTTTGAGTCTGGAAAATACGACTAATCTTTTGCGCCGCTGATTCCAGAGTTTTTTGTAATTCTCGAGCGAGTTTAATAAGACTGGCCTGGCTTTCAGAAATTAATTTTAGATGTGCCGATTCTTTTTCACTAAACGCTTCTCCCAGCTCAACAAGATTTTTTCGTTCTGTTTCCATGTCTTCACGAATACTTGCGCCAGGTGCTTCTTGAGGTTTGTCGGCTTGGCCAGACATAAGATAATCAATAAATATTTTTTGAGCGTATACTTGATAATCCCGAATCTGCTGGAGAATGATGCCATTAAATATATTTTTCAATGGGACGCGTAACAGCTGAAAATAGATGCTGCGGGGATTTTTTATAGCACTGACCAATTCATCATGATCAAGCTGAATTTTAAATCCTTCAAGAATTCGCTCGGCTGTCAGCATGCCGTAAGTTGAAAACCATAAGGCTAAATCCGGTTCTTTTATTTCTTCATTCATAATTTATCTTAAGACACGTATAATATTATTTTCCAAAGTATAGTGTATTATTTTATGTTAAAGCCAGATATTCCCGATGTTCAAGTTCTTATTCAATTCTTACATACCCCAACTCCCTCAGCATGGCTGGAACAAGCAATACAACAACTGCCTTTATTATTACTGGACCATGCGCATTGTGAAAGAAAAGCAGCAGCAACGGCAATCAATTTCATCAGTAAATATCCGGAAAAAGAGGAATTGGTTGCTGTCATGTCACCACTGGCACGAGAAGAATTATTGCATTTTGAAAAAGTCATGATGATTTTAAAAGAACAAAACATTCCTTATGGACCATTACAACCTTCTGCCTATGCTCAAAGATTGCATAAAGAAGTAGCTATTCATTGTGGTACTCCCCGCCTATGCGATCAATTAATTGTCGGGGCTATCATTGAAGCGCGCTCTTGCGAACGATTTAGCGCTTTGGTTCCTTTATTGCAAGATCAATCATTGGCAAAATTTTATGCCTCTCTTGTTAAATCTGAGGCTCGACATTTTCAAGATTATTTGCGTTTGGCAACCCTGTATGGCAAAAACATCGAAACACGCCTGCAACAATTTATTGCACTTGAAAACGAATTAATTTGTGCAAACGATGCGGCATTCCGCTTTCATAGCGGAATACCGGCAGAATGCATGAATTGATGTAAATCTAGGATCTTATTGGAGAAGGCGCGGGTGATTCATCCTCTTCCATGGCAGCAGCATTTCTTGCGGCTTTGCGTAAATCCACGCCAAGTTCTTTGGCACGGGCATACAGGGCGTCCTTATCCGTCTCATTGTAGGCTTGAGCTGCATTCAGTTGCTTCTGATATTTAACAGAATCAAGCAACTGAGCTACTCTTTGGTGTCCTTCAAGGAACAGTTTACCCATGGGATCGGAGGCCGCCATAGCAGTACCTAATTTTTTGCAAAGCCCTACAATTCTGCTCATGGCAGACACCCAGTTATCAAAACCATTTTGACCTTCTGCAATTAATGCATCAGCGGCTTTAGCCAATTCATCCCATTTCTCATCGGCGTGAGCGGTTTTTTCTCGCGCCTTGCTCTACGCTCCAAGGCACCGATTTGCGATTCCTGAAGCTCACGTTTAGCATTTTCTTCCATTTTTGCGCGAATGAATTCTCGAACTTCTTTTAATTCTCGTAAAAGCGCTTCATCGGCTTTCTTTTTGTCTAAGTCGCCCGCCATGTTACTCTTCCTCCGCGATGAGGTCAAAATAAAAACCATTTGAATTATCATAGCACACCAAAACAGGTTTGTCATCCCAGTCACTTAATACGAATTGGCTGTAGGATTTGCCTTGGTATTCATGAATATTTAATCCAGGTTTGTGTATGTGGCCATGAATGACAACTTTAACATTCAATTGTTTCATATGCTCTAACATCGAATCAGAAACTACTTCAAACTGCCACGAGGGTAACTGTCGCCCGCTTTGACTATATGCTCGAACTTTGTTAACGAATTTATTTCTGATCTTAAAGGGAATCCGTAAAAATAATTTGGGGAAAATACGATTGCGAGTCAGACGCCTTAGCCATTGATGACGAACATCCTTGGTGCAATAGCGATCGCCATGAACCAATAATACCCGTTCCACCCCTAATTTAATAACGGCGGGTTCCTCAAGCAACCGTATGTTTGCAAGCTGCGCAAACCGTTGCCCCAATAAAAAATCACGATTTCCATGCATAAAATAAATTGAAACACCTTGGGAGGCCAACCAGGCCAATTGTTCAGCAATGGAGATGCTCCAGGCATCCAGTGCGTCATCCCCAGGCCAGACGTGAAAAAAATCACCCAATATATAGACAGCACGACTATTTTTTGCAGCCCATTTGACAAAATCAAAGAATCGTTTAGTAATCTGCTTTTCTTCAGGATGCAAGTGCAGATCGGAGATAAAAACAGCGGCAATCATAGCAGTTCGATTTGAATATGATCGTCCTGAAGGTAAATCTGGCATGGCTTGGACAAAGGTTCAATTGCATCACTTAGGCGATAATATCCAGCAATAGAAACAAGTTCAGCTTCGAGAGACTGGCAAAAAATTCGAGCCTGTTTGTTGCCATCGATTCCAGCCAGAGCTCGGCCCCGCAAGGCTCCATAGACGTGGATATTTCCATCCGCTAAAAGCTCAGCACCATGACTAACAGCAGCAGTCACAATGAGATCGCCCGCTGTAACCACCTGTTGGCCGGAACGCACTGGCGTTGTTATCAACTTGGTTTTAATGATTTCAGTCACAGACGTTTCTTCTTGATGATTATCCAGCAATAATTTGTCATGGCTGGAAGAAGCATGAACCACTGCAAGTCCTTGACATTGGGCTAATGTATCCAGCATGGCATTACCTCCCTGTACAGCAACCGGGATTAACCCATGTTCACGCGCTACTTGGCAAAAAGCTTGTAAATCCAGCTGACTGCTATCAATAGCTGAACAATCCAAAACAACTGGTGTCTGTTTAAACAAGCGGGGAGCTTGTAATACAATTTCCGCCAGTTGTTGAGAAAAAAGAACCCTATCTGTATCTAATATAGATAGTACAGTAAGGGTATATAGCCTACCTTTTAATTTAAATGCCTGTGATTTCAGTATTTTATCTGCCATGCCTGCGATATCCATCGCTATTTTTTTGTTTATACTAACATGCAGAAATCAATAACAGAAGGCCAGAAACGTGGAGAAATTATGGTTGTCACAGTATCAACAAACTGTCCCAAGTGAAATCAATATGAGTGATTATGTTTCTATCGTTCATATGTTTGAGGAGAGTTGTCAAACCTTTAAAAATCATATTGCTTATGTAAATTTGGGTACTGAAATCAGTTTTGGAGAGCTAGACAAGTTGACTTTACAATTTGCAGCTTATTTACAAGGGCTTGGTTTAAAAAAAGGAAGCCGCATCGCCATTATGATGCCCAACTTATTGCAATACCCTATTGTACTTTTTGCCAGTCTGCGTGCTGGTTTGATTGTTGTGAATACGAACCCGCTTTATACTAGTGATGAACTTGTTCATCAGGTCAATGATTCGGAAGCGGAAGTCATTGTCGTTTTGGCTAATTTTGCCAAAACGGTCGAAAAAGCATTGCCGCAAATGCCTTCTTTAAAGCATGTTATCGTTACTCAGATTGGCGATGTATTTCCCGCCATAAAGCGCATGCTGGTCAATGCTGTCGTTAAATATGTAAAAAAGATGGTTCCTGCTTACCATATTCCAAATGCAATCGATTTTACTCGAGCGCTGCAACGCGGGAAAAATACGACATTCCAGCCCGTTGAGCTAAATCAACAAGATATTGCGTTTCTTCAATACACAGGCGGGACAACCGGTGTTGCCAAAGGAGCCATGCTGACGCATGGGAATATGATTGCGAACGTTTTGCAAGCTTCTGCCTGGATAAAACCCCTGGCAATGGACGATAAGGAAATTATCGTTACCGCTTTACCTTTGTATCATGTGTTTTCTCTTACAGCCAATTGCCTAACATTTTTAAAGCTTGGGGCTAAAAATATATTAATCACCAATCCTCGTGATATTCCCCATTTTATTAAAGAAATCAAACACACAAAGTTTACTGCCATTACTGGCGTCAACACATTATTTAATGCGTTGCTTCATCATCCAAAATTCGATGAAATTGATTTTTCCAAACTTAAATTGGCACTTGCTGGTGGCATGGCATTACAAAAAAGTGTTTCAGTTGAATGGCGGGAAAGAACAAAATCACGGGTGCTTGAAGCTTATGGCCTTACAGAAACAAGCCCTGCTGTTACCATTAATCCTATGTACCTTGAAGAATATAATGGCAGTATCGGTTTGCCCTTGCCATCAACCGACATCTCCGTTCGCGATGAAGATGGCCGCGAACTTCCATTGGGAGAACGCGGTGAGTTATGCGTGAAAGGACCGCAAGTTATGGCGGGGTATTGGCAACGCCCTGAAGAAACAGAGCGTGTGTTTTGGCCCGATGGATTTTTGCGTACTGGGGATATTGCAACCGTTGATGAACAAGGATTTGTTTATCTGGTTGACCGTAAAAAAGACATGATCGTTGTTTCAGGGTTTAACGTGTATCCCAATGAAGTTGAGCAGGTCATTAACATGCATCCCGATGTTTTGGAAGTCGGAGTCATTGGTGTCAATGACGAAAACTCCGGTGAAAAAGTAAAAGCCTGCATTGTAAAAAAACATCCTTCCTTGACAGAAGAAGAAGTCATTACTCACTGTCGTGAGCATTTGACTGCTTACAAGGTTCCAAAAATTATTGAATTTTATGAAGAGTTGCCAAAGTCAAATGTAGGAAAAATTTTAAGGCGAGCATTAAGATAATGTTGCTTTTCCGCGCCCTTTTTTATAAAAATTGGCGCGGAAAATAGCATGTTCGTATATCCAGCCAACAGTATAAATCAATAGGCCAATATGTGGATCATAACGATTTTTTCAATGCATGACGAGTGATCGTTAAGATGGATTATGTCTTGCTCCGTCATCAATAGGGATAATACAACCATTTAAAAAACTTGAACCTGAACTGGCTAAAAAACCACGAGATCGGAAACCTCTTTAGGCTCAGCAAAACGATGAAGAGGGATTCGCCCCTCTATTTTTTGCGCATCTCTTTTCGCGAAGGATCATCCCATACTTCCTTTCCCATATCAGTTAAAACCACAGTAGGACAGATCGCATTAATTTGAATGTTATAGGGCCCCCATTCTACAGCCATGGTTTTTGTGAGCTGATTAAGTCCCGCTTTTGAAGCGGCGTAAGCACCTAAGCCAGGGGTTCCAAAAAAGTTCCTAGGGAGGACACATTAATAATTTTTCCATACCGTTTTGCAATCATACCTGGAACAATATATTTTGATAAAAGAAAAGCGGCGCGTAAATTAACTTGATAGATATCATCCCAGTCTTTAGCAGCTAATTCTAATAAGGGAGCCGCTTTAGCAATTCCAGCATTATTGATCAAAATATCCCAGGAACTATTTAATTCGAGGAGTTTTTTAGCCGCCTCTTCAATGAGATTTACTTCTTTTAAATCAACCTGAATTAAATGGCAATGTCCGCCCGTATCCTCTATAAGCGATTTTGTTTTTTCAAGCCCTTTAATATCTCGACCTAAAACAGCAACATACGCACCTGATTTAGCTAAAGATACCGCAATATCAGCGCCTAATCCCTTAGAGCCACCTGTTACAATTGCATTTTTTCCCTTAAGAGAAAGTTCCATAGAATTCCTTCAAATGTTAATTTCAATAAAAATACTATCCTCAGTAGAGTAAATGGCTCTACCCCAAAAACTGTCTCTTGATCACATTTTCATTAACTCAGTAGCTATCCTCAGTCCTTCAACTCGCTCTTGTAAATGGAACCATCCTTTCGAGATAGTATAGACCAAGCTGGTAGATAATCGTTGTTCCACAATTTTTTATAGTCAGATGGCATTTTCTAGGGGGTTAAATTGCCAATCAACGGGCTGGTTTAGTATAACATAATTGCCTCATAATACGGGCCGTTGCTCCCCATACAAACTGCTCACTGGCAGTAAACTGCCAGCATGAAAAGGTTTTGCCATGCCGTTTTATAGCAATTTCTTGGTAATTACTGAGTTTAGTCACCTCTGCCATAGGTAACGTAATGACGTCGGATACTTCATTTTTATTGATTTCATAGGGCTTTAACGTTGGAATTGTGGCAAACCACGGATAGATGGTTGTTCCAATCAGTGTTTGCTCCGGTTGTAATTCCATGATGAATTTCACTCTTGACGAAGCGATACCCAATTCTTCATGCAGTTCACGTAAGGCGGTTGACCATAAATTAATGTCCCCGCGTTCCCAGCGTCCTCCTGGAAAACAAAATTCCCCGGGGTGATGCCGCAGCTGAAGGCTTCGTTTGGTCAAGATTAACGAATCGCACGATTGTTCATGTAATACAACAACAGCAGATTTTTTAGACATAATTTTATAGCGATGCTCAACACGTTACCAAGTTATTCATAATGGCCTTGATTTTAGTATAGCATTCTAAATACTCTTCTTCGCATGTTGAATCAATGACAATGCCTCCGCCAACCGGTAAATATAAAAAGCCATTTTTGGCTACTGCTGTGCGAATAGCAATGTTTGTATCAAAACGACCATGCAATGAAAAATAACCAATGCTTCCACAATAAACCCCACGCGCAAATGGTTCTTGTTCAGCAATAATACGCATGGCTTCTCTTTTAGGAGCCCCGGTGATTGACCCGCCAGGGAAACAAGCAGCAAACGCTTCCAAAGGTCGGACATCAGCAAGACAATGCGCTTTAATATGACTTACCAAATGATGCACGGCATTAAAACTTTGTAGCTCGCATAAGGAATTCACTTTTACACTCCCAGGTACCGCAATTTTGCCTAAATCATTACGCAACAAATCAACGATCATGATGTTTTCAGCACGATTTTTAGGACAGGAAAGGAGCATTTTTTGGCATTGATCATCTATAACAGCATCATTTGAGCGTTTGGCGGAGCCCTTAATTGGAGAAGCCAACAAATGCTTGTTATTTAGCAAGAGAAAACGTTCTGGAGAAAAACTGAGAATATCAGCATTGTCTAATCGTAAAAAAGCTGAAAAAGGAACAGGATTGCGTTTGTGAATCAAGCGATACATGCCCCACGTATCCCCGGAATAATGAGCTAAAAATGGTTGTGTGTAATTAACTTGATAAGCGCGGCCTTGTGTCAATGCTTGATGAATGGCTTGAAATGCCTGTTGATAATTTTCTTTTGATAATAAAGGCGTCAAGGATTGCAATAAAGTAAATGGCTGAGGAAAGACGGGTTGTTGATGCCAACGCGCCTGAATTTCTTTAAGTATGCTGGCTGTTTCAGGTTTCAGATTCGCTGTTATTAAATGGACTTGCTTGGTTTTATGATCGGCAATGATTGCCCAGTCATAAAAACGTAAGTCAACCATTGGCATATCGGCCAATAAAGGATGAAGAGAGGACTGTATACCAAACAGTTTTGCGCCTAAATCATAGGAAAAATAACCAATCGCACCGCCTTGAAAAGGAAGATCAAGCGTTGTAGAGATACTAGGCAAACGATTTTGGATCTGTTCAAACACACGATTAATTTCAGAATAATCATGCTGAATTTTAAATTCGTCGTAAGGACAAGCGCTCACAATATCATAACGCCCTCTGATTTTATCGCTACTTTCCAGCAATACAAATCCCGGAAGATCACTAAGCGCGTGATAACGGCTAATAAGATCCTCCGTATAGCTTAAAGAATGAACCGTTACATTACTCATGTTTTAATTATTGTTTACCACTGACTTATTAATTGCCATAGCAGAAGTAGTCTTAGTTGTATTTATACCACTAATCGAAATAAGTGCGGGCGGATAAGCTGTGTTCTCAACCGTAAAGTATAATTTACAAGATTTACCTGGTTTGATTTTCAGGCAATCTGTAGCGTCTTGCTTCACATTAGTCCAATTATCCGGTAATTGAGCCTTAACTTGTTCTGCTCTTCAGTATAATTCAGCGTAAATTCTTTTTGCGCCTGGGCATAGGCGCGTTAACATTATACCCATAGTTAACATAGTAGAAAATATATAGTTTTTCATCGCTTGTCCCGAATGATGATCCTTAGGAAATGATAGCATTCCAGGTAATTAATTCCACATTGGAATCCGTATGCAATATTAGAAATGACTATTTTTGAATGGCTCACCGACGCTTGTACTTGTTAATAATAGTCAGAGTCTACCCATTGCAATGGCTGGTGTTTACAAAAAATTATGAGTATTCTATGGGGCTTCTAGCTTAAATGGAGATAAGCCATGGCAACAACAATCGTTGCACGCTTTGAAATACCTTTTAGTCAAATACTCAATAGTGATGGTGAGTTATGTGCTGCCCTACCTGATTTTGCTGAAGACTCATCCACGTTAATTGATTTGTACCGCCAGATGGTTCGCGCCCGTATGTTTGATAAAAAGGCAATCGCCTTACAGCGCACTGGCAAAATGGGAACCTATGCGCCCATTAATGGTCAGGAAGCCATTTCAACTGCAATCGGCCATGCCATGCAGGCAAACGATGTATTGGTGCCTTATTATCGCGATTACGCTGCTCAATTCCAGCGAGGCGTAAAAATGTCTGAGATCCTGGCCTACTGGGGTGGAGATGAGCGAGGCAGCCAATTTTCCTGTGATTCTGAAGATTTACCTATATGTGTTCCTATTGCCTCCCAATGCCTGCATGCTGCAGGCGTGGCTTTTGCTTTTAAACATCGCGCACAACAGCGTGTAGCCGTCGTTTGTATTGGTGAAGGCGGTACTTCAGAAGGTGATTTTTATGAAGCCATGAACGTTGCAGGCGTCTGGAATCTTCCCTTAGTATTTGTGGTTAATAACAACTGCTGGGCTATATCGGTCCCATTAAATAAGCAAACAGCATCGCAAACCATAGCCCAGAAGGCAATCGCTGCTGGATTTAACGGATTACAAGTGGATGGCAATGATATTTTGGCAACGAGACAAGCCCTTGGTGAAGCTATTGCCAAAGCACGACAAGGAGAAGGCCCTACATTAATTGAAGCATTAACCTATCGTCTTTGTGATCATACGACTGCGGATGATGCTACGCGTTATCAGCCTTCACAAGAAGTGAAAGAAGCGGCATTAAACGAACCTCTCAAACGATTTAAACGCTATCTTGAAAAGCAAGGCATTTGGAACGAGGAAAAAGAAGCGGAATTAATTCAATCTTGTTCAAATGAAATACAAAAAGCCGTGGATGAATATTTAAGCAAAACACCCCAATCAATCAGCAGTGCTTTCGATTATCATTTTGAAACACTTCCGGATTATCTTGTTGAACAACGCGCAATTGCTATGGAGGAAGCAGCAAATGGCTGATATTACTCTTGTAGAAGCGGTGACCCAGGCATTAGCCTATGAATTGGCGCATGATGAAAACGTCGTCGTGTTTGGTGAAGACGTCGGTAAAAATGGCGGTGTTTTCCGTGCAACCGTTGGTTTACAGGAACGATTTGGTGAAACACGGGTGTTTGATTCACCGTTGGCCGAATCAATGATTGCAGGTCTTGCCGTAGGGATGTCGGTTCAGGGATTAAAGCCTGTGGCTGAATTTCAATTCATGGGCTTTATTTATCCGGCAATGAATCAAATAATATCGCATGCTGCCCGCATGCGTAATCGTACCCGCGGCCGATTGCATTGTCCTTTGGTATTTCGCGCTCCATTCGGCGGTGGCATTCGAGCACCAGAACATCATTCCGAAAGTACTGAAGCATTGTTTGCGCATATCCCGGGGTTACAGGTTGTTATTCCTTCCTCACCAAAGCGTGCCTATGGATTGCTGCTTGCCGCCATTCGTAACCCTGATCCAGTTATTTTCCTTGAGCCTAAACGAATCTATCGCTTGGTCAAACAACCTGTTGAAGACGATGGCAAGGCTTTGCCTTTAGGTACATGTTTTACTCTCCAGGAAGGAGAAGATGTCACCTTGATAAGCTGGGGTGCAAGCATGCACGAAACTTTACAAGCAGCAAAGCAGCTGGCTGATGAAGGGTTGTCTTGTGAAGTCATTGATGTCGCTACCATCAAACCGTTGGACATCGAGACGATTCTAGCTTCCGTCGAAAAAACAGGACGTTGTGTCATCGTTCATGAAGGTGCAAAAACTTGCGGAGTGGGTGCAGAGATTTCAGCGCAAATCATGGAAAACTGCATGGCGGAATTACTTGCTCCTGTGCAACGGGTAACAGGCTATGATGTTGTCATGCCTTATTTTCAATTGGAAAAACACTATCTTCCCAGCATACGCCGGATTAAAGAAAGTGTTTTAAGCATAATGGAGTAATCATGAATATTTTTAATTTACCTGATTTAGGGGAAGGTTTACCGGACGCCGAAATTCATGAATGGTTTGTTAAAGTGGGAGATCAGGTCAAGGTAGATCAACCCCTGGTTTCCATGGAAACAGCAAAAGCGGTTGTGGATGTTCCCTGCCCGCAAGATGGCACCATTACCAAGCTTTTTGGTAAATCAGGTGATGTCATCAAAACAGGAGAACCGTTAGTTGCCTTTGCAACAGAAGAAACGGTCATTAAAGATAAGGGAACGGTGGTTGGCAATCTTGAAGAAAGTACGGAAATCAGCGAGGACCACTTTGTCATTGGTTCAGGTGCCAATACTCAAAAACGTATTAAAACCACTCCGGCCGTGCGTCTATTAGCAAAAAAACTCGGCGTTGATTTAACGGCGTTGCAAGGCAGCGGTGAACATGGCGTGATTACCCGTGAAGACGTGCAGCGAGAAGCCGACAGAAAATCTCGCCCTAAAGAAGGCTTTGAACCTTTAAAGGGAGTACGCCGAGCCATGCTGAACAGCATGGTGCAATCGCATCAAGAGGTTGTTCCGGTTAGCCTCTTTGATGAAGCAGATATTGAATGCTGGAAGCCCAATGACGATATTACCGTGCGTCTGATTCATGCCATCACTGCTGCTTGTAAAAAAGAGCCTGCATTAAACGCCTGGTTTGATACGGAGCATGGAGCACGCCGCTGTTTTGATGAAGTCCATTTGGGTCTGGCTATGGATACTGAAGATGGCTTGTTTGTACCCGTCATTCGTAATGTGGCTCAATGCTCGGCTAAAGAGTTGCGCGATATTATAAATGAATACAAGCATTCCGTACGTGAACGTGCAGTATCGCCAGAAAAACTAAAAGGCGCAACCATCACCTTATCTAACTTTGGCAAATTTGCTGGGCGTTTTGCAAGCCCAATCATTGTGCCACCTATGGTTGCTATCCTTGCTGTAGGCCGATTATATCAAGGAGCGGTGAGCGTCAATGGGAAAATCGAATCACATCGTTTATTGCCACTTTCATTAAGTTTTGATCATCGTGCGGTGACAGGAGGAGAGGCAACTCGCTTTCTGGGCGCTGTCATGGATTCATTACAACATCCATAATACCAATATGTGCTGTGATGCAGGCCGCCACAGCACATGAGCCGTATCCATTCTCGTAGCCAACCAACCTTAATCACTCAAATCTCCTATCCTTCTCACCCTCAAGATTTAATCAAAATATATACTATAATTGAGTTATCCCTCTTGCTGATGAGATAAAGAATGCCAAAAACCACCTTAGCAATATCGGTTGACACCATTAGGATGAATTCTGATCTTAAGAATCCAGAAAATACTATGTCATTCAACTTTAACGGACTTGATTTTAATGTCAGTTTTCATGAGGATGGGCGTGTGGCTCTACAGATCAATCTCCCTGATGGTGCCGGGCAGGCTGATGAAATACGGTTTCGAGAATATGCTGTCCTGGCACAACAGGCAGCAACCACGGAAGGCGAAGATAGTTTGAAGGCCGTTATTAATTTTTTAGATAATAAGCGTTTTGGTGATGGTCGGTTTGGTCATTGCAGCAATGCAGAAGATTTGAAAACGGTTTTAACCAGATTTTTGCAGCCATCTCAGCCAACCCTGGAAGCGTTGGTGGCTAGGAGCAGAGCTGAACGAGCTGCCGCAAATGACTCTGATACGCCAACTGTACCTGTACCCTCAGTCAAGAGACCAAGACAGGACATACCACCAGGTTTTTTAGAAATATCTGAGGATACCATTCGAATTAGAATGGGGAGCATTGATTCTGAATCCAGGTCACGTACGTTCAAAGTCAAAGGCCTCGATGCTGAAGTTCATTTTGATAGAGACGGAACAGGTATTGAACTTGTGGTGAAAAAACCGCCAGAAGGAGGAGAACAGTTTTCAAACGTTGTCAGGCTGGCACTCACTGCAATGCATGATGTGCAAGAGTCAGAGGAAAACAGAGGCATTAAAAAAATAACTTCGTTTTTAAGCAGATTACTTTTAGAGCCACCAGAGCTCAAAAGTCCAACAACAGCAAAAAGTTTAGAAAGTGCTCTAAACTTCGTTGTGAATAGGCAGGAAGAACAACGTGCTGATGCAAAAGCCAGGGCTCAAGCTGCTGCTGAACAAGAAGCCAGAGAAGCTGCACAAGCCAAAGCAGCTGAAGAAGCCAAGGCTGAAAAAACACATACTGCCACTTTTATGAGTAAATATAGAGAGCGTGGTCCTTCTTCTAAAAGTCATTGGAATGAAAATCGAGTTGTTTTTGATAATTTAGTCAAGCATGCTTATGGTGAGTTGAATTCAGGTAGCGGTCAACGATCAAAAATAACTCTAATTGTTTTAAATTGGGTGCGTGAAGACCATCAAGGCAACTTAACAGCAACGGAGACTGCCCCAGCCAGCTTTAAAAAAGCGCTGGATACTTACAATGCAAGCCCAGAACATCAGTTTATGATGAAATATAAAGAAAGTTTGGGGGTTTTTGCAACGAATCATTGGGCAACGCATGAAGTAAGTTTGGAGGCTATTATTCACCATGCTTATGGTGAAACAGGGGGTACCGGTAAAAGAACAAGAGAGGCTCTCGCAGGCTTAGGTTGGGTGTCTATGGATGAACACGGCAAGTTATCCGCTCGAGAAGATGCTCCAGAAGCCTTCAAAACAACACTTGCAGAGATCAATTCACACAAGTTTCCCGAGCCTCAACAAACTGCTGCATCTCCCGAGCATGAGCTAGGCATGAGCCCCCTACCAACCAAACCTTGATATCTTGCTTGCATACTGCCCTTTTGCACTCTTCACGCTAAGGCCGAGATGCAAGACGCAATTTCTTGCGTCATTTCTTTAGTAGACTTTTGTCAATTTGATTTAGCATGGCCGCTAAACGGCAACCGGCCAAGGCAAGACGTTGCTCAGTAATCCGTTGAGCATTTCGCTGATATTGAGCAGTGGGTATTGCATTATTTTTTAGCGTATAAACGTATTTTACTGCGAGATCGTGCGATTCTTGGGCCCAATGCATTGGTTTATTATCTAATCCCGGCTTGCATGGCCAGCGTTTCTCAATATTTGCTGCCATAGTCATGATTTGTGATTGGCTAAAACGTTTTCCTATCAATAGGCCAGCCCCTTTATCCCAATATAAATGAAGATTATCTGCAATTGGATTTTTCCTGAGAGCTACCTTATTACCACCACGATCGCCTGCTGGCATCGATTTACTAACTCTTGATGCGGCATGCAATGGTTGGTGAAGATCACCGACAACATGCAAAAGAATACGTAAACTAAATCCTTTCTCAAATTCATTAGACTTTTTACTGTTCAAAATGCGACGAGCTTCTTTGATTGCCCAAACGGCATTAACAGGTTGTGGGGAAGGTAAAAGACTGCCATCTTCAGTAAAATACCAGTCTATATAATGCAAACTATTAAACCAATTGACATCATGGTGCCTTAAGCTATCCAGCCATACGGCTGCATTGATGAAACTGTCCGCACGATATTCCTTATCTAAAGCATGATTATAATGATTAAACGTAGCACGGGCATGTGGGGTCAAATAATCATAAGCAATTTGTGCAATCAATTGATGCCCTAACGCGTTCCAGGCGAAGGTCTGAAACGGTAAAAGACACCCTGCCAGTATGAATGCAAGCGTTTTATTTTTCATACCAATAGGCTGAATCATCCTAAATAGGGGGACCAGGATGGCTCCTGCACATCTCCTTGTCGGGATGGCAAGCGCATTCGAATACGTCCATCAATCGATACTACTGCCAATACTCCTTTATCTTGATGATGGGTTGCATAAAGGATTAAGCGTCCATTTGGTGCAACGGAAGGAGATTCATCCATTGGAGAGTATGTCAATTGCGTGATTCGACCGGTATCGGTATTTTGCACACCGATGTTAAATTGTTTATCTTCACGATGCAGTAAGACAATGTTTCTCTGATTCGGCGTATAAGAGGCGCGAGCATTATAATTACCCTCAAAGGTCACTCGATTTATTCTTCCATCTGCCAATGACAGCCGGTAAACTTGCGGTGCCCCTCCTCTGCCAGAAGTAAATAATAAAGAGCGACCATCTGGCGCATAATGAGGTTCGGTATCAATCGCATCACCGAAGGTCAATTGTTTCATAGCACCGCTGGCTAAATCGACCCTGTATATTTTAGGTGTGCCTTCTTTTGAGAGAACGACAGCCAATTCACGGCCATCAGGAGACCAGGCAGGAGCACCATTAATGCCTGGGAAATTAGTGACCAAACGACGATTTCCGGTTGCAACATTCACCGTAAAGATTTGCGCCCGTTTCTTTTCAAAGGACACATAGGCAATCTGCGTCCCATCAGGAGACCAGGCTGGGGACATGATGGGCTCCGTTGAAATGAGCAAGCTTTGGGGATTGTGGCCGTCAACATCCGCTACTTCCAAAGAATATTTTTGTCTTCCCTGGTCGCGTTGAACTAAAATATAAGCAATTCGAGTAGAAAATACGCCACGTTCCCCGGTTAATTTTTGATAGACTTCATCGCTTATATGATGTGCCAGTGCTCTTAACTCATTGGCATTGATTTGAAAGCTCTTTGCTAACAGCAAGCGACCGTGCGCCGCTGCATCCAATAATTCAAAGTGAACATCATAACGATTAAACCCAATTTGCGTTACTTGTCCTGATAACACACTATCAGCCCCACCTTGGCGCCAAGTATTCACATCAGAACCAGGCTGAATTTCGGGAATGATTTTAAATTGGCCGGAAAAACGCAGATCATTTTCAATAATGCCATTGAGCATTTGTCCAGCTTGCCCACCATTAAAGGTATTAATGCCAATAGGCAATGCGGCATTAATGCCTTGCGTTAACTCCAGATCGAGCGAAAAAGCCATTTTAGTAAACAATAAAAACAGAATGGCTATAAATCGATTCATCACAAATTACCCCCTGACGTTTTCGGGACGTACGGTTAAACTTATATCACGAAACATATTAAATGCATCCGGATCACTTGGCACGGGCAGTGGAGATGCTTTATAAATGGCTGACTGGGCTGAGCGGTCAAGAATAGGATCCCCGCTACTGCGAATCAGACTAACTTCAAGAACAGCACCATTGGGAGCAAGTCGAATACGGAACTTGCTGGATAATTGGTTATCGACATTCTCAGGCAATATCCATTGACGACTAATGGCATTAATGATTAATGCCTTATATTTATCCACCTCTCCGGCAATCCGGGCATTTTTTTCCGCATCTCGTGCTGCTTGTTCTATCTCAGCCTGTCTTTTTCTTTCTTGCTCGGCTTTGGCTTGCGCTTCACGCGCCTTTTGCTCCCGGGCTTCTTCCTCTGCTTTTTTCTTTTTCAATTCAGCCAGTTTAGCTGCTTCTTCTTCCTGCTGTTTTTGCAGCTGGAGCTGTTTCTTTTTCATGTCAGCCAGACGTTGCTCTTCTTCTTGCTTTTGTTTTGCTAATTGTTGCAAGCGTTTTTGTTCTTCAACCAGTTGCTGTTGGCGCGCCTTAGCCAATTTGGCAGCTTCATTTTTTAATTTTTCCAGACGTTGCTGTTCTTCAACACGACGTTTACGAGCCACTTCCGCCTGTTGCATCAATGCCCGCTGTCTTCTTTCTTCAGCCTGTTTCTGTCGTAAGCGTTCGGACTTTAAACGGTTAACCGTTTCCATGACTTCCTGATTATCAACGCTCACTGCTTTAATGGCCTGTTCTTGAGGTTGCGGTTCCATTTGCTGGATTTGATGATTCTCATTTTTAGCCTCAAGCGTTAAAACAGGGTGCTTATTGCTAGGTTCTGATACTAAAAAAATCACAATCAAAACATGCAACATAATGGCAGCGGCAAACGCCACACGATAACTTTTCTCCGCCATCATGCCATATCCCCCTGAGTTAATTCAGAAGAATCAGTAATTAGCCCAACCTGTTCAGCGCCAGCTTGTTTTAATAGACTCATTGCAATAACCACTTTACCGTAAGGAACTCCTTGATCACCCTTAACCAGAACATTAATCGGTTTTCCTGATTGACGTGCCAACTCCAATTCGGCAGCAACACGCACCATCAAGGCTTGCGGCGCCATTGGCATGTCCGGGGTTGAACTAATATTCAAAAAATAATCGCCTTGTCGATCGACAGACACAATAATAGGTTCACGTTCAGCCGCCTTAATTGTGTCACTCGCTGCTTTAGGTAAATCAACGGTGACCCCTTGCGTCAACATGGGAGCTGTGATCATAAAAATAACCAAAAGAACCAGCATGACGTCAATGTAAGGAACAACATTAATTTCAGCAATTGGACGAGTACGTATGCCTTTCTTTTTCATCATGAAATTCATCCTCTTCCAGGTGATGAAGTTTGCTGTGTGATTAATGCGATGAGCTCTTCTTGAAAAAGATCATATCTATCCAGCAAAGCATTTGACCATGCCGTATAACGGTTAAAAGCAATAACCGCGGGGATAGCAGTAAATAATCCAAGCGCTGTTGCCACCAAGGCTTCTGAAATACCAGGAGCCACCATGGCAATAGTGGCTTGTTGAGCATGACCTAATGCTTGGAAAGAAGTCATAATTCCCCATACCGTGCCAAATAGACCGACGTAAGGGGCAATAGAACCCACCGAAGCAAACAAAGGCAAATGTTGTTCAAGTCGCTCAGCTTCTTTGGCATGACTGATTTGCATCACTCTTTGTATGGGCTCCAATACAATTTGACCCAGTTTACGGATACGTAAAAACTCTTTGAATCCAGAGTGGAAAATAGCAGCCAAGCCATACCTATCCGTTGAATTTGAATCAAGTTCTGCGTAGAGCTTGCTTAAATCACCAGACTCCCAAAAGCGTTTACTAAATGTTTCATAGTGCTGCTTGATGCGTCTAAAAAACCAAGCTCTTTGTATAATAAGCGTCCACGAAACAATCGAGGCAGCCAGCAAAATCAGCATGACCGTTTTTACAACCAATCCTGCTTGAAAAAAATAACCCAAAACATTGGCATTGGCCATGTTCTACTCCTTTAATAAAGTATCTGGTAAACGTTTCGGCTTTAAATGGTCATTTACACAGACAACACAGACAATCACTTCACTTAATAAATGGTTTGTTTGATTATACATCAGTTGTCTAAACTCCAAAGTGCTTGCTCTGGAACGCGTGCACTTTGTTTTAATCGTCAGAAGCTCATCCAATCTGGCTGGATGAAAATAGCGTATGTGTACATCACGAATGGCGAAATGTGTACCATATTTTGCCATTGAAGTCAAAGATAACCCAAAATCACGTAACATATCCGTGCGTGCGCGCTCAAAAAAATACAAATAATTCGCATGATAAACAATGCCCATGTGATCGACATCTTCAACGTACACCCTAAAATAGCTGTTATGTTCCTTATCTATTATCATAAATATTAATCAGGCTCTGTCATTACCAGGCCAAAATGCTGATAAGCCAATTGAGTTGCCATTCTTCCTCTGGGGGTTCGCATTAAAAATCCCTGTTGGATAAGATAAGGTTCAAGAACATCTTCTATCGTTCCTTTTTCTTCCCCAATGGCCGCAGCAATGCTATCAATACCCACAGGACCACCGGCAAAACGTTCAATAATAGCAAGCAGCAATTTCCTGTCCATCACATCAAAGCCATGTTCATCCACATGCAACATGTCTAAAGCACATTGTGCTATTGATTTATCGATGACGCCGTTGCCTTTTACTTCTGCATAGTCCCGTACTCGTCTTAATAAGCGATTGGCAATACGCGGTGTTCCACGAGCGCGTAAAGCAATTTCACTCGCACCTTCATCATCGGTTGGGACATGCAATAATCGGGCTGAACGGCTCACAATATGCGTCAAAGCGGCAACAGAATAAAACTCCAGGCGTTGAACGATTCCAAAACGATCGCGCAGAGGAGAAGTTAAAGAACCGGCACGTGTCGTTGCACCAATTAACGTAAATGGTGGCAATTCCAATTTGATAGAGCGTGCTGCAGGACCTTCACCTATCATAATGTCCAATTTATAATCTTCCATGGCTGGATATAATATTTCTTCAATAACAGGACTAAGCCGATGGATTTCGTCAATAAACAAAACATCGTTTTCCTGTAAATTAGTCAAAATAGCAGCAATATCTCCGGCGCGCTCCAACACAGGACCGGACGTCTGTCGCAAATTAACACCCATTTCATGAGCAATAATATTAGCGAGTGTTGTTTTACCCAATCCTGGCGGTCCAAAGACAAGGACATGATCCAGCGCATCATGACGTTTCAGCGCAGCATCAATAAATATCCTCATTTGTGATCGAACCTCATCTTGACCAATGTACTCTTCAAGATTTAATGGTCTAATCGCCCTATCGATGGCATCTTCTGATAAGATGGCTTGCGAACTAATTAAACGATCACTTTCCAGCATGGAAACAAGGTTGTTAGTTATGATGTCAGGATTTTAACATAGGTTTTATAACAAGGCTTGTTAGAATTTTATCAAATTTTTAAAAAAATATTTTTATCTGAATGGTTTTTATATGGTACAAATTTTGTTAATATGTATAAAAAATGCTTACTATAATGCACTCTGAATTTCTTATTATCTTATGTCTGTTGCGCAATCGTCCCCCTATGTAAAGTCTTCTCGCCTTTTAGCTCTGGATGTATTTCGCGGTTTAACCGTTGCACTAATGATTTTGGTTAATAGCCCAGGCAATAAAACAGCATACTCATGGCTAATGCATTCTTCATGGCATGGATGCACCTTGGCTGATTTTGTTTTTCCCTTTTTTATCTTCATGGTTGGAATATCCTTAAGCTTCACATTGACGAAAGCTCGTACTCAACACGCATCGCTTCAAAATTTATTACAAAAAATCTGCAAGCGTTCTATCGCGTTGTTTTTAATTGGGTTGGCTTTAAACTTATTTCCTCATTTTGATTTCACCACACTTCGTTTTTTCGGTGTGTTGCAGCGTATCGCCATTTGTTACTTTGTTGCTTCCTTGCTCTTTTTAACGACAAAACCACGGACACAGCTTCTTATTTCATTCTTCATACTGATTGCCTATTGGATTATGATGACCAAAATTGCCATTCCTGTATATGGCGCAAATGATCTCAGTCAGACAGGAAATGTTGCAGCTTTTGTGGACCGATTACTTTTTTCTTCGTCCCATTTATATGGCAAGGTCTTTGATCCAGAAGGATTGTTAAGTACTCTTCCTGCCATTGCCACCGCATTATTAGGCAATCTTACAGGTATCTGGCTGTTGTCTGTTTATTCAAAAAAACAAAAATTAACTGGACTGTATAGTATAGGTGCCCTTTTGGCCACTACCGGATGGATATGGGGAATAGAATTTCCAATTAATAAAGCACTTTGGACCAGTTCTTATGTTTTATGGACTGGTGGAATGGCATTACTTGTTTTGGCTCTCTGCTATTGGTTAATTGAAATAAAAGCTTGGCAAAACTGGACAGAACCCTTTAAAGTATTTGGAACCAATGCCATGCTGGCGTATGTTCTGCATGTTTTTTTCTTAAAAGTTCAAGCCATGATTGTTTTGCAACATGCGGATGGTTCATCAGGCAATTTAAAACAATGGATTACTGACTCCATGTTTGGTTGGGCGCCCCTCCCCATGTCTTCTTTGTTGTACGCATTCAGTTACACTGGCTTATGGCTAGCTATTCTCTGGATTTTTATTTCTAATAAAAAAAATCAGCTCAACCTTCCCTCTACCAAGCATAATTGTATTATTTTATTTTCGTCAGAATACACAATAGACTTTTTTGTGAAACCGGTATTTGATCCGCAAACAAAGTTATGTTTTTTCGACAACCATGAGCCCCAGTTAAGCTCAAAATAAAAAGAACCCGGCATCAAAGCAAATGGACATGCGTTCATATTTAATCTGTTGCCCATTTGCGTGGTGTAAAATCCACTCCCCAGACTGGTAGGACAACTTGCTATAAACAGACAGCGAATTATTAAAAAAAAGGGCAGAACGCAGCAAAAGAAATAAGATTCCTGATATCGTTATTAGGGTAATCAGCGACCATGCAGATTGCCACCATGCAAACGCCGCTATACCATAAGCAAGCAATGTCAACTTTAAATAATCTCTGGATGGATTAATGATTACCGTGATGTTTGACAATGGCGACAATATCAATCAACTCCCTGTCCTTAGGCTGCTCATATCCCATTAGCCAAGCATAAATATCCGGATCCTGACAGCTCAATAATTTTTCAAATGCCTCAACCTGGTTGCTTGATAAAAATTCGAATTGTTTTTCCATAAATCGATTAAGAATTAAATCCAGTTCAAGCATGCCTCGACGGCAATGCCAAATTATTTTGGCCCTTTTTTCAGAAGAAATCATTTAACAGCATAATAGAAGATTTTAATACGCTCCAATGGTACACTACGCACCTTGTAACAGCAATCCAATATCCCAATGACTGGAACACAATATCTTATTAATCATCGTCCCCTTTCCATATACTCACCTCTGAATCAGGAGTTATTTTTTGAATCTCATAAAAATTATCTGTTTGATTTGTCTTATCTTGGCGTGATGAATGTCGAAGGAAAACATGGCAGCGAGTTTTTACAAGGACAAATCAGTTGTGATGTGCGGGAAATCAATACCAAGCAAATGCGCCAAGGCGCTCTCTGTAATTTAAAAGGACGAGTGACGGCTTTACTTGATGTATTGGCATGGCAAGGGCTTCATCTCATTCTTCCTGATGATTTGGTCATTGAAACCCAACGGTCACTGATGAAAGCTGCCATGCTTTCCCGAGTGAACGTACAACGGTCCTCGGCTCATCAACTGTTTGGATTATATCTACAAAATAAAGATGATTTGCTTCCTTTTAACATCGAGCTACCTCTGGAACGATGGGGGGTATCGAGTCATGAAACATACTGCTGTTATCACTTAGGAGATAATTTTTTTATTGTCCTTGTATCATCCAAACAGACGGCGACCTTTATATCCTCCTTTCATGCACAAAACCAGTGGCGCGGCTCCCTGGCATGGCATGCATTGCAACTGCAGCATCGCCGCATTGAAATTTACCCAGAATCACGCGGATTATTTCTGCCTCATCGGCTAGGTTTGCATCTTTCAGGTTATTTGAATTTCAATAAAGGATGTTACAAAGGGCAGGAAATTATTGCACGAACCCATTTTCGTGCAACATTAAAACACGAGTTAAAATTATTTGTCATAGAGACCAGCGAACCCTTATGCTCAGGCCAAAAAATGTACGCTAATTATCGTGATATAGAAATTGGGGAACTCATTGATTTTTGCCCCATAAAAGATGAAAAATTTATCATTGCTGCAAGTGTCTTATTTGATCACCCGTCTCAGTGTTTGATTGAAGGGCATCAGCATCCTGTTTGCCTTTCCTAGAGCCGGGTAACATGCTTTGCAACACATCATCCTTATCAAGGAAGAAATGTTTCATAGCACCGGCAACATGCAACACAATCAGGACAATTAAAATCCAGGCAATGACTTCATGAGTTTCATTCATGAATGTTGCCAGTTCTTTATTCGGCGTAATTGGCAAAGGAACTGGAAATAATCCAAAAAAAATGGGCGTTCTATTTGCAGCCACTGACATAATCCAGCCGCTCATTGGCATGGCGAACAAAAATATATACAAGCCGTATTGCACACTTCTTGCCAATATTTTTTGCCAACCAGGGACGGTGGGCGGTAAAGATGGCTTACCGCGATAAAATATCCAAATAATACGCAAAAAAAGCAGGAAAAGAACAACTAATCCAAACGACTTATGCGTCAGATACCCCAACGGTTGATGCCTTTCAGGCAAGTCTTCCAGAAAAAAACTTAATGACAACATGGCTATCACAATGACAGCACTTAACCAGTGAATTATTTTAGAACTCTTTGAATAAGTATCTACAGCCTGTTTTAACACGTCCACTCCTTGTTGTTACCGTAAAAAAACACCGGCATAAAACTATTACATCGCACAATACATTGACGAATGTAATAAAATCTATGCCTCTGCCAATGCCTTGCGATTTTTATTTTCATTCATTTGCATGGTGGTTTGAGTTAAATCCAACAGCTCACGAGTGGCCACAAAAAACATGGTGTAATTCAGCGGGCTGGTGGAACGTAAATTACTCAACACATGGCGCCATCTTTCAATAAGATTGGACTGTTTTTCTGCCCATGCATTAAAACATTTCATAAAATTTTTTTCTTTTCATCATATTGAATAATACCAGCAGTTAATTGTCGTTGCTGCCAATCCAAATCGTCCCGTAAGGCTTCTCTTGATAAAGCGTCCCAATGATCATCTGTAGGATGGATAATCACTTGAGTCCGGATCCATTCCAGTTCAAGAAACTCGCCTATATTAAAGTAAATTTCAGCCACCTTGCTTATATTAACGTTTGATTGATGTGCTACTTCAATGATATCCAATACGGCAAATAATGCACGAGTTATTGCCAGTTCATGAGCCAAATGCTCTGTCAGTCCCATTTCTTTATACTTGCCATAGTGTCGCTCGTATTTAGTGCGGTTATTTTCCCCTAAAATATCGGGCAAGGATTTTTTTAATTCCTCCACCCCAGGCCCATATAACTTAACCGCCTTGGAAATATCCAAACGTTTACGTTGGTTTCGCAAGAACCAGCGAGTCAGTCGTCTGAGAAGACGTACATACATCATCATAATTTCTATCTGACTCTCTGCTACAATCTGATTGCTCAGTGCATCAATTTGCTTCCAAATGGTTTCCATATCCAGAACACTACGAGCAATCATATAGGCCCGCACAATGGCTGAAACCGGTGCCCCAGTTTCATCCTGCATACGAAATACGAAAGAAAATCCCATTTCATTGACAACAATATTACTTAATTTAGTCGCAATGATTTCTCGTTTTAATGGGTGATGCTGCATCTCTTCACAAAAGCGAACTTGCAATGGTTCAGGAAATGATTGAACCAACAATTGTTTAAGATAAGTATCTTCAGGCACATCTGATGATAAAATCGCTTCTTTTAGCAGAATTTTGCTGTAACAAAATAATACAGACATGCTAGGCCTGCTTAACCCTTTCCCGCTTAATTTACGTTCCAATAACGTTTTTTCATCCGGCAAAAACTCAAGTCGTCGGTCTAATTTGCCACTACGCTCGAGCTCATTGATATAACGAGAATGTAATTCCAATGAACGCAATGATTGAGTGGCCATTAAACTAATAGCACGAGTTTGCAAGAAGTTTTCACGTAAAACCAAGTGTGCAACTTCATCCGTCATTTCGACCAATAATTCATTGCGCTGTTTAATGGTTAAATCGCCAGCCGTCATAATCATATTAAGCAATATTTTGATATTAACTTCTTTATCAGAACAACTGACACCGGCAGAATTATCAATAAAATCCGTATAACTTAACCCACCATTTAAGGCATATTCAACGCGTGCCAACTGAGTAAGGCCCAGATTTCCTCCCTCACCAATGACTTTGCAACGCAATTGTTTTGCATTGATACGAATAATGTCATTAGTACGATCGCCAACCTCCGCATTGGTTTCTGATTTTGCTTTCACAAATGTACCAATACCAGCACTCCAAAGCAGGTCAACGTTAGCTTGCAATACAATTCGTATTAATTCATTCGGCTCGACAGAAGCTTGCTTAATCCCAAACACTTGCTTCATTTCCTTGCTGACTACAATGGACTTGGCATTACGATTAAACACACCGCCACCTTTGGAAATTAATTTCTTATCATAATCAGCCCAGGTCGAGCGTGGTAAATTAAACAAGCGTTGCCGTTCTTTAAAACTTGTTTCCGGGTCTGGGTCTGGATCAATAAAAATATGCATGTGGTTAAAAGCAGCAACCAATTTAATACGTTTCGATAACAACATGCCGTTACCAAAAACATCACCAGCCATGTCGCCAATTCCTACGACCGTAAAATCAGTGGTTTCAATATCCACTCCCATTTCATAGAAATGGCGTTTAACTGATTCCCATGCACCTTTAGCGGTAATACCCATTTTTTTATGGTCATAACCGATAGAACCACCAGAGGCAAAAGCATCGCCTAACCAATAACCATATTTTAATGAAATTTCATTGGCAATATCCGAAAAAGTAGCCGTGCCTTTATCAGCAGCAACGACAAGATAAGGATCATCTTCGTCATAACAAATAACATTAGTTGGCTTTGCAATTAGGCCTTCTTTATAATTATCTGTAATATCTAATAGGCCACGAATGAATAATTTATAACAATTAATTCCTTCAGCAAATATTTCTTCACGACTGCCGTTAAGCGGTAATTGTTTGACAACAAAACCTCCTTTGGCACCACTAGGAACAATAACGGCATTTTTTACCTGTTGGGCTTTCATCAACCCTAATATTTCAGTACGGAAATCCTCTTTACGATCAGACCAGCGTATGCCACCTCTCGCAACTTTCCCGCATCGCAAATGCACACCTTCCAGTCTGGGCGAATAAACGAAAATTTCAAACATTGGATATGGTCTGGGAACCCCTGCAATGGTCTTGCTGTTCAATTTTATGGAAATATAGTTTTTATATTTACCTTCATCATCGAGTTGATAAAAATTAGTACGTAATGTTGATGTTATCGCTTGAACATACTGCCGAATAATTTTATCTTCATCCAGATTATCTACTGCATCTAGATCAGTCAGTATTTCTGCAACCAAACCATGAATTTGACTTTCACGATTTTTTATTTTAATTGGCTTAAAGTGCAACTCAAACAGCTGCACTAATTTTTTAGCAAGCAAGGTATTATTATTCAATGCAGAGACCATATAGTCCTGACTAAATGTTATGCCAATCTGCTTAAAATATTTGGCATAAGTCCGTAACACAGAGACTTGTCGCCAATCCAAACCGGCAGCCAATACCAATTGGTTAAAACCGTCATTTTCCGCATCACCAAACCAAATACTGGTAAATGCATTTTGAAATAGCTCCCGGATATCATCAAAATTAAAGATATTGCCGCGCGTATATTGCATGGCAAAATCATTAATCCAAGTAATTTTTTCATCATCGAATTTCAGTGCATAGGGACGTTCGGTAATCGCCCTCATTCCAAGATTTTCAATGATAGGTAATACATCCGACAAAGGAATGGTGACGTCATGTTGATATATTTTAAGTCTGAACGTATCAGAAAACTCATCCAAAGGACGGTAAAAATTCATACTTAACGCATTTTCCTTAGACAGCTGTTCAATGTGTTTAATGTCAAACACTGCCGTTCTGGGTGGAAAATTAGTTTTATAAACAGCCGGGAAGGCATCTTTATATTGTGCATATAAGCGATTAGCTTTTTCTTCACCAAATGCTTCTGCCAGGTGCTGCTGTAAATCATCGGTCCATGAGCGCCCCACTTCAATTAATTTCTTTTCAACTTCCTTAAAATTGAACTCCATACTTTCTTGCGGATTGATACGGATAATAAAATGAATCCGAGCCAAGATAGATTCAGAGAAGCGTGTAGAAAAAGTAATTTCCTGAGCATTAAAACTTTCGCGTAATATTTCTTGCATCTCTTGCCTGAGTTCGGTATTAAACCGTTCTCTGGGAACATACACCAAGCAAGATATAAATCGACGATAGACATCCACACGAGCAAACATTCTGATGCGTCGCCGTTCTTGCATGTAGAAAATTCCCATTGCAATTTCAAGTAACTCATCTTCTGATGCTTGAATTAAATCATCACGGGGAAAAGTTTCCAAAATATTGAGCAACACTTTACCAGCATGGCTACGAGGACTTAGTAATGAATTTTTCATGATTTGCGCAACTTTATGGCGCAGAAATGGGATGTGCTTAGGATTTGTGTTGTAGGCAGCTGAAGTATATAAACCAATAATGCGACATTCACCAATCACTTGCCCTTTTTTATTGAAACGCTTAACACCAATATAATCGGTATAGGCATCACGATGCACGCTGGCGAGTGTATTTGTTTTAGACATCACTAAAATACGAGAGGACAGTATCAATTCTCTTGCTTCCGGTGTCATGGTAGAGATACTGCGTGCTTTTGATTTGCTTAACTGCTGCCGCAAAACACCCAATCCGGTTTCAGGAATAGCTTGCAGAATGGCTTCTTTGTCTTTTTCAACGATTTCATAATCTCGAATGCCAAGAAACGTAAAATGATGGTCTTCAATCCAATTTAAAAAAGCCTTAGTTTCTGCAACTTCATTGGCATCCAACGTAGTAGAGATCGTATCCAATTCATGGATGATTGTCCTGACTTTTTCGCGCATGAGGGCCCAATCTTCAACAACGACCCGGTTATCTTCCAATACACGTTCAAAATTTCGATATAATTCATCAAGCACATGTGGGTCAGTTTGCCGGTCGATTTCCATAAAAATGGGAGCATCTGTTTCTGCTTCTGGATGGGTTTGATCATATTGTGGCAATACGGCGGTCACTTCATTGTCTTTACCTCGTAATAAACGTACTCCCCCCATATGAATAATGAGATGGGAAGCTAATCCCATCCGGTTAACAACCATACGAATGGAATCCACTAAAAAGGCATGTCTTTGCAAAGGATTTCAACCACGGTATGGGTTGTTTGCCAACCATGGCGCTCAAAATCAGGATTATAGATTCGAATTTTGGTCTCATCAGGCGCACGACGATAAATAAGTGACCAGAAATTAACGGCAGCGCCATAAAGGTCATCCGTGTCCCACTCTAACAAATCATCCAATGCCACAGTGCCAAAGAATTGACGCACAAATTCCGCGCAAAAGACGGCTTGTTCGCCAGTCATTTTTTGCTTTATTTTTTCAATAACGGTTTCAATGATTTCATCTTTACCTGCTTCAAATTTGTAAGACATTCAAGCACCCCATCAGGCATGGAATTTTAACAAAAATAATTTGAGGCAAATTATATACCTATTGTATGGTAGTTGCGATATATGTAAGCAGGAGACTACACAATATTTATGTAAATCAGGCCAAATCAGCAAGTAAAATGTCTTAGTATTATTCTATACACACCCGGGTATCTATTTTTACCCAATTTGCCAATTCTATAATATCTTGATTATGCATGCGTACACAGCCACGGGAACCAGGAATTCCTAGTGGAGTCGTATCAGGCGTGCCATGAATATAAATATAACGTTCCAAGCTGTCTACATTGCCTCCTTTATTACGGCCAGGTTCCAAACCATCTAATTGTAATATACGCGTCAGAATCCAGTCGCGGCCAGGATATTTTACTGCCAACTCAGAGCTGTATATTTCACCAGTCCAAAGTCTGCCAACGAAAACGCTATTGACCTCATTCTCGAGGCCAATGATGCTATGAATTCTATGCCAGCCACGTGGGGTACACTCACTGCCCTGTTGTTCACCCAATCCATTTTTACCAGTAGACACAGGATAAGTTTTAAAAAGCTCATCCTGCTCATAACAATGCATCTGCTGAGATTGCGCGACTATAATGATTAATTGATTCGTTTGCATATCATTTGATACTGACTGTTTTGGTATTAACGAACTCAAGAATTCCTTCTCTTGATATTTCTCGTCCAAACCCCGAGCGTTTAATTCCCCCAAACGGTACACGCGGATCTGAGGCGACATAAGTGTTTACAAAACAACTGCCTACTTCGATTTCTTCCGTCGCAATTTTTTCACCACGCGCTAAATCACTGGTAAATACAGCACCACCCAAACCATACTTGCTTTGATTCGCTAAACGAATGGCATGTGCCTCATCTTCAGCACTCACTATCGCAATAACAGGCCCAAATAATTCATCATCAAACGCGGGCATGCCAGGACTAACGTTTGTCAATATGGTAGGAGGATAATAAAAGCCTTTGCGATGAGGAACAGTCCCGCCGCGCAGTATTTTAGCGCCTTTTTTTTCGCTATCAAGCACTTGCTGATGCAGTGTATCCCGTAAATCTTTGCGTGCCATAGGCCCAAAATTGGTTGAAGGATCGAGTGGGTTTCCCATTTGAAATTTTTCCACCAGCTTCACAATGTGCTCAACAAACTCCTCCACCACTTCATCAACAACAATCGTTCTTTTTGCTGCAATACAAACCTGGCCACTATTATTCATGCGTGAAGTGACCACACAATTTGCCGCCAGTTCAAGATCAGCGTCTGCAAGAATAATATAAGGATCGTTCCCTCCCAACTCCAATACGGATTTTTTTAAATGACTCGCTGCGTGGCTTGCCACAATACTTCCTGCTTTTTCACTACCAGTCAGACTAACACCGACAATTTTTTCATTGGCAATGACTTTCGCAGCCAACTCATTGTCTAAGATAAAATGCTGAAATAAATGCTCAGGGAAACCGGCTTCAAGAAATAATTCGGCAATAGCATTACCAGCTCCAGTGGAAATAGGAGCATGTTTCAAAATGGCCGCGTTTCCAGCCATGATGGTAGGCGCTGCAAATCGAAAAACCTGCCAGAAGGGAAAATTCCATGGCATAATAGCAAAGACTACCCCTAAAGGTTGATAACATACCTTTGTTTTTGTCATTTCAGTCTGAATCAATCTTGGCGCAAGATACTGTTCTGCTTGTTTGGCAAAATGTTCACAAACCCAGGCGCATTTTTCAATTTCACTTTTCCCAGCAGTTAGCGGCTTTCCCATTTCTTTAGCCATAAGCGCGGCATATTCTTCTTGTTTCTTTCGAAGAAGTTCAGCCATCTTCAACATGCGTTGTCGCCGTTGTGAAAAACTTGTTTTACGCCATGCCTGATAACACAGATGGGCTGCATCAATAAAGGCATGAACCTGTTCTTCTTTAAATAAGGGGTATGATTGCAATATTTCTTCGGTAGCCGGATTAATTGTTTTGATTTGCATTATTTAGCTCCTTGCTCATATTTTATTCCAAAGTGTCATGAATTAAATGGAATTCTTGCAGATAAGTTTTAATTGTTGATACCATCGCCTAGGAAAAATTTAACGCGTTAAGATTTATTTTTATTATAAGAAATATCCATTATCCTGTAAAAAGCTGTTAAATCCATAAAATTTGCTTTTTAAGCCGAATTCATATTAAGTAGGGTAACTAATGAAAAATAAAAGTGGTTGTCGCATTATGCCGTACCTATTGGCCTGGGCTGTTCATATATTTACTGCCAGCGCTGTTTTTATAGGTTTATTAAGCCTTATTAAAATATATCAGCATGAATACGTCGTAGCACTTTGGTTAATGGCAATCACCGTTGTCATTGACTCGGTAGATGGCTCATTAGCAAGGCTTGTTAATGTTAAGAAAGTTTTGCCAAAGATAGATGGTACCTTACTTGATAATATGGTGGATTACTTAAATTATGTAGTAACTCCTTCTTTCTTTCTACTCGTCAAACCCGATATGCTCCCACCCGAGTATGATTTATGGCTAATTTTTGCCATTACTCTTACATCAGCTTATCAATTTTGTCAAGACGATGCTAAAACACCGGATCATTTTTTAAAGGATTCCCCTGTTATTGGAATTTTGCTGTTTTTTACATGTTTATTTTTAATACCTCGATGGTTACCAACGCTTGGATTTTAAGTATTCTCTGTCTTTTAATTTTTATTCCCATCAAATACGTTTATCCCTCACGCCTTGATTATCTTACTACATCGACAACCCTTAAAGCGCTTATGCATAGCTGCTCAACGATTTACGGAATAAGTTCCGCTTTTTTATTATGGAATTATCCACAAAGTAACCCCATTTGCTTAGCTATTTCTTTAGGATATGTGGTTGTGTATTTAATTTTAAGCATCTATCGCACCTATTCACCCATGATAATCATTAAAAATAACGGTTCGCATGGATGAATGAACATTTTGCAACCATTAGAGAATAGATTATTGGACTTTGCTTTTTTTAAATTAAAATAAGGCCCCTATGATTGCTTCTGAGACTGTTCATGGCACGTAATAAAAAAATTATTATCCTTTTTGCATGGCTATCGATTTGGACTAACATGAGCATCGCCGCCACTACTGTTTTTCCTAGGGGTTGTGAAGTATCGGGATTTGGCTATAGTGATAATTATCTTATTTTGAACGATAAAGGTGAGCAAACCTTTTATTTAATTCAAAATCGCTCTGATACCCAAATCGAACTTGAACGTCATGAAACACGCGAAGTATTCATGAGCCCTACTTTAAAAAGCAAATTGGATCCATCGCAATGGGCAGCATTTGCGTCAGACCTGGAAAATTTGCATTTTAAATGTTTTACTCATCAGGATAACAATGTTGCAATGGTTAATTGTAATGATGTTCTTGAAGTCTGCCAGTATCCTCGTGTTAAATTTGCTTTAAGTAACATGGGTAACTACTGGGTATCAACCAATAAGCCACAAGCCCAGGTAATTAAAGATGCCGTTGCCAAAGGAATCTTACTTCGTTGGTAATTCAGCAAGTAAAAAAATTATATCGTTTGTTGTATTAATTGCTGGTATAGTTGGCGCCCTGATTGTTCTGTTTGGTTTTACCCAGACAACCCCACAGATTTATTATGCATCAGGCGCCTGTTTACTGCTTCTTACGGCTATTTACTATAAACTAACTTACTTTATTGCGCTTGAACTCATTCTTCTTGCCGAACATGGTGCCGACCTTCTGGGAATAGGACCTATTTTACAAGTTGTGCTTCCTATTTTATTAAGCTTGCAAATGCTGGTTTATTATCTTTTAAGCGGCCAACTTAATAATATTTTTCGCTTAATTGGCGTCGTAGGAATTGCTTTACTGTCGATAGGATTTTCCTTTCAAAATAATTGGATTTTTTTATTTGGAAGCTTGGCTGTAGGCATCTATGCGCTTGATAATGTGTATCGCGGTAAATACATTGCCCTGTTGTGGGCAATCCTAAATTTATTTTTTGTATTTGCTATGGCGCTTGTTATTATATTTTAGTCATTTGGAGAAATTTTATGGCAAAAACACCATCAACGATGTTGCCTCTTGGAACGCATGCTCCTGAATTTTCATTGCCTGATGTTGTTGGTGGAAAAAACATTAATCTGCGTAGCAATCAAAATGTTATTGCCACAGTCATTATGTTTATTTGCAATCATTGTCCTTATGTAAAGCACGTTAATCATGAGTTAACCCGACTTGCAACGGATTATATGGCAAAAAATATCCGCTTTCTTGCAATTAACTCCAATGATGTCGAAAGCTACCCGGATGACTCCCCTGAAAATATGATAAAAACCGCTCAAAAGTATCACTATCCTTTTCCTTATTTGTATGACGAAACGCAAGAAGTTGCCAAGGCTTACCATGCTGCCTGCACACCAGACTTCTTCGTGTATGATAAAAATCTTATTTTGGCCTATCGTGGACAATTGGATGACTCGCGTCCTGGGAATAGTATAGAGCCTGATGGGCATTCCATACGAACCGTGCTTGATTGTCTTATTAATGGAAGTCCTGTTCCTGAAAATCAGAAACCAAGTATTGGCTGTAATATCAAATGGAAGAAATAATGCAATACCAACTTATTTTTATGTACCTGAAAGCCATCTTGATGCAGTAAAGCATGCCTTATTTAGTATTGGCGCAGGCAGGCAAGGAGACTACGGTGAGACTTGCTGGCAAACACTAGGCCAAGGCCAATTTCGTCCGCTTGCAGGAGCTAATCCCGCCATTGGTGAATTAGGAGAGTTAACGTTTGTTAATGAATACAAAGTTGAAATGCTTTGTTCTGCTGAATTAATTCACTTGGCTGTACAAACATTAAAAGAAGCACATCCTTATGAAGAACCAGCGTATGCCATCATTCGTTTGGAAACATATTAGACGTTATTGTCTTTAATCCAAAATTATTTAAAATAAATACTTTTTGTTTGATACTTGTTCTTAAATTTTATAAAATGACCAACCAATATTATTAGCAGTCTTATCTTACACAAGTCTAAAATGCCGTGGTGAGGGAACGCCGCTTTATCTGGAGTTTCCTATGCCGTTAACAGAAACAGGTTATGTCTTACAATACACCGGGCTGCGTTTTACCGAAGATTCATTTACTTCTACCAATCAATACATCGATCCAGATGTTTCACTATCGCCATTTCAAGCATTTGTCGAGCGTTTTAGCAATCTTGGGGCATTGGTGATTCGTAATCATTTGTCTCATGGCAAACGAGCGGGTCTGCTGCAACAGATTGCAAGAATTGACTATGCAACCAATCCAGTTGAGCGACCAGCCGAAGGAAGCGACGAAATTGGTTTGTTTTTCCGAGAAAAAATGGGTGGCCGACCAATTCATGCTACCGTTACTACAACGCAAGCGTATGAACACAATGCCCATTGTACCTTAGGACAAGGTAAAGTATTAAATACCAGGGCACAGCCTTTGATTCATACCAATTCCAAAGGTTATTATGGGGAACAAGGCGTCTGGGACATTCTGCATGCACCCGTTTGGAATGTTGGCCGTGGCATGCAATTTGAATTGAAAAATCAAGGTTTTAAATACGTAACGTGTCCTGCTGGAATCACATCGGAACAACGATCATTACTGGATGGAATGCTTCGAACACGTCGTCCTCGTCTTGAAGAAGACAATACACTTCACCTGGAAGATACGATATTGACGGCAGCCGACATTTCGACCTTGAATATCATCACCGATGATAAAAAAACATACACCAAAGAAACCAATGGATTGGCTATTCAAGTAAAATTCAGCGGTGCAGAAAGTACCCCAGCGCCGTTAGGCTGGATCATTCACGAAGCAACGGGTGAAATTTTGCCGCAGGATATTACTGAAGACATCATACGGGTAACCGCCATCTCCAAAGGTGGATTTTATGAACGTACTAAAGCTCAACAAGCTATTTTACAGGCAGGGCGTTTAAGTAACACTTCTGGCTTGGGGTTATTTGTTCAAAATCAAGCATTTAATGCCATGTACGCTATTTTTGATTATCTTCAAAAATATGAATTTGATCCACGTCCATTGTTAGACAATGCTTTGTTTGTTATGAAAAAACGACTGACAGAAAAATTTGCAAGCGAACCGGATGTCATTGATGATTTACTGACAGGGGCATTGCTCAATGAAATTGTAGAACCTTTGCACGTCAGCCGTCCCAGAAGCGAACGAGCAGCATTACCAATTCGCTTTACGAATTCAAGCCATGTATGTTGCAATAATCTTAAAGCCATTGCTTATGCGTTTGACTTAAAAGATCATGATGGTGCTTCCTTATTTAAATCTTACGATGATGCACCGTTAGTTGAACCAACGCCCTCCATGATTGATAGGAGACTGAACGGTGAATTGGCAACCCCTTCTTTCAATACTGGCGTTCATGTAAGCGCTGTTTTATCTGCAGCAGGTTTGGTTGCTGAACAAATGATATTAGAGCAATTACTGGCCAGGGCACTGGAGTCTGAAGCACCAATAGAAGCCAGCGACTTATATAAGCTATGCCTTAATGTATTGGAAAATGAAGCTCGAGCGGGAGCATTGGTTCGTCAATTAATGGAATTAGCCAGAACAATCGGTGTTCAAGGTAAAAACCCTGATGCTCCCAAATTAGCCTTAGGTTTACAATACAGTTATTGCCAAGAGTTGGTTGCTGCATTACGTGAAGGCTTAGGACTTGACCAACTAGCAAGGATAAGCTGTTTATTTGGTTTTCCAGGAAAATCGACTCAAGACGTCGTGACCGAAATGAGCCGGGATGATCAAGAAAAGCTTCAAACCATTCTGAAAGCCTTATACAAAATAGGAAATCATTTACAAAGCTCCCGACATACTTCTGTTGAAGCAGAACATTCTCACGGCCTCAATGCCGGTGTTATTCCTCTTATGGAACATTTATCGCCATCGTTGATCGTTGAACTGCATGGGGCAGCAAGTCATCGACCCAAAGCCAGCGTTCCTGCAGTCACACCAGAAAACATTCATAAACGACTTTCCACCCAAGATTTTGTAACCGGTTGTCCTTTTCTTGCACGCCGTCAAAAAGAACGTAGAATAGCCATAGTATCGCCACCACCGGTTGAACCATCTAGGGGGATCGCTCAATTACTGAGTAGCGTTGGAAGTTTCCTTTGGGAAAACAAAACTCATATTGCAGTTGCTGCTGGGGCCGTCGCTGTCGAGTATCTGATATAGATAACAATGTTTCAGAAAAGAGGGTTTTAAATATTTAAAACCCTTAAAAATCAAACATAGAGACTAAAAAAGTTTACCCTTGAAAAATTCAAATGAGCATCAAGATCCTAACTACCATCTTTGATGGTAGTTAGGAATAAGGCATTATTTAGCCTGAGTGACTTCCACTTTTAAATTTGCAATGACGTCACTATGTAAATGAATTTCAACGGTATACTCACCTATTGAATGTAAAGGCCCTTCCGGCATAATAATCTCGCGCTTATGAACGTCAATAGAGCGCTTAACCAAAGCATCCTTAATTTCATGCACACCAACTGAGCCATATAATTTACCTTCATCACTCGCTTGAGCGGAGATAACGACGGTAATATCATTTAACTTGGCAGCCCGTTGTTCTGCAGTAGCTAATGTTTGTTGTGCTTTTTTCTCCAATTCAGCACGTCGTTGCTCAAATAATTCAACATTTTTTGCTGTTGCAAATACAGCCTTATTTTGTGGAATCAAAAAGTTCCTGCCATATCCGGCCTTAACGGACACTTTATCACCCAGATTTCCCAAATTTCTCACTTTTTCCAACAAAATAACTTCCATCTTAACCCCCTTCATATTTTACATCCGCACGTACCATCGTTTTTCTAAGAATACGATCTAGGCAGATATAATCTAAAATTAAATAAACTATCCAATGAACCCACAACCACATACACTGGTAACATCACCAACGGTATGAGTAACAATGGTGCAATCAACAATAAAAAAGAGCCCAATGGCCTTTTTTTAGCAAATAGATTAAAGCCCAAGCTTAATCCTGAAAGTAAAAAATAAACTATTAATACCGGCAAAATAGTCATGGCAAGAACATTGTCATGACTTGCAGCAATCATCATGATTACCAGTAAAAACAATCCTAATTTTTCACCCCTGAAATCAAGCATCTCTTTTCTAAAACCGCCAGGATAATAAAGCTGAGATTGCAAAGAGCGAGCAAGCATCAATGACAAAGCTGCAGAAAGAACAATTCCCGCAGCTTGAATACCAAGCAAGTAATTCGCCAGCGTTAAATCCTTTATACCATGATTACCATTTACAAATTCCAATAAGGTATTATCGTATTGTAAATCTCGTAAAGCAGTCTTGAAATAAAGAAATTGTGTCATACTGAAATCAGGCAGCATCGCTTGCAACAGCATCATGGCAATGGTTACTTGCAGAAAAAAACCTCCTGCTACAGCCCGCCAACTGGCGGTTATACGTAACAGAATAGCTGCTAGATAACATGGCATAAAAACAAGCAATGTATTAATGATGGCCAGCTTGGCCGTTAATGTTGTCAACGAAAAAGCGAAATGAGCCAACAAAACAGCGGCTAACAGCACCCCACCTTCTCGGCTGCCCTTTCGCAAAGTCACCAAAGCAATCAATGCTACGGACAGCCAAGAAGTATAAGGCAGCAACGCTAATACAACAGCACATAATATTGCATGCCAAGGGTTTTCCAACAAAAACTTAGCCTGATTACGCATAAACATGCTCAACCTGGTTATTTTTACTGATGTCGATCACAATAAGGCAAAAGTGCAAGAAATCTTGCATGCTTTATGGCTTTAGCCAATTGCCGTTGAAAACGAGTTTGCACGCCAGTAATTCGACTTGGTACGATTTTACCCGTTTCGGTAATGTAATTTTTTAATAGATTAATATCTTTATAATCAATACCTTCTGCGCCTTCGGCAGCAAATCGGTTCATTTTTTTGCGACGAAAATAAGCTGACATTATCATGTTCTCCTTAAGCTGCTCGGCTTTCTTTTTCTTTTTTCATCATAACGGATTCTGTAGTAATTGCATGTTTTTGCTTAACAACCAGATATCTTAATATTGCATCATTGAATTTGAATGCAGTTTTTAATTCATCCAGAGCGGCTTGATTACATTCAATGTTCATCAAAATATAGTGAGCTTTATGAACATCATTAATGGGATAAGCTAATTGTCTACGACCCCAATCTTCTTTACGATGAATTTTTCCCTCATTTTTGGTGATAATGCCTTCATAACGTTCAACCATACCGGGCACTTGTTCACTTTGATCGGGATGCACTAGAAAGACAATTTCATAATGTCTCATGAGTTTCTCCTTTTGGATTACAGTCTTCCCGAATTAAATCCGAGTAAGACAAGGTTTTAAAAAAAGCGGTTAATCATAACCTATTTATACGTACTGAGCAATTTTTTGCTTTAATTTTGAGTAAACTAAAAGTTTCGCCGTTTTTTTTCTATTTCCCTCTTTTGTCAGATTGCATTTACTAGATGAATAAGTTATAACACGTTAAAAAATAAAGAGGTTTTTTATGCATATTGTAACTGTCCCCTTCGAAGAACCATTAATTATTGATATTAACGGCAACATTGTTCAAATCATCGCTTTTAAAACCCAGGAGCATGGCAACATTAAATTTGGCATCAATGCTCCCAGGTCAATTAATGTTCATCGAGAAGAAATCTATCATGCAATCAAACAGAAAGAACAAGCGGCTAGTGAATGATTAATACCCAAAAAACATGCGTACTCTGAAAACAACATGTATCATTTCTTCGGGCGCAGGGTTGTGTGGCTTTGCTATTATAGTCATGGCCATCAATTACTTTTTTACCAATACCCGGGTAATAATTATATTCCACCGATATTTTTAACTATCGCGCTTTTTTTATTGCTCACTTATTCAGGGGCAATCTTGCAGTATGGTCGTTCCGGTAATCTAACCTTAATGATAAAAGAAGCCATTTACTATTACACCGTCGTTATGATCCTGCTTTTTGCATGTAATGCAATTCAATATACCCCTTTCCCACCAATCGACAAATATATTTTAAAATTTGAATCCTCGCTATATATTAATATGGAAGGCATTGTCCGTTGGACTCGTGAACATCCTAACATCAATACCCTGTTAATGTATTCTTATCGAACCCTGGACTATCAATTAAACTTCATTCCCATTCTGGTGATTGCGGCAAAACGTTTTCAATTAATGCGTGAATATTATTTTTTATTGTTCTCAAGCGCGCTTATTGGATACACTTTTTACTATTTTTTTCCTACGACGGCACCAGCCAGTGTCATTGACAGTCCTTTATTTTTTGAAGCCCAAAGAGCAACCGGACTTAAATTTCAACAAATTCACAGCTATATACAGCCAACAACACTAGAAGGAGGCATGATTGCAACACCATCTTTTCATGCAATTTGGGCATGGTTCTGCCTCTATTTGTTACGCCCGTGGCCTATTGCATTTGGAATACTACTCATTGTGAATTTACTATTATTTACTTCTTGCATTCTTTTAGGATGGCATTACCCTATCGATCTTGTCGCAAGTGTTATTATTGTCCTCATCGCTCATAAACTATATGCAATTTGTCAACGACCTTTATACAAAAAATCAATTTACAAACCTTAGAAACACTGACAAAATAACATCTAAACGGGCAAATAATGATCTAATAATGAGTGTCTTTCCCACGAAAGCAGAAATCCATTTCGAATAAAGCTTCAATTTTTAATCATACATGGATCTCCGCCTTCGCGGAGATGACATTAAAAAACACCATGAAAAACTTTTGCTAGTGTGTAACTCCTAAACTTTTAGACTGATATTTTCCGAGGAACACCAGAAAGACGTTTAAGTTCTTGATGTAAAACGTTCTGATTGATAGAACTATTTTTATTCAAATGTCTAAAAAGACGCTCTGCTAATCCTTGTAAATCAGTACTGCACTTTTCTTTTAATACGGGATGCGCTTCCAAATAAAGCATGCCATTTAATTCACCAAGTTTTAATGGTTCATTTATGACCCTCACGGGTGTACCAACCTGAACTAATTCATATAAATACTCAATATCATCAGGCAACATACGAATACAACCTGCACTTACTCGCATCCCCACACCATCCGCATGATTAGTGCCATGAATCAGGTAGGTTGGCCATCCCAGACGCAGAACATAACGCCCCAGCGGATTCACCGGTCCAGGAGGAAATTCTTCCGGCAGCAGTTGTCCCTGTTCGTTCGCGTAAGCTTTCAAATTCGCTG
Organism: Legionella oakridgensis ATCC 33761 = DSM 21215; assembly: GCF_000512355.1. Classification (NCBI taxonomy): domain Bacteria; kingdom Pseudomonadati; phylum Pseudomonadota; class Gammaproteobacteria; order Legionellales; family Legionellaceae; genus Legionella; species Legionella oakridgensis. The sequence continues at coordinate 1,385,213 of NZ_CP004006.1, read as the reverse complement.
TCGGCCGCCATACTGGATCTTTTTGTTTGGCAATAACTTGTGTTACCCCAACGGGAGTATTCCATCCCTGGCGCCCAATGCCTACGGGGTATGTAATGACCACATTATCATTTTCCGGAAAATAATAAAGGCGATATTCTGGCAAATTAATGACGAGACCCCGTCGAGGTGCAGCAGGTAAAACAAACTGTGAAGGAATTAGAAGGGTAAGATGTGGTGATAATGGCTGCTCTTCATCAACGTGCGGATTCGCTCGTCGCATTTCATCAAAACCAATATCAAAACGAACCCCCACCTCACTTAAAGTTTCGCCTGGTTGCGGATGGACAAAATGCAGCTTCCCTATCACATTTCCATCCAGCGGCAACACGTATATGGCAGCAATTAAAGGATTTGCATACAGTAAAAAAAGACAAAACTTCAAAAGCTTGCGCATCATCATGATTTCCTCATTGCTCTTCCAGTAAAAGAGCAGACGAACCTTGGCAAACAAAGGGATGATAGTCCATAGAAATATTTAAAACATTCCTCTCAATCTCCCTGTTGGAACCGATAGGAAAAATAAATATTAATCAGGCTGCCTTTTATAAGCAGCCTCAAAAAATATCACAATCCGGTATCCGCCTTGAATCGCTCTCCATATTGTGTTTCAAGCTGTGAAAACAATTCATTGAGCTTATCTCGACCGAAATGCTTGGCATAATGCATAGGGCCACCTCGAAATGGCGCAAACCCAGTTCCAAAAACCATGCCAGCATCCAGCAAGTCGGCATCAACCACCACTCCTTCGCGCAAACAGGCCGCAGCCTCATTGACCATACGCAAAATCAAGCGATTGGCAATTTCCTTTTCATTACCATGACTGGTTATTTGATGTTTTACTGGTTTTCCATTTTTATATCGATAAAAACCTTCCCCTGATTTTCGGCCTAATTTACCTGCCTTAACCATGTCTTGCAATTTTTGAGGAACCTTGCCACCAAAATGACCCGTCAAATTTTCTGCAACCGCAAGGCATACATCCATACCTACCGTATCAGCCAATTCAACAGGCCCCATAACCATACCAAATGATTGTGCTGCCTTATCAATAAGTTCTGCACGGTAACCCTCATCAAGCAATTGCACACATTCCATTAAATAAGGCATCAGGACCCGGTTAACTAAAAATCCCGGACTGGATTTAACAGGTAAGGGCAAGCGACTAATTTGATCGACAAAAGAACAGGCATCTTGTGCAATCTCTTTTGATGTCTTGGAACTGCTAACCACTTCAACCAAATCCATTTTGGCCACTGGATTAAAAAAGTGAATGCCAACCAATCGATGTGGATGGCTCATTACTGTACTGATTTCATCCAACGGAATACTCGACGTGTTAGTCGCAATAATAGCATCCGGCTTTGCGCGCTCTTCCACCGCTTTCATGATGGTTTGTTTTACATCCAGATTTTCATAAACCGCTTCAATGATAACGTCTGCCCGGAAAACACCATATCCGTTTGGATCAGCAATGAGACGATCAGCTGCAGCCTGAATTTCTCTAGCCGTACGTAATTTTTTATTAAACAGCTTACGTGCTCTCCCGATAGCTGGGGCAATATATTCATAAGACTTATCTTCAAGCGTCACGCGCAGTCCCTTTAAAGCGCACCATGCGGCAATATCCCCCCCCATGACCCCGGCACCAATAACATGAACATGTTCGGCCTTAAAATTACTTTTTTTCGCAAATCCCTTCAGCCGTTCACGCAATTGAAAAATGCGAATCAAATTGGTTGCTGTTTCATTTTCGGTAATCAATTGCTCAATAGAATCCACTTCTTTTAAATAAGCTCTTTCATCAAAACTACTTTCTTTCTCCCATAAATCAATAACAGCAAACGGCGCCGGATAGTGCTCTTTTTGTACCTTTTTAGCAACTTGTTTGCGAAATAGTTTAGCCAACAAGACTCGAGCCCAGGCATAATTGCTTAGGGATTGCAGAAACGCAGGTTTATGTTTTTTCGGCCGATTTTCTACGTAATAAACCGCAGCGCGGTCCAATTGCCGAAGTGGTGTAACATCATCAACAAATCCTAATTTTTTTGCTTTATGAGAAGACAAGGTTGCGCCCGTTAAAATAACTTCTGATAAAGCGTGGAAACCACCAATCAATCTGGGCAAACGCACGGTTCCACCCCACCCAGGATGAATACCAAGTAACACTTCAGGCAAGCCCAAGCGTGTGCTTTTATCATCGGTTGCCAGACGATAATCACAGGCCAAAGCCAATTCCAAGCCGCCTCCCATGCAAAAACCATTAATAATTGCAACCGTTGGAATGGACATAGATTCTATACGGTTAAATACAGCTTGCCCTTTGCGCAAAAAATCAATGGCACGTGCCGGATTGTCAAACTTGGCAAACTCATTGACATCCGCTCCAGCAATGAATCCTTTTTGCTTAAGGGAATGAACAATTAAACCTTTCGCATCTTTTTCCTGGGCTACCTCTTGCAATAGACCATTTAATTCATCAAGCACTTCATCATTAATGGTATTAACGGACGTATCTTTACGATTCAGACCAAGCCAAAAAATATTTCTAGAATCTTTTTTTACTATCCAATGTTTATAATTACTCATGTCCTTTTACCTCTGTCGTTCGCTCCAAAAACATCGCCCCTCCCTGACCACCCCCAATGCAAATTGCGGCCATCCCGCGCGTTCCATTTCGTTGCTGAAGATCCTGCAACACATGCAATACAATGCGTGCACCACTTGCACCAATTGGATGCCCCGCAGCAATTGCACCACCATCTTTGTTTAAAACAGCACGAGACGGTGCACCCATGGCCTGCTTTAATCCCAACTGAGTACGACAATATTCGTCATCATCCCAGGCAGCAAGGCATGCCAGCACTTGGGCAGCAAAGGCTTCATTAATTTCCCAGCAATCAAAATCCTGCGGTTTTAAATGCTGACGTTCCATAATGGGGGTAGCGGCATGTACTGGCCCAAGTCCCATCTGTGCCGGGTCTAATGCAGCCCATTGGGAATCAACAATTTTCCCCATAACAGGAAGCTTATATTTTTTAACTGCCTCGGCACTTGCCAAAAGCAACAAACAAGCTCCATCAGTAATTTGTGAACTATTTCCCGCCGTTACCATTCCATATTTTTTGTCAAAAAATGGTTTTAATTTTGCCAGCTTTTCTACGGTTGAATCTTCTCGAATACCATCATCTTTAAGATACAATGTTCCTTTTGCATCAATCATGGGAACTACTTCTTGCATTCGTCCCTCCTGAAACGCTTCTGCTAATCGACGATGGCTTTCACAAGCATACTCATCCATTTGTTCCCGAGTAATATTAAATTTAAATGCTAATTTTTCAGCAGTCTGCCCCATGTTTAGACCAACAATCGGATCTGTTAACCCTCGCAATAAAGCAACAACAGGCGCAAGATAAGAAGGTCTAAATTCTGCGATTAAACCTGCTCGCTGTCTAAACGTTTTAGCGGCATACCATTTGGCAAGCCATGCAGCCATTTTTTGATTAAACAATAAGGGAGCATGACTCATGGCATCCGTCCCTCCTGCTAAAATCAGATGGCTGCGTCCACTAGCAATTTGCATGGCAGCATTATCTAAAGCCTGCATACCAGATGCACAATTTCGCATCACAGTAAATGCTGGGACCTTCTCCCCACATCCCAGTCTTAAGGCCGTCACCCGGGCTATGTTTGCTTCATCCGGCCCGGGCATTGCTGAACCAATAATGACTTCATCCAATTCTTTAGGAGAAAAAGGCTGTCGATTTAACAAAGGCAGACCAGCGGCTACCGCCAAATCCGAACCACTGAAAGGTCCTACCTCTTTAGCTTTTAAAAAGGGCGTACGGCTTCCATCAACCACATAAACATCTTTGCCGTTTAAATTTGATTTATGTTTCATTACTCCTCCTGATACTTGCCATCATGGCCAACAAACCATATCGATAGGGCAATTGCTCGATTTCGATGGACAAATCTAATGATACTTAAAACTAAGCCCTGAATAAGGCGTTTAAAATGCTAGACTAAAGATAGCAGTAATCCCTATTTTTTGGAAATATTGTATTCATCATTATTGCTTGTCCATCCTCAGTGGATTTTTTTAAATGTTTTGAATAAACCTTCAGCTAGAGTTGACGGCATCCGAATACCTGATATACTTCCCGTCCATTGATTGGAGAGATGGCCGAGTGGTCGAAGGCGCTCCCCTGCTAAGGGAGTATGGGACAAAATCCCATCGAGGGTTCGAATCCCTCTCTCTCCGCCACGAAACACGCGCCCGTAGCTCAGTTGGATAGAGTATCTGGCTACGAACCAGGGGGTCGGAGGTTCGAATCCTTCCGGGCGCGCCATTTTTGGCTCATATAAATATGGCCATATCCCTAAATATGGGGCAACAATCAAACGCAGAATCATCAGGCATCATTCAATGGTTGTCTGAGCACAAGGAGGCTCTTCCCCAAATCCGGGGGCACTAATCAAGGACGTATTATGCTGTTCAGAAGGCAGCTCATTACTCACATTAAAAAATCTGGCTCTTTCCCATTTAAGGGGGCAGCTTTAATCACCCGCAGAGGACCTTAACACGTACTCTATAATTTTCAAAATTTCTAAAACCATAAGCTCTTCGCTGAATGAGTTTCATTTTGCGATGAAAGCCTTCTGTTATTCCATTTGACTTACTAAATCGCCACATTCTGGCCACTTCATCTTTCCAAGCCCAAAGTGTTTTACCTAATGATGCTAATGCTTTAAAACCACTTTGCTTTAACTCAGCCAACATTTCTAAGAAAGTAGGTATTACTTTACGGCACTCATGCTGTGTTAGCGCCCTTTTCATTAATAGTGAGTGCAGTTGTTGCTGAAATTGATATATAGCCTCTATTGCAGGATTTTCAGTGAAAAACGCATCTCTTTTGACTTTCTTCTCATCACTTAAGTTATCAGGTCTTGTTCTTAATAAGGCTAAGATACCTCTATTGTTTTTAATTTCAGTGGAGAGTTCTCGACAGGTCATCATACACTGATGTTGAATTAAACGGATTACATGAAACCTATCAGCCACTATCATAGCATTAGGAAAGTACTTCTTTACTAAGGAACGGTATGTACTGCTCAAGTCCATACAAATCACTTTGACACGTTCTTTTCCAGGTAATTGCTGGAGATATTCTTTTAATTCTTGCTCACGACGGCCACGAACCACATCAAATATCTTATGTTTTCTTAGGTCACAAAAAGTAGTTGCAAACCCTTCTTTCTTACTGAAAAAATGTTCATCAATACCCAGTACCACAGGACATGGTTTATTGATTAATTCTCGATGTTGCTCTTCATAATGCCGCTGATACCAGCGCTCTATGGTCGCTTTTCCTTTCTTATAACGCTCTGATAAATCTTTTTGCGATACCCCGCGGCTATGCTCATGAAACACTGCAGCTTGAGCTCGCCAAGTAGCACGTTGATGTTTATTGATACCGGGAAACTGTTGATTACCATAGCGACAACAAGTATGACAATAAAGCTTATACGCTTTAAACCTCAATACACTTCGACGATGCCCTATTAACTCATGATGTACTGTTCTTATATACGATGATTTCTTGCGAACCTGCTTACTTTGGCAATGACTACACCGAGCTAATCGGTTATAAGTTACATCTAATAATAAGGGTTGATACCCACTCACTTTTAATATGGAAAATCCAGGTAAATTTAGGATAAGATTGTTCTTAGGCACTTTAATCTCCTTTTGATCGCTAAATCAAGGACTTAGTCTAGACTAATTTGATTAAAGTGCCCCCTTAATTGGTGTAGAGCCAAAAATCTCTTGCGATTTGTTTTTTCATCAGTGTAAGCACTCCTTTGGTTGCACAACATGAACATCATCGCACTCCAATGCAAGCATCCACCTCTTCGGTAACATCAACTCCCCAATCTGCGCAATCTAAAAAAAACATCAGCTCTACTGAGTTGAAAAAACCTATTTTTGCTGGAACCGAACGTATTATCAATTTGGACATCAGCTATAAAACGGTTCATTTCGCAGGAGAAACAAGAAAAGCCATTGCAGTCAATCATCAAATTCCTGGACCCACCTTACACTTTAAAGAGGGTGATCGTGTCATTATTCATGTACACAATCATTTGGATAAGGGAACTTCAATCCACTGGCATGGTATCCTTGTTCCGTGGCAAATGGATGGTGTACATGGAGTCAGCCAAACGGTGATTCCTCCTGGCGGTGTTTTCCATTATCAATTTACTCTTTATCAAAGAGGAACCTATTGGTACCATGCACATACCGATGAGCAAGAACAAGAAGGATTATATGGTGCCTTCCTGATTGATGCACCCCAACCCCCGCCCTATCATTACACCAAAGATTATGTGGTTATACTCTCCGATTGGAGTAATACTCCCGCCCAGGCGGTTTTCGCCAATTTAAAAAAAGATGGCGATTACTATTCACCAAAATTCCCTTTACAACCATCGCTCAATAAATTTATTCATGACTATCGTCAAGCCTCTCCTGACGAAAGAAAAAACTAATCAGTGATTACAACATGATGCAACACATGCGCATGAGTATTTATGATTTAAGTGACGTTGCCTATGATGCCTATTTGCTCAATGGCAAACCTAAATCCCATCCTTGGACAGCTCCTGTGCGTGTGGGTGATATCGTGCGTTTACGCTTCATAGGGGCAGCAGGCAGTACCATTTATCGGGTTAAAATCCCAGACACGTCCATGGAAATGGTTCACATTCAAGGCAATGACATACAGCCTTACGCCATTAAAAATTTTACCATTGCTCCAGGAGAAACCTATGACGTCTTGGTGCGTATTCAAAAAAACAAGCCCTATATTATTTATGCCGAATCCATTGATACTCGTGGAAAAGCTTATGGCGCATTAGTCACTGACCCGCATCAACCTATTCCTTATGCTCAGGTTAAATCATTTCCCGAACCTTTGCCTGTCACTCGAGAAATGATGGCTAATGGGATGTCGGACATGCATGAGAAGATGAAGCATTTAACCACAACGCATGCTCATCCCCTTCCCATGAATATAGAATCATTACATTCAACGATGCATAACACATCCTCCAAATTAACCAGCCATCACACCATGCCAACCGAACCAACCATCATCGGTGATAAAATATCAGCTCCAAATTCTTCTACCGCTACCACAAGCGGAACGAAGTATCAAAACTTAATGGCCGCTGCCAAAACCAATAATCCTGATAAACCTGTGGATGGAATCATCAACATGGAATTATTTGGTTATATGGAACGTTTTATCTGGTTTATTAATGGATTGCCAGAATATAAAGCAAACCCCATACCTCTGGAGCCAGGAAAACGCTATCGAATTATCTTTACCAATAACTCGATGATGCGCCACCCCATGCATATTCATGGGCATTGGTTCATTCTTCGTAATGGCCACGGCGCTTATGATCCTCTATTACATACCATTTCAGTTCCACCTGGCGCTACCGCCGTGGCAGACATAGATGCCGATGCCAGTGGTCAATGGTTTTTCCATTGCCATCATCTTTATCACATGATGGCGGGTATGGCACGAACGTTTCAATATAAAACGCTTATTGAGCTGGTCAAAGGGCAAGTAAAACCAGCGCATTATGTGGCATTACAACCTTATGTGAATCGAGCTATTGTCAGAGAAGATGAAACCATGCCTATTAATCCCTCGCTGGTTTACCATCCTCTTGGACATCATCAGGGATTATATAGCGCAAACTTCGTCGATGTTGGGGAAGATCCTTTCCATAATATCCAGGAAATGACATTTAAAGGATTATATGGTGGCGATTATCATAAGCTTGAATTCTTGACGGAAGATGCTGAAATTAATAAAGGAGCCATAGAAAATGCCGACATTGACGTTTTTTATTGGCATTTGATTAGTCAATTTTGGGCTGTTAAAGGCGGTATTAATTATTTCTATCGACCCGCTAAAACCCCCTATTGGCAGCCAGGAATTGGTATTGAAGGAGTAATGCCTTATTTTATTGACACCAACGTGAGAGGATATTTTTATAAAGGCAGCGCCAAACTTGATATGGAATTATCACGTGACACACTCCTGGCCAATAACTTCTTAATTCGATTAGGCATACGAAGCATTCTAGCGACAAAAACCGTAGCCTCAGCGGAGATTGGCAATGGTTTAAATCAAATGCGCTACATTGTGCGACCCTATTACCGTTTGATGCCAGGCCTGAACTTATTTACTGAATACGAACGCACTCAAAATTATGGTGCATTTAAAACCATGCAGAGGCGTGCCGGAGAAGCAGCCAATGAAACCTCATTAACGTTTGGTTTGTCTTTTTTATTCTAAAATCGGTATAAAGCTACCTCATGACCAATCAATTTTCTGGAATGTGCCAGCCATAAAATGCTTTTGTAAAAAAATATTAATATCAACGGTTGATTCCGTGTCTATAGCCATACAACATGCTTCTTGCATATGTCTTCCTTGTTGCAGTGCCAATAACAGAACATACTCGCCAGCAGTTAATTTTTCAAAATATATTTGCATGTTTCTGCGGGTGACTAAAACATATTCTCCATTACTATCAAGGTTTAAATGCTCGCTATGCGGTTCATAACAAAAATCCCGGATAGCCAATACAGGAAATTTAAATGCAAAAAGATGACAGGCGGCAGTAAGTTGCAGTTTAATTTTGCCATAGCTTTCTTCTGGAATTTTAGCCAATATCTGCCAATCAACAACGGGACTTTCTTCTGCATGATAAGCTTGATGGCCTGCCCATTCCATCTGTGCTATTTCAGGCAAATACGGCAGCGTTTGTGTGGGAGGGAAATCATCAAGAAAGCGCGATAATTGGCCGCCAAACTCATGCAAATCACCAGAAATAGAAGGATAGCAACGAATATAAGCTTTGGCTGTGGCTGCAAAAAATCCTTACCTACAAGTTTCTGAGTGAGTGGATATATGTTTTCTAAGGCCTCGGTTAAACTAATGTAATAATTATTGCGGTAAACTTGCAACAAGCGTTCAGGATGCAACCTCTTATTTTTTTAATATAAACATGAAAGGCTGGATCTTCATTTAACACACCTTGTTTAAACCGGTGTTGTACCTCATGCAGAGATGGCATACACATCGTCTAAAATCCTTTTTGCTTTTTCCGCCTCACCTAAAAGAATGGAAAGATCGGGAAGATTTGCATCCCATTCAATCAACGTAGGCTTTGGGCCAAGATATTGCAAGCTTTGCTCATATAACATCCAAACGTCCTGGGTCACTGGCTTATCATGGGTGTCAATTAATAATAAGGCATCATCAAACACTTTTTGGGTAAATCCAGCAAGATGTATTTCCTGAACTGCTTGTGGAGCTAAATGATGCAAGTATGTCTTTGTATCCCAACCATGGTTGACTGAATTTACATACAGATTGTTCACATCCAAGAGAATGCTGCATCCTGTTGCCTTGATAATCTCCATCATGAATTCATACTCAGGGATTACAGAATGATCATATTCCAAATAAGAAGAAATATTTTCAATTAAGATGGGACGCTTTAAATAATCCTGAACTTGATGAACATGCTTGATGACCAGCCACAAAGATTCGGGGGTATAAGGCAGTGGCAATAAATCATTGAAATAAGTTCCTTCCACGGAGCCCCAGCAAAGATGCTCTGAAACAAACATCGGTTCAAAGCGGTCAATTAATGCTTTAAGTTTTCTTAGATGTTGGGCACTGAGCCCATCGGTTGATCCCAGAGACAAACCTACGCCGTGAAAACTCAGAGGATAATGGTTTGCAATGTGTTCCAGGCAAACAAGAGGTTTGCCACCTTGGCCAAAATAATTTTCACAGTGAACTTCTAAAAACCCAATATTGGGAAGGGAGTCAAGAAAGTTTGAATAATGTTGACTGCGCAAGCCAATCCCCACACTGCCGGAAACTGGCTTGAACGCTCTGCTGTGGGATCGCATTAGCTTTTGGTTTTAGCTTCAAGCGAACCACCAACTATTTTTTACACACACCTTCCGGCAAAAGAACATACGCGTCTGCTTGCCCATCGGTCTTGGAGGTTCCAGCACAAGAAGAAGTTGCTGTATTGCAATCGTTCATACCAGCTTTCGCAATCCCATAGCATTTCTCTTGACCTTTCTCTGCAGCCATAGCTTGAGTAGACGCCATCAATGCCCCTGCAGCAGTTAAACTCAAAACGCCTGTAATCGCCGACTTGATTATTTTATCCATTTTTTCTTTTCCATCGTTAGCTCCATTTATTATTAGACAATCAATTACAGCCATACTCAATCTAGCAAAGATTACGAATCATATTAATTTTATAAGGACGATGAAGCTTTATTGGCCGCCTGTTCGATTTCCTGCCCACCCTGAGAGACGTCTTTTCCAAACCCCTTCACCGTATTACACCCACTTAAAAATAAACACGCAGAGCACATTAATCCGATAAACAATTTTGTTATTTTTTCATGAATGCGATCCTTCTTATTGGTTTTAGTAATTCATTATAAAATGAAAATGCATTTTTTCAATGAAAAACCGTGCTGCGACTTGTTGTACATCTGACATACACCTGAATATAATTTTTTGAATTATAATGTTTTTGATATGAATAAGATATTTAATTTAATCATTTTTGCTTTTTGGCTTTTTCTTCATACATGTTCATGTCAGCTTGGTGAATCAAAGCATCAATGTCTATTCCATCATCAGGATACAGCGCGTAGCCTATGCTGGCTATGATAGGCAACTTACTTTCTTCATGCTGAATGGTTGAATCCTTCATGGCATTTAATAGATTTTGAATAAACATGGCCGTAATTTCCCTGGTTTGTATATTTGGTAATACAATCATAAACTCATCCCCTCCAAATCTGGATAAAACATCCGACTCCCTTAGATGATCTTTTAAAAATTTGGAAAACTTAATGAGGTATTCATCACCAACATGGTGGCCATATCGATCATTAATGGGTTTAAAATCATCCAAATCAATAAATAAAACAGCCAATTTCTGCTGATTACGCTTTGCATGCCTCATTTCATGGTGCAATTCTTCTTTAAATAATCGTCTGTTAGGCAAATTGGTTAAGGGATCATAATAGGCGTAATGACGAGTTATATCATCCAATTTTTTTCTGGAGGAAATATCTGTCAAAACCCCAACATAGTACGCGGGCGTATGACGCTTATCTTTTATAATGCTGATGTTAATCCATTCAGGAAAAAGTTCGCCTGATTTTTTACGATTCCATATTTCCCCTTCCCAATAACCTTTTGACTCAAGAATAGACCACATTTTTTCATAAAATTCCTTGTTTTGTCTGCCAGAGCTTAAAACATTTGGATTTTTTCCAACCACTTCTTCAGAGGCATAACCAGTAATTTCTGTATATTTTTTATTTACATATATAATTTTGTTTTGTTTATTGGTTATAACAATACCATTTCCTAATGAGTCAAACATTTTCAAAGCAAGTTTTAAATTTCTCTTTAAAGAATTTTTTTGATGCCAGACATGAGCGGTGGTAAGACTAAAAACGATGATTAAACATGCGATGATACTTCGCATCCAAAATTCATTTTCGTCTTTTGGAAATAACTGAGAGACAATCGTTCCTGAGTGAAAAACATACACATGGATTATGGATTCTATAAACCAGAACGTTACTGCAAACATTATCCCAAGGATAAATGCCTTTAGATAAAGACCTATTAATCCTGAGGTAAAAAATAAGGCTTGTTCAATTGACTACCTGTTTTTAGCCTAACTATTAAATAATAATCTATTTTTAGTAAAATGGCTTTAGGACTCACTGTTGTATCCCAAAAAACTTATTTTAGGATAAGCCAATCCCGCCATGTCGATGATTTTAAAATCATTTCGGCCATAATTGGCGCAAATTCAAATTCCCAGTAGCTTAAAATGCTAATTTGTGGCGATAAAAAACAAATTTTCTACGAAAGCCTATTTGCAGATAAATAAATTAATGGTACTAATGTCCTTAATATTTATGGATATTCATGCGCATGTTAAAGATTTTAACACTCATCTCCTATTTACTTCTTGCAGCCTGTATGGTCGGACCTAATTACAAAGAGCCGAAAGTAAAAGTTTCCGATCACTGGTTACAGACTCGTAAACATTCGCCTGTAACAGAAGCCCCTACCAGAAATGCAAACTGGTGGAGTGTATTTCATGACCCTACGCTTACTTCGTTAATTCATCAAGGTTATCAAAATAATATATCTTTACAGATTGCCGGAGTTCGGGTATTGCAAACCAGAGCGCAACTTGCGCAATCCGTTGGGGAGCTCTATCCTCAAGAACAAGCCATGACTGGCAATTATACTTATCAACGCATTGGCGGTGGTTCATTACAATCATTCTTGCCATCGAGCTTTGAATCGGCTTCATTAGGTTTTTCAGCCAGTTGGGAACTTGATTTTTGGGGAAAATATCGCAGAGCCATTCGCTCAAATGATGCTACCTTCTTAGCTTCAGTTGCAGCGTATGATAACGCCCTGGTCACTCTTACCGCAGACATTGCCAGCACCTACATTAATATTCGTACTTACGAAGAATTGATAAAAGTAACAAAAGCAAATATTCAATTGCAAACCATGAGTTTGCAAATTGCCAAGTCCCGCTTTAAGGCCGGGCAAACCAGTTTATTAGACGTTCAGCAAGCACAAACAGAACTTGCGCAAACGCAAGCCAACCTTCCTACACAACTTAGTCAACTACAGCATTATAAAGACACATTAGGTGTCTTACTTGGTATTGTTCCCACTGACGTAGATGCTTTGCTCAAGAAAAATCGAAGCATTCCTAAAGCATCCCGTACCGTAGAAGTTGGCATTCCCAAAGAAACACTAGTACAACGACCAGATATTTATCAAGCCAGATTGGAAGCTATCGCCCAATCCGAAGCCATAGGTGCTACAAAAGCAAACCTTTTCCCGGCATTTTCATTAGCTGGAACCTTTTCTTTTTCTTCAACGAATATTGGGAATTCATCCATCAGCGATATGTTTAACTGGGCAAATCGCACCATCACTGCAGGGCCTTCATTCAACTGGCCTCTCCTTAACTATGGCCAAATTACCAACTCTGTACGGGTACAGGATGCGGCATTCCAGCAGGCTTTATTAAAGTATATCAACCTAATATTACAGGCCCAGCAAGAAATACAGGACAACATTACAAAATACCTCGAAGCCAAAAAGACTGAGCGCTCCCTGACGGTTGCTAACAATTCAGCGATCCAATCCACAAGATTGGCATTAATCCGTTATAAAGAAGGAGAAGCGGACTACACTACCGTACTTGATGTAGAACGGCAACAACTCCAAGTACAAACCTCATTAACGACTGCAAAAGGGGACGTTTCTCAAGCTTTGGTGGCGCTGTATCGCGCATTAGGTGGTGGTTGGCAAATCCGAGGCTGCAATGATATTGTTCCGCAGCAAATTAAAAAGGAAATGGCTACACGTACCAACTGGGGCAATCTGTTGCAACAGCAAAACCATATGCCGCCTACGACCAATGAACAAAGAATAAAACAACTATATTTACCGAGCTGGTGATGGACCATGAATCAAGATAGAAAATTAAAATTAATAAAAACCACTGCCATGATCATTGTGGTTGTTCTTCTTGCTTATTTTATTGTGTTTCATAAAACAAAAAGTACTACCCCAGCGCTACAACCTCCGGTTGTTATTGTTAAAAAACCAATATTAGCTGAGATGGCTGAATACATCACAGAAACAGGCAATACGGTGGCTTATAATTCGGTGAATTTAGTCGCGCGTGTTGAAGGCTATCTTGACGCAATCAAATTTACCGACGGTACTTTTGTTAAAAAAGGACAAGAGCTGTTTGTTATCGAACCTCAACCCTATTTGGATCAACTTAAGGAAGCCCAGGCGTCTGTCGCTGCCCAAAAAGCGAATCTTGCCTATAATAAAGCAGAGTATGCCCGCCAGCAGCAAATGTATAAAGAAAATGCGACTTCTCTAAACAGCGTGCAAAAATGGCTGGCCAAACAAGAAGAATCCGAGGCAGACGTCGCCAAGGCCGAAGCAAATGCTAATAGTGCTGGCATCACTTATAGCTATACTCATGTTTTAGCTCCCTTTGATGGACGAATCGGTCGTCATTTGATTGACGTAGGAAATCTGGTCGGCAACGGCAAAGCGACTGATTTGGCAACCATTGAACAAATTGACCCCATCTATGTGTACTTTAATGTCAATGAGCTGGATTTAATTAAAATTCGTACGGCAGCGCGAGCTCGAGGCTTTAAACCATCTGATATTAATAAAATTCCGGTGTATGTTGGCATGCAGAATGAGGCAGGATTTCCACATGAAGGTCGACTTGACTTCGTTAATACCGGTCTTAATGCATCTACCGGAACGATGGAATTTCGCGCCCTATTCCCTAATAAAAATTACACTTTGGTACCTGGTCTTTTTGTGCACGTACGCATTGCCATCAGTAAACCCTCACCACGACTAACGGTACCCGATACCGCTGTTCAATCCGATCAAATTGGTCCTTATTTACTCGTGGTTGATAAAAATAATATAGTCGTTACGAAACGAGTAGAAATTGGTGGTTTAGAGCAAGGCATGAGGGCGATTACTAAAGGACTTGATGCCCAAGACGATGTCATTGTTAGTGGATTGCAAAATGCCACACCTGGCAATCCAGTCACTCCTCAATTCTCTTCATGAGGAGCAATAAATGATTTCTAAATTCTTCATTGAGCGCCCAGTACTAGCAAACGTTATTGCATTAATGCTAATGTTTCTTGGTTTGATCTTTATTGCAGTTTTACCAGTATCACAATACCCGGCGATTGTTCCTCCAACCATTCAGGTAACCACAAATTACCCAGGTGCTGATGCAAAAACATTAATTAATACCGTCGCGCTTCCTATTGAACAACAAGTCAATGGGGTGGAAAATATGCTTTACATGCAATCCACCAGCACCAATAGCGGCAATTATAATTTAATCGTTACCTTTGCAATTGGAACTGATCTCAATTTTGCACAAGTGTTAGTACAAAACCGCGTGCAAGCAGCCATGGCGCAACTACCACAACCAGTTCAACAGCAAGGTGTCTTAGTACAACAAAAATCCACGGCCATTTTACAATTTATTACTCTAACCTCTGAGCATGGGGAATACGACGGATTATTTCTTAATAATTATGCCACCATCAACATGCAAGATGAATTGTCACGTCTTCCTGGTGTAGGAAATGTGGTTATTTTTGGTTCAGGCACGTACGCTATGAGAATATGGCTTGACCCACAAAAAATGCGAGCGTTTTCTTTAACACCACGTGAAGTACTTGAAGCGATTAGCAATCAAAATAAGGAAGTGTCTGCTGGGCAAATTGGTAACCCGCCAACGGTTGGCCCGCAGGCCTATCAATTGACCGTCAATGTTCCTGGCCAACTTGCTGACCCAGAGCAATTTGGCGATATTATTATTAAATCACAAGCCACAGAAGCGGATGAGAATGCCAATGCCAGCAGTAGTGCGCAGATCATACGTGTTCGTGATGTAGGCCGCGTGGAACTTGGTTCCTCCACCTATAGTCAACTTGCCAAACTGAATGGGAAGCCCACAGCGGCCATCGGAATATTCCAGCTCCCGGGCGCCAATGCCCTGCAAGTCGCCAGTGAAGTGCGCAAAACTGTAGATAAAATGGCAAAAAAATTCCCTCCGGGAATGCAATACTCTATCCCTTTTGATACCACCATCTTCGTCAAAGCATCCGTCGACGAAGTATATAAAACACTCTTTGAAGCAGGCATTTTAGTCTTGCTTGTCATTGTTGTTTTCTTACAGAATTTTCGGGCAACCCTGGTTCCGGCAACCACAGTTCCCGTAACCATTATTGGAACATTCATAGCCATGTTTATGCTGGGTTACAGCATTAACTTGCTGACTCTATTTGCATTGGTATTAGCTATTGGTATCGTGGTGGATGATGCCATCGTTATCGTTGAAGGGGTCACTCAACATATCGAGCGAGGCATCCCTCCCAAAGAAGCAGCCATTCAAACCATGAAAGAATTGTTTGGACCAATTATTGGCATCACTTTAGTGCTTATGGCGGTGTTTGTACCAGCCGGATTCATGCCGGGCTTAACTGGCTCAATGTATGCGCAATTTGCTTTGGTCATTGCCGCGACTGCATTTATTAGTGCTATTAATGCCATGACTCTTAAACCTACTCAATGTGCTTTATGGCTTAAACCGATCGATGAAAACAAACCCAAAAATATTTTTTTCCGCACTTTTGACCGACTATACAACCCAGTAGAAGCAGCATACGTACGTTTTATGGATCGCCTCGTGCACCATAGCGGTCGCGTTTGTTTAATTGGGATTGTATTAGTTGCTTGCGCAATTTTTGGGCTTAGTCGAATTCCAACCGGTTTTATCCCTATCGAAGACCAAGGCTATGTTATTTTAAGTGTTTTATTGCCGGATGGCGCCAGTTTGCAGCGCACTGAAGCGGTTTTAGATAAACTAAGTAAAGAAGCATCGAAAGTGGCTGGCGTTGCAAACGTCATCGCAATTGATGGAATTTCACTGTTAGACAATAACTCAAGTCTTGCCAATGCCGGGGTTGTCTACGTTATGTTTAAAGATTGGAGTGTACGCGGTAAAAACGAAGATTTGCTGGCCATGTATAAAACATTTAATGACATTGCTACAAAAACACTCGATGCCAAAGTATTGGTTGTTGTACCCCCACCGATCCAAGGTTTAGGGTTGTCAGGTGGTTTCCAAATGCAGGTTGAATTACAAGATGGCTCATTTGATTATAAAAAATTACAAGACGTCACAGATCAGCTCATCCATTACTCTACTCAATGGCCAGAAGTACAAAAATTAATGACTTCCTTTCGCTCTTCAGTACCGCAACTGTTAGCCCCTATTAATCGAACAAAAGCAGAATCTTTAGGTGTTTCCATTGGCGATGCCTTTGATACATTACAAACCTATCTTGGTTCTTCTTACGTTAATCTTTTTACAAAATTTGGACAGGTATTCCAAGTGTATGTGCAAGCGGATGCCTCCTCACGAATGACGATTGAAGACGTACGTAACTATTATGTAAAAAATCAATCCGGTGAAATGGTGCCGCTGGGTACCCTGACTGATATGGTGCCAGCCGTAGGTCCTGGGATTATATCCCTTTACAATCTTTACCCTTCCAGTAGTATCAATGGCATGGCAGGAACGGGCTACAGCTCGGGACAAGCCATGCAAACTATGGAAAAACTGGCACAGCAATTATTGCCAGCTGGAGTATCTTACGAATGGACGAGTACCGCTTATCAAGAAAAGATAGCTGGGAATCTCAGTTACTTTATTTTTATTTTGTCGCTGATTTTGGTCTATATGATTTTATCTGGGCAATATGAAAACTGGCTCACTCCCGCCGCCATCATTCTTAGCGTGCCCTTGGCATTAATTGGTACTGTCTTGGTTCTGTCTCTATTAGGCTTGGCTAATAACATGTACACGCAAATTGGTATATTATTGCTCATTGCTTTAGCCGCCAAAAATGCCATCTTGATTGTTGAAGTTGCCCGTGAAGAACGGCTCATTCATAATAAATCCATTATAGAAGCAGCCGTTCTAGGAGCAAAAACACGTTTTCGGCCCATTTTAATGACGTCCTTTGCATTCATCATGGGAGTCATGCCATTAGTCTTTGCCAGTGGAGCAGGAGCCAATGCACGGCGCTCTATTGGTATTGCGGTAGCCAGTGGTATGCTGGCTTCTACTTGTCTTGCTGTGGTATTTGTCCCAGTTTTTTACGTGCTGATACAAAGCTGGCAAGAACGCAGACGATTGCAAAAAGAAAGACGTTTAGCGGGCTAATCCATTCATATCTAGCTTCTATCTATTTGCCAATTGGATATGGCGAATTTTTTAAGTCATGTTTGCTATTTATTGTTGGAGCAAATGTCACATAGGTTCAATGATATGTGTATTAGAAAGTTTGCTTTTAGTCAGTTTAATGCTCACGCGATTGCGTCAGATCACTAATTCTCACTTCATCGATGCAGTTTTCTAATGTGCTATTTATTTGATAAATTTTAAAACACATAGTAAAATCTATGAACCTTGCCTACAGTTTGATGAAAATCAAGTATGTAAACCAGTAGATTACCTTGATTGGATACCCCCTATTTAAAAAATAACTCGTCTTTTTATCCAAACTCAAGCGTGGCATTAAAAATGCAGTCAATTATTTTAGGTTATTGAATGTTTAGAACAAAGCAAAAAACCATGACCGATGAGCTTAAGTCAGTCCAGCAAGAAATTAAAATGCGTCATAAAGAATTTTTTGAATCTCAGTTGGCATACCGACTTCTTTCCCATCCGGAATTATTCCCTGCAGTCAAAAAATATCAGGATCGATTTGCTATCTAATAACACAAAATAAAGAAATCCTATTAAAGATACTTGCGGAAAATAAAATAATCTCTGATGAGTTATTAGATGAAAAATACTATGGTCGCTTAAAATCCATAGACTCCACTCCTGTCACAGGCGAAATAATCTTGCAAAAAATACTGGAAGTGCTTTGCAGTGACAAAATCAATTTAAGTCAAATTTTACAAATTCATATGGTCTTTATTCATAGACTATTTGATGAAATAATAAATTTTTCTGACTCAAACACCATGCGAGAAATCACTGCAAGAAAAGCCGCGTTGGTGAAGCAACTGTTTCCTGATGCTCTTTTTCGAGATCGAGCAAGAAAAGAAATAAATACCAGCCCTTCTCTCACCAGGCAACTAGGTATTACACGACATCCCGTGTTTAATAAACTTGTCGGAATGAGTGAAGACGCTCATCTACGTGCACTTGACCGCTTTGCAATTGATCAAGGCTCTGTATTTTATAAAAATACCATTGGAAAAATCATTCCTAAAGTGGCAGGTCCCTCAGGACATACAGGAGCATTACTATTAGGTGCCAACCTGTATGGCAATCTTACATCAGAGGAATTACACCAATACACAATTGCCTGCTTCGTGTTTTTGGCCACTGGTGGCAATCATAGTTTTCATGAAGTGATGATCGTTGCTCAACAAGTAGGTATTCATTATCGGGAAAATGATTATTTGCACAATCTCCCCTCATCAATTAAAGACACTGAATTTTTCAAAACATTTTCCGCTGAATTCCCGCAATATTTCCAGGAAAATGACATAGAAAACTATTCTTCGTTATCGCCTGGGGCTTAAGAACGCGCTCCATTATGCTGATAATATTCATTTTTGACCGGAAAGAGGCGTTCCCTGATGAAAAACCATCCGCCACTTTCCTTGATGCAACCGCCATATGGAAGAACGGAACACTTGCTTACGATTTGCACCCTGATTTTCTTTGTTTTCACTGATATACGTCAGCAGGATAACTTCATCAGCCAGTTGTTTGGCATCAAACTGAACACCATAGTATTCTGAGCGTTCATCACTCATCAACCAGCGAGCAACTTCTGCTTTGTCATGCATTTCACCGTATTTTCCAATTTCCATAAACTCATCATCAATTAAATCAATTAAATTTGAAACAGGCTCTTTTCTCGCTAGTAATTGATTTTCCTGTCGGATGATCGTCTTAAAGATTTCCTCATGCATATTCTGTTCACCATGTAAGTCTTTTTATCTTAATCTTCATGACCCATTTACATAAATTATAAATAAAATAGTCTTAACCAAGTATTTTAATGTGTATTCTTTTTCTAAACATTCATGTTAAGCTGTCCCTATTTAATCAGTGACTCACCATGAAATCTATTTGTGTCTATTTAGGTGCTAACCTTGGTCAAGAACAAGCATTTTCTCAATGCACCGTGCAAATGGGGCAAGAGCTTGTTCGACGCAATTACAGATTGGTATATGGTGGCTCAAGCCATGGACTAATGGGCATTTTAGCTAATACCGTTTTGGATTGTGGTGGGAAAGTTACTGGCATCATACCAAAACATCTCATTGCACAAGAAGAACCGTTGGAAACCTTGGATGAGCTGTTCATCACCGAAAACATGCAAGAACGCAAATTGATGATGCAACAACACTCTGATGCCTTTATCGTCATGCCTGGCGGATTAGGAACGTTGGAAGAAGCATTTGAAACTTGGGACGCAATTAAAATTGGAGTCGTCAATAAACCGCTGGGATTTCTCAACGTAGGCAATTTCTACGATGGTTTATTTTCTTTTATTACCCATTGCGTGCATCATAAATTCATTTCTCAAAGCCAAATGCGCATCCCCAAAATTCATTCCAATCCTACGCTTTTACTCAATGACATGTTTGAGCAATCTTTAGAAACGTTAGTTTAATCCATGCAATCAGACCATATTCACCATCAGCACAAACCTCGCGTATCAGGAATATGCTGATGACTGAGATGGTAATTTGATTCCCAGTTTTTCAGCATTTTTTGAGCATATTTTCTGATAGAGGCTATCTGACAGCCCGCTCGTCTTAAGAAAATCCATGGATTGATTTGCATTTTCATACGGATAGTCGGTTGCCAACATGACACGATGTTCACCCATAATTTTTAATGTATAGTCCAGCAACTCTTTAGAAAAACGACCACTGGTGGTAACGTAAAAATTTTCAAGAATCACTTGCGATGGTATACGTTTAATATCAGGGCGTTGCTTAATAAATCCCGGCAACTTCGATATTTGTGGGTTGCTATAGGCCCAATCTATTCTGTCTGGCATTAAAAAAGGAAGCATTTCCCCCATATGACCAAGAATAATCTTCAATTTAGGAAATGCATCAAATACACCAGCGTATATCATACGCAAGGCGCATAAGGCCACATCCGTCTGAAATCCCAGTGGCGGTCCTGCCAACGCAAAACCATATTGACCAAATTCTTTGGTCAAAGGTGTTGTCGGATGAAGGTAAATGGGTATATTTAAGGATTCAGCAGCTTCCAGCAATGGCCAATATTTTTTATCATCGAAATAGTTATTTTCGCCAAAATTGGAATGAGCAAGCCAACCGACAAATTTTAATTTTGTAATCGCTCGCTCCAACTCCCTTACACCCTGAGAAACATCATAAGGAGAAATGGTAGCAAACCCAAGGAAACGGGTCGGATGTTGTTTGATGGTTTCATAAAGCAAATCATTTAATTCTATAGCCGCTGACCCTGAAAATTTATGATCAGCATCGAATTCATCAATTCCCGGCGAAGAAAAGCTAAGAACTTGAATATCTATGCCGGCTTTATCCATTGCATTAATCCGACTTTCACCAAGATCACACAACTGATTGATAAAAGCGGTGCTTTGAAAAAGCGCTATTTGTTTAGTAAACCATAGATTGTAAGAATCGGGTTCTTTTTCTTTCACCAATCGGGGAAAAGTATCCTGTTTTCGTAGGTACTCAAAGATAGCTTTGGTATAAAAATGCGCTTCAAGATCAATTGCAGTCATAATTTCCTTATTGTAACTAAATTAAAATACCTTTAAGTGAATCTAATTTGCAAATTTGCATTAACAATACATTACAATTGATTTTCTGAAAATAAGCAATTTATAAACCCCCTATTTTTTGTGACAATGGACGTATTTTCAGCTAATCTTAGAAACTAGAATCCTAAGGGTCTCAAATGCTATTTTTACAAGGAATGTGACCATGTCTATACCAGTAACAACCAGCAACTCGATTGATGGGCATCCCATCAAACAATATCTAGGCATTGCTCGAGGAATTGTGGTTCGCTCTCCAACCATCGCACAGGGATTCATGGGGGGACTAAAATCCATTGTTGGGGGTAAAATCGGTGCCTACACACAAATGTGTGAGCATGGGCGGGAAGAAGCTTATCAACTCATGTTAGCGCATGCCCAAGAACTCGGCGCCAATGCCATTATTGCCATGCGCTATGACACAGGAGAGCTTGGTCAAGTGGGAACTGAAGTGTTATGTTATGGAACGGCTGTTATCATATAGCACTGCAGAAAGGAAAAAACACCCAATAGCGCACGCTAAACGCTATTTCTGCGAAAATTTGCGCAATTGGAAACACTCGTTCCTGAACAAATGCAGTATTTATTAAATATTAAATGCCATCGGCCATTTTATAAAGAGTCATAACTAATCCAAAAAATTGTTTAAAATCATAATAGATCATCGTGGATAAAACAGGATAGTAGCCTTTCTCTATGGTATCCGTTAAAATAATCGTAAAAAAAATGAGCAAAAATATCTTTGAGCAATGGGAATAAAAATGAATGATTTGGTTTTTGAAAACATTCCATTGGGAATACATTGGAATTAGGTAAAACGTCAGACTATGAATCAACCTATAATCCAAATCGACTCTACCCTATCCCAAGAGCAGCAAAGCGACAAGACATTGGTATTGATCCCGCCCATCCTCCTTTTTTAGGATTTGATTGCTGGAATCATTATGAGGTGTCCTGGCTTAATGAAAAAGGAAAACCTGTGGTTGCTATTGCTGAAATTGTCTATGATTGCAATTCACCCATGCTGATTGAGTCCAAATCATTAAAACTTTATTTTAATTCATTCAATAATACGATATTTAAAAGTATTGAGGAGCTAGAAAACATTATTAAAAGAGACTTGGAAACCCGTATCAACGCTGATGTTTTAGTGTGTATTCATCCTTTAACTCGCGCCCAAGTCATCACGTTGCAGGACTCTTTTACCGGTGAATCCATTGATGATCTGGATGTAGAATGTTCCGTTTATATGGTTGAGCCATCCTTTTTATCCGTCAGCAATGAAGACGTAGAGGAAGTCCTTTATTCTGATTTATTAAAATCCAATTGTCTCGTCACCAATCAGCCAGATTGGGGCAGTGTGCAAATTGCCTATAAAGGAAAAAAATAAACCGGGAAGGTTTATTAAAATACCTTGTATCCTACAGAAACCACAATGAATTTCATGAACAATGCATCGAGCGTATCTTTGTAGATATTATGACCCATTGTAAACCTGAATCATTGACCGTTTATGGACGCTACACACGCCGTGGTGGCTTAGATATCAATCCATACCGCTCAACGGAACGCGCTCTGTTTGAAAACAGTAAAAATACGCGGTTAATTCGTCAATAAATAAAGCTCGTTAGCATACATTCCGTTTAAGATCCGGACTTGTAATTTTATACTAAAATTAAAACAAATAGACTTTTAAATTTACAATCCGGATAATATAATGCCTAGAAAAGTCTTTTTTTCGTTTGCAGGGACGGGAGATACTGCAGATAATATAAGCAATTTTCATGAACGAAAGCCTTTTGGTGAAAACGTCATTCGAATTTATTTTAATGGCTGCCAGGATAGTAAAATAGGTGGCGGTTCCCCTGGTATAGGTTATATTGCTCCTGATCTTGATGTTGTTGCCAGTAAACTGCGCACCTGTTTCACGGAAAGTGGAGAACTTTCACTTGAAACACTAAAAAGACAGTTTGGCAGTTCCATTATCATTAAAGGAGCCGAAGCAGACCTTGATCGTGTGGCCATTGACGATATTCATTTGCAAGGATTCAGCCGTGGGGCGGTAACCACCTTTGCTACAGCCCGTCATTTAGATGATCTTAATATACCCATCTCGCTTATCGCCGCAGACCCTGTGCCAGGAAACACTAAAGCTTATGCTTTAAAGCCTTCTTCTGAATTTTATAAAAATCGCGATCTGCGAGGATGCAAAAACCTGCGCCATGCAGAAGTTATATTGGGGACTTATGATAAAGAAGTAAACCCGCTTCACAATACATATTTTAGGCAGATGGCGCCTCTTTTTAGTACCGATTGTCAGCATTTTATTTATACGGTACCTAAAACTCATCATCTTGAATTCTCCCGCAAAGCAGAAAATCATGTGTTTGATTATTGCACTAAAATGGGACTGACTACTCATGCTTTAGAATACGATGAAACACTCGATCGCATGTTTTATACACCCAAAATATTGCAACAAAAATTTCATGTTAGTGTTGCTGGTCGTACACAATTGTCTTTACGTTATAAACAAGCCTTATTTAGAGAAGTGTCTAAATCCCGAGCAACACTTACCATGGATGAGATGGTCAAAGCTGGCCAGGCGCTGTACGCTCTGAACCGCAGCTCTGACTTTCCCGGAAAAGATACGTTATGTGGTAAAATTACAGAAAATCGCTCGACTGAAGGGAAAGCATTACGAGAATTTATCGTTGAATTTGAAAATATCCTGCAATATTTTTTTCATGATAATGAAAAAATTGCTCCTGTTTTAGATAATATTCGCCAGGATATTTATCAATTAATTAATCAATACTCTTGTGAAACAGCTAACCACCACCAAAAACAAGCCTTGATAGATAATATTCTAAAATCGCTGGAATCTCTGAAAGGTAATATTCCTGCAAGACAATACACCGCGTTCTATGTAAGCATGGCTCATTTTATGAAAGAAAACGTCATGACTCATCCAGAACTTGTACACTATCTTGACGAAACAGAAACCTATCATGAAACACCTTGTCGCACCATTACAAGCGCTAATCCTTTTGCCGATATTAAGTATGCAACAAGCGCAGAAGAGCTAGCTACCATTTTATACCACATGTCAGAACGTTCCAGGGCAGCTGCTTATGATGATCTTACTCCTTTACTTCCAAGGCTTGTTACCAATGCCAACCAATTGGGAGACATTCTTCGCTTTCTTCCATCGGATAAAATCAAAGACGCCCTTAATATGCCCCATATCACAGCGCTCATTAACAATATAGAAGACGCCAATCTCATCATGGGAAAACTATTTACTAATGGGCAACGAAACCAAGTATTTCAATCCATATTAGCCACATTTAGGGATCGACTTAAAGATTCCCCTTTAAGTTTTGAGGCCGTTGGTAATTTAATGCAATTTTTATCTGCAGACAAATGCAGGGTATTTTTCACTACGGTGCCATTTGCAAGTATCCATGCCACATCAAATAGTGATGTTTTAAAATTTTTCGAAAAACTAACCACCAAGCAATTAAATGCCATTTTACCCTTAATTGCAAAACAATTAACGGATTACATCAAAGATAAAATGGAGCCCACCGCAAGAACCGCACTCGAGGAACATCTAACCGGTAAAATGACAGGAGAATCAAATCTTAGGTTGTTATCAAAAATCTTTCCAGAACGCCATCCACCAACGCCCAGCCAACATGAGTTAAAAGCAAAAATAACCATTGCTCGCAGCGAGATGCTTGATTGTACTCTAGAAAGTAGCTCCATAGCATCCCATGGCGCCTAAGTTAGGATAACCTGATGATTATTTTGGGGACAGTCCATCTTCTTCTTTTTTCTCTTCACCCTCTAAATGCTTACGCATTTCTTTATACATTTTTTCGGTAGACGTTGAAAAGAGTCTGCTAAAAACGCCTGGATCTCGTTTTTCATGTAAAACCGTTTTATTTGTTGCTTCATGGTCGTTGATTTTTACCAAAAGCTCGCTGGCAGACAACTGGTTTTTTCCTGCCAGCTGGGTATAAAGCTCTTTTAATTTATCAAACTTTTCACGAGTTTTGGTATCTTCTGGTTTTATTTTAGGGATCTTTTCCAGCCTTGCGTATAATTTTTCTAACACGTATTGTTGTTGAGTAGATACACCATGGCACGTATTGGGAGGAGGAGGCAGGATATAAAAACTATCCTTATCAGGCTGACCTGCACGCAATGTACTTTTATAATCCGGATCAATAAAAAAATGGCGAGATACCTTGGTTTTAAAGCCTAAAATCGATTCAAGAATATTAAGCGACGTCGTTCGGCAAGTATTGCTGACATGCAGGCTTTGTGCACCAGTCACAATAGCCGAATCAGCAGAAGATTCTCGATGATATCCTGCACCCTCGAGCGTTTGATATTTTAAAGTGATACTATCTGCCTCCACCCCACTTTCAATGGGTATATAACACTGTATTCTTTCATCCCTTACAGCGTCCCGGATAGCCGGATTAGCAAGCTGCCTTCTCTCAATGTCCCCAATTAATTCCAGAAACTGTTTAAATTGGTTGTAAGTAATAGCATACGCTTTATAATTAACATCTGCCACATGATCATCGCGACGAGTAATGCCTTCATCGGCAAGCCTTGCCATCGTTTGACTAAGAATTGCTTTTCTCGTCATCGTGGCTTGACTTGCAAAATCAGGGTCAATGTCATTTGTCTTCCCAACCCTGGCCAATAATTGCGGTGAACCATCCGCACCAACCACCCCAAGCATGATAAAACTATGTATCCCTTGCTTGGCAATTGAGATAAAAAACTCACTATCCCGTCTAACCGTCAAATCACCAAGCATGTTTCTATCCAATAAAAATCAATCTATTGAATAATTATAGAACATACAGATAATTATTTTATTTATTAATAAATTAACGGATAAATACATAAAACAAAATGCCTTAGCCACTTTTGATGATTGTCAATGGTGCACTCCCAGAAATATTAGCCATCGCCTGTTGTAAGACAGGAACATCCAGCATCAACTCCCCTTTTTTGCTTAGCCAGCCAAGCTCCTTTAATACATGACGCGTTCTTGTCCCACCCTCCTGAAGAGCATGACGCAATATCTCCTCTAAAGAAGCCTGTTTATAATCAATTCTGGGATGCTGAAAAGCATAAAAAAATCCTTGCTTGTCCTTATCAAGAGACGTTTTATACTGCTTGCGAAACGAGGCAAGCAACGCTTCTTCAGAACATGCTCTTTTGGATTTTAATACTCGATCGGGCTCCAGGAGTTCATACTGTGTCGATAAGCGCGAATAAAAATGAGACGCTAATAAGGCGTGCATGTCCGCTGAAGGATGCAAGTCATCATAAAACAGGTATCCTCTGGCAGGAGAAGAACCATCGGATGGGTCATCAAAATCTTCAGAGTCTGTATAAGCAATCGCTCGTTTTTCCGGGTCAAAATAATAGCGTGCTGGATTTTGATAGATGTTTAAGAATTCAGTATTTACATCAAAAACATTCACGATACAATGCGGATAATCACGATTCAATTGCTCACAAGCATTCTGTAATTGTGTGTTGAAATACAAAGAACATTGCCTGGCTTCTTCACGTTCTTTTTCAGATTTTGCCTGAAAGCGAGGGGTTAGCGATAAGTCAGGAAGATTAAATAAAATAAAATGCCGATAACCTGCAGCCATAAGCTTTTTAGCATTTTGAATTCTTGCTGCCATCGCTTTATCCACTTCTTCAAAAGAAGGTTTGGCATTCACAGTAACCAAATCATTGGCTCCCGACCATTCAATCACGAGCGTTTCTGCTTTTTGTTGGTGGGAAATATGATGTTTGTCATCATATTGTAATATCTTTTTTCGCATGTCCGTCAACGCCGATAATATAATGCGGCTGAAAAAACGGGGAATGCTTGAACTCAGTGTCCAACTGTAGTCATGAGACATAAGCCCGCCTTCACAGTAACTTCTTACCCATACCTTGCCGCGATAATTCACAAATCGGTCATCATCGAGGGAGTAACTGTCATAAACTGCTCGCAAAATACGTTTGTCGCGAGCAATGACGGCATCAGCAATATCCTTATCATCCAATTGCCATTTTTTTGTAATCGTTTTATCGTAAAATCACTCGCAATGCTTGCTGTCACATGATCACTCCATACCAAACCATTCGTAAATCGTCCGTCTGGCGAATGCTTATTCAGACCGCTTAGGTACCGCATGGGAATACACCCAAACAAGAAAGTCTTATTTAAGGTTCCTCTGTCAGAAAGACTGTCTCCCATCATAATGATATGTTTAATTTGAACCGGTTCCCTGAATGTTGCAGATAAGTGTTGCGCTCCGAATGCCACCATCAATAACCTCCATTATTATTCATGAGTGTTCAACCATTAAGGTTAGTACAATTTTGGAATTAGCAATGATTTTTTAACATTTAGGTACTATTCGGCTATGGACATGAATTCAATGGTTCAGAATAATGAGCGGCGTGTGCACAAGAAACCTCATAGGCTTCATCTAAAAAATGACGTTCATGGGCAACAGAACGACAAAATCCAGTCGTCATGGCATCAATAGCTTGTTGTTGTTCATATTGAGCATACTCGTTAAATACTTCCACAACGTATTGGGTAGCCATTCTGAATGATGGACTTGAGTACGTTTGGACCCAGTCTTTATAGGGATGGTTGTCAGGCAAGAATGCTCCGGGCATTTGCTCGCCTAATCTGCAATAAATCCAAAAGCAAGGGATACAGCCTGCGATGGCCGTGGCAATGGATGCATGTGTCGCCCCGTCAAGAAGATGCATACGATACGCTTTGATGACCGGCGACTCTCTTCTGGTTGAATGGGCAGAAAAAATAGATAAGGAGAGGGTTTTAAGTATTTTTGCAACAACGTTTGCTCTGTACGTATCATTCTAGTCGCCAGCCGTTCAAATTTATATTGTTGCTCTTTATGAGGTAAACGCTTGGTAATAACCATTAAGGTTTTAGCAAAATGATGAAGATAGATTTGATCTTGCATAACAAAATGTCTAAAAGCTAGCGGGGACAATGTGCCACGATATAAATGGCGATTAAATGGATGAGTATATATTTTTTGTACGTTCGCTTCAGCGACACGCAGCATGTGTTGCAAGATGGGCACGTAAATCTTCCAAAAAATAAAAATGATCAATTGGGCCATGGCCATGACCAATATGCCTATGACTTCCCGATGCAAGCGCATTAGCAAGATAGTGTTTTGCAAATCCAATCGCCGTTTCCAACGGCTCTTCCTGAGCTAGGAAGGAAGCGATGGCAGCGGATAAACTGCAGCCAGTTCCATGCGTATTTTTAGTAACAATGCGTTTGGCATGAAACCATGTCATGGTTCGTGTTTTGATGGAATAAAGCACATCAGAAGCTTGTAAAGAATTTAAATGACCTCCCTTAAGTAAGACATTAACGCCATATGCTTCTGCCATTGTTTTTGCAGCATCAGCCATGTCCTCCCTGGTTGTAATCGCAGCATTCAATATCTTTTCTGCCTCAAACAAGTTTGGAGTAAGTAGATGAACGTTTGGAAAAAGTCTGTCTTTAAGATAAGCAAGAGTTTCTATTTTAAGCAGCGGCGAGCCATTTTTTGCCACCATCACCGGATCGAGTACCACATGCTTGGGTTTGTAAACCTGGAGAGACTGAGTGACCACATCAATGACGTCTATGTTGTATAACATGCCAATTTTCACACTAATAATATTCAAATCCTGACAAACTGAATCAAGTTGCTGCCGAATAAAAGAAGCCGGCACGTCTAAAATGGCCTGCACGCCTTGGGTATTTTGCGCAACAAGCGCAGTAATGACAGAAGCCGCATAGCTACCGGTTGCTGAAATCGCTTTAATATCTGCCTGGATTCCAGCACCACCCGAAGGATCAGTTCCGGCAATGGTCAGTACACAAGGATGATTTTTTTTATTCATTACTGTTTCCTTGAGAATATTGATACAACGCATCCAGAAAATGCATTTTAAAAGAACCAGGGCCTTGCGCTTTATCAGCAGCCAACCGGCCACAAGCACCATAAAATCGTGTAGCCGCTTGTGCCGCCATATAATAATCGTTATGAACTGCACAAAAAGCTGCAATAATCGCGGTAAACAAGCAGCCTGTACCGGTCACATATGGCATGATTTCCGAGCCACCATGAATGCAAATTGACTGCGTCTGACTAACAATCACATCCGTTTCCCCACTGATTGCAATCACGGCCTGGCTTAATGAGGCAAGCCGTTGCGCTGCTGCAATGGCTTCTATGGCAGCCCTGGAACTGTCCACACCATTCGTTCTGACGTTTGAGTCGACCAATGCCATGATTTCACTGGCATTCCCACGAATCACTGCAATGGCATTAGAATCCAGCAACTGCCAGCAAGCATTGGTACGAAGAGAGCTCGCCCCTGCACCCACCGGGTCAAGAATAATTGGGACGGAAAACTGATTGGCAAGTTTGCATGCTTGGTGAGCTAAAGAAATAAAGTCCGTATTTAATGTTCCAATATTAATCACAACTGCCTTGGAACATTGCAATAAAGATTCAAGCTCTTCTTCCGCAAAGCTCATTACTGGTGCAGCGCCGATACACAATAAACCATTGGCGACTAATTCAATGGAGACATAGTTTGTCAAATTCAAAATCAAGGGATTTTGTGCTCTGATTTGGGCAATAATTGCCTTATCTTGGCTCATGATGTTCATCAATAACTCTCCTTAATGCGCTTGCCGCTTGTTGATAATCTCTTGCCTGATGGACAGCACTTACCACGGCTACCCCATAGGCACCTTGCTCAAGAACAGATTGCAAGTTAGACGTATTAATTCCCCCTATTGCAACCACTGGATGCCTTGAAGCATTTACCAATGTTTTTAAACCTTCCAAGTGCCAGACGGTTTTACAATCCGTTTTAGTTAGGCTTGGGAAGACTGCGCTGGCAGCAATATAATCAAGGCAATCCAATGTATTGGCATAATCCAAGTCTGAAAATGACTCTACGGATAATCCAATGAGCTTCTTTGGTCCTAAATACTCGCGCGCAAAGATGGGAGAAGCATCACTCTGCCCCAAATGGACACCCTCCGCATCAACGTCATACGCCAACTTAACGGAATCATTGACGATGAGAGGTACCGATAAAGGTTGTAAAATCGATTTAAGAATGCGAGCCCGGTGGTATAAATCAGAGGAAGAACTATTTTTGTCGCGTAATTGTATGGAGGTTACCCCACCGCTTACTGCTTGCTGAATAAGCTTAAGATAACTTGAAAATGAACAACCATGAATATGTGTTACCAAACACAATTTGAGTGTGGATATCATCACTCTCCCTCCGCAGGCATTATCCAGTGCAGGTTATAAGGGTGTTTCTCAGCCCTGATTAATTTCAGAGCACCCCTGGTGAATTTTTTTTACATACTAACGAGACATGATGAAGGAGTCAACGATTCTCCATGGATTTTTCTCCTACATGACAAAAACTCGCACATTGAACGAGAAAAACAAATTAAGGGATGGTCACAAAAAAAGAAGCATGCTCTGATTAATGCATTGAATCCTGCATGGAACGATTTGTATCTATCACTACTTTAAAAGTTATGCCATCGCAGGGAGATCCCTCGCTACGCTCGGGATGACGTGAAGAGCCATGCATCCGCTTCTTGCTCCAATCTGCCTGTTGGGCAAAAATTGACATCATCATTCTATCTCGTGTATGCTAGCAATCTATTATTTTCAACAGGTATTCCTCCAATGCGCAAATAATTTTCCATTTTTTTGTTTTGGCATAAAAAGCGGAGATTATTCATGCGTGATTTACCTCAGATTTTTCTTAATCATTTGTCTTATTCCATCCCTGGTACCAGCGTTGGATTTCAAGACGTGTCATTTGCTTTTAAGCAAAGACGATATGGTATTGTCGGCGATAATGGAACAGGAAAAACAACCTTATTAAAATTAATTGCCCAATGCATGCTACCACAACATGGTACCGTAAAAAGTACTGGACGCATTGCCTATTGTCCTCAGCAATATAAACCGGCTCACCCCAAAGAACAGATATCTGAGCTGTTAGGCATTGCAGATAAACTGCAAGCCCTCCATCGCATTCAGCAGGGCCAAATCTCTGAAAAAGACTTGCTTCTCCTTGCAGACAACTGGGACATTCATGCCAAAGTAGCCCAGGCATTCGCCACTATTGGTTTAGATGAGTTGGATTTAGCACGTCCTGTCTTAAGTTTAAGCGGTGGAGAAACAACCAAATGCTTATTGGCTCGTGTCATGCTTACGAATGCAGATTTTATTTTATTGGATGAACCTACTAACAACCTGGACAGGTTGTCACGAAAAAAACTGTCTGTCTGGATAAAACAGGCCAAACAAGGGTTTTTAATTGTAGGTCACGATCGTCATTTGCTTGACACCATGGATGAAATTATTGAAATAACCCCAATTAGCGTCAATCATTATGGGGGCAATTATTCGTTTTATCAGCAACAAAAACAAATTCATCAGGGCGCTTTAGAGCAACAATTACAAGAAGCCAAACATCAAATTCATACAACACAATGCAGCATTCAACGTTCCCTAGAAAAACTCGAGCAACGCCGAAAACAAGGAAAAACATTAAAGCATCAAGGCAAAATTGATAAATTAATGGCAAATTCCATGCGAGGCCGAAGCGAACGAACACAATCCCGACATGCCACGCAAGCCGATAAAATGCTGCAACAGGCAAAAGCAAACATGGCGATGGTCCGTTCCCAAATTGAAGTTAAAGAACCCATTCGGGTCAACCTTGAAGCAACGCAAGTGCCTAATGGTAAAATAGTGCTTCGTATTAATGCGCTAAATTATGCCTTTCCCGGGCAACCTGACTTATTTTGTGATTTTCATTTACTCATCACGGGTCCTGAGCGTGTGGCAATAGCAGGCAACAATGGCACAGGAAAAACAACATTAATTCAATTGATCTTGGGTCATCTCAAAGATTATCAGGGAGAGATTCATCTTGGCGTTTCACCAGTGTGTTATTTGGATCAACAAGTGCATTTTCTTAAATCTAATCTTTCTCTGGTTGAGAATTTACAAATATGCAATCCTGACATGCAAATTCAAGAAGCTTATGCCGCTCTGGCTTCCTTTAATTTTAGAAATAAAGATGCTGAAAAAACCGTTTGTCATCTTAGTGGTGGCGAGCGCTTACGTGCAGGCCTAGCTATCCGTCTTTTATCCAAAATACCACCGCAATTAATGATTCTAGATGAACCGACGAACCATTTGGATATACGAAGTATTGAGGCCATTGAACAAATGTTACGTCGCTATGAAGGGGCGTTGGTCGTGGTTTCCCATGATCAAGCGTTTTTAAACAACTTAGGAATACATCGAACCATTATTCTGGAGAAATACGATGGCTAATAATCACCATGCTCCGCAATCATTAACTATTTGGGGATTTTTATGGACCATCATTAAACCCTATCGTTGGTGGTACGTG
Organism: Legionella oakridgensis ATCC 33761 = DSM 21215; assembly: GCF_000512355.1. NCBI lineage: Bacteria > Pseudomonadati > Pseudomonadota > Gammaproteobacteria > Legionellales > Legionellaceae > Legionella > Legionella oakridgensis. The sequence goes on along the minus strand of NZ_CP004006.1, from coordinate 1,352,020 downwards.
TTGATGCTTCAAGCTCCATTAGTCACCGCACTCTATGTATTTGCAAATAACTATTCATTGAAATTGCTGATTGACGCTTTTTCCATGGAGTCAATCATTGATTATCATCATTTAATTTACCCTATTGTTTTATTCATTACTGCCCAGATTGTTTTGGACTTGTCATGGCGAGTAAGCAACATTGCTGAGTGGAAAGCGGAACCGTTCGCGCGACGCCGCTTATTATTAAAAACGTATGATTACATTCAATACCATTCCTATACTTATTTTCAAAATAATCAAAGTGGCACTGTCATTAGCAAACTAAAAGGTATTCTTGATGGATATGACAGTGTGTTTGACAACATTCACCACATCATTGGCAAGAATTTTTGTGTGGTCATTCTCTCTATTTTGGTCTTATGGTTAATCAATACGACGGTTTTTCTTTTTATGCTAGCCTGGTGTATTCTTGTGGTCTCCGTTCTTTATCCCATGGCTTTGCGATTAAATCAGTTATCTAATGAGGTTGCTGAAAGCAAACACCATGTTATTGGATTATTATCCGACAACATTACTAATATCTTTTCTTTATTTTATTTTGCAACTCGTAAAATCGAGCTTAAACGTGCTGACTCTTTCATGTCAAAAGACTACGTACCACGTCAAATCAGCATGTATCGTTATGATTTTGTTTTTAATTTTGTCGGCAGCATCTTGTATTGGATCATGCTGATTTCTGTTTTTTTATTCATGATTCATTTACGTACAAACGCTTCTATTTCAACTGGAGATTTCGTTTTTGTCATGCTAACTGCCATTGCCATTTCTTTTGAACTATGGGGATTTATTTCCGCAATGTGTAAATTTATGAAAGACATAGGCGATTTCAAATCCTCTTTTTCAGTATTAACTACACCACATACAGTCATTGATCGCCCCGACGCCATAGATCTTCATGAAATTCAAGGAGCTATTGAATTTAAAAACCTATTTTTTGCCTATGAAGGCGGAAAACCGATATTCACCGATTTAAATTTGACCATCAGAGCAGGTGAAAAAATCGGACTTATTGGTCATTCTGGTGCTGGAAAGTCCACACTTATTTCCTTATTGCTTAAAAATTTCCAGCCATCCTCAGGCAACATTTTAATCGACGGCCAGGATATTGATGCCATCACCTCAGATTCATTAAGAAAACAAATTTCACTCATTCCGCAAGACATCATGCTTTTTCATCGCTCCATTGCGGAAAACATTGGCTATGCCAAAGAAACAGCCTCTTTACAAGACATTAAAAAAGCCGCCAAAATGGCCAATATCGATGAATACATTGACTCTTTACCCGATGGCTATCATACCTTGGTAGGGGAACGCGGCATAAAGCTGTCCGGTGGCCAAAGACAGCGTATTGCCATTGCTCGTGCCATTTTAAAACATGCCCCTATTATCATTCTTGATGAAGCAACCTCCAGTCTTGATACCGCCACAGAACAACAAATTCAACAATCGCTGAACTTAATACTGGAAGAAAATAAGACCACCGTTATCGCCATTGCCCATCGTTTATCCACCATTCGTCATATGGATCGCATTGTGGTGATGGAAGAAGGACACATTGTTGAAGAAGGCAGTTTTAATCAACTGATGAACAAGAAAAATGGTTACTTCCGGCAATTATGGGACAATCAGGTGAATGGCATGGTTTTGTAACCGTTGCATTAATACGTCACATATTCGTAACAATAGTTTGTAAACAATGTGTGGAATCCAATTTTTTTATATAAATGAAACCCCATACCAGATGCTTCTAGAAAGCAATATCGTGCATTCAATTCTTTTGCCCGTTTTAAGGCGGCAAAAACAAGCGCGCTGGCATAACCCGCACGCTGATGAAACGGCATCGTTGCAAGGTCATCAATACGTGCTTTATTGCCACACAATGATAAGGATAAGGAACAAACCACTTCCTTACCCAAAAAACCGGAGAAATGATAAAGCTTTTTTCCTAACGCAACTGCCTCTTGGTGTCTGATTGCATAAGGACTTGTTATTTCTGGCGTTGATTCAAATCCATAAATCAACGGTATGGACCATTCTTCCAAATTTCCTTGTATTTCTTTAATTTCTAATGGCGTTTCTTGTGAAGGAAATTGAATGTCCTCCAGCATGATGGCCATTGCCATGCCATTGTCTCCATTTAACACAAAATGATATCGGGACAACATGCTTTCAACGTCTTTATTATAATAATATTCAGGTAATATTAATGCCCAAGGTAACTGTTTTTCAGCATAGAAATCACGGCATGACAGTAAATTCTCTGCAAATTCTGCATCTATCTGTTGCACAATGGCTGGATTTAGACCTGGCGCTTGTATGCCTGTAGCGAAAGCAATTAAATTACCATAATCAACCTGCTCAAGGCTCACCATACTAAAGAAATTTTTTTCCATTGTATGAAACGCATCCACTAAATAAGGCATACCTTTGTCTCTATCATGTTCCAAAATGATAATTTTTCTTTAATTTTAAAGTACTTCTGTTTCCGTATACAAAACTTTAATCACTTGTTTTCAAAAAACGCCTGCACGATAATAAATCAGCTGAGATAAACCGACCATCCCGCTTTGCTGTATTTTTAATATATTATTCTGTGTATGACGCAAAAAAAGTCTGCCCTATAGGAACTATTATTAAATTCTATTAAATATAGAACTGGTAAAGTCATAAAAACATGCTAGAATTAAAACTCCTATATTAGAGAATAAACAACATGTCAGAAAAAGTACGCGGTACCGTAAAATGGTTTAATGAGAGTAAAGGCTTTGGATTTATTGAAAGTGAAGGCAAAGATTATTTTGTTCATTTCAGTGCTATTCAAGGCAGTGGCTTTAAAACTTTAGCTGAAGGAGCTTCTGTTTTATTCAAAGCTGCTAAAGGTCAAAAAGGCCCACAAGCTGAAGAAGTAGAAATTGCCTAAATTCAGTGATTTTTTCTTCATTATCCTATAGAGCGCCATCAGTTTGCATATCTGGATTGATGGCGACGCCTGTCCCAATGTCATAAAAGAAATTTTATTTCGTGCAGCCGTTCGCACAAAAACCAATCTCATCATCGTTGCCAATCATCCTGTTAAAATTCCTCCTTCTTCCTTAATAAAAAATGGGTAGTTGCCAGTGGCATAGATGTTGCTGATGACACTATTGCCAATCATGTAGCCAAGCATGATCTGGTGATAACAGCAGATATACCTTTTGCCAAGACAGTCATTGATAAGGGGGCAAGCGTGTTAAATCCAAGAGGAGATCTATATACTGCAAATAATATTCATCAGATTCTTGCCATGCGCAATTTGAACGAATCCCTGCGAAGTTGTGGCCTCATCAACGGTGGTGCTGCAAAAATCAGCCCAAAGGAAATACAAAATTTTTCCAATCATTTGGATAAAATTCTAAACAAGCACCTTAAGAACGGAACTTGTTAACTCCATAGGGAGCGTCTAAATTTACAATTAGACTACTTTCCAAAACGGACTTGGCATGCATGACGCGTCTCTACAGTTTTTAAATCCTGATACCTCTTTTTCTACTATGCTTTATTTCACCTTGATTGGACTACCCATCATCCTTATTTGGATGTATTCGGTCACAACTATTTTCTGACTAAGCATACTATGAATTCAAATATTCAAGACCTAGCATGGCAATTTTTTAGAGAAAAAGTGGAATTTTTAAAACAACCCGATTCCTATTATGAGGATAACTCCATCATTGATACCATTGAAACTCATCTGTCATCGGTATTTCTTACCGACAGGCACGCTTATAAAATTAAAAAACCTGTAGCATTTTCTTTTCTTAACTTCAGTCATATAGCAAGCCGTTTTTTAAATTGCCAGAAGGAACTTGAATTAAATCGACAATTAGCACCTGATGTCTATTTGGATGTTGTTCCTATGATTCAAAGCCGCCCACACCATTTTTATCCTATTGGCTGGACGCAAAAAGGGAAAATTGTTGATTGGCTGGTAAAAATGCGTCAATTTCCCAGGGAGAAAACACTTGATAATGCCATACTGAGAAATAAAATCGACCGCACGTTACTTACAAAGGCCGCCCATACATTAATAAATTTTTATCAAGACGCCAAACCTCTTGCATTATCTCCCTATGAATACAAACACCAATTGTGTCAGAGCATTGATGAAAATCATCAATCATTAAGTAAGCCGGAATATCAATTTAATCAAGCGGTCATTCGAGAAATACATGAAGCACAGATGCATCAACTGAATGTATTGTCAGACTATCTTACTCAACGAGTGCTCCAAGGCCGCATCATCGAATGTCATGGTGATTTGCGGCCTGAGCATATTTGTCTAATATCCCCTCCGGTTTTTATTGATCGCCTTGAATTTAATATCCGTTTACGGATTATGGATGCAGTGGCCGAATTATCGTATTTATCCCTTGAATGTGAGCTACTGGGTAAACCTGAAATTGGCGAGTTTTTTTTAAAAATTTACCAACAAGAATTTGATGATATCCCCGATCCAAAACTTGTTGAATTTTATAAAAGTTACAAGGCATGCCTTAGGGCAAGAATTTCAGCATGGCATCTTGACGATGCGCAAATTATAAATCAGGAAAAATGGCACAAGAAAGCCAACGCTTATTTAAACTTGGCAACAAACATTCTCAATTAAGTGACCTCATTTTATCCCAATAGAAAACCTATTTTTTATGATGGGATCATAACAAAATGACAAAATATTAGTCACTCTATCAAGACGTTTATTGATCAAAATGGTAGGCTCTTACCCTACTCCATCTTCCTGATATTTCTGTAATAATTCAACCACTGATCCATTATCGTGCATGATTTTTACTGCCTGTGCAAATAATCGCGAAGCATCCAGCATCACCACTTTTTCCTGCAATAATGGTTTAGCCAACCGATATGGCAAAACCGTGTTGGTCACCACAATTCTTTCAAGTCTTGAATCGGCAAGCGTTTGATTCGCTTTATCCAAAAATACACCATGAGTAGCACATGCCATAATGCGTTTGGCACCCTCACGATGCAGCGCCGCTGTTGCCAGGCTAATGGTTGTACCGGAACTTATCATGTCATCTATAATGATGGTCGTACGATTTTTAACTTCACCAATAATCACGCCTCCGCCACTAACCTCACCGGCGCTTCTTTTTTATCCAAAAATGCTTTACCAACCTCTCGGTGCAAAAGCTCACTTAGCGTCTCGCGAAACTGCTCCGCTCTTTTTGCTCCTCCAACATCAGGTGACACCACGGTTACTTCTTCATCCTGAATGAGGTTAGCAAAATAGGGAGCAAATAATAGTCTGGCTTCTAAATGCTCTGTTGGTATACGAAATGCATTTTGGAAAGCAGCGAGATTATGAACATCCATGGTCACAACATTATCAGCCCCTGCCGTTTCCAACAATCGCGCAACATATTTCATGGTCACCGGATCCCTGGATTTGGTTTTACGATCTTTACGGGCATAAGCCAAATAAGGAATAAGCACAATGACCTCACGGACCGACGCATCCTTCAAAGCACTAATAAAAAAAGCAACCGACAAAGTTTGTCATTTACACTTTGCTTGTGATCACTAAACAACGATTGCAATAAAAAACCCTTTGGCCTCTCACACTTTCCAGAGAACGTGCCTTATGCTCCCCATCTTCAAAATCTCGCTCTTCATGGCGGGCAAGCCGAATATTTTTAATGTGCGAAACCAAGTGATTTCCCCATTCCTTTGAAGCATTCAATGCAAAAAGCATAATATCCATATTCTTTTCACCATCCCTTGATTTATTTTTCTTGTTCAATAGCGACGATGATACCTTAATTTCATAGGTACTGTTTACTAGCGATCCCTCACTACGCTCGGGAGGACATAATGAGTAATAATTGATTGACTGTTTGTAAAACTCACTCCTTTATCCGCAAGTTTATGTTTTATTTCCTTATAATCCTCTTTATTTAAAGGCTGAGTGGCGTCTTCTATCAACCAACATTTGAAACCCTCAGTTAAAGCATCTTGAATGCTAAAATAAACACAAATGTCTGCTGCAAGACCACAAAAATACAACTGGCCTATCTTTTTATCATGAAGGTACCCTGTCAACCCGGTACTTTTACGATGGCCGTTATCATAAAAACTGCTATAACTGTCTATGTCAGGATCGGTGCCTTTACGGAAAATAGCCTCAATTGGCCGAATATCAAGCTCAGGATAAAACTCCGCTCCCTGGGTGCCTTGAATACAGTGATCAGGCCAAAGTATCTGTTTCATCCCATGCAAAACGATTTGCTCAAATGGTTTTTACCAGGATGATTTGAGGCAAAGCTTGAATGGTTTGCAGGATGCCAATCTTGCGTCGCCAGCACCAAATCAAAATAGTTTTGAATGCGGTTAATGACAGGAACAATGAGATGGCCATCTGGAACCTCCAGAGACCCATTTTTATAAAATCATTCTGGACATCAATGATAACAAGAGCTCTCATAATCTATCCTTTATGGATATGAATCAATTGATCACGAATCGTTTTTAATTGCTCACTGATTCCAATTTTATAAACACTTGGATCGTCAAAACGTTTAAATTCTTTAGGTAATAATTTTAGTCGATCTTGACTAAAATGAGCGATTTCTTTAAGTGATTTAGGCTTTTCCGTGCGTTTTCCATTTTTTACGACCTGCTTCAATAAAGGTTCCTGTTTAAGATTTTTGAGTACTATAGGATTAAAATGATTAAAAGGACAATACATGCGTGTCATATCTTCTTCATCATCTAAAGAGATCACATCAGCCCCCCAAAATATATCATCCTTAAGAATTCGATGTACTTGTTTCTTACCTGGAATGGTAACTTTACTTATATTTTCTGAGAGCTTAATTCTTGGTTTATCATCTGCAAAAACCAGCTTATAAACACCATCTAATGCGCCGTCTGGTTGTCCTATGACCAGGTTTGTACCAACACCAAACACATCAATGGGCGCTTTTTGTTCCAGCAATTGTTTAATTACAAATTCGTCCAGTTGATTGGACGCAGCAATTTTAACATAATGCATCCCTGCTTCATCTAGTAATTGTCGAGACTGCTTAGCAAGTAACGCCAAATCACCGCTATCCAAACGAATGCCTCTAAGCCGGTGTCCTTTAGCTTCCAACTCCTTACCAATTTTAATTGCATTAGGCACACCGCTCTTTAAAGTATCATAAGTATCCACTAATAAAACACACTCATCCGGCCATACTTGCGAAAAATCATGAAATGCAGAATATTCATCATCATAACTTTGAATAAAAGCATGAGACATCGTACCAGACACAGGAATACCATAGTCACGACCTGCCACTACATTACTGGTCGCATCAAAGCCACCAATAAAAGCCGCACGAGTCGCATAGTATCCTCCGGCACCCTGCGCTCGCCGTAATCCAAAATCAATTAATTGACGTTGCCCAGCTACCTGACGCATGCGATTTGCTTTAGTTGCAATCAGGGTTTGAAAATTTAAAATATTTAATACCAACGTTTCAATCATTTGAGCTTCAAGAATATTTGCTTCAATGATGATAACTGGCCGAGTCGGAAAAACCACATCCCCTTCCTGAGAAGCATAAATATTCCCATGAAAACGAAATTGTTTAAGATATTCAATAAATTCCGGCGCAAATTGTTGTTGTTTTAAAAATTGTAAGTCTTCATCATTAAATTTGAGATGTTCTAAAGCAGTCAATAAATCTTCTAAACCAGCAAATATAGCGTAGCCACCATCAAAAGGAAGTTTTCGAAAAAAATAATCAAAAACCGCTGAATGATTTGCTCGTCCCTTGAAAAAGTAAGTCTGTGCCATGGTAAGCTGATATTGATCAGTATAAGTTCCTGTAAATGTGAGCATAACTATATGGATTCTCTAAAAACATTAATGACCGTTACTATAGCCGACATTGCATCCCTTTTTCATCATGACCGGCAATTATAAAAGTTCAACATTGAATTATCACCAAACATATCCTTTAATTTCCAGAACAAGGTGACAACACACTTACTGCAAATAATGTAGAACTGCTTCAGCCTGTCATGGTGCCGGCCGTTCCATGAGCAGACATCAAGCCAAGAAAAAATGGCGAGAGAAAGACATCATTGATGAGTTGGTTAGTCAGGCATATACATTAGAAATACTTCTTATCGCGGCGTTGCCGAAGCCCCCCAATGCTTATAAAAACATCCATGCTGTGGTTGTGAATAAGGTTATTTCATTGATGGGACAAATCATTGCGCAAAACCTAGTCTCGCAGAAGGTTAGACATAAGGCCTACTGATCTGCACGCAAAAAAATCTGAGTATAGTAAGCCCAGCCTTGCTTACTGTGCGCAATTCCTATACCAGTTAAATTGTAATGGCCTTGAATGTTTCTACGGTGACCTGGGCTTGCTATCCAGGCATCCACAAGTTTTTTAGCATCCAGCTTGTAATAAGCCACATTTTCAGCACCTCCACGGCAATTTTTTATTTCCTTATACAATCGCTGGATGCGGGCATCAAAATGTTGGTGTCCAAATGGGATAGATTTATTTGCCATATCTTGACTATGTTTCTTGGCTTCAAGTGACATAACGGAATTCATCTGCAATGGAGATAAATGATGTTTTAACCGATACTCATTAATATACTGCAATATCAATGTCTGATAATAAGCATCAGACGTCGCCTGCTCGTTGGGATGAATAGCTAAACTGACTGGCGAAAACACAAGACATGGTATAATAAATAAACTCAATACTATACGAATCATACAATAGCGCATTTTTAAATTCATGTTGCGCAATATTATATCATTTAAAAAGGATTATGAAGCATCCATTTGCTCTTATTACATCATTCTCAACGTCATAGGAATGACGCAATAATTGCATGGGGTTATATAATGATTCTGTGTATAACTGCAATTTTATACTGAGCATATTGCAGCAACCGCAGACGCTCCTACATTCACAAGATATACGCTCGTACCTGGCTCTGCACTGACTGAAATTTGATCGTTATTTTTACCGTAAGAAACGTGGCTTGCCCTTGAGATAAACTCTTGCCATTCACCTTACCTTTATTGTTTAAAACACTGACTCGAATTTTACTTTTGTATTATCATTCTGAACATTGCAAGTCGCATTTAAAGTCCAGGCATAATGATTAGTTAAAGACTTAGACTCCTTGGGAGCAAGCTTAATCATTTTTTGTGCATATGCATGTACAGTAAATAAACAAACCAAAATAAAAACAGCGCCACGAAAATAACTTGACATATCACTCCTCACTTGGGACAACCTTGGATCTTTATATTTTTTAACAAATATGTATAAATTATATACATTAATTCTTAACATTTTATTAGGGATGTCTCATGGTTTCATTAAAAATCTGTTTCAGGAATTTCGTGCATAGACTGATCTCCTATTTTATGCACCAAGGAAATCGTTGCTTAAGTGTTATAAAATATTACGGAGGATAGGTAATTTCCGAAAATAATTGGCCAGTAAAAACGTTAAAGGGATGGCCAAAAGACAGGTTAGCACCCATCCAATAATCCCATCATACCCCAGCCATTGATATTCATAATAAGACACCGGTACGATAATCAACGGATGAATCAAATAAACGGTGAAAGATAATTTGGCTAAGGTCTGAAACACTGGATTTGTGTTATTAAAGTAAGCCTTACTTAAAGCCAATAAACTGATAATCAAACCAAACGCAGAAAAAGCTTCCCATTGTGCCCATAAGAAAGCATACCCATTAGCCCCACCTATCACTGCCGTTATTAAATGATGCTCCAAGACATATTGAAGGTAAAAACCAATAAACCCTATGCTGACCAATGCACTGATGTACCACGGCTTAGCAAACGCTGAATTAACTTTATAGAGCCAATCATTGCGAGCGGCAATAATGCCTGCCACAAACAAAAAAGATACATAGGATAATAACCGAATTGAAAACCATGCCAATGAGTACCGATTGGCCAGTAAAATCTTACCAAAAACGTGATGCATCCCATCAAAAAACTTATCAAAATAATCAACCCTTGTGAAGGTAAGCGTAAGTTTAATTTTGGTGGATAAAAATTGATGTATCGATACATGGAATACAAGAAATTAAAGACAAATAACGTGACAATAAACCAAGTAGGACCAAAAGAAAAAGTATAATGCAACGCCTGGTGATCAAAAAATGAAGCCATTGCCACCACCAAGGGAGAAAAACAAAAAGAATATTAACGCCGGAATGATTAAGCGTAGACACTTATCTTTTAGAAAAAAATTCGACCTTTTTTATCAAAAGATAGGGGGGTAAAAAATGCTGAAATAAAAAGAAAAACCCCATGAAAAAAGATTGATTGATAGCTAGAAAAAATGTTAACCAATAAGAAGAAGCGGAGGATGACCGTTGCGGGACAATATAATACCACCCTCCTAAGCCTCCAAAGGCAATGTCCACATGATGAGCCAATACCAGAATAATAAGCGCCCATTTAAGATGGTCAAGGTAATTCAATCGAGCCATAATAATAAAAAATTTTAACGGTCTTTATAACCCATCACCGCCAATATGCATGGCCCATTGGCTATAACGTTGATATTATTTTCCACGCATTCGTTCATTGCTTTTTCGCTTTCTGCTCCAGGCTGCATCCATATATTTTTTATGCCTTTCGCAATAGCCTGCTCAACTATTTTTTCAGTGATGGCAGGAGGTGTCACCATTGAAATGCTATAAACATCATCGGGTAAATTGTTGATGGTTTGTACACATGGTACTCCTTCAATCATTGTTTCTTTCGGATGAACTGGAATCACTTTTTTATGATGCTGTAAATAACAACGCAACACTTTGTTACCATATTTTTCACGATTGGTTGATGCTCCAACGACTGCATAACCCTTGGAAGTAAAAAACTGTTTTATTTTATCATCCATGATCTTCTCCTAGTGACCAAGCGCCATGCCTTGTTGTTGAGAGCGCTCAAAATCTAGGTCTTCTTTTGCTTTTTTCAGTACAGGGATATTCAAATCCAGGTTACCCGCTGCATCTATCCATTTTAATTCGGTGATGACTGCATGTGTACGATGCCCCCCACCATATAATGCATGCGCCAATATTTCTTTAAGACTTGCTTGTCTGAAATTGATATGACTACGTCTGAAACTGCCAAAAAAACCGGATTGTTCCGCCTGCAATTTACTTTCATATTTTCGAATAAAAGATGCCCTCAGCGCCTCTTCGCTGATGTCTAACTCTTCCTTTTCCAGTGTTTCTTCCTGCGGTTCTGAAAAATGGAATTCTTGACTGTATTTTTCGTAAAAACGCTCAGCTAATAACGCATGCAGATCAGCCGTTGGATGAACATCATCCCAAAACATATATCCTGTGGCTGGTGAAGTACGGTCAGGATTGATTTTAAAATCCTCTGACTCCGTGTATGGTGTTCTAAGTTTTGCTGGATCAAAACCATGCTCTTCAGGATGTTGATAAATCTCGGTAAATAAAGAGCCTACATCAAACACTTCCACCGAACAATGAGGATAGGTTTCTGCCAACTCCTTACATGCTTTGGCTAATTGTTCGTTAAAATACAAAGAGCATGCATGAGCATTATCACGCTCTTCCTGGCTTTTAGCCTGATATCGTGGAGTCAACGAAAGATCAGGAAGATTAAATAAGACAAAATGACGATAGCCGTTTTTAATCATCTGTTCTGCATTGATGATGCGATCTTTAATAGCGCGATCAACTTCTTCTTTTGATGGGTGAGCATTCACCGTAATTAAATCATTTGCTCCAGACCACTCAAGCACAAGAGTTTCTGCTTTATGCTTTCTTGACAATTCATGGTCTCGATCATACGCCAGTAATTTATCACGCATCGTTGCCAGCTTAGATAAAATGATTCGGCTTACAAATCGGCTCACACTGGTGCTGGGCATCCAACTGTAATCATGAGCGGTCAACCCACCTTCATCATAATTACGGACAAGATCACGTCCCTGATAACGAACAAAACGGTCATCGTTTAAAAAATAGGAATACTTGGCCAATTTTCTTATACGCGGATCATCTGCCAAAATTTCATCGGCAATTTCAGAAGGCTTCAACGCATCCGCAGGCGTTTTACGACGAGAATCCGAATGAGTAATGATATCATCGGCAATATCCGTAGCATCACGCTCTTCTCGATGCTCTCCCGTTTCTTGATCGCGTTCTTCCGCTTCCTCGATTAAAAATTCATCCGCGATCATTGCACTGATAAAATCACTCCAGGCCAATCCATTTGTAAAACGGCCTAACGGAGAATGTTTGCTTAACCCACTCAAAGATGCCATGGGAATACAGCCCAACAAATAACGATGGTCTAACGTACCCCTATCAGAAAGACTATCGCCCATCATAATAAAATGAGAAATTTTTTTAGCTTTCATGATTCCCGTCATATATAATTGTTAATAATTTGCACATTATATCCTATTTTAAATATCCTGTAATTAGAAACTAACTGAATTCATCGCCAATTAACTTCTTGATAAAGTCTCTATATGACGCTGCTGTTCAACAACACCCGCGACACGTCCAAGCATCTCTGTCAATAAATCGGTGATATCATCGATGGTTATGATGCCAACCAATTCCCCTTGTTTCCCAATGACCGGTAATCGACGAATGCCTTTAATCCGCATCAAATCAAGAGCGTCGTACAAACTGTCTTCCTCTCCTATGGTTAACAGCGGCCCCGTAATCAAATCCCGGACAACCAGATCTTCAGGGGAAATTTTAGGGACCATGACTTCTATCACCAGATCTCTATCTGTAATAATTCCAATGGGCTTACGAAAATCATCGTGTTTTTCCACTAAAATCACATTCCCTACATGATGTTTACGCATCAGCTTGGCTGCAGTCATGACCGATTCGTCACTATAAATGACGATAACTTCACGATTACAAAATTCGCCTACCTTCATACCATCCCCCCAACAATTGATTGACGGCTAAAATCATCATAGTACAGAATGGATGAATAACAACTGAAGACCATCAATCATGGATTATCTGACTTTTTTTACTCCTTTGCGCGGATTTATTGGGGGTATTTTAATTGGACTTAGTGCTGTCTTGTTTTTATGGTTAAACGGCCGTATTGCAGGCATGAGTGGTTTGATTCATGGCCTTTGTCCTCCCAAAAAATTGTTCGAATTCTGGCGTTTGACTTTTTTATTAGGATTAATCACGGGAGGCTTGAGCTTTTATCTATTGCTCGCAGTTCAATTTACATTACGAAGTCATTATCCAGTTTATCTGTTGCTTTTAGGGGGTTTTTGTGTTGGTTTTGGTACAAGAATGGGGCAAGGTTGTACATCTGGACACGGTGTATGTGGCATTGCAAGATTTTCAAAACGCTCCATTGTTGCCACATTCACGTTCATTATTTCGGCCATGATAACCGTTTTTATACTTAGACATATCCTTGGAGTGTACTGAATGTATTCCTTGATGGCGTTTTTATGCGGTTTAATTTTTGGTTTAGGCCTAACGGTCTCAAATATGATTAACCCTAATAAGGTCTTAAATTTTTTAGACGTATTTGGAAATTGGGATCCCACCTTATTGGTGGTCATGGCGGCCGCTTTGCTGATTACCGTACCTGGATATCAATTCATTTTAAAACTAAATAAACCGATGTTTGATAAACAATTTTATATGCCTAAAAAAATAAACATTGAGAAACATCTAATAATTGGCAGTATGATTTTCGGCATTGGCTGGGGTTTATCTGGTTATTGTCCTGGCCCAGGTATTGCGGCTTTATCCACCTGGGCGGTGGATCCTCTTTATTTTGTCATTGGGCTACTGATAGGCTCTCTGACTTTTTTCGGATTTTTTAAGCAATAAATAACATTCAAAAAAGCATAGCAAGCATTGCGACCACAGATTCATGGTTTGGATACAAAAGAATTTCCTTTAATATAAAATCTTAATAATCTTCTTGCCCAGTGTTTAGCGTAAGAAACTCCAATTCTTGGTTTTTTGACGATAGTAATGCTTGGCTCATCGCGCATTGCAGCAATAAAAAAATCATCGCTTAATAAATCATGACCATTTAATTTTTTATTAATATCCATCGCTTTGCACAATAACCCAGGACCCTGAGTACGGCTATCGATGTTAACCACAGGCTCAAGTGCACGCAATAACACTGCACATCCATTCCCTTCCTCTTCAGTCACCACATTCATACAATAATGAAGACCGTAAATTAAATAAACATAAGCATAACCTGGAGGGCCAAACATGACCTGAGTACGCTTCGTAATCCCTTTTGCCGAATGAGCTGCCAAATCATGGCTACCAAGATAGGCTTCTACCTCTACAATTCGGCCAATACGTATTAAGTGTCCTGTTTGATGCACTAATAATTTGCCAAGTAATCCTTGAGCAACCAATACGGTATCTCTGTTATAAAATTCGCGATTCAGTTTTTGCATCATGAACACATTGATGTTGAAAAAAAATATTGCAGATAATTTTGTTAAGGTATGCTTTTGTTTCAGCGCCCAAATGACCACTATTTTACCTGGATAAAATAGGGTACGCTTATTAAATATCAATCTTATTCGTAACTCCCCACGTCATCCCGAGTGCAGCGAGGGATCTGCCTGCAGTGGCACAATTTTTAAAGTAGCGATGGATACAAATCGTTCCATTCAGGATTCAATGCATTAATCAAATCATGCTTCTTTTTTCGAGACCACCCTTTGATTTGTTTTTCTCGCTCAATAGTCATGACGATGCCTGAACAAACTTCAAAATAAACCAGCCGATCCACATTGTATTTTTGGGTAAATCCAGCCACCAGTTTATTTTTGTGTTCATAAACACGGCGTATCAAATCATTGGTAACACCGGTATACAAAACATTATTGTGTTTATTGGTCAGAAGGTAAACGCAAGACTCCGTATGCATATACTATTCCTTGCTCTGTTGGACTGTATTGTTATCTCAGATTCCTGATAACACAGGGATAGTACCAGAAAATATAGATTGGATGGAACTGATAATGCTTAATCCTTGTTTATGGATCGTACTGATAAATCCTCGGATACGAGCAAATTGTTCAGCGCCTTGAGCGGTCCGAAAACCACCGGATATTTTTTGTTTGCATTTCATCATTCGTAAATCACGCTCAGCATCATTATTGGTAAATGGAACTGCCAGATCATGAAGAAACCGTAAAACGTCTTGTTTGTAATGAAATAAACGCCACAAGAGGTTGTGACCTGTCCGTCGAGGTTGTCGACCCTGTTTGCCTTTGCATGGCAATGGCGGCAGCGTTTCATGATACGCCAGCCCATCTCGAATAATCTTCTTGTAGATGTTGGTCAACCGCTTGATGCGAGCAACAGGTATTGCATGATGTGCATTAAAATGACGACAGCGAAGAGCAACACGTAATAGTCGGGTCATAGCCTGTGCCCATGGTTCTTTGTCATGCTCGGTTATTGCTTTTAATTCACGCAAGTGATGCTGGTTGCATAGGGCATGCTCCACACCTCCCAAATTGTAATAACTTTTCCAGTGATCATGAATGACGGTACCTGAAAGGCCATCCAGTAATGATTTTCGTTTTGGAGATATGTGATAATAAGTTGCCGTTTTAGTCGATGCCACATGCAACCATTGTGTTTTTCCGGCCACACGAAACCCTGTTTCATCCAGGTTTTTTACGGCAGCAGTTTTGACTGCAGACAATACCGATTCTTCAAATGATGCCAATGTATCAAAGGCAATCCGGTTATATCCAGTCCGTGTTGCAGTAGCCAGTTGAATTCCGTACAGGTCATAAAACAACTGTTGCAGCCTGTCTTCTGGAATAAAATGCTGATATTGATAATACACGCTTCAACTACGAATAACTTCACCGTATTGGACAGGGGCAAGAACACCTGCAGGAAATGCTGCTGTTATCGTTTTATTACAGCACTCGCAATATTTTACTTCAGCCTGATGTTCCGTGACTTCAATTTTGGGTGGTGGAATATCAAAAACCTGGCGCTTCACAATTCCAATCACCGGCGTTGAAACTAATGAACCATAACAATCCGGGCATGTTAGCAATACATGGTTTTTGACAATATCTGGTGATTTAATCTGTTTTAACGTTTCGCCCTTGTGGCCTTTTGGGCCACCACTGTTACGTTTCCCATTTTCACGTAGTGATGTCGTACGGCATAGTTTGCCTAACCCGTCACTTGACGGGGGGCTTTGAGCTGTTGCTGCTATTCTTGTTCAGTCGTTTTTCCAGCTCTGCTATTCGTGCAGCTTGCTGTTCTACGATTTTTTCCAGTTCAGCAATCTTTGCCAAAAGCGTTGTGATGATTTGTTCATGGTCTTTCATGCAGCTATTTGATCATAACCGCATAATTTTTCAAGTGTTTTTTACATTAATTTAATACCTGCCAGTTGCTGGATATCCCTCGCTGCACTCGGGATGACGTGGGGAGTTACTCTTATTCATTATATATAAACTAATAATTCATGATAGGCTAATTTCTAGCATGAAACCTTGTAAAAATATCGAATCCTGATGTTTACCCTTCACTGCGCTCAGGATGACGATAATGTGCGCAACAATGGTGTTGAATTAACTTAAAATGGCCTGAAAGCTTCATATAAATCCGTACATCACAAAACATTTGTCCTCTATAGAGTAGAAAATTATAAAATAATGCATTCTTTATAAGCATAAGCGTAATTTTATTTTTAAAAAATCCTAAAGATTCCTCAAGTGCAGACGATAACCAGGAAGGATACTATTGAGGAGGATGCAATGAACCAAATTGATGATTTGAACACCCTAAAAAACATGGATGCCAAGTCGCCCCGTCAAATGCTCGATGCT
The DNA here is from genome assembly GCF_000512355.1 of Legionella oakridgensis ATCC 33761 = DSM 21215. Classification (NCBI taxonomy): domain Bacteria; kingdom Pseudomonadati; phylum Pseudomonadota; class Gammaproteobacteria; order Legionellales; family Legionellaceae; genus Legionella; species Legionella oakridgensis. Next base: position 1,335,044 of record NZ_CP004006.1, on the reverse strand, counting down.
TTTATGCAATCCTTAAGCTTTGATGATACTGTTAAACAAATCGCTGCATTGAAGGCGATGATTTTTAATGTTCCAGACATCAATCAGGCAAAAATTCAATTCATTAAAGAAGAAATAGCGGCTGGCAGATATCAAATCCAAAGCACAAGAATTGCCCAAAAATTAACAGAATACAATCAAAGCATGAAAGAACCTGAAATTGCCTAATTTTAAGACAAAACTTATTTTAAATGTCTTGGCATTTGTTAGGAAACATCTTGCGAAATACTGGGATTTTTCAAATCCTAAAGTGAAACGCCAGAGAATCATCGTCTTAAATTTGTCCGGAGTAGCAAACCTACTTCCGGACTATGATTATTTTGGTTGCATACGTAGCGCCCCGTCCAAACGGATAACTTCTCCATTGAGCATGCTGTTTTCAATAATATGCAGCACAAGCGCTGCATATTCTTCCGGTTTTCCTAATCGCTTGGGAAATGGTACCGTGTCAGCAAGACTTTGCTGAACCTCTTGGGGCATATTTAAAAGCATGGGAGTCGCAATCAAACCAGGGGCAATCGTATTTACCCGGATACCAAATTGAGCCAACTCACGCGCTGCGGGTAAAGTCATCGCTACAACGCCTCCTTTGGAGGCGCTGTAAGCTATTTGTCCTATTTGACCTTCATAAGCAGCAATGGAAGCGGTATTAATGATAACCCCGCGCTCGGCTGAATCACCAATAACTTCCAGCTCTGTCATGGCAGCAGCAACCACTCTCATGACATTAAAAGTTCCTATCAAGTTGACATCAATGACCTTCTTAAACTCGTCCAAAGGCATAGCGCCCGCTTTTCCTACCATGCGTTTAGCTGGCGCAACTCCCGCACAGTTTATACATATTCTGGGAATTCCAACTCGGGTGATGGTCTCGTGCAATGCCCGTTCTACAGCCTGTTCAGAACTCACATCACAAAAAATAATATCGTCATCCATGTCTTTGGTCTGTTGATCCCAAATGGCCACGCGGACACCACGCTGCCTTAACAGTTGAGCACACGCTCTCCCCATCCCGGAAGCCCCACCGGTGACGACTGCGATTTGATCATCAAGATTCATGTAACGTCTCCCTGCTGCGTTAGCGTAAAAAGGTTTGACTTAATGCTTTAAATTGTGCTGTACCTGCGTGCCTTACCCATTCAAAAAATACCATTTCCGCCGTAACTAAATGAATGCCATTTGCCTTCATGCGCTTAAGCCCATATTTATGATCAATGTCATATCGACTGCTTACGGCATCAGCCACCACAAAAACGTCTATGCCAGCCTCCTTCATTTCCATAGCCGTTTGCAATACGCAAACGTGGGTTTCGATACCGGCGATAACCACTTGTTTTTTATTGATTTCCTGCCAACAATGAACAAATGCTTCTTCTCTATAACTGGAAAAATAAACTTTATCAATACACTTTCCAGCAGATGCCAATTCTTTTAATGCTGTAACTGTATGACCTAACCCCCGGGGGTATTGTTCACTAATTAAGAGAGGAACATGAAGCTCATGAGCCAATCGCATTAGCCATTGACAACGAGCAACCAAAGCATCCGGTTTTATAACGTAAGGAGTTAATTTTTCTTGCACATCCACTAACAACAAACAAGATTCCTCTTTTTTCAACAACATATTCTCCTCCTTAAGGCATCTTTTTCAAAGATGCATCGCATTTGTCTTTCATTCTCTAAAAGATAGCAAACAATGCCGCTGTTAAATACTGTCCTTCCGGAAAAGCCGTTAAAGTCGGATGACAGCTTGCAGGCCCATAAACCCCAAGCGTTCTGATTGTTTTGCCAACTGCCATCGCCTGCTGACTAACCAGCTCGGTAAATTCACTGGTGCTTAAAGCCGAAGAACAGTTACAAGTCAGCAATAAAGAACCTGATCGCATCGCTTTTATTGTTTCCTTGTGCAAATAGCGATAATAATTTTTTGCACGCTGCAAATGTTGTCTTGAAGGCACGAGTTTAGGTGGGTCAAGGATAACCAAATCATACTCCCCTGCTTTTGCTAAATAATCACGGGCATCTGCTTTAATAAATTCAATATTATCAATATGATTTAATTGAGCATTGCGTCGAGCAAGTATAATAGCTTGCTCCGAACTATCCACCGCTGTTACAGCAACGGCTCCTCCTTTCGCAGCATGTAAAGCAAATCCCCCGGTGTAAGTATACAAATCCAGAACTCGTTTACCTTGCGCAAGAGCAGAAATACGCTGATGGTTTTCACGTTGATCGAGAAAAAGCCCTGTTTTTTGGGTGTTAGAGAAATCAACCTGAAAACGTATCCCCGCCTCCATGATTTGTTCACTGTCTGATATGCTTTCCTGAACAGCACTCTCCCAACCATCTTGTGCAAGCGCTTTTATTTGGGGCAACCAGATGATTCGGTCTTTAGGACAAATCCCTTGAATTCCTGCGCAAATGCTTTCCTTATTTGCTTCTACCCAATAGGCTGAACTGGAGACAACACACACGTCATTAAAACGGTCAATGGTAAGACCGGATAAACCATCAGCCTCGCTGTTGAAAAGCCGATAAGCATTGGTTAAAACGTTCGGCAGCCCAAGATTTCGCCGTAATGACGCAGCCTGACGTAAACGCTGCAAAACAATCTCAACAATGGATTCATGATGAATGCTTTCAAACGCTCGTGTTAATATACGGACTCGGTAAAGTGAATGTTCATTATAAATTCCTGTTGCCAAATACTCACTCTCATCACTACATACATCCACCAATTGACCCGTTTCAGGGTTTCCGGCCTGTCTTTTAATGGCTTTGGGGAAAATCCAGGGATGTCCTCGATGCAACGCCGATTGTTTGGCAGGATGGAGATAAACGGTTGGTTTCTTCACTATTTTCATCCTTATAAAAGTCGGTTAATCTACACCACGGATGTTTGATGCTCAAGTGAGTAAAAGTTTTAGTGTTCATTTAAGGGGTTATCATGCAAAAAATAGTCGGATCGATATGCCTGGCTGCGTGCTTTGTGATTTGCGATTTAGCTTATGGCGATCCTTGGTTTACTGGTCCTTTACTGGCTCCGTCAGGAAAAACAATTCCCCGTGGACATGTCAATCTTGAAACCTATGGTTTTTATACTGAAAATTCTGGTATGTTTGACCGCCACTGGAAATTAATTGAAGGCCCCGCCTCTCAAAATATTCAAATCAACCCCTTATTCTCCTATGGGTTAACCGATTTCATGGACCTGCAATTTAGCCTGCCTTACGTCATTAATCGCAGTCAAGGACAAACAGGAAGGCACATTGGTGATACTGCCGCAAGCCTGGGCTTGCAAGTCCTTAAACAAAATCAATCCTGGTGGCGTCCTGACCTTCGTGTTTCTTTACAACAAGTTTTCCCAACAGGACGATATGAAGAATTTAATCCCATAAACCAAGGTACAGCAGCAACAGGCATTGGCAGTTATCAGACAGCACTGGGATTTAATTTTCAACATTTAAACGTAATTGGCCAAACTCATTATTTCCGCCAGCGCCTCAGTTTGACTTACTTATATGCTGCATCAGTAAATATTAGAGGGCATAATAGTTACGGCGGTAACATGGATACCAAAGGCTCAATTAAACCAGGAAATCTATCGAGTGTTGATTTAGCCGGTGAACTAAGTATCACCCAAAACTGGGTGGCTGTTATGGAAGCTTATTATTTTATCCGAGGAGCTTCTAAATTTCAGGGTAATCCAGGCTTTAATACCCAAGGATTACCTCTGACGATTGGACACGCAACCATTGCGGAACTTAGTTTAGCCCCAGCCATTGAATATAATTTTTCCGCCAACTACGGCATCATTGCTGGAGTTTGGTTTTCAAGTCGTGGCAAAGATGCTCCAGATTTCATGTCTACGGTCGTTGCTTTTAACGCCTTTTGGTAATGATCTCTCCTGACATTTTTATGTTTTGCATGTCAGGAGATTACCTCAAGTTGTGTCTTGATTAAGCCGTAAATTCAAATCGCCACCCCTGCTAATTCATGGTAGCATCAACATTTTTCATGAGGGATTAAGAATGTGGTTTAGTAATGCCTTAATATTTCAGTATGATTTTGACAAACCTTTTGATTTAACAACTGCTTTAGCCAATGAATCCCTAAAGCCATGCCCACCTCATGCACGCTTTATTTATGGTTGGCTACCCGCCCATGCCGATGAGTTGGTTCAGGAAGTTGCAGGATCCATGCTCATTTGCCTTGGAAAAGAAGAACGACTATTGCCAAGAAGCGTTATCCATAAGATGCTTGCTGAACGGGTTCAAACCTGGGAATCTCAGCAAGGCAGAACCATGAAGCGTGCAGAAAAAGCGCAACTCGCAGAAGAGCTGGAATTTGAATTGCTTCCCAAATCTTTCTGTTTACAAAAGCGAATGTTTGCTTTATTGGATACCGTCAGCAAACGATTAATCATCAATACAGCAAGTAATAACCAGGCAGCACAACTCACTGCTCTTTTACGTAAATCCCTTCCTGGCATCAGTATCGAACCTTTACAATATAGTGAAAATTTATCTCATCATTTTGCCGAATGGATAAATCATCCAACGACTTTATCTTCCGCCTTTCAATTAGCCTCAGATTGCCTTTTATTCTCACCGGATGACGAAAAAAAGCGTTTTAATTGCAAAGGATATGAATTGCCTGCGGAAGAAATTTTAACCCTCTTATCGCAAGGATTAGCACCTGCTGAAATTTCGTTAATCTGGAATGAGCGCATTCAGTTTACTTTAACTCATGATTTTACTTTAAAACGCATCAAATGCCTGGATTATTTGCTGGATGAATTTAATGAAATTGGCCAACTTGAAGAAGACTATCAGCAACAAGATGCAGCATTAACACTACTTGCCGGTGAATTAAGATCATTGATTAATGATTTACTGGAGGTATCCAAACAACCTCAACCAATCGAACCACACTCATCTGTAAAACATCCTGAGTTAGAACTTACTATTTAGTTTATCTTTTTTTCCATTTCTACTTGCCATAGCCTTTCCTAAGCTTGCCCTTAAAGGGGCAAGCTTATTTAATTAAAACCTTCAACGCTCATTAAAAATAACTTCCTATAAGTTGAATATACATTTAATAAAATGAAATTATATTCAATTTAACTTGACATGCAATCAACAAACCATTAAATTCCAAAAATGAATAAAAATTGGATTTAAAACCAAATGCAACGATTTATACTTATTTTTTTGTGTTCATTGTTACTTACAATTTCTGGATGTTATAAAGAAAAAAACAAATCAAACGAACTGCGTTTTTCCACCGCTGCTGAGTATCCACCATTTGAATATATTGAGCATGGAAACATGAAAGGATTTGATATTGATTTGGCACAGTTGATAGCCAAAGAATTAGGTAAAAAAGCCATATTCGATGATTTGCAATTTAGCACGGTATTAACTGCAGTGGCATCAGGACAAGACGATGCCGCGATTGCCACCATCACCATCACAAACGATCGCAAGAAAAATTTTGATTTTAGTCGCCCCTATTATTTTGAAAGCATGGTAGCCGTTTTTAAGCACCAAGCCCCTATTAAAAATCAACAGCAGCTTGCTGGAAAAAAGTAGCCGCGCAATTAGGTAGTGTCATGGATATATGGCTGCATCAACATATTGCAAGCGCTGATATCATTACTTTTGATAGCAATAATCAAGCCATAGAAGCCTTAATGAGTGGCCATGTGGATGCTGTCGTAGTGGATGGGGCTCAAGGACGGGCATTCAGTCAAAAATACCCGGAATTATCTTATCACGTTCTTGCCAAAGCAGACGATGGATATGGCATTGCTCTGCAAAAAAACTCTCCGTTGACCAAGCAAATCAATCAAGCACTAGCTAACTTAATAAAGCGTGGGGACATTAGCAAGCTCAAGAAAAAATGGCTGGAGGATAACTCATGGATGAATTAAATCAAAGCCTCTTGTTTATTGGTAAGGGAATTGGATTAACGCTGCAATTATTAACCGGCAGTATTACGATTGGCTTAATACTCGGTATTTTATGGGCTATCTGCCGCTATCAAGGGTTGGCGGTTCCATTGATTAATCGTTTTATTTCCATTATGAGAGGAACCCCTTTAATTCTACAATTAAGTCTGGTTTATTTTTCCACTCCGGCCATTTTAGGAGTTAAACCCAGCATTTTGGTTGCTGGCATTATTACCTACGGTTTAAACAGTTCTGCTTATTTGGCGGAGATTTTACGGGCGGGAATTGAAAGTTTGCCGAAAGGACAATTTGAAGCAGCGAAAACATTGCACATTCCTACCTTTTATGTGTGGAAAGACATTATTTTACCTCAAGTATTGAAAAATATTTTTCCAGCGCTGGTGAATGAATTGATTTCCTTACTAAAAGAAACAGCCTTAATTTCCACCATTGGCGGCATGGATTTAATGCGCCATGCGCAAGCATTGGCAGCAGAACAATTTACTTATTTTTTACCGCTGACCATCGCTGGAGCCTATTATTATGGGCTGGTTTTATTGATTGAAACCGCAGGAAAACGAATTGAAAAAAGAGGCCAATATGTTGCAAATTATTGATGCCAGTAAACAATTTGGCAAGACCATGGTGTTGAATCGACTGAATTTAACAATTGCAGAAAACAGCATTGTGGGCTTGGCTGGACCATCTGGAAGTGGTAAATCAACACTGCTGCGCTGCATACAACACTTAGAATTACTGGATTCAGGAACAATTCAATTTACAGGTCAAAGTGGCTTTATATTTCAGGACTTTCAACTGTTTCCACATATGACCGTTCTTAAAAATATGGTGTATGCGCCAACACGACACAATAAACACGGTCATCATATTGAAAAAGCAATGGATTTACTGACAACCCTGGAACTTGCGGACAAAGCGCAGGTTTATCCACAGCAATTATCAGGAGGGCAAAAACAACGAGTGGCGTTAGCGAGAAGCTTAATGATGCAACCGGATTTGCTGCTTTGTGACGAACCAACTTCCGGGCTGGATATGGCCAGCATTGGCAGCGTTATCACTTTATTAAACACTGCAAAATCCATGCAAAAGACGATGATTATTGCTTCTCATGATTTGGAATTTCTTACACAAATTGCCGATCGAATCATTCTATTAAAAGAAGGACATCTAGCTGCCGACATCCAACCAATGACATTGGTTGATCCAATATCTCATTTAAAACAATATTATCAGCTACAGTCGGAAGGGACCTAATTCTGTCACTGGAAACACGGTCTTTTTAATGTTTCTGTCATATCCATCATCCATGAAAAAATTTAAAAAACTTAAATAAAAAAATCTTTATTCTTAGTAATAAATAAATTTTCTTTAAATAAACGTGCATTAAAAACATAACGTCTATGTTTTTTATATTTTTATTTTTTCTTTTGATTCATTACTGCAGAAAAATAAAATTTTTTCTGGAAAAATTGAAAATGTAGACTAATTTTAATTGACCAGATGCGTCTCATATCTGCAATAAACTAACCCGGTTGTGAAATCTCAAGATGTGGTAGGAACTTATGTTAAAAGTACTAAAGGAGAAGATTTAGGGAAAGTTTAGGAAGTAATCCTTGATAAATTGCAAGGGTGTGTGTCTTATGTGATTTTTAGAGATGGGAGACAAGTTGTTTGCGATGCCTTGGGATGTTCTTAAAAATCCATAATTATTACGGCACACATCCCCATACGCTTCACCACTAGAAAGATGCTTCTAGAGTATTAAGCAATGAGTAAAAGACTTAAGGCAGGGTCGAAAACTTCGACCCTATTCTCCCACCTCTTATCACGCAGAATTTTTGATTTCCTCGGGATTGCTATGATAAGTTGCCTGATATACCCGCATGGCATCATCGGCTGCCTTTTTTAATCCCAAAGCCATGTTGGCATGGTAAACCAAAGATAAGGCAGGTTTAGCGCTCGGAGCCTGAGGATACGTTTTAATCAAATAATTGGCTCGCTCTGCTGCGGCAACATACATCTGACGAATGTAATAATAATTAGCAATATTTAATTCTCGCTGAGCGAAAAGATTTCGAAGATAAATCATGCGTTGTAAGGCATTTGCCTTATATTGACTATCTGGAAACTTCTGAATCAACGTCGCAAAATCAGAAAATGCCTGAGATTGTGTGCCAGGATCACGCCAGGATTCATCAATAGGGAAAATATTTGCCAAAGTACCCCGCGTTTGCTGGAAGTTAGCCAACCCTTTCATGTAGTAAGCGTAATCCACCCGTTTAGCCCGTGGGTAAAGATGGATAAAACGTTCAGCCGTTGCAGCAGCAGACGGGTAATCCCCTTTTTTATAATAAGCGTATATTAAATCCAGTTCAGCTTGTTCGGCATAATCATTAAATGGATACATTGTTTCCAACGCTTCCAAACGTTTAATTGCGCTTTCGTACTCTTCTTTAGCTAATGCTTGCTTGGATTCAGTATACAATTGCTGGGCTGACATATCTTTAAATGGCCCTTGGTCATCCTCATCGCTGCCCCATTTTGCACAAGCCGTTATTGATAACAGGAAAAAGATCACAACCAGCATTTTAATTTGTTTCATAAAAAATACCTTAAAACCATACCAGAACGATGAGCATCCATGTATATCAGACAAGAAAAGTACCTGAATGGTGCACAACGCGACATTCAGAAATCATAAGTCAATTGACGGACACCAAGAATATTTAGCCATAATCACTTCGGCACATTATAACCATTACAAATCATTTTTAAAAATGATTGCAAACAACATTCTGTTACGATAGTATTTGCAACCGGAGAGATGGCAGAGCGGTCGATTGCGGCGGTCTTGAAAACCGTTGAAGGGCAACCTTCCCAGGGTTCGAATCCCTGTCTCTCCGCCAACTAACCTTCCATTTAAATGATCTCACCTGCATGTTTAAACACACCATCAATTGTTATGAGCGTTTCTAAGAGCGATTTCATTTTTGCTAAAGGCCAACTGTTCGGACCATCACTCAAGGCCTTATCCGGATCAGGATGGGTTTCCATAAAAATGCCAGCCACACCGGCAGCAACCGCTGCGCGGGCTAAGACAGGGATAAATTCACGCTGCCCGCCTGAAACACCATGACCACCACCTGGTAATTGCACTGAATGCGTCGCATCATAAACTACAGGACACTCTGTTTCGCGCATGATTTTTAAAGAACGCATATCAGATATCAAATTGTTATAACCAAAACTCACCCCGCGCTCGCACACCATAATATGTTCGTTGCCACAGGCTTTTGCTTTGGTAACCACATGCTTCATCTCCCAGGGAGACAAAAATTGTCCTTTTTTAATATTGACCGGTTTATTCATTGCAGAAACTTTTTGAATAAAATTAGTTTGTCTACAGAGAAACGCTGGTGTCTGAAGTACATCAACCACACTGGATACTTCGAGCAATGGTGTATCCTCATGAACATCCGTCAACACCGGCACTCCAATTTGATTTTTTACCTTTTCAAGAATCATTAAACCTTTTTCAAATCCAGGCCCGCGATAACTGCTAACGGACGAACGATTGGCTTTATCAAAGGATGATTTGTAAATGAAGGGTAATGACAATTGCGCGCACATTTCCTTAAGATAACCGGCTGTTTCTAAAGCAAGCGCCTCACTTTCAATAACACAAGGGCCTGCAATTAAAAATAAAGGAGAATCAATGCCTACTTCAAAACCACATAATTTCATGCTTAAACCTCCTTTTTTTGATGGTAATCACGTGCCGCAAGCACAAATGATTTAAACAAAGGATGACTGTCTCGAGGAGTCGATGTAAACTCAGGATGAAACTGACAGGCAAGAAACCAAGGGTGATCGGCAAGTTCTATCATTTCAACCAAATTTTCATCCCCTGAACGTCCGGAAATGATCAACCCGTGCTGCACGAGCGAGTCAACAAATAAATTATTGACTTCATATCGATGCCTATGGCGTTCAATGATTTGTGCTTTTCCATAGGCTTTCCTGGCTAATGAATCTTCCACTAAATTACAAAACTGAGCACCTAGACGCATCGTACCACCTAAATCACTATTTTCATTTCTGGTATGAATGCGACCATCAGCTTCCATCCATTCACTAATCAAAGCAATGACCGGATAAGGGGTATGTTTATCAAATTCAGTTGAGTTAGCCTTTAATAAGCCTGCAATATGGCGCGCATATTCAATCACCGCCACTTGCATGCCAAGACAAATACCAAGGAAAGGAATGTTATTTTCTCGAGCAAATTGCACCGAGTGTATTTTGCCTTCAACACCTCGCTCGCCAAACCCTCCAGGAATTAATATGGCATCAAGACCTGATAACAATGAAGTACCGTGCTTTTCAATTAATTCCGCATCAATATATACAATTTCAACACGGGTTTGCGTATGGATACCGGCATGCAGCAATGCTTCATTTAAAGACTTATAGGCATCATTCAATTCGGTGTATTTACCCACCATGGCGATCTTAACCGTCATGGACTGTTTAGCTTGAGCATCAATAACTTTTTGCCATTCTGAAAGATCCGCTTCTGGAACATCCAAACCCAATTTTTTACAACGATTTCATCTAATCCTTGTTCATGCAAAATCATTGGTATTTGATAGATACTTTTTGCATCTTGCAACGGAATGACACCATCTTTTTCCACATTGGTAAATAAGGCTATCTTTGCTCGATCATGCATGGATAAAGGCTGCTCCGAGCGACATATCAGAATATCGGGTTGAATTCCTATGGAACGCAATTCTTTCACAGAGTGCTGTGTTGGTTTGGTTTTGGTTTCACCTGATGTTGGAATATAGGGAACTAACGTCAAATGAATAAATAATGAACGCTGGCTTCCCAGTTCAATGCGCATTTGACGGATCGCTTCAAGAAAGGGCAAAGACTCGATATCACCAACCGTTCCACCAATTTCCACCATCGCAACATCAAAACCATCTGCTCCCAGTTTAATGCAACGCTTTATCTCATTGGTAATATGAGGAATCACTTGGACCGTACCGCCAAGATAATCACCCCGGCGCTCTTTTTTAATTACGTTTTCGTATATTTTTCCAGAAGTAAAATTATTCAGTTTAGTCATGGTAGTACGAACAAAACGCTCATAATGCCCAAGATCAAGATCAGTTTCCGCCCCGTCTTGAGTTACGAAAACTTCACCATGTTGAAAAGGGCTCATGGTGCCTGGATCAACATTAATGTATGGGTCAAGCTTGATGAGAGTCACTTTGAGATTGCGTGCTTCCAGAATGGCAGCAAGTGAGGCAGCGGCAATTCCTTTCCCCAAAGAAGAAACCACCCCGCCGGTAACGAAAATATAACGTGTCATAAAAAAAATCCCGTTGTCATGCGTAATCCGCTGCATAAGCGGAACGATAAAATGCATATAAACGGGTGCTTATTTTACCAAATAAAGAATATAAATAACACCAGGAGATACGCGCTTATGTTGATTTCTACTCAACTAACTGTTGTAGCACAGAATACATTGTTATTGCTGCATCAGCGGCATCCATACCTTTATGCCCGTGATTTCCTCCAAGGCGATCCCAAGCTTGTGCTTCGTTTTCAGTGGTGAGCACGCCAAATATTACTGGAATATTTTGCTGCAAAGCAACCTGCTGACAACCATGACTGACCTGTTGGCAAACATAATCATAATGGGTTGTTTCCCCACGAATAACCGCACCTAATGCAATAATGACTTTCCCTTGCTTGTGTTTCGCTAACTGCTGAGCCACAAGAGGAATTTCGACAGCTCCAGGCACTTCAACCACCGTAATATCCTCTTTTTGAAACCACGCTCCAAAAGCCGTTTTACGGCACCCTGCATGAGTTCATGAGTAATGTCTTGATTAAAATAACTAACCACAATGGCAATAGGAAAAGATTGTCCTTGCTCATTTAAGATACCTTTAATATACCTCACGTCTACTCCTTTTTATCGATATTGCTAGCGATTGCAAATCTATTCAACCATTAAAAAATGGCCAAGTTTTTCTTTTTTGGTTTTTAAATAAGCTCGATTTTCACTGGTTGGCTTAATATCAAGGGGAATACGTTCACTGACTTTAATGCCATAATTGGCAATGGACTCTACTTTCGCCGGATTATTGGTCAGTAACCTTAAGACATCGATGCCAAGGTACTTCAAGATTTGAAATGCAATGGCGTAATTACGATTATCAACGGGCAAACCCAACTGTAAATTCGCTTCTACGGTGTCAAAACCCTTTTCCTGCAATGCATAAGCTTTTAATTTATTTGCCAGGCCTATTCCTCTGCCTTCTTGTCGCAGATAAATCAAAACACCGCCTTCAGCCGCAATCAATGCCAATGATTGCTGTAATTGAGAGCCACAATCGCATTTACAAGAACCAAATACATCTCCGGTAATACACTCCGAATGAATACGCACTAAAGGAACCTGATTACTAAACAAAGGAGCTTTAATCAAGGCAAAATGCTCGGCATCATCAAGCCAGTTTTCAAAAACAGTCATGGTAAAATCGCCATGTTTATGCAGTGGAACCCGACTGGTTGCAACGGCTTTGACCAATTGCTCATGACGAATGCGATATTGAATTAAATCTTTAATCGTGATCATGGGTATGTCATGTTTTTGAGAAAACACAGCCAACTCATCTCGCCGACTCATGGTTCCATCGTCATTGATGATTTCGCAAATAACGGCAGCCGGCGTAAGACCTGCCAATTTCATTAAATCGACGCTGCCCTCCGTTTGGCCTGCCCGCTCCAAAACACCTCGTGCACGCGCACGCAAAGGGAAAACATGTCCAGGTGAAATAATATCTTCCGGGCCACTGTTTGGGTCAATAGCAACTTGAATGGTGCGTGCGCGATCTTTGGCAGAAATGCCAGTGGATACACCGTCAGCAGCTTCGATGGACACCGTAAATGCAGTACCAAATGGGGAGCGATTATTTTGAGCCATCATCGGCAGATTTAGCTTATCGACCAATTCATCTGCCATGGGCAAGCAAATCAAACCACGTCCATATCGAGACATAAAATTAATGGCCTCATCAGAAACATAATTGGCAGCAATTACAAGATCGCCCTCGTTTTCACGATGTTCATCATCCACTAAAATCACCATGCGACCATTTTGAAGCTCGGAAATCGCCTGGCCAATAGTGGCAAAAGGATTTGTCATATTTTAAAACCTCATATAAGTAACGTCAGTTTGATATAAAACGCTATAATATATGCTCACAATATCGCAGATGATTGAGTTAATAAACTTAATTGATGAGCAACAACGCGGGTCAAATAATCAAACTCTACATTCAAATAGTCACCTACACATCGTTTTGCCAACGTTGTGTTCGCAAGAGTATGTGGTACCAATAACACACTCACGCCCCGATTTTCTATGGCATTAATAGTCAAACTGACACCGTCCAGAGTAATACTGCCTTTGGGCAATAAAAATCGCATCTCCTCCGGCTTAAATTCGCCAACGTTCATTTCGATGTATTCACCAATATTAGTGACTGCATTCAAATGAATGGTTCTATCCACATGACCACTGACGTAATGCCCCCCAAAACGTGCGGTGGCGGTCATAGCGCGCTCAAGATTAACTGCATCTCCAACACGAAGGGCGCCAAGCGTTGTTCGTGCAAGCGTTTCCGGAGAAACGTCAAAAGCAAGATGAGATTTAAACTTAGGTAATAAAGTCAAACAAACCCCATTCACAGCAATGCTTTCACCCTCTTGCAAGTGTTCAAAAGGAGCGTCAATTAATAACCGCTGGCCAGTTACATTCGTTAAATTAGCAACCACTGCGCCCTGCTGTTCAATCAAGCCGGTAAACACATCCCCTCCTCACGCTGCCATTCGAGCGATACTATCATATTATCTCCCATTGGTTGCCATGTTACCGTTTTTGCGCGTGTGAAAATATCTTCATTAGGATAACCAGTGGTTGCGCTTTCCCCTAATAGACTGGGCACAATATAAATATAACTTCGCTGAACAAGACCCAATCGATGCAATGCACTGAACAAGCGCCCCCCGGCCTCGACCCAGACATCATGATACCCTATTTCACCCAAATGCTTGATAACGGCCATTAAATCAATTTCATCATGTTGAGTTGGTATGCCATAATAAGAGCTATTAGGACAATGTTTATTGATTTGATGATGTTTATTGTAATAAATGTGACATTGTTTCGCTGCAGCAAACAGTTTAGCCTTTGGATTTAAAATGCCTTTGCCATCAATAATCGCAATCGGTTTACTGATGTGCCCATCAGACAAACGCACATTCAATAAAGGATCATCCTGATTAATAGTGCGAGCAGTAGTCAGAATAACATCACTTTGCAAACGTTTCTGATGAGTAAATTCGGAACATAGGGAATTTGACAGCAAAACTCGTTTACCTTCCTTACCCGCGATTTTACCGTCAAGGGTTTGAGCAATTTTCGCAGTCACCCACGGCAACCCTGTGACCATCCACCGATGATAGCTTAAATAAAATTCATCAATTTCAGGCAAAGGATAATGGATAACCTCTATATTTTTCTCTTGTAAGCGTTTGGGTGTTTCATTCGCCGCAACAATTGGATTAGGGTCTGAATATCCATAAACAACCCGTTTAACGCCATAATTTATAATGGCATCCACACAAGGTGGCGTTCGCCCCCAATGATTACACGGTTCCAACGTTACATACAATGTAATATCGGTAAGATTTGCAGGCAACTGGTTTAATAATAATTGTTCAGCATGTGGCGTTCCTGCACCATGATGACGTGCTTGTGCTATAATGGTCCCATTTTGTACTGCAACGGCTCCCACGCTGGGATTAGGGGCACAAAACCCGCGTCCATGAAGCGCTTGCTCGAGAGCTGCAAGCAGAAACTGTTTATGCATAGTTAAAAACCCTTAAAATGGGCATGTATGATAACAAATTATTCAATTTTTGAGTAGACTCATGACCTTGTCGAAAAAGGCCCAGCAATTTACAATGGTTTTTAAAAAAATACGCATATTTATGGCAAAATTGAATCGATGTTTTATTTTTTTCTGAGCCTATTATTTATTTACCAGACAACCTGGGCAACCTACTCTCCTTATTCAACAACAGAATTGGAAGAATTGGAAAAGGAGTTCATTCAGCAAATTAACGAATCTGACAGTGTATTACGCAACCCTTTAGCTAACCAATACATCAACCACTTGGGTAAAACCCTGGCACGTAGCTCCCAATTGCCCATTCCTTATTTTTTTATTGTTAAATCGAATGAAATCAATGCATTTGCCGGGCCAGGCGGTTATATCGGGATAAATTCACAACTTATTCTTGCCACTGAAAATGAAAGTGAACTTGCCGCTGTCATGGCCCATGAAATAGCGCACGTACGCCTCCACCATCTATATCGCCTTATTCAACACCAAGAACAAATGCGCATCCCTATGCTCGCCTCCATTTTAGCCGCGGCAGCTCTTGGCATTGTGAATCCCACGCTCGGCAGCGGAGCACTGATGGCTTCTCTTACGGGGATTGCTCAGGATAATATTAATTTTACGCGCGCTAATGAAAAAGAAGCCGATAGAATTGGCATTGGCATGCTTATAAAATCAGGACTTGATCCCCGAGGTATGGCAGGATTTTTTAAAAAAATGCAGCAAAATTCACGTTATTATTATACAGCCAATATTCCGGCTATTTTACGTACCCACCCGTTAGATGACGACCGAATCGCTGAAGCAGAAAACCGCAGCCTGCCTTTGGCCAAAAAGCATTACGCCGATAATAGCATGGATTACCGCTTATTTAAGGAGTTAGTCAGAACCTCTGTCGCCGGAGACAATAAGCAATTACTGGATTACTATCAACAGCAATGTCAAAAAAATAACACAGAAAAAGCCTGTCAATATGGAAATGCTCTAGCCCTCCTGAATATCAATCAATACGAAAAAGCCAAGGAAAATTAAATTCTTTGGTCAGCCGTGATCATGATAATTTATTTTTTGAAATTGCGATGGCTCAAGCCGAACTTGGCTGTCATCAGTACGCCGATGCGTTAACAAGACTCAGTGAATTACAAGCCAATTATCCCGATAATTACGCCGCACTCATAAGCTACGGGCAAGGTTTGCTAAACGCCAACAAGGCTGAACAAGCAGCAAGTCTTTTACTTAAAGGCAGCCGCGTGTTTAAGGAAGATTTACCACTTTGTCAGTTACTCGCTCAAGCACAAGCAGCCGCTCATCGCAAAGATTACGCCTATTTTACTCAAGCACAATGCGAATTAATGCAAGGCCATCGCCACAGTGCAATGAAGCAGTTAAAATTGGCTGAGAAGTTATCGACAAAAGACCATTTATTAAGCGCAAGAATTACTGCCAAAATTGAAGAAATCAAGTTTCTTAGCGAACAGTAAGCCCATATCAAAATAAAAAAATCTCACCGTTTTTATAGAGCAATAATCAACGAACTCTAATCAAGTCCCAGCTTTTTTAATCGATAACGCAACGTGCGAAAACTGACTCCCAGTAATCTTGCGGCTGCCGTACGATTCCATTTTGTTTTTTCTAAGGCATGCAAAATTAATTCTTTTTCATGTGCTTGCAATGCTTTCTCAAGATTCAGCGTTTCAGTTGGCGTGTGCAACATGCGTTGCTGTGTTTGCGAAAGCTGTAAATCGGTGACATCAATCGTCTTCCCATTACACAACGTCATAGCACGTTCTAATATATTTTCAAGCTCACGTACATTTCCTGGGAAAGAGTATGCTTGCAATGCTTGTAAAGCTGCTTTTGATAATACTGGCGGTTTTTGTTCTTGCTCTTTGGCAAGTTTTTGTAAAATATTATCCGCGAGCAAAGGAATATCAGAAGCTCGTTCCTGTAAAGCGGGAACATGCAACTCAATCACATTAATTCGATAATATAATTCTTGCCGAAATCGACCGGCAGCAATCTCGTCCTGTAGATTTTTATTGCTTGCACTTAAAATACGGACATCCACAGGGATTTCATTTAATGCACCGACAGGTTTGACGGCTTTTTCCTGAATCGCACGTAATAGTTTCACTTGCATGGCTAAGGGTAACTCCGCCACTTCATCAAGAAATAAAGTACCTCCAGCCGCCGCTACAAATAATCCCTGTTTATCATTAAAGGCACCTGTAAAACTTCCTTTTTTATGTCCAAAAAACTCAGACTCCATTAATTCACTTGGGATTGCGCCACAATTGATTGCAATAAACGGCTTTTCATTTCTTGGACCATACGCATGAATAAGGCGAGCAACCAATTCCTTGCCGACGCCTGATTCACCCTGAATAAACACTGGAGCCTGGCTACGTGCTAACTTACGAATATTTTGCCGTAATGTTTGCATGATCTCACTCTTGCCTAAGAGTAATTCATCCGGTGTTTCCGGCCGCTGATACATTCGTAATGCCGTATTAACGAGAGATTTAAGCATGGTTAAATCGACCGGTTTGGAAACATAATCAAAAGCGCCCGCTTTTAAGGTGTTCACAGCACCCTCCACATTCCCATAAGCTGTAATCACTGCCACTGGCAGTTGAGGAGATTGTTTTTGTATATAACGAACGATCTCATACCCATCTCCATCGGGAAGACGCATGTCCGTTAATACCAGAAAATATTCATTGTTTTTTATGCAGGTAATGCCCTCTTCAAATCCTGCGGCAATATCACAGGATAACCCCATGCGTTTTAATGTGAGGGATAGCAATTCACGAATATCAGGCTCGTCATCAATGACGAGCACTTTTTCATTGCTCATAATTTTATCTCATTGCCATAATTGAAATTAATACTAAAACAGCATCCCTGTTTACTTTCAACAAAATTAAGACGTGCCTGGTTTATTTCACAAAGATCCTTGGCAATAAATAATCCCATACCATTTCCACTTCTTAGCGTACTAAAAAAAGGGTCAAAAATATTATTACGTATTTCTTTTGTGATGCCTGGTCCTGTATCGCATAGAGTAAGCAGCATGTGCCGAACGTGTTCTTCAACAGCAATCGTTATATTGACTTCGCCTGTGCTATCTCGTCCATGTTGCATAGCATTATCGCAAAGAATAATTAACACTTGCTCGAGTTGACTCTTGTCAAAAACTACTTTTCTAGCCTTATTAAGCGGTAAATTAATCGTAATATTGCACTGATTAATGAGGCAAAATTCGTGCTTGAACTGCTGAAGAAATGAAGTCAAATCTATAGCTTCAGGTGAAGATTGCTGCCTTCTGGACATTTGTAAAACGTTTTTTATGACCTGGTTCATGCGCTCACAATTCTTAAGGATAAGCTGTTTTAACCGACTATCCTCCTCATTTAAATATTCCTCCTCTCCTAACAATTGAATTGCATGAGAAATAGCCCCCAAAGGATTACGCAATTCATGAGCAATACTTGCAGAAAAACGTCCCAGCGATGCCAGTTTTAATTGTTGCGCCTGCTGGGCAATATTCATCATATCGTCAATAATAATTAAAACCGCTGTTTTCTCAGCATCGGAAGCAGAAAAAAAATGCACCTGCAAATAAGGTTTATCAATCGTTGCTTGAGCAGACTGTTCGTTTGCCTGTTTTTGAGATAAAAATTGCAGATATTTTTTATATAAAGGCAGAGAAACTTCCTCTAAGGTAGAATGATTTTGTTGGAAGGCAAGATTTAAAAATTGGCGCGCAGCCTTATTAATCACTTTAATTTGCCGATTAGAATCTACATAAATCACGCCATATTGCAAACGTTCGACAATGTATTCATTTAATCGATGCATACTAGCCAGTTCTTTGGCACGATCTTGGGCCAAATGTTCGCTGCTGCGAATAAGACTTGCCAAATACCAAGCCGTCAGGGCCGTAGCAAAAAAACCTGCGCCATAAATTCCGGTGGAAAAAAAACCACTCAAATCGTTCTGATTACCATGGACATAGGCAGCTATGCTAATTGCTAATAACAAACAACTGGCAATCGCTGCAAAATAGATAGCCAGACGACCAGGAGCAAGGATGCTTAAAACAGCAATATAGGCATATAATAGAATCCCAAGCGCTGATTCAATGTATCCAATCTTATTAATTAAAAAGACTACGACAATAATATCAATGGTTCCAGACCAAAGTACCTGTTGTTCAAAATGGGGAAACCGTTGATACCATAGATAAAGAAAACTAATCCAAAAATAAAATAAGCCGTTAGTGACCCAATATAAACGGTCCAATCTGAACGATGATAAGCATCCAGCCAGAATACCCCAAATAAGGCAATAATGCTCCCCAGGCGATAAATATTATATACCAATAACAATCGCCACTGTCTTACCAGAGAGTAATTGTTTGATTTTTTTCCATTTGTGAAGTTCATTGGCTTTTAATAACTATAGGTCAGTCAGAGCAAGCATGCCAGTATTGTTTTTATTAATGGAATTTTTTTATGTTCATCAATTGATGCAATTTTTATTTTTTGCACTATGCTTAGAAACAGAGAGAAAAAAGACAGACAAATAAAAGGGAGTCACCATGTTAAACCAAAATCAATACAAAGAACCGGAATCAGAAAAAATAAATGAAGAAAATGCATCCAGCGCTCGCTTATTTTATTCCAATTACAATGCTTCGTCCTCAGGATTATATCCACCTTATGATTTTGATCTGGAAGAAGAATTTGATGCTGTACGCTCCATCAATTAAAAAAGTAAAAAAATTTTCAAAAGCGCTGCATTTTTCATAATACCACGTAATGCAGCAGCTTATTTTGATAGTGATTTTTTCTTGTATTCGCTAAAAAAATTTTAGATGAAAACTTAATAATACTTGCTCAAAAAATAGTATACGTTTAGACTCTTGGCCGGCAATTTTTTTCCGAACCACAAGGATATTTATGGCTGTACGTGTACTATCGTTTGATTTTGACGGTTGTCTTTTCAATGAAGCTTATTGCGAAGCTGCTTCTGATGACAAAAACATCATCGCTCATAATCGGGCTTTTTTGGAAAAAATAAAAGCTGAAAATCAACTCTTTAGTCATGTCACTGCATTCATCGGCTCAAACCGTCAATCCCTTGAAATCGACGAATTTTGCACGACCGATTTTAAAGGCTCCTGCTTCCCTGAGATAAAGCATATATGCGACTATCTTGGCGTCGATTTTGATCCTCTATTACTTGCGGATATTTGCGGCAAGCTGCCTGATGGAATGTCCTACGCCCGTGCCATAGATAAAGATTATACTGGCGAACATAGCGCCTGGGTATTTGATGCAAGCAAACTTATCATCTTATATGCTCAAATCCATAAAATGGCAAACCAGTATTCTGATGAATCGATTGTATTTGATTTTTATGATGATAAAGGTAAGGGATGTCGTGCAGAAGGTGATGACTTGCTGGAATATTTACAACAATTTTTTAATACTTATCCAGAATTGCTGCCTGCCAATGTAACCCTGCGCCTGAATCATTATGCCGGAAGCGACGTTTCCCCCTATACTCCTATACAAGGAACGGGCAGAATTGACCCAGCCTATCGCCAAACCATCCTCGATATGATCCAGATATCCGAGGAAGAGGCGTTCAGAAAATATCCCGATATTGACATGGAAGACAAAATTTCTGCCACGGATTTTGTCACGCCGGAATTATTACGATTAAAAGCGCAGCAACGTGCGCTCATCGCGCGTCCGCTTGAGCTTATAGAAGAAAGAATAGAACGGCTTCGTCGGCAACTGGAAATAGCACAAAAATTACACGAAGAATTATCAGCAAGCTCCGCCGGTTATTATCCTACGGTAGGCGAATTACGAATGCAGCTTGTACCAAATATTCTGGCGGCAAGGGATCAATTAAGTACCAATGATTCACTTTGGACTGAAAAAATGAGTGAGCATGCTCGCCATGTCTTAGAATTTGCACACAGTGAAACGATGCCAAGTATACGTTCAGCGGCCGCTTCTGGTCTACTGGTCTTCGCCTCTCCAGTAAAAACAGCAGGTGCCCCAGACCAACCTTCCGAAAAAATAATGGCAGCAGGAGCTGCTTTTGTTCCACAATAAGCACTATGACCCAAGAGAGAGCAAAGCCTAGCGTTTTCGTAAATACCACGATAAATCCACATGGTATTCCTTATCAACAAGGATTATCATAAAAGTATTTTGCTATGGACAACGCCCAATGGCTAAAAACATCCATCGGATTACTTCATGTTAGCATTCATCTCTCATCGCGATTGTCTTCTGCATGATATGGGAGCATCGCATCCTGAATGCCCAGAGCGTCTCAAGGTGATAGCCGATGCTGTCAAACACTCTCAGCTTGAAGAAAAAATTCATTATTACAATGCTCCATTGGCTAAAAAAGAAGATTTATTACGTGTGCACGATAAACAATATATTGATTACCTTTTTAATATAAATCCAGGCGAAAAAATCATACCACTTGACCCAGATACCTGGATGAATCAGCATACTTTACAGGCTGCCTTACGGGCCGCGGGCAGCGTCATCCTAGCCGTTGATTTGGTTATGAATAAAACGTGTGAAGCCGCGTTTTGTAATGTTCGGCCTCCAGGACATCACGCTGAAAAATCCCAAGCCATGGGGTTTTGTTTTTTCAATAACATTGCTGTTGGCGCAGCCTATGCTTTAGCGCGCTATGATTTAAAACGCATAGCCATTATTGATTTTGACGTTCATCATGGCAATGGAACAGAAAATATTTTTCAAAATAATGAACACATATTGCTTTGTTCATCGTTTCAATATCCTTTTTATCCTCATCATGAATTATTAACCAAGCAGGATCATATCATTCATACTCCATTACCTGCAGGTACCGAAGGAAAACAATTTCGCAAGCAAATAGAAAAGCAATGGCTAGGAAAGATCGATGCCTTTAAGCCTCAAATGATATTTATTTCCGCAGGATTTGACGGTCATCGCCAAGATATAATGGCCAATTTTCAGTTAGAAGACGATGACTATGTCTGGATAACGAAAAAATAAAACAGCTCGCTGATAAACATTGCCCAGGGCATCTTATTTCTGTGCTGGAAGGTGGATATGCTTTATCGGTTTTGGGTCAATCCGTCTTGCAACATATTTGTCACTTAGTTAATCCCCCCGTTTAAAGGAGAAAAACCCATGAATTCGATGCCGGCATGTCCCCAGTGTGGTTCTGTCTATACTTATGAAGATAACGACCTTTTTATTTGCCCCGAATGCGCCCATGAATGGACTAAAGACACCATTACAGAATCTCAGACGGCGGAGGATGTGATTAAAGATGCCCATGGTACGGTACTTCAGGATGGTGATACGGTCCAAATCATCAAAGATTTAAAAGTAAAAGGTTCCTCATCTATCATTAAAGTGGGAACCAAAGTCAGAAATATTAAACTGGTCGGCGGCGATCATGATATTGATTGCAAAATTGACGGCATTGGCCCCATGAAATTAAAATCCCAATTTGTGAAAAAAGTATAAACGCAGGCCATTCGTAGAATGTCACTGACTTTATCTAATGCCCCATTGAAGCATGTTATCCATTTCGGGCCACGTGTGCTTCTTCAGCCAGCGTGGCCATTATGTAAGGGCCCGCTTGCTGACGGATAATGTCATAAATACCGCCGTTCCCATTTTTCCAAGGCCAATAAATGTAATGTTCATAGCAATCGTCTTATCTCCATTCTTGGTTGACTTTTTCTAATCTAAGAGTTCGTCATCAAGATAACTTGGAACATAACAATGCCAGCCATATCGTTTTTCAATTTTTTCCTTAAGTGCTGCGGATGCGTCATTTTCTCCATAGGTGATAAATAATTTCTTTGGCACTTGCTTTACACCACCTAACCATGCCAATATCTCTTCATAATCTGCATGTGCTGATGTATTTTGCAAACGTACTATCTCTGCACGAATTGGAACCATCTGACCAAACATTTTTATTTTATCTTCTCCTCTTAACAGGCGATCTCCGCGAGTACCTGCCGCTTGAAATCCACACAAAACAATTGTGTTTCGCCGAAAGGAAAATCAATTAAGGAAATCCAAACCTTAAGTGATTTACAGAAAGACATGCAATTAATTAAAAACACTGCTCATTATTTTTGCGATTGAGAGTCTTTTACTTCCTGATATGTTGAAGAAATCCGACTGTCTGAGGCAAACGTTGCAATAGCTTTAAGA
The DNA here is from genome assembly GCF_000512355.1 of Legionella oakridgensis ATCC 33761 = DSM 21215. Taxonomy (NCBI): domain Bacteria; kingdom Pseudomonadati; phylum Pseudomonadota; class Gammaproteobacteria; order Legionellales; family Legionellaceae; genus Legionella; species Legionella oakridgensis. The sequence goes on along the minus strand of NZ_CP004006.1, from coordinate 1,311,777 downwards.
GCAATCAGCCATGCGTTCAACATTAAATGCAAGAGTTTTGTTGTCAACACACTAAACTTATGTTTTTGTACGGTCATGATAAGCACTTCCTATGCTAAATAAATACTGTCCTATTGCTATTATAATCATGATTATGCCCACCATTCCAGCCTGTTTAGGAAGATCATTTTTATAAAATTCAATCGTTTGCTGCCTGCGATTTTTCTGAATTCAGCTGAGATGTATTTTAAAACCCCACTTGCCTCAATGCGTTGTCTTCCTATTCCTATAGGCTTTTTTCCAAATGAACACGAAGAAACTTTCCGATCGGGCATAAACAGCGCGCTTATTGTACAATTTGTAGTCTATAATGTAAAAATGAAAGGATTTCGAGCTTCCGCATGAAGGTAATACATCTTGGCCAACTTCATAAATTACCGTTCGAGTACGGTCCAACTGATAACTATGTTCAAAAGTTTTTACAAAATCAACTTGAAATTGCCAAATATTTACGATATCACCTTGATAGTCCTGTATTGCTGGAAGGCTTGGAATACACGTCTGAACATTATACAGGTCCCATGAATCGAGTGGTTCAAACCATTTTTCCTGAGGCACTGCCGCGCCAAGCGACTGAACTCAATAAAATGCAGCGAGAATTTTTATATCAAATTGGTTCCGTCAGAACCCTTCATTATCTAGGTGAATTAACCCAAATCCACCGCGCCATTCGTCCTGAAAAATTAGAAGAAATCAATAAAACAGCAACCAGTGGTGACAGTCTTACCATCATTAAACCCAGGGAAGAAGAAGCCATTGCTTGTCTTCAAGAGGTCATTGCGCAAAAAGAATCTTGCCATGAAGTCATTCTGGTCTTTGGGGAATTTTATGATTTCCACCCACATTGTACAGAATATGGCTATGAGTATGAAAAAATAAATTGTGGTGCACCAAACGCTACCAAAGAAATGCACACATCAGATGATTCTTTAAAACGTCATGCTTTATCATCATTTAGAACAGCGAATTTATTTTTTTTCCGGCCACAAAAGGAAGAGGAAAAAAGCTATCATGTGAAAGGAAATTTATTTTTTACTATTAAAAGAAGTAATCATTCCGATTATCATTTAATGGTCTTATTAAATGGAGAAGAAGTCAATAAAGTGATTCTTTCAAAACGGGAGGCCCTTAAAATTGTTGCCAATCTGAGTAATCCCGACCGCCTAAGCTCTGTATTAAAATCCATGGATTCTACCCTGAAAATTGCAGACATTGTCGACGCAGCAGATGACATGCCAACCCCTTCCTAAGGGGGATAGTTGCATTAACCCCCTTAAAAATAAGGGGGGGTAGATAAAAAGAAAACATTGCAAGATTTATTTGATTTTTTCAATCGCCAAAGCTTGATCCATTGCTTTTAATACGGCAGCCATACGAATAGATGTTTGAATCGCTGATTTGGTTAAACCATGAGACATTAGTTGTTTTACATGCGAATCCATACATAAACCACAACCATTAATCGCTGAAACGGCTAAAGCAAGCAGTTCAAAATCAGCTTTTGCCATGCCATGTGACTGCAACCCATTCATCCGTAATTGCGCCGGCATGCTGGCAAACTCCTTATCACTGACAAGATGGATAAAGCGATAATACACATTATTCATTGCCATCAACGTTGCCGCAATTTTTGCGGCTTCTTCCAATGCTTGATGACAATGGCTGCCACCTTCTTCCTTAATAGCGGCAACCATAAGCTGGTTATTCAAACTGAAAGCAACGGCCAATGCCACTCCATAAAATTGCTCTGCCGTCAATCCGGATTGAGCGTAATTATTAAATAAGGCGCTCACATTCAACCGAATATCTTTTGCAAAATCCGGAAGAGAATTTTTCAATGGTTCAATCGCCATGATATCTCCTTGCATTTATTTTTAAATTAAAGTGTCTCACCACCTAATGGTCGATTACATGGGCATAATTCGTTGGTTTGCAATGCATCAAGAATTCGCAATATTTCTTGTGGATTACGACCAACATTCAAGGCGTTAACACTGACATGCTGAATGATATTATTAGGGTCAATAATAAACGTTGCCCGTAAAGCAACTCCTTCGGTTAAATCACGTATGCCTAACGCATCAGTAAGTTGTCCTTGAGTGTCTGCAAAACTATACTGATTTAATCCAGCTAAATCCTTATGCTCTCGTCGCCAGGCCAATTTTACAAATTCATTATCCGTACTGCCCCCTAGAATTACAGCATCTCTGTCAGCAAACTCACCTTGTAACTTGGCAAATTCAACGATTTCAGTCGGACACACAAAGGTAAAATCCTTAGGATAGAAAAAATAACTTTCCATTGTCCTGGAAAACTGTTTTCATTAAATTTTTCAAAAGCACTCACCCCATTTTCTTCATGATGATTAAACCCGGGCTTGACAACGATAAGGCTAAATTCCGGTAATTTTTGGCCAACAGTAAGCATAATCTTCTCCTAAATTGTTATTTCATCATGATAAGTTTACGATTGGTTCTTGATTATTTAAAATGAATAAAATAGGTAATTTTAATAGAAAAATCGATGATAAAACTTCCAAGCATCCGTCATTTGCAATATCTAATTGCTCTTTATGATCATCAACACTTTGGACAAGCTGCTGAATCTTGTTTTATCAGCCAATCTACTTTAAGTGCTGCAATCACTAATTTAGAAGAACAACTGCAAGCGCAATTATTGGAGCGTGATCATAAAACGTTTATTTTCACACCGTTAGGACATGAAATTGTACGAACAGGTCGAAAGATAATACAAGATTATGCAACTTTGGTTGAACATGCCCGTTATCATGGCCAACCGATGAAAGGCATTATGCGCTTAGGATGCATTCCCACCATTGCGCCATTTATCTTAAGTGATTTAATGACTTTAACCAAAAAACGATATCCTGAAATCCAGATGCTATTAAGAGAGGACACCACAGAAAATGCCCTGGATGCCTTGACTAAAGGCTATTTGGATTTGGTTATCCTTGCTTTACCTTATGAAACAAACCAATTTCATACTAGAGTACTTGCTCGTGATCCGTTTAAACTGGTATTACATCACGACTGGTTAACAAAAGGGTTTACAAAAGACATGCACCAGTGGCCAGATGAAAGCGTTTTTTTGTTGGAGCGCGAACATTGCATGACGAACCACGCATTGATGGCATGTCAGTTAAGAGATAAGAAAAAAATCAATCCCTTCTTTGCCACCAGCCTGCACACCTTAACTGAAATGGTCAACCATAAATTAGGTGTCACGTTTTTATCGCAGTTGGCAATCCAAAGTGGTATTTTATTAAAAACCAATTTGGTAGCACTCACTCCAACAGCAGAACAAGCCTATAGAGAAATTGGGATTGCCTGGAGAAAATCTTCTGTCCGCCAACAGGAGTTTCGATTGATAGGCGATATGATCACTGAATTATTAGCCAATAAAGGCATTCATGCCTAACCTGATTCTTTTATTTTAAAGTAGGCGCAAATGTTTTGAAGATACGCTGTAACTCCCCACGTCATCCCGAGTGCAGCGAGGGATCTCCAGCAACTGGCAGGTATTAAATTAATGTAAAAAACACTTGAAAAATTATGCGGTTATGATCAAATAGCTGCATGAATAGCAGAGCTGGAAAAACGACTGAACAAGAATAGCAGCAACAGCTCAAAGCCCCCCGTCAAGTGACGGGTTAGGCAAACTACCCCATACGACATCACTACGTGAAAATGGGAAACGTAACAGTGGTGGCCCAAAAGGCCACAAGGGCGAAACGTTAAAACAGATTAAATCACCAGATATTGTCAAAAACCATGTATTGCTAACATGCCCGGATTGTTATGGTTCATTAGTTTCAACGCCGGTGATTGGAATTGTGAAGCGCCAGGTTTTTGATATTCCACTACCCAAAATTGAAGTCACGGAACATCAGGCTGAAGTAAAATATTGCGAGTGCTGTAATAAAACGATAACAGCAGCATTTCCTGCAGGTGTTCTTGCCCCTGTCCAATACGGTGAAGTTATTCGTAGTTGGAGCGTGTATTATCAATATCAGCATTTTATTCCAGAAGACAGGCTGCAACAGTTGTTTTATGACCTGTACGGAATTCAACTGGCTACTGCAACACGGACTGGATATAACCGGATTGCCTTTGATACATTGGCATCATTTGAAGAATCGGTATTGTCTGCAGTCAAAACTGCTGCCGTAAAAAACCTGGATGAAACAGGGTTTCGTGTGGCCGGAAAAACACAATGGTTGCATGTGGCATCGACTAAAACGGCAACTTATTATCACATATCTCCAAAACGAAAATCATTACTGGATGGCCTTTCAGGTACCGTCATTCATGATCACTGGAAAAGTTATTACAATTTGGGAGGTGTGGAGCATGCCCTATGCAACCAGCATCACTTGCGTGAATTAAAAGCAATAACCGAGCATGACAAAGAACCATGGGCACAGGCTATGACCCGACTATTACGTGTTGCTCTTCGCTGTCGTCATTTTAATGCACATCATGCAATACCTGTTGCTCGCATCAAGCGGTTGACCAACATCTACAAGAAGATTATTCGAGATGGGCTGGCGTATCATGAAACGCTGCCGCCATTGCCATGCAAAGGCCAACAGGGTCGACAACCTTGACGGACAGGTCACAACCTCTTGTGGCGTTTATTTCATTACAAACAAGACGTTTTACGGTTTCTTCATGATCTGGCAGTTCCATTTACCAATAATGATGCTGAGCGTGATTTACGAATGATGAAATGCAAACAAAAAATATCCGGTGGTTTTCGGACCGCTCAAGGCGCTGAACAATTTGCTCGTATCCGAGGATTTATCAGTACGATCCATAAACAAGGATTAAGCATTATCAGTTCCATCCAATCTATATTTTCTGGTACTATCCCTGTGTTATCAGGAATCTGAGATAACAATACAGTCCAACAGAGCAAGGAATAGTATATGCATACGGAGTCTTGCGTTTACCTTCTGACCAATAAACACAATAATGTTTTGTATACCGGTGTTACCAATGATTTGATACGCCGTGTTTATGAACACAAAAATAAACTGGTGGCTGGATTTACCCAAAAATACAATGTGGATCGACTGGTTTATTTTGAAGTTTGTTCAGGCATCGTCATGGCTATTGAGCGAGAAAAACAAATCAAAGGGTGGTCTTGAAAAAAGAAGCATGATTTGATTAATGCATTGAATCCTGAATGGAACGATTTGTATCCATCGCTACTTTAAAAATTGTGCCACTGCAGGCAGATCCCTCGCTGCACTCGGGATGACGTGGGGAGTTACGATACGCTTATATTGGTTTAAAAATCATCAAATAAAAAATAATCAATACCGCAATAAATGCTGGCCAACCTAGATAAAACCAAAGACGCTCATAAGTCACATAACGTTTGGATAACCCAATCGACTCAGCCACTTCAGGCATGATTAATAATTGATGCATTTTAATTTGCAGCCAGACCACTGGCAACCAACAAACTCCAGCAAAAACATAAAGCCCTAATGACCACATGATCCACTTACTGGTGAACGGATAATGAAGAATATGCATTAACCAAAGACCCGTAATGGGTTGAATGATGATAGCAGGCGTAGTAAATACCCAATCCGCAATGACCACATTCCTTGCCGCAAACTGCATGGCCTGTAAATTCTTGCTTTGATTAGCTCGCCACATATAAAAAGCGCTGCCTAATCCTGTGCCGAAAATTAACGTGGAACTAATAATATGAACATATTTTAAAATGAAATAAAGCATGATTTCTTTCTCTTAACGCTCATCAGTCATTCCCATCCAAATTAGTACGGCAACTAAAATCGGAATATTTTTTAATAAAGGCCCCAGAGGATCGAGCCATAAACCAAAGGCTCCCACAGTCGCCACCATAGTATAAGCACCAATGGTTAACAGCTGCAGTATACCAAAAAACCATTTTTGACGAGTCATTACCATGCCTATGGCAAGAAAAACATCCCAAAAACAACTGATAACTCTTACAACAGAAACCATCGCGGAAGGGAACCCAAGATGATGCAACAGTTGTTCTGCTGCTTGCTGATTAGTTAGCAAAGGAATTATCCCGGAAAAAAACCAAAGTAAAAACAAACTGATCGTCAGAGCGGGTTGTAAGAAATATAATCTAGCATACCATCTATCTTGAGTCTGGCTTGGGTAAAAATTAAGGCCTTCCGGAAATGGAGTTAAATCAAAATTAAGCAATGCGCGTAATGCCTTATAATCACTCATGTTTTCTTTCAATATCATTTGATAAGAAACTGAATTCAGCGGGCCTGAAGAAAAGACATTACCAAACATGACGAACAGCTTAATGAGCCAATGAGGAATTGCGTAGGTTTTTGCAAAAGGCAACCCCAGCCATTGACGAAACGAAAGCAGAATTGATTTAACCGTTGCGGTTTTGGGCCCGACCACATCAATAACACCATGGTAATCTTGCTCTAAAAAATGCTCAATTACTCGAACCAAATCAAACATGGCAATGGGTTGAAAGCGAAATTGCCCAGAACCTATCAAAGGAATTGCATAGGGAAGAGCAGCCAAGGCACGTAATAAAGAAGTGCCGCCGTAAGCACCACTTGCATATACTAAAGATGGTCTTAAAACACAAGCCGATACGCTCATATTCAACAACGCCTCATCGGCTTTGCGTTTGGTAATAACGTAATCAATCTCAGGCCCATCAACCACTCCCAGAGCCGATATCTGAAGCACGCGTTTTATCTGCAATTGTTCACAAGCTTTAAATAATGCAACAGGTGTTTGATAATGAATATGATGAATATTTTGCTGTCGGGAAGCAGTCAAAACACCCGCACAATTGATTACAACATCAATATTCGCAAGGCGAGGTAACCAATCCGAGATATGAGTATCACGATTGAAATCACAAGATATCACCGTGGCTAATGGAAATCGTAATTGCGTTTGACAAACAGCGCGAACACAACATACAACTTGATGGCCGCCTTTTAAAAGATGGGCAACCAAATATCCCCCAATAAAGCCATTTGCCCCAGTGATAAGTATTCGCATAAATTATCATTAAAATTTAGCATGCATGGTCACTCTAATATAACCTCAAAATAGGGAAACTTTTCATACAACTTATGAAATTTTTAAGATTTATTTATCTTGACTGCAATTCTTGGCAAAATAATTTATTTATCTGAGCGCATTCATTACTGTGCTGATTAAGTCATCATTAGATGGAATAGGATCAGGCGCCACACTACTTCAAATAGGAGCATCGCGCCTGCTTTCTTCAAAGAAAGTGCTCCCAACAGGCTAAGTATCTAGGCAAAAACACGCATCACAACAACCTGTACATCCGATCTAATCTGGCCCATCAGTATTCACTTTTATTTCAAAATCAGGATACCGGCCCACAGAATGAAGATAATAAGGATTTCGTTGAATATCATCTTTATATCCTACAATGATTAATGTAATTATGATTAGAATGCTGATTAAAAACTCACTCATTTTGAATATAAATCCATTAATAAGCATTTTTTTGAATATATTATCATTTGCTTGTGATGTCAATCGCACCTAGATATAATTTCAATAAAAATTTTTGAATCCATTTTAAGGATATAGATGACACACGACAGGATTTTGGATGGGCACATATTAGCGATTGTGCAAAACCAGGAAATTCATGAACAAAGTGAATTACAGGATAAATTGAAAGAACGAGGTTATGACATCCCTCAAGCCACCCTCTCACGCCGGTTGAAAAAACTAAAAATTGCCAAAGTTGCCAACGTTTATAAAATTGTTGATTTTAATCTTCCCAATTTACCGATTGTTTTAAACATTCAAGTCTCTGAATTTGGCTTGATTGTGTTACACACGCACCCAGGTAATGCTAACAGCCTAGGTTATTTTATTGATCAAAAATACGTAGCGCTGCATTCACAATCTTCTAAAAAAACAGGAATTCTTGGCACCATTGCAGGCGATGACACGGTACTTCTAATTATTGAAAGTAAGGCGCAGCTGGAACCGGTTTTGCAGTTATTGCAAGAAGAATTCCCTTATTTGAAATCTTCTGCAATAACCCGCTAATCTCGAAAATGCTGACCGTGCTCTCATAACACAACACATTTACTTCCTATTTTCCCAGATTCACCTTCCGTGATGCAATGCAGTAAGAGCGTGGCCGTGCATTTTCTTTTAAATAAAATAAAAGCATCCATTTCTACATAGCTTGGCAATGACAATTCACATGGGGAAGCCCACTGCCTTTTGCGAATTTTTGTTGGCCTTGGCCTACATTCAGGCTCCTCTAAAATCGTATTATCCTGAATATTTTTAATCAACCTTGCAAGATATCCATCTTCATGTGTTGTACTTTGATAATTCGGAAGCCTTTCTTTAAAATAAGATAACAAATCCTCTTTGGAGCAATCAAAAAGCGCTGGATTCCTTGTTCTATACCATAAAGAAAGAATTTCGATTTCAAAAATACACGCATTTTCTTCTGAATTACTTATTTTTGCAGCCACATTAAAAGCATGGCCAACTTCATGAGTCAGGATGCCAATAATCTGCATCGAAGACTTTTCTAACAGATTTTCTTGAACAGCAATGGTTTTATTTTTTCCCAGGTTCTATGATATCGCCCTAATAATTTATATGTATTTTCGTTAACAAAAATAGCTGGATTGCTACCAACTCCAAGAAAATTATTAGGAGGCGTTAAAAAGTCAATTATAAGATCATCAATAGTCGCCTGAATTCCATTTTCAAGACCATGCCTTCCTGCGATACGACACTCCGTTATGATTCTTTGTATATCCTCTTTTGTCAGCATCGTGTTGCCCTCCGTGATTGTTAACATTCCTTTAAAACAATTAAACAGATAGCACCATTTAAACTTAAACTGATTCAAATATTTCGTCAAATTTTATTAATAAGCGCAGAGGTTAGATTACACCATTTTGTTTATATTATAAGCAAATCATGATTTTGCCCTGAATAAACGAAGAAGTCTCTTATTAGTCATGAAATAGCAAGCGTGTCGCTCGCTTCCTTGGCTGGCAGCATGAAAGCATTTGTTAGGGGGTTTGATAGTAATCAAGATAAGAGTCTTACAAATTTGGCTCGATAATAAGACGCATTGGTTATAATATGCGCATCATTTACTAAAATACTGACCCTCACTTTTAGCTGCTGTTCTTATTATGCCTTGTGCTGTGGACAACATTTTTTAAGCGGGATTAAAACCATTCATTGAAAATTGTTCCATTGCCTGACATAGTTCGTCACCATCATTATATACTTCTTCAGTAAACTCATATTGTAATACAGGTGGGTTTCCGCCATTTAAGCTCGCTAAGAAAAGCATCATACTTTCTTCCTCATAAATAGACGAACTAACGATATCATTCTCAAAGTCAATGAAATTCAGCTCATCCATTGGATATATATCATTATCAATTTTTGATATCCAGCCATCAACAAATAAGACTCTTGAATTAATATGTTCCCATAAGTAATTGATAGGCAACTCTATTTTAACAAAAGCATGATTTGAACCATTCATAAAATCTACAAAACATTTACTAATCACAGTACCCTGAGGTAGACCCGCTATATGTTTTAAATTATATGCTATCAAATCAGCAAATTCTCCACACTGCCCCGTCCGAGTCATCTTGGTATTCATTACCCTATGAGCCAGATTGGAATAATCTTTATTAAAAAATCCTATTTGTTTTCTAGCCCACACAATATCGCCATGACCTATATTTTTGTTAGGCACGTGATAAATAGTATAGAAGGCTGATAAAATTGGACTTTTGATGTATTGAATGTTTAGCAACATATTGAATAGCCCTTTTGTTTGATAAAAACAAATCGATTGGAAAATATTATACCAATTGTATATATTTAAATCAACATGCACTATGGTACGCTTAAAGGGGAGCAATAGGATGACAAATCATCCACCGCCCAGAAAAAATTTAAATGTAACAGATATAGAGCTAATACGTAGTAACTCCCCACGTCATCCCGAGTGCAGCGAGGGATCTGCCTGCAGTGGCACAATTTTTAAAGTAGCGATGGATACAAATCGTTCCATTCAGGATTCAATGCATTAATCAAATCATGCTTCTTTTTTCGAGACCACCCTTTGATTTGTTTTTCTCGCTCAATAGCCATGACGATGCCTGAACAAACTTCAAAATAAACCAGTCGATCCACATTGTATTTTTGGGTAAATCCAGCCACCAGTTTATTTTTGTGTTCATAAACACGGCGTATCAAATCATGGGTAACACCGGTATACAAAACATTATTGTGTTTATTGGTCAGAAGGTAAACGCAAGATTCCGTACGCATATACTTCCTTGCTCTGTTGGACTGTATTGTTATCTCAGATTCCTGATAACACAGGGATAGTACCAGAAAATATAGATTGGATAGAACTGATAATGCTTAATCCTTGTTTACGGATCGTACTGATAAATCCTCGGATACGAGCAAATTGTTCAGCGCCTTGAGCGGTCCGAAAACCACCGGATATTTTTTGTTTGCATTTCATCATTCGTAAATCACGCTCAGCATCATTATTGGTAAATGGAACTGCCAGATCATGAAGAAACCGTAAAACGTCTTGTTTGTAATGAAATAAACGCCACAAGAGGTTTTGACCTGTCCGTCGAGGTTTGTCGACCCTGTTTGCCTTTGCATGGCAATGGCGGCAGCGTTTCATGATACGCCAGCCCATCTCGAATAATCTTCTTGTAGATGTTGGTCAACCGCTTGATGCGAGCAACAGGTATTGCATGATGTGCATTAAAATGACGACAGCGAAGAGCAACACGTAATAGTCGGGTCATAGCCTGTGCCCATGGTTCTTTGTCATGCTCGGTTATTGCTTTTAATTCACGCAAGTGATGCTGGTTGCATAGGGCATGCTCCACACCTCCCAAATTGTAATAACTTTTCCAGTGATCATGAATGACGGTACCTGAAAGGCCATCCAGTAATGATTTTCGTTTTGGAGATATGTGATAATAAGTTGCCGTTTTAGTCGATGCCACATGCAACCATTGTGTTTTTCCGGCCACACGAAACCCTGTTTCATCCAGGTTTTTTACGGCAGCAGTTTTGACTGCAGACAATACCGATTCTTCAAATGATGCCAATGTATCAAAGGCAATCCGGTTATATCCAGTCCGTGTTGCAGTAGCCAGTTGAATTCCGTACAGGTCATAAAACAACTGTTGCAGCCTGTCTTCTGGAATAAAATGCTGATATTGATAATACACGCTCCAACTACGAATAACTTCACCGTATTGGACAGGGGCAAGAACACCTGCAGGAAATGCTGCTGTTATCTATTACAGCACTCGCAATATTTTACTTCAGCCTGATGTTCCGTGACTTCAATTTTGGGTGGTGAAATATCAAAAACCTGGCGCTTCACAATTCCAATCACCGGCGTTGAAACTAATGAACCATAACAATCCGGGCATGTTAGCAATACATGGTTTTTGACAATATCTGGTGATTTAATCTGTTTTAACGTTTCGCCCTTGTGGCCTTTTGGCCACCACTGTTGCGTTTCCCATTTTCACGTAGTGATGTAGTATGGGGTAGTTTGCCTAACCCGTCACTTGAGGGGGGCTTTGAGCTGTTGCTGCTATTCTTGTTCAGTCGTTTTTCCAGCTCTGCTATTCATGCAGCTATTTGATCATAACCGCATAATTTTTCAAGTGTTTTTTACATTAATTTAATACCTGCCAGTTGCTGGAGATCCCTCGCTGCACTCGGGATGACGTGGGGAGTTACAATACGTATTTAATGAAAAAATAATCTTCATCAGAAAGATAGGATTGATGTATTGGGAACCAAGATAATGTATCAACGTTTCTAAATAATCAGCACAAATTAAATAAATTACATGAACTGTTACACCTCATGGCAGAGCAGGAAAATCTCAAACGATAAAATCGACATTGAAAAAGCACATGCCAAGCAAAACTGAACAACGGTTGAAAATTGGCCCACAAAATGAAAATCGCTTGTCAATACCTGGAAAGTCAATGCAAAATTACCCTTTATATCTTTTCCTTATATCAACTCCTATCTGTTTTCTATGGCATAGGAGTTTACTCGATAGCTAAAACAGCATCCAACAATGAGACATAGGCTTTGCAGGACAATTGCGTGTCCTGTAAATATCGCTTAATGAATAAATCCAGCGACGCCTTTTTGGATTTTGGAGGCGTCCCACCTTGAGTTTCAAGCGTTAATGCTATTGCTGCGTTAATAACCGCCATATGCTCCAGTATGTTGCATATGTTCAAACTTTGTTCCTCAAAGTTTAACAATTTCATTGTTTTTATATCAGCCATTAAGTCATCAATCTTGCTTTTAAATAATGGTTTATGCGAATTATTATCATCCACTCGTTCTAATTGTTCGAATAAATAAGCAAGAAATAATTCATCCACATTAAATTTATGCATATCTCTTAAAATTTGCATCCACAAGGTAAAATGTGTGCCCTCCCAATTTTCGCAAACAATACAATCTCTTAGTAACCGCGGTAGAGAAGAAAAACTTTCAATGGTACCGTTGCCGGCTAATACATCAAGGCAATGATGAATATTTTCCACACAACGTTGGGCTGTAAAAATTTATTTAAATTGGCCAATGTTCTTAACAACCATAATTGCTTTTTCAATTGCTTTTCTCGTGGTTGACTATCAAGTTTATCCTGCTGCTGCACCATCTGAAAAATACTGGCAAGCATGGCGATATTTTCTGCCTTAATATGAGCCAACTTTTCTTTGACTAAAGGATAATCAATAATAGGGTGAGCAAAAGCCAATCGATTACAAGCATAATAATAAGCAATTTGATAAGCGCGTCTGGCCATTCCTAACACTGCAAATGCATTGAAGATTCTTGATAAATGCAATACATTTTCCATGACCAAATGAATTCCTTCGGTAACATCCCCCATGGGATAGGCAAACGCTCCATCAAAGTCAATTTCCGCTGTTGCCATGGTTCTGGTGCCAATTTTCTGTTTTAAACGTCTTAATCGGTAATGATTTTGACTGCCCTTCGGCAAACGACTTGGAACCAAAAATAATCCTAATCCTTGAGTTCCTGGTAACTCTCTATTAAAACGTGCGGTCATTAAAATCAAATCGGCATTGGCATTGGAACAAAACCATTTTTCGCCAGTAATTCGCCATTGCTGTTGTTCATCTAAATGTGCTTGTGTTGCATTTGCGCCCACATCAGAACCGCCTTGCACTTCAGTTAAGAATTGTGCGCCTGTGTAGTTATCACGAAAAGACGGCTCCGTTAATTTATCCAGATAATCGTGGGTTTCCTTCAGATTAGAATAATGACTTAATACACGAATAACACCAGCAGAACAGGCAATAGGACAATTATGTCCTGCTTCTCCCGCATGGGAAGACAATAAAAACAAGCTTAGGGTTTTTAGCATCTGACCAGGTGCCAGTAGATAGCGCATTAGACCAGAACCGTAAATGATGTCCCCTGCTCTTTCGTAGGAAGGATGATGTATAACCTTATCCTGCCGCTCCCCAATTGCATTATATTGTTCAAGGCCAGGAAGATTGACATCTAAGTTATTTTCCATGACAACTGGCTCTAATTCATTAGCCACCGCCGCTGAAAAATCAAGGAGTTGTTGGATAAACTCTGGATCATCAGGAAAATACAATCGATAAGTATGCAGCAAACAAGATTGCTTCAATAATATACTTTCTCTAAGTTGGACATTCCATTTTACAAAGTGCTCTCTTGCTTCTTGATATGAATCTTTATTAATCATTTTGCCTCCTGCTCTCTTGCACTTAATGGTTTTACTGTAGCAAAGAACTTTTGTCTTCGTACAGTACAACCCCATTTAACCGTCGACTAAACCTGCCAAAATTCAATGGAAAAAAGATTATTTAGCTACAAAAAAATACTGATTGCTGCCAGAAGAAAATGCATCTAAGCGGCGCACCTATTTAAAATACAAATGCCTGTTTTGCGCCTAGCGCGTAGACAAAAACTATTCAAGAATTAGATGCGTTTACCTTGCTATCTCTGCTAAACAGTTGGCGAATGATAAATTTCATGATAGTGTAATCGCCTTACTGCTCATAATTTTTACATACCAGTTGTATCACATGCCGCTCCCGTCTCTGGGATAATGGTAATTATTTAATTTTAAAATTTACTTTTTATTTGGCTTGATAAAGGATTTACTAAGATGTCTAATACATTTTTAAAAAAATAAAACTTCCAGTTTGTCTGCTTGCCATCCTCATTGCCCCTCTTTTTTCGGTCCATATATTCCCCTTGAAATCAAATCTATTAGTTATGCTCTAAGTTTGAGCATGAAAAGCATTCTTGAATTTTTATTACCTTTTATTATTTTCAGCTTTGTTTTTTCTTGTCTGGCTAATTTACAGAAAGGAGCAGTTTTTTTTGTGTTTTTATTGGTGACGTGCGTCTTCTTTTCCAATCTGTTAGCACTCATGCTTGGCTATTCATCCGGTTGTTTAGGCCTTAATTTGCTTCACTTTAAAGAAACCGCCGTGGGAATATCATCGCCACTGGCTCCTGCATGGCAATTTCATTTAAACAAGCTAATATCCAATGACATTGCCTTATTAATTGGCTTTATCACGGGAATTTTCTTTTCTATCTGGCCAAATGAAAAAGCAAAAATGATTGCAGACCGCTTAAACAGGTTATCGAATGGTTTTCTAAGAAAAGTATTTATTCCAGTCTTACCTCTATTTATTCTGGGCTTTGTCTTCAAATTAGAATATGAACAAGTATTACAGACCTCTTTAAAAATATATGGCCCTATCCTCATTCTTGTCATCATTACTCAATGGCTATACTTAAGTTTCTGGTATCTTGTAGCCAGTAATTTTTCCATTAAACAAATGCTTTTTTATCTCAAAAATGTATTGCCTGCGAGTTTAACTGGCCTAAGCACCATATCAAGCGCAGCCTCAATGCCGGTATTACTGGTATCCACTGAAAAGAACTTAAATAACCCACAACAAGCTAAAATGCTTGTTCCTGCCATTATTAATATCCATACCATTGGCAGTGCTATTGGCGTCCCTATTTTAAGCCTGGCTACTATTTCTACTTTTGGTCTACCTATTCCTTCTCTATCGACGTTTTTTATTTTTGCTTTATATACAGCACTTGCAAAATATGCCGTAGCTGCTGTGCCTGGTGGAGTGATTATTGTGGTCACACCATTATTGGAAGCCCATCTTGGTTTTTCAAGCGACATGATAGGATTAATCACTGCGGTATACTTAATATGCGATCCATTTGGAACAACCGCTAATGTTACAGGAAACGGAGTGTTCCCTATTCTATTTACTAAATTACATGCTAAATTAAAGCAGCTGCAACTGCCGGACTTTCTAGGCGCAAAAAAGCCATCCATAAAAAGAATTCATGGTGTCGAGTAATGCATCGACACCACCCATTACACTTCTCACTTCAAAATACGGTGTTCAGACGACCTGAAGCGGACTAAAATAAATCCATACATCACTCCATGGAGATAAACGTTATGGCAATATGGTTCAGACCAATCACCCCAGATGATCTTAATCGACGAGGAGAACATACTCTGGCTGATTTTCTTAATATTCGCTTTATAGAAGTTGGAGAAGAGTCTCTTACTGCAACCATGCCAGCCAATGAACGAACAAAACAGCCTATAGGTATTATTCATGGTGGTGCAAACGTTGTTTTGGCAGAAACCGTTGCCAGTACCGCAGCAAATGCTGTGATTGACTTAAATAAATGTTATTGCGTCGGGCTGGAAATTAATGCCAACCATATCAGACCAGTTAAAGAAGGCATTGTTACGGCCATTACTCGCCCCATTCATCTAGGGCGCACAACCCAAGTATGGCATATTGATATTTTCAATGAAGAAGGTAAGCAAACGTGCGTTTCAAGGATGACTGCCTCTGTGATTTCTCGATCATTTAAATAAGTTATTAATGACAATAATAAGCTATTAAATCAACTAAAAACTGGCGATAACGCTCCAGGGCATCAATGCAAATGGACTCATTTGGTTGATGCGCCTGTTCTATCTCCCCCGGACCAAATACGACCGTTGGAATGGAAGCCTGCTGAAAAAGTCCTGCCTCTGTTACAAAAGGTACGGTGGTAACCTTGATGCCTTCTGGTAAAAACTGCTGCAAAATTTGAATGGCAGTCTGATTTCCAGACGCAGTCAAGCCCGGTACAAACGAGATAACATGATTTTTAATCTCCACTTGCGAACAGGTACGAATTATTTGGCTCATGGACTCCACCGACTTATTGATTTGTTGGATATTGATCTGAGGAAGAGGTCGACACTCCCAATCAATTTGGCAGTGTTCTGCAATAATATTAAGCGCATTGCCACCATGAATACTTCCCGCATTAAAAGTAGTTCTTGACGGATTAAATCGTTTATCTTCCTCCATAGGCATCACGGAGGGCAATTTTTGTAAAAAATCAGCCGCTGCCATAATGGCGCTATGGCCCAAATGAGGGCAGCTTGAATGAGCCGGTTGGCCAACAAATTCTGTTCTGGTTGCCTGCAAGCTTTTATGGGCATTCACAAGCGTATAATTGGTCGGTTCACCAATCAAGGCAAACTCTATTGAAGTTGCCAACTCTGCCAGTTTCTTTTGCAAGGCTTTTGCACCAAAGCAACCAATTTCTTCATCGTAAGTAAATACCAAATATAAAGGTTTCTTTAGACGATTTAAATCCATGGTTCCCACAACATCACAAACCACAGCAAGAAACCCTTTCATATCTGCCGTGCCACGACCAATCAAACGGTTGTCTTTTTCAATCAATTGAAAAGGAGAAGCATACCAATGTTGTTCTGCCACTGGAACAACATCCGTGTGGCCAGATAACAAAATGCCACGTTCGTCTTTTGGTCCAATGACAGCAATCAGATTAGCTTTGCTTTTATCCTCATTGTAATAATAATTAGTTTCAAACTGATGTTGCTGTAAATAAGTAGCCAAACAGTCAATAAAGGGTAAATTGCTTTGACTTGAAACCGTATTAAATGCAATAAATTTCGCTAATAGTTCCTTATAGCCAGGTTTAATAACGGTCATACCATCCTCTTTAATGATTTTTAAACGATTCTTTTCAACTAAAACATCCTAAATAATTCATTCTAACTGATGTAAAAAGAGCAATATACTCTTTGACACATAGTCCATGTTTTACAGCAAACAAAAACCAAAATAGCCAAACTAAACGGTTTACGATAAAATGGCGCGCATCATTCATTGGTCTAAAAAAATCCAGTGAAGTTCGCTGCTAAAGGAATAGTCAAATGAGTTATGGAAAACCAACCACTCTATCTAGATCATTAAAATTACCCTCTTTAAGAAAAACCACCTTTATTACCCCTAAGACAAGTCAAGAAAGTCTAAACCAACTTCGTACGGCCCAGCAGCAAATTTCAGACGTAAAGAATTCCCTTGGCACCCTCCTCACTTCCTTAGAAGAGAATTCAAGTCTGATAACAAAAGCAGCTAATTTCTGGGGGAAAAGACCACTCTGGCAAAAAATTGTCATAGGTCTTGTAATATTTGGAACACTCATGAGCGTTGGCTTATCAGTACACTTAATGATTCTTGCCGTCATCGGCGGTATTGGTGGTCTTACTTATCTAGGAGCCAGTTTACTATTGGATAACCATTATAATGAACACACGCGAGTAAAAGATAACTTAAAAAGCGGAATACTAGCCCTGGCTAACCTTTTTGATACCATGATTGCAGCGTTAAATAAAATTCGTCTTCAATTGATGCAAGAAATTGCTCATTTCAAGGAAGAAAATAAGAAACTTACGGTAAATATTCAACGTCTGAATAAAGAAGTCACGCATCTTGGCGAAGAAGTTCAGCAGCTGTCCAGAACGCAAAAAACGCTCGAAGCAACTGAGCAAAAATTATCTAAGCTCCAAGAGGAATATCAACGCACTACCGATGAATTACAAGAAAAATCAATGAATTAACTTTATTGCAAACTGCCTCCTCATTAGAAATTGAAAAACTTCGAAAAATCAACCTGACTCTGCAAGGCACAGTACAAGCCCTATCAAACACAGTGATTGAAGACGAATCTCAACGCCGTGAATTTTTAAATCGTCTAGAAGCGTTTCTGGCCGACAGTACCGCCAGTTTTCATCAGATTGCAGACAGAATTTGTGAAGCAGAACGTGAGCTCTCTCAGATAAAAAAGGAGCTCGCGCTCAGTAACCGGCGTTATAAGCAATTACTAAATAGGCACGCCATTGAGATTGGCCGTCTTGAACGTCTAGGTAAAATAATGTCCAATGCTCTCCCCGACCATGAGCCAGTAAGTCCATCACCACAAGTTAAATTGAGCCTATATAGCAAAAAAATACGTGAAACTATGCAGCGGAGCCATTTTAAAGATTCCAATAATGAGCAATTAAGACACTTACCCTATTAATATGAGGAGAGCTTATGTTTGCGGCAGTCATTTTTGATTTTGACGGTGTGATTTTAGACAGCGAACCCATGCATTATGAAGCCAGTCGTTTGACCTTACAAGAAATAGGCATTCATTTGGAATACCAAGAATATTCTAATGAATACCTTGGGTTAAGTGATAAAGAAATGTTTCCCCAAATATTGATGAATAAGAAGCTCTTCTACTCTTCTAATGAAATCAGTGCCCTGGTAGACAAAAAATTAAACATTACATTCATATTATAAATAACTGTGATAGATTGCCCATTACCCCAAATGTGGATCAATGCATCAGATCCATAGCCCGAGCAAATAAAAAGATAGCCATTTGCACAGGATCTACCAAACGAGAAATATTTCCGGTGCTTGAAAAATTAATTATGGTCATCTTTATTCTTACTTTGACACTATTGTTACTTCGGAAGATGTGCAATATGGAAAACCCTCTCCCGAAGGTTACTTATTAACAGCAAAACGTCTAAATGTTCCAACGCATCAATGCCTCGTCATTGAAGATTCACCACACGGTGTTGATGCGGCTAAAAAAGCAGGAATGTACGTTATGGCCCTCTTAACGTCCTATGAGAGGCAGGAAGAACTGCAAGCAGCAGACAAAATCATCCACAACCTGGAAGAACTGTTGTGTGTAACAACGAATGAACAGGTATTGTTTTGATAAGCATTTTTATTTAATTAATGCCAAGTTTCAGGTTCCAAGGGCACCAAAATCCATAAAATAACATAAGCCAGCAACGCGGACCCTCCAAGGAAAAAAACAGGATGAAAATTAATCGCATCCAGGTGGGATCTATCTCAAAATATTGAGCAAGACCACCACATACGCCAGCCAACATACGCTCTCGCCGCGAGCGGTAAAGTTTTTTATAAGGTTTTGACACCTGTTTCATTATCCTTCCGTCATAAAACGTTCAAAACGTTATTTTATGATATTTTCAGTACCTGCAACAGTGACTATTTTATTAAATCCTGTCATGAAACTTCATCGTTTAAAATCACGCCTTTTTGAAAAAATTTTTTATGTTAAAAGTTTCGTATTGAATACCAATTATCCAAAATAAACCTTAAACAACAAAAATATTCCTATCACCAAAAAAACGACTCCGGCGACAATCATTCTGGCAGGACGCTCCAAAAAAGACTGCCCCATTTTTGCCGCTACATCTGGAAAAAATAATCTAACGATGCCGCTAAGCAAAATAAGCCATGCAAACAGGGTTATAATAACGGGCCACCCCATCACCCAAATATTATGACTGGTTACTAAAAGTAATCCTAATATCAAGGTAATAATTGCCAGAATAAACAATAAAGCACGATGAGTCATAATTTCACTCATCACTGGCCTTACAAGCTCATGCTTGAAAATCAACAGCAAACTTGTAATCACCAAATACCATCCAATGACTGTTGCTAAAAAAATTGAAATCATCACAATGCTCTCTTTCCTGTTCCCTTAGTTTAAGTATAGTTAATTGTAAAAATATTATACAGATCAATTATTAACTATTGGGAAACAATAACCGGTAAAGAGACAATATTGATGCTTCTAATAACGCTATGAATTCGTTTAATGGAGCTTGGCTGTGAAGTAAAAACTTACCCACAAATTCTGTGGGTAAGTCTGTGATTAGGTTATTAAAATCTTTTAAATATATCTTTCCAATGTCGTTCATGAATGAGTGAATTTAGCACTTTCGTCGGGCGCATCTTCCATGATGTGGGCTGCCCTCATCACATCTTCGGTTGGACTCGTAATTAACTTTTTAAAGTCTTCCCATTCCATTGGTTTTCCTTTGCTATCTACCGCCATCGGCCGGCTTCTGACAACACCGTCGTCGTCAAAAAATGATACACCTTTCTCGTAGGCATTTCTTATTACCCGCCAAATCTGAACTTCAGAAGGAATAAATTTTTCGAAACTGTGTTTTACTCGATCCTCAATATTCCTGAAAAATTCAGGTTGAATCTGCACACCAGCAGCCGCTGCTTTTTTCGCAATAGCATCTTCCCAAGCAGTGGTTAAAAGCATGGCATTTTTTTCATCCAGTGCAAAATGACCAAGCTCATGTTGAATTTTTAAAAAATTGAGCATCATATTACCATTTGGTACTACCGTGCCCCGCAAATCCATTGCTTTTACGGTTTCCACTCCAGTACTTGAAATAAATACCTTAATGGCATCAGGACTGGGCGCAGTATCTACATACTGGACCCGACTAGGGTCATCAGTCACTACCAGCGTACGATCCAACTTAAAGCCCATGGCTGAAAATAGTTGTGAAGTCATGACCCGCATGTCGATTGTTCGACCACGAAATACATCCTTGGCAAGAATGCGCACATCCTCCTCATCAAGAAACTCTAATTGCGCGTCTTCGAGCTGAATAGCTGCATGAAGCTTATCCGCAAGTTCAGGACGAGCTCTATCGCCAGGAGGAATAAGATGGATAATAGGGGAAAGATGATGCATATCGCGACAAGCCCAATCAAGATTTAAACCGCTGCCTATGACCACTCGCGGTATTTGAGAGTCTTTTTTAGAAACTGAGTAAGCATCACCAAAATGCTGAACCGGAATGCCTTCTGGTCCAATAGGAACGCGGCCGGTATGTACGACTTGATAATCAGTACCAGTCGCTATTTTGATGACCTCATCACTACAATGAATTGCAACGCCATCCACACCACCTACAATACGATGAACGATATCTTCAATTAAAGGAATCCCTAACCCCTTTAGTTGTTTTCGTTGTTCTTCTTCAATGGCTTTCATCATGCCAAACGTCATCAATTTATCATCAGGATAATGAGGAAAGAGAACATCTGCAATGCCTCGGCTTACGTCAGGAAGATAACGCTTAGGCTGTCCCCATGGTTTTTCATACCAATCAGGATGAAGTTTCTGTAACCAGGTTAGAGAACTGACAACCGTGGTTTTACCCACAATCTCAGGCTTTTTTTGAGCTTGGGCTAAAACACTTGCTTGTACTGACATGCCGCCGACAAGAATCCGATGGACAGCTTTTGATGTTGCCACTGGAGGAACAGCAATCTCTACTCTCGGAACGATTGGAGAGACAACAGGCATGGTAACAAACCCTCGATGAATATCCAGATGCAAGGCTTCCGATATTTTATGACCGGCAAATTGTTTTACTTTGTGCACGGTTTCAACAACTCTAGGAGCACGAAACATGATGCAACCTCTCTGTTTTTTACTTTGTATATAAAAATATTACACTATAATTATTAATTAATTATTAAGATAATTATTTGAACACAAAATTAACCTTATTGGACAAAGAACACAGAAAGATTTATAAATCTAATAGTGGTTATTGCGTGCCCAAGTAGAAGGCAAGCCATATTTTTATTTTAAAAGGATCGGGAAAATGAAAAAAAAGGATGACGTAATTGTCATTATTTTAAGACCAAGAGCACTTTTTTATGCTTGGGTAACGGATGTTCTCTCCCATCTTAAAGAAAAAAACGACGTTAACATTCAAGATATTGCTACTAACCATACGGTTCTTATGGCTCCTGCAAAAAGCTCAGAAGACCTTTCCATGTTGTTTGCAGAACATTTAGAGGCCATTTTAAAACGAGAATTTTCTCGCTGGACCACTGATGAAACCCTTTGGCCTCCTCGTTATGATCTTGATGTATTAACGCAATATTTTGATTTGGAAATACATAATACGGTTGTAGACTGTCATTAATTTTAAACGTTTAGTGGATACTTATCATGGATGTTAAACAACAATACGTTCTAATTGTTAAACCGAAATCACCCGTAAAAGAGTGGTTAAAAAGGTATTTATATTAAAAAATGAATTGCCGGGTAAAATTGAGCATATTGATTTTTCTCTTTTTGAAAGAGATTCGACCGTTTATTTATTGCCTTCATCGGTTAACTCGATGAATGAATGCACTTTATTTATACAAAAAGAAGCGATTGCCATACTGGAATTTGAGTTGGAGCAATTCATTCAGGATAAATCATTATGGCCTCAAGAACGCTCTTTCACTTTATTGACAGAATGGTTTGATTTCGAAGTCTATCCACAAATACTAACTTTTTGACATTCCTATCTATTATAACAATACGCTTCATGATTAACGCATGGGTAAATCATGCTTTTCCCCATCCAAAAAACACAGATCTGTTTATGTTTTAAACATCAGGCTAAAATAACTTGACTATTTTTACTCCAATTATTAGCATGGTAAGCACGTCTTCTTTTATGGATAATTTATGATACCTCGAGTCTCTTTTTTTGCAGCAAGCGCGGTAAAAGAATCTATTCCCGTATTGAAAAACGCCACTCCAGTAGTCCAAAGAGCAGCCCAACGCTTTTTCTCAGCGGCAGCACATAGTACAGATTATCTTCGAGCGCAACAAGAAGCATTTGCTCGCAGAGCCAAGCCTGTTGAAGTGAATCACTTGCCTAAGGGTGCACGTTTTGTTGGACCTAACGTGCAAGTCCACGAGCCTGATCTTTTAGACAGTGTCCCTTTATACGAGCGTAGCTCATTGGCTAAATTAAGTGAACAGGAAAAGGAAGCTCTTTTGGAAATGAAAAAGAGGTACTTGGGAAGGCTCGTGGAGTATGAAGTGCGAGAAGACATTCCTTGTGTGACGAGTAAAACAGAGCAAGGTGCCCCAGTTCATCACGTGCATCATCGCGCTCTAAAAATGCGCTATCCATCTGAACCTCTTGAGGAATTGCTTAGCTCATCGACACCAACCTCACCTAGAAGGTAATAAAGTTATTATGTGGCAGGTGGGACAATAAAAATCCTGACCTGCCAATCCTAAAAATATATATTCAGAACATCTTTACAATAAGTCATACCGTACGTGGATGGTCGTAAACCACACGACATGACATTACTTTCTCTCTATTACCGTTGGTTATTTTTCTTGCATCATGCAGATTATTTACTCTTGCCCTAAGCATGTGAGATACTTATTCTACAGATTTACATAATGGTAATATATTATGACAAAGTTCAGCGAAGCTCAAAGAATCGTTTCTACCGCCGGAAAACCAAAAACATCCACAGAAGTTAGAGAAAGGTTTAAGGAAACCCTAACCCCCAGCACAGAACCCAGTGGAATACTGGCCTTAAAAAAGGAAATTGATAGGAATGTTAAAGAAATTGCTCGTGCTGTTGGCCGACATCCAGCACCAGAAGTATCCCATCAACTTGCTATCATCCACAGTAAAATGAAAGAGCAATTTCTGCATTTACCAGATGCATCCATCGAATGGCTGCTTGGTGGCTCATCAGAAATGGCAAGAGGAGGATTCCAACCCGAAGCAGGGAAAAGCGCTGCGCAAAAATTTAAAGACTTTTTAAGAGCCGATCCAAACGCCATTGCCCCACAAAAACTCTTAACGAACATTGAAACCATCGCTACGGCAATGGGATATCGCGCCATCTATGCTGATTGGGTTGAACCGCCATTTTATCCAGAAACATCTGAACAACAAACAATGTCTGATGTTATACAATCAATGATGCAAGGACGATTAGTGCGTTCTATAGGAGAGGTATACACTGAACGTGGAAATGACGATGTTGCAAGAGCGCTTCAAGGAAATCCAACGTTGTATTCTCCTGAACAGCTGGTATATGGTGAGCAACAAGCTGTTTCAACAGCAAGCGAAGTAGACAATGAGGACAAATACCCAAAGAAAAACCTTGATTCAAGAACCTTTAGAAAGAACGTGGATGAAGAAACGCGTTCTTGGGTAGGTGCTGCATTAGAAAGTGGCATTGCAATTCGCGGCCATACCTCAGGCACTTGTCCTTTAGCCATGGCAGCCATAGATGGTTTATGTCGTACCGGAACATCTCCAGATACCTGGTTGATGGATGATGAGAACTTCAAACAATTGGCTGGTGCTTTATTCATACCCACGTTTGTACGAGGCGATTATCATAGCATTGCCGAAACCGCTGCAGGTGTTCATCATTATTTAAATGAACGCGCTATTAACGCTCATGATACCACAAGGAAAAACGAACCCATGAAACCTTATCGAGCTTTTTCAGAGGCTCTTTCCATGATGACGCAAGCAGCAACCCCTAAAAAGTTACATGAAGGTGATGCATTAAGTTTAAGAGAAGCTATTTCACAACGAGCGGATGAAGCAAAACAGCAAGTACAGCGTGTCATGCACCCACCACTTTCTACGCAGGCTGATGAAGCAGCCTTACTTAGAACACAACAATCTACTGCATTTCGTGTGGCATTGGCCGCATTAAAAGAAGATGATGATGGAGAAGATTTTTCTGAGGGAGAAAGTTTTTCCGATTCTGAAGAAAGTCTTTTGATAAGATAACGCCTATAAACATGCAATCTTCGTTTCTGGCTTGTTTTAAACAAGCCAGGCGTAGTTTTTTAACTGAGCAGAACAGAGCGCCTCGCCTTTTAGTTTTATTTAACATACAGCAAATGTAGTTTCATATCTAGGCATTACCTCCACGGAATGATCAATGACACCTTCTATTTTCTCCGTTAGTGCAGTACCAATCTTTGGCTTATAGGGGATTTGACGAGCAGATAAATAGGCATCGAGTATTCTAACAACAGCCGCATGATTCATTTGCGCAGCCAATCGAATGCATCGAAAATTATCCACAGACGCATCCGAGCGGCCATCATCTAACAATAACGCCACCACTTTGTCATGCCCCTTATAACAGGCCATTTGTAAGGCATACGAATCCGTTACTGCTGGTGAAATTGCAAATTCTCTTGCTTGGAATGAACAAGCAGCAGGATTTGCTCTTTTGTCTGCAAGCATCCTCTTTACAATATCACTGAACCCTTCTTCGGATGCTTTTTGCAGTGCTTCATCAAGTTCTCGCTGTGGTATAACTTGACTCAGGGATAAAATACCATCTACCGCAGGCCAATCATTCTTCGAGGCGGCTTCAACGAGTCTCATGTATGCTCTCCAAGATAAAACAAGATATAAAATGCATTAAAACCCTAAAAAATATAACATACACTTTGTCCTCGTGCCTATGAAAATTAGGCATTAAGTCATTCAAAAATCATCAAATGCTCATCTTTTATTCATTTTTTAATAAAAAATAAGCGCGGATGCGTCAAGAGAAAATAATTATAAAAATTTATTTCTCATTTGCCTTAAAAATAATCTATCTTAATTAATATAAGTCAACTTGTAGGTAGAATTGGCTTCAATAAGGAAAGACAATGAAAAAGAAAAAAAATTATGGATATTTGCATTAACCATTGCCTGCTGTTCTTTGCCATCATATGGTATGCCCCTTGACAATCCTTATTGCAAACGACCAACGATTGATGATTCTGCATCCTTGTTAGGAATCACGCCAAGCGACTCTCAAAAGCTTACCTACTTTCTTCATGGAATCAAAACCATGCTTCATCATGAAGCGCCAACCATGAATCAAGCCATGGTAGATAAAATATTAACAACCTTAAAATGTGCTAATCAATACGACGTCGAGCACACTCCTGTTTTGACCGTCATTGATTATTCGAGACCTTCCAGTGAAAAACGCTTATGGATTTTTGATTTAAAAGGAAAAAAATTACTCTTTCATACTTATGTATCGCACGGCATAAAATCAGGCATATTATCGTCAAATTATTTTTCTAACCAATACAATAGCAAAGCCAGTAGCATTGGTGTGTATAAAACAGATAAAGCTTATTATGGCCGCCATGGACTTTCGATGCGCTTGGACGGGCTGGAAAAAGGATTCAATGATAACGCATCCAATCGCGCTGTTGTCATGCATGGCGGCTGGTATGTTGACGAGAAATTTGTAAAAAAATATGGTCGTGCAGGCCGAAGCTGGGGATGTCCGGCGGTCCCATCAGAATTAACAAAACAAATCATCAATACAATAAAAGATAATTCATTATTTGTGGCTTATTATCCAAATGAGAACTGGTTTTTAAAATCAAAATACTTACATTGCGATAATTATTCTCATCTCCCACAAGTGGCACAACTGGAAACCAATGCCACGGAACCGTTGGAAAATAGAGATGAAATTCTTTTTGCAGAAAAAAATAACAATAATAAACGTGAAGAAAACGAACCAATCGTCGTTATGGCAGCCGACAGTTATCAACGAATATTCAATACAAAAGTTCCTTTAAAACGTATGCTTCGTCGTCAAATCAATCATACGGAATACGTTGCCTTAAACAATAAAGAATTTAAAAACATTGTTGCGGATAATCCCGAACTTTTAAATTCAGCAACAAAAGATGGTTCAAATGAACTGTGTTTCGTCATACCGGTTATTAAGAAAGTACGAGGTTACTATGCAACAGAAATGCAAATCATACCGCTTGGAAAAATAAAGGAAGTCGTCACCAGCAGCACTCAGAAAAATCAACCGAATTACACCATTCATTTTCAAACAAATGCTTCAATTCATCTAAAAACCACAAATCAATTTATCCGTTGGCTAGGATTATAGGCTATGGGTTATCATGCTCTTTGTAACCTTCTGCCTGTCCACTATCAGACAGTATACTCGATAGCGTCTTTATAATATAAAATTGCGCCCTATAAGATTGCTGCAAGCAGGCAAGACTTCTTGCTCATACAATGGATTAAGATTTGCATGAAAATAAAAATAACAATATTGACCAGTACATTGGCATGTTTATTATATCCCATCCATCATTTTGCTGCTCAACTCGCTCCTGATAAACAGGTAAATTATCATGCAGATAAATTATCTATTAATACAGCATTAGGCTATTTGGGAGGTGAAGCCAATGAGTACGTTTATGATGAAGATACCCATTGGAAAGTCAGCCAGTTAAATTGGAAAATAAAGCGGGCGGCAATTATTAAAGGAGAAATCAATTACGATGTCCTAACTTGGCTTACCGCAAACGCCAGTGGCTGGATTACATTGACAACAGGGCAAGCAAGCATGGATGATTATGATTGGCTCAATCCCAATCAGATCAACTGGACAGACTGGTCCCATCATGAAAATACCGATCTTCGTTACGCCAACGATATAGACTTCAACCTCAGAGGATGGGTTCTACAAAACAACCATTTAAAACTTGGCATGACAACAGGCTATAAGCGAACCTCTTTTAGCTTTTTGGCAAAAGGAGGCTGCTTTCAATACAGTAATGGAACCTTCATTGGATGCTTTCCTTACAATGAGCCTGGTTTGGGATATCAACAGAAATTTAATACAGTCTATCTTGGTTTGGCAGGAAATTATTCCATCAATAACCTCGAATTTAACGCCGTTTTAAAATTTAGTCCTTGGGTTTGGGCAACTGATGTTGATCAACACTATCTTCGCAATCTCACCTTTAAGGAACATGGAGATAATTCAAATTTCTATTCCGCAGGAATTATGGCGGGCTATTATATTACTCATCATACAAAAATTTTTGCTGAAGCAACCTACAATCGTTTTACAAATGGGAAAGCGGATACGGAAATAGTGGATAACCGCGATGGAACGTATACTTATCTAAACAATACAGCTGGTTTAGGTAATAAAAATTATAGTCTGGCAATTGGGATACAATATAGAACTTGATTAACCTTTAAAATACAATTCATATCACTTTTATTGCCGTGGTTTTCCTGCTGAATTTTGTCAGATGAAGGCGCAGAACAATTTCAGCGACTCGTTGCCCCAATGCTTCACCTTGTTTTATAAATTCAGAGTTCACTGCCTGCGGAGGATCGTCACTTCGTATTAGCGCATTATCCACAATAGCGGATGCCCCAAAAGGCTGATGCTGGCTTGCGCCCCCACAATAATAAATTAAAAATCATCATGGCTCTTAAAAGATCCATCTGAGTTGCTTCTTCGCCAGCAGAAATTTCACCCGCTATTACAAAAACCGCCCCTACTTTATCTTTGTAAGAAGGATCATGAAGTGGCCAAGTATTAATAAATTGCTGAACTTGGGGCGCGGCATTTGCATTATAAACAGGACTACCAAGGATTACTCCCGCTGCATTCTTGACATCACTAAACGTTGTTTTTTCAATAGGCAGAACTTTAACATCAACGCCAGACACCGCTTGTACTCCCTGAGCAATTGCTTGAGCCATCACATCCATCGAACTCGTAGAATAATAAGAAATCAATACCAAAGGTCTAGCCATAGCGCTTTGGCATAAAAACGATAAAAAAAGGATGAAATATACGATTCTTGTATTAAGGAGACGATTCATTCCAATTCCATGTAGGTTATACAAAAATAATTTTTATGTTTATTAACGATTTTTACCATGTGGTGATGGTTAACAGTCAACCAGCTATTCTTCTTATTTTGGATAGCCATATCGATTTCTTTTTTGATGATGAGCTCGTTTTTCAAAATGCTGGTAATCTTGAACATCGAACCAATCTCCACCCCAATCCCAACCATATTTAATAAATTCCTTATATATAAAACTATCTTTCGTAATTTTTCCCCGATAAGCTTTATTTCTCGTCACAAATGGTTTACCAGCAACCGGCAATATTTGTTCGCCTTTAACGTAGGGATTAATTAAAGGATTAATATCAATGGCACGCCCATAGCTGTGTTGAGACAATACACTTGGCTGACCTGTCACCTCTCGGCAATTAAAAGCAGACGTATTATTTGCTGCCATGGCAGCCAAGTCATCTCCATGGTAATCCTCCATGAGTTCCATTCTCTGGATAGGAAACTTATGAACATAGAGCGCCCGAAAAATAGCAACTATTTCAAGCGCCAATTCTTTATTAACAATCAAGGTACCTTGATGCGTTTTTTCATCAAAACCCCAATAACTTAATTTGACTTCTCTTAAATCATTGTATAGGAAAGAGCAAGGTGAATTCATCATCTGTAATTTAGTGCTTATAGATAGAGGTTTGATGCTGCTTTTAAAGCTTATCTCATGGATTATTTTAGCAGCAGTAACTTCGGGAAATAAAAAAACATAAACACTAATAACAGACATGACTTCATTTCAGCCCCATAGAAGCATTGTATTATTTATCTAAAGACAACAATACTTCATAATGACCATAGGCATTATTCGATAATTCAAATTTTTGCACACTGCCAGTGCTACTAACTATTGGGCCTTCTTTTTGATTGGGCATGCTCCAGCGCGCCTGCAAATGACCGTGTTCATTGTGCAGTTCCACTCGAATCACGCCAATAACATCATCAGGATTCATAGGTTTTGCGTCCTGATCTATGAGCGAAATAATCAGAATAATTTTTTGCCCGTTCTTAAGCGATTCAGACCACAAAGGAACCGATTTAAGAGAAGCAAGCTCAGTAGATGGCCAATATAGCGGATATTTGGGTACTCGAAGATATTGAGTTGGCTGATTTGCTTTTAAGATGCTTATGTCAAAATACAAATCGTCACCAAGCGCTTCTCCCCCTTTTATCATCTTTATTTGATTTAAATTAAGACTGGGCTGAATAGTTTGGTTATTGGCAGCCAATACAACTGATGAGAAAAATAAGCCTATGAATACCCCCCAATGAATCCGTCGCATGATTTTACTCCTTAAGCCAGTAACTGTTTTTCTTATTTTGCCTTTCATGCATTTTCTTCAGGACGTAAGTCCCTTCGTTTCAAACCCTGTAAATTACCATGCTTTCTTTGCAAAGTGCTCGTTTAACATACAATAAACCATTAGAATCCTATTATTCAGTATGGTATATCTCCAGAAAAATAACCATAATATCAAGCATTATTGCTCAACATACACATGCATTCATGTCTTTTAGATAAGGATATTTCAAATGAATCATAACCACGCTGATATTTTATTTACTCCTTTTAATTTGCGAGACATAACCCTGCAAAATCGTATTGTTATGGCACCCCTGACCCGCAATCGCGCTATTCCTGGCACCGATGCACCGCACGCATTGAACGCTCAGTATTATCGTCAACGGGCTTCTGCTGGATTAATTATTTCTGAAGCCACTCAAATTTCACCGACTGCAAAAGGTTATGCCTGGACACCAGGCATGTACTCCCCAGAACAAATTGCCGGATGGAAATTAGTCACCGACGCTGTGCATGCACAAGGCGGTGTTATGTACGCACAATTATGGCATGTGGGACGTATTTCCCACCCATCCTTGCAACCGGGAAATGCTCTACCAGTCGCTCCTTCTGCGCTTATGCCTGCGGGTCAAAAAACTTTTATTGAAACCGGTGTCTTCACGGACATTGGAAAGCCGCGCGCGTTGGAATTATCGGAAATTCCATGCATTGTGGAAGATTACCGCAAGGCGGCAAAAAACGCATTACAAGCGGGATTTGATGGCGTTGAAATCCACGCTGCAAATGGCTATCTTATTCAACAATTTTTATCAGATGGTTCCAATCATCGGACCGATCAATACGGCGGCTCCATCACCAATCGTTTACGTTTTGCCCTGGAAGTGGTCGAAAGCATCACGGCTGAAATAGGCGGACATCGCACAGGCATTCGTTTATCGCCAGTCACGCCCGCAAATGGCATTACGGATTCATCCCCTACTGAGGTTTATTTTCCGTTGGTGCGAGCGCTCAATCGTTTCAATTTGGCTTATATTCATGTCATTGAGGGCGCAACCCAGAGTTCGCGTGAGTTTCATGGCTTTGACTTTCAAGCATTACGCAAAGAATTTCATGGCCCCTGGATGGTTAATAATAATTATACTCGCAAAATGGCCATTGACGCCGTTTCCTCAGGCTATGCAGACCTAATCGCCTTTGGCCGCCCCTTCATTGCTAATCCGGATTTGGTCAGACGTCTTAAAGAAGATGCGCTGCTCAATGAGCTTGATCGCGCAACGTTATATGGAGGCTCTGCCAAAGGTTATACGGATTATCCAGCATTAGAGGGAAAATAATGGACAAATCATGTTACTATGCAAACCGCTATTATTTATTGGAGTATCCATGATGTTTGGAATTTTAAACCTATCCATTTGGGGTTACTTGGTAGCCGGTCTTATATTGACACAAATCACTACCGCATCAGTCACCCTCTATTTGCACCGTTGCCAAACGCATCGAGCATTAACGTTACATCCAACCATCAGTCATTTTTTTCGCTTTTGGCTTTGGCTAACTACAGGCATGGTCACGGCAGAATGGGTTGCCATTCATCGAAAACATCATGCAACCACCGATGTTGAAGGCGATCCTCACAGCCCTATTGTACTCGGCCTGAAAAAAGTGTTTTGGCAAGTCCCCGAATTATATCGTAAAGCGCGTTATGACAAAGACATGATTGCCAAGTATTCGCATGGGACTCCTAACGATTGGATTGAGCGCACATTATATTCCCGCTACAATTCCAAAGGCATCTTACTCATGTTCTTAATTGATTTACTGCTATTTGGAATTCCCGGCGTTACCATGTGGGCAATACAAATGATGTGGATTCCTCTTTCAGCAGGCGTTATCAATGGAATAGGACATTTCTGGGGTTATCGTAACTTTGAATGTCCTGATGCATCAACCAACGTCTTCCCTTGGGGATTTTTGATTGGTGGTGAAGAGTTGCATAATAATCATCACACGTTTGCTTCTTCTGCCAAATTCTCAATCAAATGGTGGGAGTTTGATTTAGGTTGGTTCTATATTCGCTGCTTATCTTTTTTAGGGCTTGCCAAAGTTAAAAAGTTACCCCCAAAATTAGTTAGGGACAAAGGAAAAAGGCATATTGACTTGGATACTGTAAAAGCCGTGATTGCGAACCGATTTCCAATCATGTCCGATTATTACGAACGCGTGATATGTCCAATTCTTCATCATGAAAAATGCAACAGTACGGACAATAAAGCAGATCAACGCTTATTTCACCATGCCAGGCACCTGCTGCGGCGACAAGAAAATTTATTATCGCCACATGCCAACTTTCATTTGCAAGCCTTATTAAATCGTTTTGAACCGTTACGCCTCGTGTATACGTTTCGCCAGTCTCTACAACATATCTGGCTCAAGACTGCTTCATCACAAACTGAATTGATTGAAGCCTTGCAACAATGGTGCAAGCAGGCAGAAGAATCAGGACTTGATGTGTTGCACGAATTTGCTCAGCGGTTGAAAAGTTATGTTCCTAAACCGATTCTTAACTAAGACCACTGACTTATTCTGCCGATCGGCTAAATTTTTTCTTATCTTTTGCATAGGATTAAATCTAGAGTCTTTCTTAAGCGGGTGATTGCCTCTTTTAGAGGTAGCCACCTTTGAAGCTGGCAAATGATGCGTGGGTTCAAAATCATCAATTTCAATGCGCTCAAGCGTTTGTTTAATTAACTTTTCAATGGAGTGTAATTGGGTCACTTCATCAGCACTGACCAATGATACAGCAAGACCCAATGCCCCAGCACGCCCTGTTCTCCCGATCCGATGCACATAATCTTCAGCAACCTGAGGTAAATCAAAGTTCACCACACAAGGAAGTTTTTCAATATCAATGCCACGTGCTGCAATATCGGTCGCTACCAGAATCTGTACTTTACCAGATTTAAAATCCGCCAGCGCCTTGGTTCGCTGCGCTTGAGATTTGTTTCCATGGATTGCTGCGGAATGA
Organism: Legionella oakridgensis ATCC 33761 = DSM 21215; assembly: GCF_000512355.1. NCBI lineage: Bacteria > Pseudomonadati > Pseudomonadota > Gammaproteobacteria > Legionellales > Legionellaceae > Legionella > Legionella oakridgensis. The sequence continues at coordinate 1,278,527 of NZ_CP004006.1, read as the reverse complement.
ATATGCGATTCAGCCAGTTGTTTCACCAGTTTATTCGCACCGTGCTTCGTTCGAGAAAATACCAGCGTTTGCCCCCATTGATTCTTATGGATTAAATGAGCAAGAAGAGCTGATTTTCGATGTTTATCTACTGGATGAATGGTTTGCTGGATGGCGGCGGCCGACGCATTCCTGGGAGCCACATCAATTTCCGCTGGTTGCTTTAGGATCCCTTTCGCTAGAGTACGAATGTCTTCAGAAAACGTGGCAGAAAACATTAAGTTTTGCCTCTTTAGAGGTAATAATTTGATGATTCTTTTAATATCATGAATAAATCCCATATCCAGCATCCGATCCGCTTCATCCAGAATCAAGGCATCAACCTCATCAAATTGGATGGCGTGTTGCTGATATAAATCCAACAGTCTTCCCGGGGTTGCAACCAGCAGTTCCACCCCTGAACGTAATCGCATCATTTGCGGATTAATTTTTACCCCACCATAAACAACGGTGGAGCGAAGTGATAAATAACGGCTATATTGAATAACATTTTCATGTATTTGCGCGGCTAACTCGCGAGTTGGCGTAAGAATTAATACCTTAACACGATTAGATTTAGCACGCGGCTTTTTGCTTATCTGCTGCAAAAGAGGTAATACAAAACTTGCTGTTTTTCCTGTTCCTGTCTGCGCGGAAGCTAACAAATCACCACCTCGTAAAATAACCGGTATGGTTTTCAATTGGATGGGGGTAGGTTCTGTATAACCCAATTCGCTGACAGCGCGAATCAAAGGCTCAATTAAACCCAATGCTGTAAAACTCATGATTATTCCTTATTGTAAAAAGACCCATGGCAGTGTGCATTGGGCAAATGAGCTGAAGTTCGGTGAAATCGTTCTGAATTTGATGTTACATTGCTTCAAAGTGATTTTTTTTAAACCATTATAACACAAATGTAACTTCCCACATCATCTCTTGCTATGCTCAGGATAACTCGTGGAGTTACAACATAAATAATAAAAGGAAAGAATCCAAGCGATAAACCCACTTACGATGAAAACAGCCATGTTTTTTGGTGGTTAAGCCCCGTTGAAGGAAACATCACATCACCAAAACCACCCAGCTGTTGCTGATTCTCAGCCAAAAACTGCCCGGTGGCACGTGCTGGATATTCTGGTACGGGAAAACTCGGAAACAGATTGGCATAACTGACCGTGGTATTAAACAAAGTAATGGCAACGAGCGATAATTTTGGCTTCATCCATAAAGTCCTGTCATTAAAAATTAAACGTCGTAAAATGAGAAGATTTGTCAGCAGGCCCCAGCGTGGCATATACAAAACAGCAATGCTTTAAATTAATGCGTTGATAAAATACTTAATTTTCCAACTTAACAATCACTGAATAATTGGGCAAGTTTTTACAGTAACTACTCTTAAATGGCCGCCACTATTTTCTCTACAGCCCTGCTTGCTGCATCAAGAAAAGGCAAAAACACCATGTCTACACCTTGTACTTTAAGTGCCTCGACCTGATTTGCATGTTGAGTGGAAACAGCAATTTTTCCTTGATAGTGATGAGTTTTCAACCCATTGATCAGCATTACACGAGGATCATGGTGTGTTAAACCAGGAGCATGCTGCGGTATTGCGCAAATAACCCATTTAACTCCCGTTAAGGGAAGAGAACGGATGAATTCAATATCGCAAGCATCTCCATACATCGCATGCTGGCCTCGTTTTAACCATTTCTTCACTTCATCAGGATTAAAATCGATGGCAAGCACCTTAAGATTATTTTGCAACAGGTGTTCGGCAATGGCTTGACCATACCGACCTAAACCAAACAGTACAATCTCATAGCACTTATCGAGCAATTGTTGTCGAACATTATTGGATTCTTCGCGATGAGGAAGTTTGCGTTCAAATATACTTAATACAGGATCAAACCATTGGTATAATGATTGTGAATAAGTAATCATATACACTGAAACCGTTATAGTAATCAACCCAACCAGTGTCACTAGTCCCAACGATTCAGCGTTTATATGGCCGAGCTTTAAACCCATCGCCATAAAAATAAAAGAAAACTCGCTGATTTGTGCAACCGTAAGGCCGACAAAAAAACTGGTACGCTTACGGTATCCCATAATTCCCATAATCACTAACATAATAAGCGGATCGCCAATCAATACAAATAAAGAAAAGATGGCTGCAGGAACAATTTGCTCCCCAAGTTGATTAAAGTGAAGCTGCGAACCTATGGTAATAAAGAAAAACAATAATAAAAAATCACGCACAGAAGACAGGCGTGAAGCAATTGCATCCCTGAACGGTGTAGAAGCCAAAGATATCCCAGCCAGTAACCCGCCCAACTCTTTACTTAAACCCAAGACACTGCCTAAACTAGCTAAACAGGCAGCCCAGCCAATTGAAAAAATGATGAGTAATTCAGGCGAATGAGCAACACTCCTTACTAGCGGGTTTGCAATACATCGAATAAATAACCCGAGAAAAAATAAGACAACCATCGCTGATAAAAACATCATGACAATATCGGCCATAACCTGGCCTAATGTCCCATCATGAATATTTAGATCAAACGCGGATAAAATAATCATCGTCAAGACTACAAAAATGTCTTGTACTATCAAAACTCCGATCGCAATGCGTCCATGCAATGAGTCCGCTTCCCGCTTATCAGACAACATTTTGACAATGATGATGGTGCTGGAAAAAGTCAGAGCAACACTAACGTATAGTGCGTTGATAACATTCAGCTTAAGTGCCAAAGCAATAAAAAAACCAATGATTGCCGTAAAAACTACCTGACCTATTCCTGTAGCCAAAACAACAAGCCCAAGTGTTCTTATGAGCTGAATATCCAGCTTAAGACCAACAAGAAAAAGTAATACCGTAATTCCCAATTCCGCCAGTAATTCGATAGAACCATAAGATTGAACGATACCCAAAAAGCCAGGTCCAACAAGAATACCCACCACAATGAAACTAACCACCATTGGCTGACGTAAGAAAAGACTGACCCAACCAGCCGCTATGGCAAAAAGTAAAAGAGCAGCTAACTCATAAAATGGTGATGTGTGTAAAAAAGTCATTATAATTCATCGCCATGACGATTACACAATTCCATATGGCGCAAAGAAATAAGGTGTAAACGAAGTTGTTTTTCTATTTCAAGTATAGAAAAAAACACCACACCAACCAGGATGATCAGAATTCCGTCCAGAACAGGAACTGATCCTGTCATGAAAATTGTTTGCAATGGTAACCAATAAGTAATTGAAAATTGAGCAACAATAATAACAATAATACTTAACCACACCATGGTTGTTCCCTGAACTGCTTTCCATGTCAATGATGTTCCATAGATATTACGAATATAAAACAGATGAAAAATTTCCATAACCACCAACGTGTTCAAAGCAATAGTACGAGCAAGCGTCAATGAATACCCTCTATCCAGAGCATAATAATAAATACCAAAGACCCCACCTATAAACAGCATTGATACGAAAATAATATGCCAGGCTAATTCTCCAGTTAAAATAGGTTCATTACGAGGGCGAGGCGGACGCTGCATGGTATTTTTTTCGGGTGGCTCAAATGCCAAAGCTAATCCTAGCGTGGTTGCAGTAATCAAGTTAAGCCATAAAATTTGAATAGGGGTCACGGGAAGGCTTACATCAAGAAGTAAAGCCAGAATGATAACCATCGCTTCGCCCGCATTCGTAGGCAAAGTCCAACTGATCACCTTTTTTAGATTGTCATAGACTGTACGACCTTCCTGAATAGCTGCTACAATCGAGGCAAAATTATCATCTGCCAAAACGAACTCAGAAGCTTCTTTTGAAACTTCATTGCCTTTTTTGCCCATAGCAATACCCACATCTGCTCGTCTTAAGGCAAGTGCGTCATTCACGCCATCTCCAGTCATTGCTACAATCATGCCATGAGATTGCAAAGCCATCACCAAGCGTAATTTATGCTCTGGGCTTGTACGGGCATAAATATCATACTCTAATACAATACCCGCCAGCTCACTATCACTCATTTTATCCAGGTCAACGCCCGTTAGAATTTTATCTGAATAACGAAGTCCTATTTGCTGCCCTATTGCCTTTGCAGTGGCCGCATGATCGCCCGTAATCATTTTTACCTGAATACCAGCATTTAGACAGTGTGCCACAGCAACAATGACCTCTTCACGTGGCGGATCAATCATTCCGGTCATGCCAAGCAAGGTTAATTCTTGAACCTCGGAAAACTTGAGAATCATTTGTTCAAGTTTTACCGGTTTCAATGCGAATGCCAGCACACGCTGACCTTTTGCAGCAATTGCTTCAATTTGTTGGCGCCAATATTCAATATCGACCGCTTCAAATCCACCATCGTCTGTTTGTTGTTGTCGGCACATGCTTAAAATCCGTTCGGGGGCTCCTTTGACAAAAATAAAAGCTTCTCCTTGATAATTATGATGCAGGGTTGCCATAAAATGATGTCTGGAATCAAATGGAATCATATCGGTTCGCGCCCATATTTTTCGTTCCTCAGCAATCGATACACCAATTTTTCCAGCCAGTGTCAGCAACGCCCCTTCCATAGGGTCACCGTTAACAATCCAGTGTCCATTACTTTCAAACAAAGCGGCGTCGTTACAAAGTATTGCAGTACGAGCTAATTCCTTCAGCAACGGATAACTACTATTTTCAATGACATGCTCCTTTAATGTAATCAAACCAGACGGAATATATCCTGCCCCTGAAATTGTAAAAACATGGCGACTGGTCACCAGAGATATAACCGCCATTTCATTGCGGGTTAATGTACCTGTTTTATCCGTACATATAACCGAGATAGAACCAAGGGTTTCAATGACAGGCAAATGGCGTACGATAGCATTTTTACGTGCCATAACCTGTACCCCAACAGCCAGCGTAATAGACAAAACGGCAGGAAGTCCCTCAGGAATAGCGGCAACGGATAACCCGACCACGATCATAAATAATTCACTAAACTCATAATGCTGTACAAAATAACCGTACGTAAGGAGTAACGCCGCCACCAATAAAATCAACAAGGTAAGCCATTTGGAAAATAATTCCATTTGTTTAATCAGAGGGGTGGTTAACGTTTCCACTTGTGATAGTAAACTGCTGATTTGACCGATTTGAGTCATTTTTCCAGTAGCAACCACCACTCCTTTTCCTTGACCATTAATAACGAAAGTTCCGTTATAAGCCATACACACTCGATCACCTAAAACAACATCCTTTCTAACTGGTTTATTATATTTTTCAACAGGAATCGACTCTCCTGTGAGAATGGCCTCATCAATGATTAAGCCGTGGGTTTTTAAAAGGCGTAAATCTGCGGGCACTTTATCGCCTGCTTCCACAAGAACAATATCGCCAGGAACCAGTAAATGACCATCAATACTCTGACGCTTGCCATCACGTAATACCGTGGCTGTGGGTGCTAACAGGTGACGAATCGCATCCAGTGCTTTCTCTGCTTTACCTTCCTGGATGAAACCAATTATGGCATTCACAAAGACCACAGCGAGAATGACTAAGGCATCCATTCTATGATGCAACAGAATGGTAATAACTGCCGCCCCCAACAAAATATAAATCAAGATATTATGAAATTGCCGGAAAAAACGAATCCAGGCACTTTGTTTGACCGTCTTGGGCAAACGATTTTGACCATATTTTCTCAATCGAATTGTTGCTTCAAACGCACTTAACCCTGTTATTTCAGCTTGCAACTTAGTCATGACATCATCCACCGATTGTGCGTGCCACTTCATTTCCTTCAAGCTTCTTTCCTCCTTCAGCATCACCTTTATCCTTGGTTTAGAAAGTATTAAACAGGTGAAACAAACCCCGGAGGTTTCAATGCTAACAGTGAACAATCAATTTTCTGTAAAATATTTTCTGCCGTGTTCCCAATGATAAAACCCGTGATTCCTGTTCGAGCCACGGTTCCCATGACTAAAATATCAATGACTTGTTCTTCAATGAAGGTGGGAATCTGTTGTTCCGGCCGACCTTTTAAATGATACAACTGATAATCTTCATCATTGAGTTTCGTCGCCTTCATTAGCGCTTGTAAGGCTTCCATGTTTAGTTTTTCTTCATCCGCAATCATTTGCTTCAATTCATTTTCAGACGTTTTTATCCAAATATTTTCACGAAAATATTCTTCAAATGGAAAATGCCAACAAGACACCACATCTAGGTAACCCGAGCCATTTTTTGCCAATGAATGCGCGATTTCTAAAAGAGTAAGCGACAGGGATGTTCCCGCTGGATCGTCATCTTTAGGATCAATTGCAACGGCCACATACGCTTTTTGCTGCGCATGTTTTAATGGCCGACTCAGAAATAGAGCACAAGGACATTTACGCAACAACTCCATATCTAACGCCCTAAACCCTTTGGAATTCTCATTTAATTCTGTCGCTTTAATTAAAAGGTCGTGAGCATGCTGCAGCACATGGCGAATAATTCGCACATCCGGGGCAACATCACATTCTAATGTTATTTTAATCGGTAAAGTTCTGATGCCTAATGCCAACTGCGCTGCCTTAACAGCCTTCTGCATATTGTCAAGCAATGATGCCTCGTAAGATGCTTCATATTCTTTAAGAGGTTGTGGGACTGGAGGACAAACGATCAAAATGCTTAATGAAGCCTTATTATCATAACTCAGTTTGAGTGCCTGTCTTAAGGTGTCTTCTTCATTGCCAATTCCATGGCTGACAAATAAAATATTATGAAATCGTCGCATATTTTATTTCCCTTTGTTCTGTCATCCAAAATTTACCGTAGCAAACATCGATAATAAGGTGCAACAGAAATACTTGCCATTCATAAATGTTAACCCTCTTTTTTATTTCATGTTGCTTGAGCCATGATAGGGCAGTTGACTGAACAATTTTGTTTTATCTATAGCATGAGTAAGTTTACAGAATAGATTTATTAAACTTAACTGTTCAACGTTCTTTGCAGACACTTCCAGTAATCCTGGGCTATAAACAATGATGGCCATGCACTGAGCTCGCGATATGGCAACATTCATGCGATTTTTATTAAATAAAAAATTGATGCCACGTGTCGATTCATTTCCATGACTGGCGCACATGCTTAAGAAAACAACAGGCGCTTCTTGTCCTTGAAATTTATCGACGCTTCCAACGTTTGCCTGTTTTCCCAAGGCAGATTTAAGCTTGTTAACCTGATGGTTATACGGTGCGACAAACAATAAATCTTCCCAACCGATTAACCGTTGGGAGCCATCTTTATTAGTAAATTCGCGGCCAAGCAATTGCATGGTTAAACTCACAATGCATTGGACCTCTTCATCACTGGCTTGAGTATTTCCTTCATGCATCACGGGAATAGCAATGATTCCAGCTTCCTTATTTAAGAGACCTTGATAATCATTAGGAACATGAATACGTTGCTTGTCATTTTCTGGCGCTGATTCAAGCCGACCCTCATAAATTGTATCACTGATAAATTGATTGACGGCGGAATGCATGCGATACGTTGTTCCCAGAAAAATCCCCATATCTTCTGCAATAGTGGGTGTTGCATGCAAAAGATAATCAAGGATGGATAAACCGCTTTCTTCAGGGTGACTGCCTTGCGATGGCTGCCCCAACTGCATTTGATCTCCCATTAAAATAATATTTTTGGCGGCACGACTCATGGCAATTAAATTAGCAACACTGACCTGGCCAGCTTCATCAATAAACAAATAATCAAACGCACTCGCCATCTCATCGCGGGCAAATCCCCACGCCGTTGTTCCAACGACACTGGCAGATTGCAACCATTGGGCAATATTCTTATTTTCAATAATAGTCACGCCTAATTTTTTTAATGACTCATCGGTTTCCCTGGTACAGGCAAAATGCCCTTTTATTTTTTCTCTTTGACAATATTCAACGGTATTGAGCAAAAGATGATTAATAGCCTTGTGACTGTTGGAAGAAATTCCTATGGTCTTACCTTGTTGCAACAAGGCCGCAATAATGTGTTTAGCAGTATATGTCTTTCCGGCCCCCGGCGGCCCCTGAATCACTAAATAACTGGCATCCAGATTATTTACCGCGTAAATAATTTGTTCCAGACGTTTTTTGGAATCATGACTTGAAGCAATTGGATGCCCACTTTGATGACCAATAATTCTTGGTCTGCTTCTTTGAAGAAAATCCAAAATAGCGGATTTATCGAGCATGCTCTGTTCAAATGCTTCGGCCTGTTTAGCAATGGCTTGGGGAATTGGCTCAGGCCGTAAGTAATCATCAGGTACTAATGTAATCATTCCATCCAATTCGTCTTTCATTTGCAAGGCAATAAACCCATCTGCCAATCGACTATCCTCTTTATAAAATGTAACTTTTAAAGGCTTGCCTTCAGCCGTTTCTTTTCCCAGGATGTAATATTGCTCGCTGGTTCCTTTAAATTCCTGATTAGGGTCAAAAGAATATTCATAAACAAGATGACGTGCTTTCGGCGTTGGCTTATAAGGTGGCTTATCGGTGCGCATGCAAAGAGCAAGACAATCCAAATCATCTAATAACTCCTCATCGCTTAAGCCAAGTCTGTCAAACAAACGCCAGAAAACAGGCTTGGATTCACGACGATGAAACTCCAGTGACCAAGCAAACATAGAATAAACGGCAGCATCCCGACCCTTACCCTGCAAATTTAAATCATGAACTTTCTGCAATAACCGATCGCGCAATTGCAATCGTTCATGAATTTCTTCTTTTTGCTCAACGGTAACAAGCTCGACTTTTCCAAGATAAGGAATACCTTGTTCTTTTTGCCTGAGTCTAAGCCAATCAACTAATTCCTGGGTCGAATTGCAATCATCAATGTTATAGTCACGAATGTCTTGCAATATCTTTGATGTCTGCCAAGTATCCCCATCCGGATTTTCCCGCCAATGCCCGTAAACCACGACAGAATCACTACCAGTTCCAACGTCTGTCAAGCGCTTGGAACGATACAAATGTTCAACATTTTTAATGGAATATCGAGGTTCCCCTAAAATCAACGCATTCTTTACTATTTTATAAAGATCAATAAACACTTCATTTCGTAATAATTCATCCACTTCATGTTCACATACTCCATAGCGCCCCATCAGTTTGCGACAAGCACTCACCTCATAGCTGGCATAATGATAAATATGCATGTTTGGATCTTGCTGCCATCTTTTATAAACCCAAGCAACAAATGCCATGAAGGCTTCTTTTTCCTGGGTTGAATTATGAGCCCAAAAGTCTTTATATTGACGGGTTCCTTGCTTATCGAAGTAAGTCATCCCCCAAAGATACTCCAACCCACCTTCTGTCAGTGGAAATCCTTCCATATCAAAAAACACATCGAGCGGTGTTGGTGGGGGAAGTAATGCCAACCCTTGTTTTTTACCTGATTCATGAGGCAATAGTTTGTATAAAGGAACCTCATGACCAACGCTTTGTTTCTGAATAGCGGCTTGTGCTTTCAAGCGTTCAAATACGGATTGGTTAAGACCCTTGATACGTTTAGAATCGGTAGTAGTTAACGCCTGCATGGTATAAATTCCGGCGTTATGCAATTTTTTAATCTGACTTTTGGTTATGGTTGCAACCTGAGCAAGATGATCAGATTGCTTAAGTAACTCCTCTGCATAACGAGACCACCTTCCCCAATGACCCGAATCCGCAGGATCAGGCTGCTGATAAGCATCAAAGGTCTGATGCGCCTGCAGGAAACGATCTTTTAAATAGAGATAATAGTAAAAATAATCACTCGTGCGCACTGCTTGCTTCTCACCATGGCCTAACAGAACCCAAAGCTGTTTTGGTCTTCTTCCTTGCATGGCTTCCAATAGGTCTGCATAGCAGCACAACTGCATGATAACCTGTGGTTTTAGTGTGCTGGCTAGTTTGGTATCCAAGATTTCATAATGGTAGTTGCCCAATAAACTATCACCTTGAGCTTTTACTAGAAAATCAGCAAATCCTTTGAAGGGTGATACCACCAGGCTAGCTTGATAAATGACATCAGCACCGGCTTGCATAGCCAATCGTGTGGCATGGGCTGCGTCCATAGCCCTTGACAAATTAACGACATTAAATCCTTCTGCTGAAAAGGAAGCCAGCGCTGCAGCTTCATGTTCATATCCCTTTGTTGCAATACCGCTCCTAAGGCATCTTCTACATCAGGCATTGGCAATAATTCAGGATTGGTCAATGCCAAATGCTCCATCCAGGAAGCAAATGGACTATCCATGTATTGAGTTAGATCGGATGGTGAAAAAACAATTTGACCAGCTTCAAGGTACATGACCTTTACCATGACAGTTTTTAAATTTTTTCTCACTGCCGCAAGGACATACACTATTGCGACCAATTTTTTGACTTTTTTGTGCCTTGCTGTTTATAGGATAGTGTCCATCAACGTAGTACCATTGCCCTTGCTGACAATGAAATTCGCTGATTTCATGAAGGGATTTCACAGTATTTCCATCAATAAAATGCGCAATGAATTCAACGTATCCCAACTCAGGTGTTTCGTTCCTTGCATGCATCACCTTCAAACCAAGCCATATCACTTGCTTGGCCCATGCCCGAGCTTCTGTTTCATTAAAACCATGTAACGGCTTTCCATGCATTGTTTTTTTTATGTAATCTATATTAGCTAAGGAATATGCTGTATACCGCGAACGCATTAATGCCTCTGGTGAGGGGGGAGTTTGCTCTCCTTCCAGATATAATCCGCAACAATGTAGATAGTCCATATTGGAACCGCATGGGCATTGAGTCATAAAAAATTTAAATTCATATCATTATAGATTGAGTGTAACACATAAGACATTAGAACAATTTAGATGATTTTTCATCCAGTGACTCCAGATGATGTGCTTTTTTCGGGTTCATTAACCTATATATATCATCATCGAAACTGAACTGATTTTCTTTCCAAAGCAAGAGAACAAAGCATCAGGATGATACCCACCATGGCGCCAAGTGCTGTTCCAATACCAAGCAATTTTAAACTACCGATGACGGCACCTATGGCCATGCCAATGGCTATCTCCAAACTAATGCCTAAACCACTCAAAAAAATCTCAATCACCTGCTCCGAGGATAATTGAGGCAACTGATATGTTTTTTATGAATTTTGTAAAGAGAAAAGCAGCCTGTGAGAATGCCTCCTAAAATAGCACCCATAATAAGGCCAAAGAGCGCTCCTGCGACACTACCAAAATTTACCCCCACAAGAGGAACCGCCCATCCTGGGCATAATTCAAGTCTAATACCAATAAATCCTCCCGATACGGCGCCAACGACTCCTCCTACAGCTCCTCCCGGAACGGTGCCAACTACAGCAGCCACGTATAGATTGGGATTTTTTACAAGATTTGTAATGTGTTTTTTAATACTCATGGACGGATCAAACTGAATTTAAACTCATCGCTATCAGATTATTAGCATACCCCATTTTTCTTCTCTTATCATCAAAAGAAGGTATGATAATCTCAATCTCTAATTTGATAGATATAGAGCTCCTGAAGGGAATTGAATGTGTATTGGTCAAAGAAATTCAATGAAATTTGCATATAATGTCATTGTTCCACTGCAAATTATTTTCGTGCTGTTAGGACTGCCTTTTCTTGTATTTTTAGATAGTCCTTGGCTAAGTCATTATTTTTTGCATGGACAAGACACTGTCAATATCATTATGATTTTTTTCTACAGTTGGCTTTTACTCAGCGTAAAACGTCGATTATATTGGCTAATATTACTCATGACTATCGTGAGTTTTTTTGCCGAAGTATTTGGATCTTTAATCTTAGCCTTATATCAGTATCATCTAAAAAATATTCCCATGTATATCCCGTTAGGTCACGCTGTTATGTACGCTACCATATACCAAATTTGCCGACGGCCATTCATTTGGCACCATCATATAATCATAGAAAAATGCTTGTATCGAATTGCCTTTATCATCAGTTTTATGTCGTTAGTGATTCTTAAGGATGTAGCCGGTTTCTTATGTTATATCTTTTTTCTAAGTATCTCCTATCAGAGAAAAAAGCCTTTATTCTACTTAAGCATGTTTGTTATGGTGTATTATCTAGAACTTTTGGGAACAGTTTTTTCAGCATGGTCATGGTATGCCGTTCTTGGCAATCATCCAAACTTTCCCTCAATTGCCTATACTCCATCAGGTATTGCAGGTTTATACATGCTCATTGATATAACGACTAATTCCGTTTATTTCCATACAAAAAAATAAAAAATACCTTTATAAATTGGTAACAGGCTCAACATTCAATACGAAAATAGCCAGTACTATTTCTTAATTTAACTCCAGTTTGAAGTTCTTGCTTAATGAGCTGTGAGTATATCAGCCGAAATTATTGGTTATTAAATTTACTATAAGATTTAAAATTAAATACTTTGTGATATTATCTTTCTAAAATATTTTTTAAATATCTCTATGAATCTTGAAAAAATACCGCGTTTTGAACATAAAAATCTAAAATTACAAGCCGCAATGGAAAACAGGAATAGGCCTCGTAGTTAGGTGGTCAATAGATAATAACGATGCCATTAAGGTGTACGGTCTATGAGCTTTAATACCGCTTCAGGATAACGCTCTCCTGCAAATTTAAAAGTGGCGAGGAATTGACCCAGTTTATCCCAATCAGACGTTGGTATCACGATATGGGTTGCCTGGAGATTGTCTTCAAGATGAGAAAGCCGTTTTGTACCAGGAATAGGAACAATGTTATTGCCTTGTTTTAATAACCAGGCAAGAGAGATTTGCGTTGGTGTGACGTTATTTTTTGTTGCTAACTCCTGCAAGAGTTCAATTAGTTTAAAATTATGTTTAAGATTTTCATCATGAAACCGCTCCAGCATTTGACGAAAATCCCCTTCTTCCAGCTCTTTGGTACTGTGTATTTGTCCTGAAAAAAAACCACGACCCAAAGGGCTGTATGGAACAAAACCAATACCAAGCGCATTTAAAGTTGGCAATATGTCATCTTCAACGTTTCTATCCCATAAGGAATATTCAGATTGAACGGCTGTAATCGGATGTATTGAATGGGCGCGACGAATAATGCCCGAACCCACTTCAGAAAGACCAATGTAGCGAATTTTCCCCTCTTTTACGAGATCTGCAAGGGTAGCAACGGTATCTTCGATAGGTGTTTCAGGATCTAAGCGATGTTGATAATAAAGATCAATATAATCCGTTTTCAATCGTTTGAGTGACCCATCAATAGATTGTCTAATATGTTCTGGCTTGCTGTTAACGCCATTTGGAAACCCTTCTGAATTCCAGGTAAACCCAAATTTTGTGGCAATAACGATGGATGCACGTGGTTTACTATTTAACCAATTTCCAATTAATTCTTCGTTTTTATAAGGACCATATACTTCAGCCGTATCAAAAAAGTTAACACCCAACTCCAGAGCACGGTCCAGCACTCGCAAACACTCTGTTTGATCGGCAGAACCATAGGCATAAGACATCCCCATGCAACCTAAACCTAATGCAGAGACTTCCAACCCTTGTCGACCTAACTTTCTTAATCTCATTCTGTCACTCTTTGTAGTATGGTTAATACAAAAGAATACGTCATACTCATCATTCCTTCAAAATTCTTATTTTAAAAGTATTCCACAATATGGATAAATTTATTACAATTAGACAAATTTAACTACCACATGACAATCGTGAAGCGATTTTTACTGACTTTATTCCTAATCATTTACTCTTGTAGTGCTGCCGCTAATTATAACATCACGGATTATCAAAGAGTTTTTTACCGGTCTATTCAGAGCATGGTGATTTTCTAATGGCTATACGAGTGTTTAAAATGAATGAAATTCCATCCTTTCTGGTGGTTGATCCTGAAACTTTACAAACAAAAGTCATGCCTGTTAAAACCTTACTGCCTCGTGATTTCAGACAAAAAGACAAGCCCGGATATTTTACTCGGTGGAATATAGCCAGCACACGCTACTATCAATTATTACATAAGACCACTGCAGCTCCTTACGTATTAGAAAATCAGGGTATAAAACATGCTCAGCATGGCAAGCATGGTAACGTTCTTACTATTGATTTATGTCCATCAACCAAACCATTTGAATCTGAGTTTTTCAATAGTCTGGTCAAATTATCTGAAACGTCTAATAAACCAATACCCGTTACCATTGCTATTTCAGGCATGTGGCTTATTGAACATCCGGAAGAATTTCAATGGCTCATTGCCCAGGAAAAAGACAAAAAATTAGCAATAACCTGGGCAAATCACTCTTTCAGTCATGTTTATTATGATGATTTGCCATATTCTGAAAATTTCTTGCGCTCCCCGGAAACCAATATTGAACTGGAAATATTGACCACGGAAAAATACCTTTTAGAATCAGGAGAAGTGCCTTCTGTATTCTTCAGATTTCCCGGCCTTGTTTCAAGTAAAAAATTAATTAGACAGTTAAGACAATATGGCTTGATACCACTAGGCACAGATACTTGGCTAGCAAGAAATCAAACCATTATCCCAGGCGGGATCCTTTTAGTTCACGGCAACAGCAATGAACACGAAGGCATCGTAAAATTATTACCCATATTAAAAGAGCTTAATTGGTTAGACATCAAATCTGCCGTTTAACCTCATGTAACATTCCGCGATAGCCAAAACAAGGTAAGCGATTCAGCCCATCATCCATATCAACCGAGCACACATCCTGTTTGATTAATAGTAATCACCGTGCCTGTTTTAACAACATTTTGTAAATTTTGACAACTTGCCGCATTAAATGGATAGCCTTTTTTCTTTGTGGCTTCGTTTAACGATATATTTAATTGAAATGTGTTTTCGGTCGTCAACCAACCACGATCACTCATGTCTTTCAGATGACTCACTACCAGCCCGCCTATATTTTGATATACATAATGACAATCAACGGACTCAACCGGATATTTCGTTGGGCAATGGCCCCATTGCTTCCGCCATTGAATATCAATTTTATCAGCATCCAATAAGTCGCCTTGTTTTAAATAAAAAGTGCCTGCCCATGCGTTTGATGCAATTAAAGTTGTGTATAATCCAATCATTAACCATTTTTTCTTCATTTTTATGTTCCATCCTTATTTAAGCAACCATGCATTTTATCACGACTTTACTATACAACAATATCATAGCTCAACCATGAAAATAGACTATATTCAAATAGATAAATTAAAATTTCAAGGAGACAATGATGAACGCTGACAAGGATAGTCCAATAGCCCATATCAACAAAATACAACGACTTTTTAAAGAGCAAGTTGAGCATCTTCGTAAAGATATTACAGAGATTGATGAATCTCCATGCAAAGCAATGTTTGAAACCAGCGCTGAAGTATTACTTGGTTTAATCAAGGCATTTGAAGATTATAAAGAAAAGAAAGAAACTGCATGGCAACATTAACAGCCATTAAACAGTCATTATTTGTATATTTTAACTTGTAATCTTTCATCGCAACCAATCCAGGCGCAATGCGATTGCAATAGTCATGTTTAAATCTCGCTTCTAATTATTTTAATTATTTTCCTGCATAAAACATCAAGCCAACGGATTTAATTCAATGTAGGTTAAGATCATGCCATTAGCAATAAAAAACCAGTTAAAATTAAATGATCATCTCTAATTCTATTATTCAGGCAATCCTGTTTTCTTTTTGATTTTATTAAAAATCAACCTATACTTTAAAGAAACGCATTCATTCGCAGCTTTGGCTTATATAGGGAAGCATTATTAAGGAGTTCATCATGTTAAGCTGGGCTATTTTGTTTTTTATCATTGCAATTATCGCAGGAGTATTTGGCTTTACTGGAATTGCAGGTACTGCAGCCGGAATTGCAAAAATATTATTTTTCCTATTTCTTGTAATGTTTGTCGCATTTCTGGTTCTTGGACGTCGGGGACCTCCACCTCTTTAATCATTTTTTGTATTTTGATCTTAACGCTTATTATCTTTAAACTAAGCGGTCTTAAACGACAAAAGCCACGTCATCGTGGCTTTTGCAGAGAGCCGTTGCTCAATAATGCAAACAACCAGCTCTACATTTAAATTATAGTACCCCAACTAAAATTGTTCAATTTTTTATCTAAAATACTCCTTAACATAACTAACATAAACCATAAAAATACATTATCTTAATGCCAATAATTTTTTTTAAATTCTTTTATAATTCTCTTGGCTTCCTCTCGGGAGTAACCATAATGCTTTTGAATTTTCCCACAAAGTTCCTGATGATTTCCCTCGATTTCTTTTAAATCATCATCGGTTAACCATCCCCAGGCTTGTTTGATTTTTCCTTTGGTTTCTTCCCATTTTCCTTCAAAAATATCTCTATTCATTTGAATCTCCCTATTCAAATAAAAATCGCCATCATTGCTGCATAGTCGTTGCATCTGAATCTGAATCAGAAGGCATGGCGGCTCCATTACTTTGCTCACTGCCTTGATATTGCAGTGTATCTCCTTGTTTTAAGCCTTTTAAATCATCTTCATGAATCAACGCATTAATCGTTTGACCAGTATTTGTTTTAAGTTGCACATCGACGTGATTATCAGATGCCGGAGTGCTTTGCATAGTACTGCTACTGTCTTGCATGCCATTAGAATTATTAGTACTGTCCATTTGAGAAAATGCCATAGGTGAACAAAACATGGCTAGTGCAGCGGTTAATCCTAATATATTTTTGTTCATCATTGCTCTCCTTGCTATGTGTACAACTTTAAGTTTAGTACAAAAAAATGGAAAATATTTTTTATTTTTTTTTGAATAAATTTTTATTAAAAAAACACGCAATGTATTGAAAAATTTAATTAATAAAAATATGTATTTTTATGATCGATAATAGTTTCAAAAACTGTAACTCCCCACGTCATCCCGAGTGCAGCGAGGGATCTCCCTGCAGTGGCACAATTTTTAAAGTAGCGATGGATACAAATCGTTCCATTCAGGATTCAATGCATTAATCAAATCATGCTTCTTTTTTCGAGACCACCCTTTGATTTGTTTTTCTCGCTCAATAGTCATGACGATGCCTGAACAAACTTCAAAATAAACCAGCCGATCCACATTGTATTTTTGGGTAAATCCAGCCACCAGTTTATTTTTGTGTTCATAAACACGGCGTATCAAATCATTGGTAACACCGGTATACAAAACATTATTGTGTTTATTGGTCAGAAGGTAAACGCAAGACTCCGTATGCATATACTATTCCTTGCTCTGTTGGACTGTATTGTTATCTCAGATTCCTGATAACACAGGGATAGTACCAGAAAATATAGATTGGATGGAACTGATAATGCTTAATCCTTGTTTATGGATCGTACTGATAAATCCTCGGATACGAGCAAATTGTTCAGCGCCTTGAGCGGTCCGAAAACCACCGGATATTTTTTGTTTGCATTTCATCATTCGTAAATCACGCTCAGCATCATTATTGGTAAATGGAACTGCCAGATCATGAAGAAACCGTAAAACGTCTTGTTTGTAATGAAATAAACGCCACAAGAGGTTGTGACCTGTCCGTCGAGGTTGTCGACCCTGTTTGCCTTTGCATGGCAATGGCGGCAGCGTTTCATGATACGCCAGCCCATCTCGAATAATCTTCTTGTAGATGTTGGTCAACCGCTTGATGCGAGCAACAGGTATTGCATGATGTGCATTAAAATGACGACAGCGAAGAGCAACACGTAATAGTCGGGTCATAGCCTGTGCCCATGGTTCTTTGTCATGCTCGGTTATTGCTTTTAATTCACGCAAGTGATGCTGGTTGCATAGGGCATGCTCCACACCTCCCAAATTGTAATAACTTTTCCAGTGATCATGAATGACGGTACCTGAAAGGCCATCCAGTAATGATTTTCGTTTTGGAGATATGTGATAATAAGTTGCCGTTTTAGTCGATGCCACATGCAACCATTGTGTTTTTCCGGCCACACGAAACCCTGTTTCATCCAGGTTTTTTACGGCAGCAGTTTTGACTGCAGACAATACCGATTCTTCAAATGATGCCAATGTATCAAAGGCAATCCGGTTATATCCAGTCCGTGTTGCAGTAGCCAGTTGAATTCCGTACAGGTCATAAAACAACTGTTGCAGCCTGTCTTCTGGAATAAAATGCTGATATTGATAATACACGCTTCAACTACGAATAACTTCACCGTATTGGACAGGGGCAAGAACACCTGCAGGAAATGCTGCTGTTATCGTTTTATTACAGCACTCGCAATATTTTACTTCAGCCTGATGTTCCGTGACTTCAATTTTGGGTGGTGGAATATCAAAAACCTGGCGCTTCACAATTCCAATCACCGGCGTTGAAACTAATGAACCATAACAATCCGGGCATGTTAGCAATACATGGTTTTTGACAATATCTGGTGATTTAATCTGTTTTAACGTTTCGCCCTTGTGGCCTTTTGGGCCACCACTGTTACGTTTCCCATTTTCACGTAGTGATGTCGTACGGCATAGTTTGCCTAACCCGTCACTTGACGGGGGGCTTTGAGCTGTTGCTGCTATTCTTGTTCAGTCGTTTTTCCAGCTCTGCTATTCATGCAGCTATTTGATCATAACCGCATAATTTTTCAAGTGTTTTTTACATTAATTTAATACGTGCCAGTTGCTGGAGATCCCTCGCTGCACTCGGGATGACGTGGGGAGTTACCAAAAACTTATATAAGTTAAAAAAAATACACATTATTGCAGCATCTAATTATTGAAATACCAGTCTTACTCCGTGCTTATAAAAACCCTTGTGTTGTATACAACGCATTGTTCATATTAAAATCAATTTTTTAATTAAATGCTCATCATGTTCCCATTTACAATCCCACTGATCGATGAATTACGTGAACGCATCCAAAAAGAAATTGAGCTAATACGTCAAGCCAGGATGATTACAGATGCACGCACCAAGCTTGAGCTGGCGTGCACACTTTGTGAAATGAATGGTGATTTTTCCTACGCAGCAGAACAATTACCATTATTGAAGCATAAAATACGGCAAGTTGAAACGACGCTTGATTTGCAAAATGCTTTAAAAGAATTAATTCATATTTCCACAATGAATATAGATATAGATCACGAAACAATCGAATCTCGTGCTAATCGTTATAAACCAACATTCTGGAATACCTGTCCGGAAGAAAAAGGAATACTCTTCGTTACCATACATGCAATGTTGCCCTCCTGGTTACGGCCACAATTAGACGAAGTAATGCGTTCAGAAAGCAGACTGTCTTTTTCAAGCTGGAATTCGCAACCTGTTATCTAATTTGATTCAGATTCAATGAAATTAAAATGCATCTAGGACGCAGGCATTGTAATTAATTCTTGCCCGTCCTCTTTTTTCAAATGCATAAATACAATGGTTGATAAAAGTGTCAATATCCCTATCGCAATAAATACTTGATGGAAAGTATGTATGGATAAAGACAAATGATTGGGAAATTTAATTGAAAACAATTTTACAAGAATGGCTGCAGCAGCTACTCCAAAGCTTTGAGCCAACTGCTGAATAGTACTCATAATGCTCGTTGCAGCACTAAGATCCTCATGAGAAATATTGGCATATGCCAATGAATTCATACCTGTGTATTGTAATGAAATTAAAAACCCATAAATAAAGGTTAAAAATCCAATACTATAAATTGAAGAAAATTGGTCAATTAAAGAAAAAATCGACAGTACTAAACTAACCAAAATTGTATTTAAAATTAATAATTTTTTATAACCCAAAAACCTTAATATGGACACTGACAAAGGCTTCACCAAAATAACGCCGAGAGCGGTTGGTGCCAATAATAATCCAGATAACTGTGGAGAAAATCCAAGACCAATTTGCAAAAGCAACGGCAATAAAAAAGGAAGACCACCAAATCCTAAGCGTGCAAGCAAATTACCCATCACAGAAACACGAAATGTCCTTGAATGTAATAGCTCGATTCTCACGATGGGATGTTGCTGTCGATGAGAATGCCAAATATAAAAAATCAATAACAAACATGAAATTCCAATGATTAAGATGGAATGAACATCTTGCACTTCCGATTCACTAAGGATGGATAAGCCATAAGTTAATAACGCAAGCCCACTGCCAAACAAGATGAAACCAAATTTATCCAATGCATGGACAGGAAGAGCAGGCATGACAGGCAATAAATAGATGGATAAAAATATTGCCAGAAAACCAACAGGCACGTTTACCCAAAATATCCAGCGCCACGAGAAATAATTCGTGATAATACCTCCTAATACTGGACCCATCATCATCCCAACGGCAGCAACTATCACTACAATACTCATTTTTGCAACTAATTCATGGCGCTCACAAGTACGCACAATGATCAATCGTCCAACAGGAAGCGTTAAAGATCCCCCTAAACCTTGTATAAATCGTGCAATAATCAGCTCTGATAAACTATGCGAAAATCCACACCAAATTGAGCTCAGAGTAAAAATAGAAATAGCAGCTATAAAGATTTTTTTAACGCCATATTTGTCTGCTATCCAACCACTAATTGGAATAAAAATAGCCAAACTAACCAAATAACTGATTAAAGCTAATTTAAGGTCTATGGGATTTACATTTAAACTGCGCGCCATCATTGGAACGGCCGTATTAATGATGGTGGTATCTACTGTTTCCATGAACATGGCAAAAGAAACAATAAATAATATGATATTTTTTTTCATTAAATCAAAACCGTCCTAAGACATTGACCTTTACAGATTAGGTAACTGATCTTTCATTTGCAAAATGATAAAACAATACTACACGCTTGTTATTAGAACCTAATATTTACTTATCTTAAGGTCAGGCCAAGTAGAAAAACACCTGACCTTAAGACTAATTTTTATTCTTGATTAGTTCCTTGATTCATTTTGACGTTTTCTCGCTGCAGTTTTTTATCCAGCTCTGCTTTGCATTGCTGAAGCTGATCTTCACTGAATGTAACATTGGGTATCGTTTTTTATGATTAATAATTGGCATGACACAATCTTCCACTAATCCTTTCCCAACTTTATTGCCGCCAATATAATATCCCTCTTGCACGCAAGCTTCAGCCAATGATTTACATGGAGTATCTTCCGCCCACCCAGGTAAAGATATCCCCATTGCAGCCATTAACACACATAATTTTAAATGTAATTTATTCATAATTCGTTCCCTGATAATAAGATATCTCAATGGTGTACAAACATTATAGCATATGAATTGTTATGGTTACGTTTGAAGCAGTTATGATCACTTAGTTTGCAAACAATATACTTGTTCAATCGCAGATTTAAGTCCCTTGGCATGAAGGTGATCTGGAATAACCTTAATTATTTTTTTATACAACTGTTTTATATTAAAATGTTCTCCATACAACGCCTTAACTTCCTGTTCATCTACTGAAAATGGCGGCCCTTCCATGTCACGCTGATCATAAGACGTGACGATTAAAAATACCTGTGTGTTTTTATCCAGTAATGTCAATAAATAAGCCACATAGCGTTTACGTAACTCAGTAGGTAATGCAATCAATGCTGCCCGATCATACACAGCATCGAGCTGACCAATTTGTTTTTTACTTAATTGAAAAAAATCCCCTGCAAACAAAGTAATGGGCTCTTTCTGAAACACAGTAAAAGCTGAAAGTTCAAATACGCTAGCCACCTTATTGTTTTCTTTAAAAAAAGCATCGCAGGCCAGTTGGCTGAGCTCCACACCAATGACTTCATATCCTTGGGCTGAAAGCCATAACATATCGATACTTTTTCCGCATAAAGGAACAAAAATCCGGGCATGCGACTCCAGATTTAAACAGGAAAAATAACGCTGCATTAATTGATTAGGTTCTGCCTGATTGAATCCAATCTCGTTGGATTGCCATTTTTGCTGCCAGTATTCTGCTTTCATGATAATGAAATTAAAAGCAAATAATGTTAATCAATGACATTTTAATGGAATATAGTCAATGCCACTAAAACATCAGTCTTGAATTGATAAAAAATAACCTCTCCATAGAGGAGAGGTCTACAGTATAACCCTATATAGTATATAAAGCAGAAATTCCGACGTAATTGCTGCATACTTGCTGGGTAAAACTGGTATTAAACGCTCCTGCCGTTGTATTCACTTTTGGATAATGCGTATAGAAGTAATCTAAACCAATACCTAGATTACTATTAAATGCAAAATTTAACCCCGCACCAATTCGTCCACCCCATTTATTTTCAGAAGAATTAAACGCTGGCACCAACGCAGTCGCTGCTTGATTAAGCTCAAAATGAGCATAGGTTAAACCAGCTCGTCCATATAATAGCCAAGCTTCATTCAGTCGATACCCGGGCAATGCATCGATAGTCGCGTAATCTTGAACACGCATGGTATCAGTAAATGTTGACGCAGTGATAAATACGCCCGGACGACCATAATTCGTGGCAGAACGGCTAGGAAAATAAGTGCCAAGTTCTCCTGCCAAATAAAATCCGGAATCAGCGGTGCCACCATAGCCAACAAACACATTCCCGACCGCACTGGTTTTTTCATTCATTGGGCTTTTTACAGTAAACCCATTGATGATGTTTTTTGTTGTTAAATCAAATTGGTCGAATGCCGCACCAATACCTGCACCAAAATAAAGCCCATCTCGGCTACTTGCATGCACATTGATGGCCAGACATGTTCCTACGCATGCCAGAGTCAATGGTTTCCATTTTATGTTTATCACCGTTTTGTTCTCCCCCTAAACTTAAGATAAGCAATCAACCGGGCATTATTCAAAAAACCTTTGGGGATTGCAAGCATGCTTTTAAGTTGTACTATGGTGACTGCATCATTCAATTGCTATATTGAGAAAAAATAGGTAAGGAGTGTCTATTATGAACAAATACATCATCGGTCTGCTATGGGTATTATTTTTTCTTCCCGCGCAAGCGGCTGATGTTTCTGAAGAAGCCATGCAAGCACAACAAAGCGATCAAGCGCTATGTGTACAACAACAGCTAACGTTATGCATCGATAAATGCCGAAGTCGTGAAGATAATCATTGCATGCAACTGTGCAAAGAAAATATTAAAAATGAGTGTCGCGATGCGGGGGAATAAATGACTTAAAACCCGGTTACCGCAAGCATTAACCAGGCTACAAGGCTATAAATATTGAAGTGCGCCTGAAAACTTACGAAATCGCATATTTATATTCAGTCTGAAGGAAGCGTGATATGAATAATAAAGCCATGATTGTTATCAGTCTAAGCGTTGATGTTGAACTTGTCGCCGCTATGCCAGTCATGGAAGAACTCCAACAAAATATCTCACTCTCTATGAAGCAAACGGCCCGGAAGGGCTAAAAAACTTTTCTAAGCCTCATGCGTGCCCCATATCGTTTAAAATAAAATGCGTCTTGGAAACAATGGGACTTGGGGAAAAATGCAGTCATCATCAAGGAAGATGCCACCACGTTTATTTCAATATTCAGGTATCCAGATTAAACAGACATCGATGGCAACAAATCATCCCGAAGAACAGGTTCCAATTTCTTTTGCACAGCTATGCTTAAATGTTCCTATAGAACATTCCCAAGATAAGTACTGTATAAATTAATGTAAGTTCCATCGTTTTCCATAATTTGAAGCTGCTGATTAAATTGCTGAATTAAGTTGATATTTTTGGGCAGCGCCATGATTCCCATCCCTTCGCCTATAATGGTCGGAGGTCCCAGCAATTGAAATTGTCCTCCTCCATTTTGTTGCCAATAAATGGCTGTCGATTCATGGACGAATGCTGCTGCAATCTCTTTATTAGATAAAGCAGTAAGAACATCCGCTATATCATCAAAAGCTTTAATTTGAAATTCATCGGCATAATTGGTATTTAAATAATTATAAAAGACTCCTTCGTCTTGTTCGCCTCTGATGACGCCAACGCTCTTTCCCTTTAAACCGGTGATGGACTGGAGATTATTATCCTGTAGCGTTAAAAACTCTCCTTTACTAAGCAAATAAGGAGTAGTAAATATATAGCGATTCAACCTTTCTGGGGTAATGACAATCCCCCCAATAGCCACATCAATAGCTCCTGAGTCTAATGCTCCAAAAATTTTATTAAAATCCATAGGCACCATCTGACATTGCAAATTCGTTCTACGACAAAGAGACTGAATTAAATCCACATCAAATCCTTGATTGACGGACATGACAAACGGTGGGTAGAAAATCATGGTTCCTACTTTAATGACATCGGCAAAAACAAGAGAGGTATAAGCGTAAAAAATGATGGGAAATACTATAAATTTGAACCATTTCATTTAATCTTCCTTTCACATGCATCATCCTATAAATATAAAGATAGTCCAACGTTTTAAAAAAATATACATTTCAAGTATTTTTATAACAAAATCAACAGAGATTAAACTGTTTAAACCTTAATCCTACTTATCACTCCATTTTGATCATTAAAAGTTCGTCATTCATTTCATTAAAACGTTATGACTTTATCGCTACTAATCACCCACTCTGCCAATTCCGCCATCGTTGACTTTTCAGCACCTTCAAAATATGGGTGATTTTTATATAAGCCGCACCGCGCCATACAAGTGCCACATACTTTTACGGTTATCCCTTTGATAATTAAGGATTTTAGCATTGCCGATAAGTCTTGATCATAACCAGCAGGAGGCTTGTTTGCCTCACGAGCCATATCGACAGCATCATTCATCAAAAACAGCCGTACTTCTTGACCGGTTTCTAAAAGCTTTTCTGCCAATCGCAATCCATTCCATGCCACATCAGAGCCGTCGTATGGGGCATGATTAAAAATGATAAGACAACTCATGTGTAGATTTCTCCTTTCATAAAATATGATAAATTCAGCCCAAAACCAAGTTTATAACTTAACATGCATCATTTTTTTCCATCTGTATAAAAAAGCCTCAGCACCCTTCTTGATCTGTTCACTCGTCAAATCTTGCTTGTGTGTGGCGAGCCTCCAGGAATAACCAAATGGGTCATTGATTTGTCCCACCCGATCCACGGACTGGTTACTTTAATCGGACTGCTTAGTAAACACGGTATTTTAATCGTACCATTTGCTAATGACTTACAACAAGAAGGTAAAAATAAACGCCAGGCTGTTGAAATGGCCGCCAGCATACGGCTTCGCCCGATTTTAATGACCACTGGTGCCATGGTTCTGGGTGTCATTCCATTGATTCTCGCCACTGGAGCAGGAGCGGTCAGTCGTTATAATATTGGTTTGGTTATTGCTTCCGGCATCGACATTGGAACTTTATTTACCTTATTTGTTGTACCGGCGGTGTATATGCTTCTAGCCACAGAACATTCATCAGAACATACGAAAAAACGCTAATCTGCGCGTTAAAAAGAAAATTTTGATTTGGTCATTTAGTTAGTCTAAACTTCCGCATCAAAATTTCTTTCTGCCTTGATCTTAAGCGTTTTTCATAAATCCAGGAATCCCATGGAAAATTTCCAATTTTTATTTAAACCTGTTGCTAAAACTCAACAGCAGCTCATTCATGAATGGATTGCTCAACCACACATTAATCAATGGCTCCATGGGGAGGGATTAAAAAATACAATTAAAGATTTAGAGCAATTTGTTCACGCCAAAAATCCTTGGGCTATGCATTGGATAGCTTATGATAACGATGTGCCTTTCGCTTATCTTTTAACCTCTGAACTTGAAAAAACACTCGAGCAACCAAAAAGTGCCATCACACTTGACTTGTTCATTGGTAGGCTGGATTACATTGGAAAAGGAATTGCGGTTCAAATGATCCATGAGCTTTTAATGCAACATTTTTTGCATGTGGAAGAAGTCCACATTGACCCAGAAATCCGTAATGAACGTGCAGTGCATGTCTATAAAAAAGCAGGCTTTAAAATTACAGGTGAATTTATTGCACCTTGGCATCCTGTGCCACATTATAAGATGCGACTTATCATGGCAGATATCATTCAACCATAAATCGCTCATGACAGACGGACTCGTAATTTAGATTTTTTAATCTAAAATTATACAAAAACCTATGTTTTAAAACGCTTTAAAACACAAGGGCAACATTATGCATATTAAATTGGCTGTTTTTATCTTTTTCATGTTTTCCTGCACCGCCTATGCAGATGATACAACAACCATTGGTCACTGGGCTCAACACGTATTAGTGGAAACTCTTTCAGCCAGTTATAAAGACACGCCTGCTGAAATTGCAGCCGTAAGAAAAAATTACCTTCCAGGCGCCTGGGGACCAATGCATCAGTTTTTGCTTGATAAGCGTGTTGAGATTAATAAAAAGAAACTTACTTTACACCCTAAACCGCTACACCCCCCTGTCGTAATAGCCAGTAATGATTGTGGATTATCACCGTGCTGGAAGGTAAGCCAATCTTTTAATATCCCTGAAATGTCTCTTACACTTGATTTTTCCTTGCAAATTGTTCCGGCAAGTCTTGTTAAAAAGGCCACCTCTCTTTTTTAATTCAAAGCCTTTCTATTGTTATCCATGATCAAACCAGAACGTTTTGATACACACATTTAAGTTAAACCAAGATCAGCATTAACGAGTCTAATCTCAATTCGTTCTTTTCCCCTGCCAATATTGCTCCTTTTTAAGGTAATAAACCCAACTTCTGAAGTTGTTTTTACATGCGTACCACCGCAAGCTACTTTGGAAAAACCATGAATTTCCCAAAAACGTCGTTGCTGCTTAATATCAGAAAAACCTGTATTAATTGGTTTGTCTTCCAGGATGATTTCATTATATTTAGCCAATACATGTTCAAAGATATAAGAAATATTTTTATTGTAAAAAAGTCTATTCTGGCTTTGGTTTCACCAATATGCGCTCCTATTTTTTTAATGCCGAACATTTGCGTCATAAGCTCAAGCACCAATTCAGCAGCAAAATGCAAACGCATGAGTCTATATCTTCGAGGCCAATCAATTTCCATCGCCACTGTATCGCCTGGAGTCAGGGCATGGTTGTCTGGAAGAATATAATAAATCAGGTTACCGATCATTTCTGAATGAATAACAGCTAATCCATTAATGTAAGCTCTATCGCTTTCTTGTCCGCCAGAAAAAGAAAATGCAATGGTGTCATCAAATAAAACTCGATTATCATCAACCGTCAAAACGGTGGTTATTAAATGACGTTGATAAGGGTCGGTCCAAAATAATTTTCTCATCATTAACCTATTTCACTGAAACTATTTGTCCATGAATCAACCATTCGATATCACGAGCATACAGACTAAAAACAGCATGTGGAGTTCCAGCTGCTGCCCACAATGTTTCAAATTTCAGCAAGTCTTCATCGATAAAAATAGAATGGATGATCTGTTTATGTCCCAGCGGTGGCACACCCCCTATCGCAAAGCCAGTTATCTCCCGCGTAAAATCAGCATCAGCTTTAGTAATTTTTTCCCCCAGTAAAGTTTCAATGCTCTTCTCATTAACACGATTGGCCCCAGAAGCCAAAATAAGAATAGGTTGATTTGTTTCTGTTGAACGAAATAATAATGACTTCATAATTTGCCCTACATCACATCCTAAGCTTGTCGCTGCATCATGAGCGGTATGTGTACTGGAAGACAGCTCCAATATCTCAACAGTTAATCCTTTTTTTAACAACGCCGTTTGTACACTCTGCGCACTTTGACTCAATGGCTTATTACCCTTAGGCATGTTTACCTCCATTTATTATCGCCAAAGTGAACATTTTCTAGTTAATTCAGTCACCTTATTCCAATCACCAAATAAAACAATTCCAAAATAAATAAGATGTTCATCATGCACTTGCAATGTTCTCTCAAGTTGTTCTTTATACGTACCGACCGTCATCGTATCCGTGAAATCATTAAATAAAATATGGTTTGCAATAGCTTCTGCACGCAACTTTCTAATTTTATTTGAATTTTCTGATAAAATAATAAAAGGCATTTCAGAAATAAATGGATGTGAGCCATCATCAGCATCATAATAAGTAGCGAGACGTAATGCCTCTTTACCGATAACTGAACCTAATCCAATGCACAGATGAGCCAGCGCATTCATGACTTTACCCGGCTCAATATTTTTATTAAGAACTGCCACCAACTTATTTTTAAACTGTTCTGCCGCCATACATCTCCTCCATATTAAAGTTTTAATTCACAACTTGTGCGCTATAACGCATAATAGAATAATCGTATCATTGTGCGTTATAGCGCACAAGCTGTTTCTTTGAATTTAGACGAGATTGATTATGGACGATATATATAAACGTATTGCATTAACTTTAAAAAACCTACGTCATGAACGCGGATGGAGTCTAGACAAAGCGGCGCATGCAACAGGCGTGAGTAAAGCCATGCTAGGACAAATAGAACGAGAAGAATCTAGTCCAACGATTGCGACTTTATGGAAAATTGCCAGTGGTTTTCACACATCGTTTTCTTCCTTTATTGAAAACATAACGACGGACTTTGATGAAGCGATTTATCGAACTGGGCAGGCACAAAATCTCCATCCCAATGATGAGAACATTCGAGTACTGCCAATTTTTCCTTTTGATGGCCAATTAAATTGTGAAATTTTTATTATTGAATTATTGCCTGGATGTGAGCATCTATCTCCCCCCCATAAACATGGGGTCATTGAACATGTCATTGTAATAGAAGGAACCATGGACGTTTTAATTAGGGGAAACTGGCAAACGATAGGCTGTGGAGAAGGAGTGCGATTTAATGCCAATCAAGCCCATGGGTATCGAAATCCCTCCCTTGCCATTGCCCGTTTTCATAACATCATCCACTATCCTGAATCTTGAACAATAAGCATTCATAGACCTTTTACCTAGGCAAAAGGTCTAATGAATCTTACTGCTTGCATCATCTTCATTTTTCAAGGCTGCAAGCAACGCTAACACAGCTAACTGCCCCATGTCTTCTTTGGGGCAAAAATCCATAGCCGTTGCAAATCCTACTTGAGACTCATCGACAGGAAAATCAACCGTACCATGCAGAATGGGGGCAATTTTTTTAATCATCGCCTGCATGGCAATATCATCCATCAAGACGACAGCTTGTTTCCTGTTGGATATCATTTCATATAATGTTGTATAAAGCGCGTATTTCAATAAATACAAGGCGTGATCCTTCGCTTGCTCTAGTGTATCAAGCTGAATTAGATTTGATCCATGATATAAGTGGGTAAATTCATAATCATAAGGTGAAAAATCATTGTGAATGATAGACTGATAAACATCCTTAGCTTCACATCTGAAAAAAAGCAGGTGCCTACCACGCCTACTTAATTCAATGATCTTAAAATATCCTTGAAAAATGCATGAAGATTCCCAAATAGCAACAAGCACCAGGGTTTCAATATTGATGTCGATAAAATTTTCTTTATTTACCATCACAGAACTACTGTCTATTCTGAAGATTTTTATTACACTTGTTCTTTACTATATCATTTTTAAAAGATAGGGATAACGAGATTTTTCATGATTTCTATTGGGGATATATTACTTAAGATAGACATTCGGGCACGTTACGCGCCCGGATTCAATACACAGCATCATGCCATGTTGGTTTGTGACATTCAACAAGGTCATCCTGTTGTGGCGCATATGAAATTCACCGATTTCGCCAAATACACAGGCCACCTTGTGATCGAGCCATGTCCAGCGGCGAAAGATGTGGTTGTCATTCATTGCCCCCTTTTTAGTGAGGCATTACGCGCTGAGATTGCTGCGATTGCCTATGAAGCGGCACACAATAATGTTTTACGAATTGAAAAAGAGTTTTTAGAAACCGAATATCATGAAGCCAATGATTATTGCAGTCTTAATTTATCTGAATTAAGAAAAAACACGAGGCGTTATCCCATTCCCCGACAGATGTTTTGACCGAAAAAGAACGCCTAATCAGTTGTCATGATTTTGTTTTATCCACCATCCATCTTGCTTGTGCTCGTTTAAGTGTCCCCATTCCTGATGGTTTAAATCTTCCTCCTAAATTGGCATGGTCTCCTCTGCTGTATGCATCAGTCCAAGCTGATCCAGAACTTGAATACAATGTGATTGATCGCCTAACCCCCCCATCAACATCCATCATCGCAAATAAACCGGCTTTTTTCGCTCCGCAACGACCTCAACGCACAACAGCATCCTGTTTTACAAATCAATGTGCTATTTTATAAGCATCATAGTGCTCATGAACACACTCATCATTAGAATGAGCACCGCAAAGTCGCCTAATCAGGGACATTGCCAGGTTTCAATCGGTACGTTGTCAAACCAATAATACAACATGGCTAAAATAAGAAACCATCACAGCAATATTAAAAAACCCAATGATAAAACTCCATTTTAATCGTGTTGAGGGAGTATTGGGTAAACAATTGGCTAAATAAAGCGTTAAAATAACGCCCAATAACATGCTAACTTGCGTTAAAAGTTGTTGTGTCAATGGAGTGAAATTAATAACAATAATCATAAGCCCCACGTACAGCAGAAACCAGGCAATGTAGATTGAAACAATGAGTTTAACAATACAAAAGCTTAGGATATTGCTTGTGTCCGCTGTTTTTGCTAGTGAGCGTTTCACGATAAAAAGGACACAATACAATAAGAGGGCAACCATTCCTAATATATTAATAAGCATGAGATTAAACGACATCATTTGCAAGGCTGAAAGAACCATTACAAATTGCAGGAGCCAAAAAATAACTGGAAAATTTATAATAATTTTTAATTTTTTCCAGATAAAAGCATTGGATTGGCTTTTCAGGCATGCAGCCCATCCATTGTGAAACAGGGTAAAATCATTATCATTATATACCCAGGAAGTAAGCAAAAAACAAAAGAACCAACTTACGGTAAAAAATAGCCCAAAACCTAAATTTTGTATTAAAGACTGATGATAAAGACTGCCAAATATAAATAAAGAAAGTAACAGGTAAAGCAAGGCTAAATGCAATACTTCCCCTGCAATATTGTTTTTAGCTTGACCAAGCTGATTTGAATTATCCAAGTGTTCTCCCTGCTTCTTGAACTTCTGTCTTAATATTGCCAGTTTTTATCGTTGCTGGGAACTAAGAACGTTTATAGCAAGCATACAAAAAACAAATGCAGTTAATTTATTAAAAAAAGCTTGAGCGGTAGCATTGGAAAAAAGACGATCTTTTAAATAAACAAATAAAAAACATACAGAAAATTGATGGCTGTTCCTAAAATTAAAAACACCCTCCTAACGTTACTAACTGCAGCTCTACCTTACCCTGTCCAGGATCTACAAACTGAGGTAAAAAGGTTAAAAGAAAATACCCACTTTAGGATTTAATATATTGGTAAACACTCCATTTTTATAAGATTTCCAAACAGAAATTACTCGTACCTGATGAAGATTAGGTTGCTTTTTTGCATACGACCATGCTTGATAAGCAAGATAAAATAAATAAAAAGCCCCAATGATTTTAATGACATTAAAAAGCAGTGGCGAATGCATCAAAATACCAGATAATCCCAATACCGAAGCAATAACGTAAATGGCAAGTCCCGTTCCAACACCAATGGTTGCAACTACTCCATGCTTAAAGCTGTTAAGACTTTGACTGGCAATGTACAATACATCATTGCCTGGCGTTAACCCTAAAATAATGGTTGCCGTTAGAAAAAACAAATTCTGTTGCATCAGGAAACATCATCTCCATCTCTATTTTATTCAGCATTAAAACCATTATTGAAACATAACAGCCTATGTTTACATGCCATGAAATACTCTTCAAACTCACAATTATACACAAAACCCCAATGATGGTCTTAATTTTTCCTTAATGTATTTTATTTAGAATACCATTTTTATTTTGGGAGTAACCAATGCCTTTTAATATAGAATTAACTAAACAAAGCAATGCAATAATCAAAATACAATCTGTAAAAAACACCATTAGTATTTATATTAAAGGCACGTCGAAAGCTGTGGAATTAGCTACTTTAAGAAATTGGCAGCATTTGGAAAATCATTTTATTAACACAATGCCAGAATATCATGCCGATTGGGTAAGAGGCCCTGATGCCCCTCATATTAAGAAAAACCATACTTCTTCCTATGAAGTAACTTCTACTCATTATCATTCTGAATTTAATACTGAAATTACTCCCGGGATGTTTTCTTTTTATTTAAGAAATATTTTTACACAACAACTTGCACATCCAAGTGATGAATATCAATTTTTGTCAACTCCGCTGAAGTTGAAAGCATTATTGAGACATATGCCATCTACTATCGTGAGTATAAAGACTCAAGTACAGAAGAAATATATGAATCGGAAACGACACTGACTTCTGAAGAACAACAAGCGTATGATGCGGCTGTTATGGATAGTAAAATTCATCGCTCCATTGGTAGCCTATTACCGTTAATATTCTTAGTAGGCAGTGGCCGGCATGGAATATATCGTGCGCCAGCAGCTGCCACTTTAGCAGATAAAGAAGACACTTTGTCTTTAGACGATGGAAAGTGCTCTATTATGTAATATTTTAATGCCTGAGCAAAAGCTAGGGCTCAGGCTTAAACTACTTTCGGAGTTTTAAACCAAGTCATTTACGACCCATAGGCAAATAGCACTATCCACCTTATAAATCAAACATCCTTATGGCAAGAATAAAAAGAATCAATGCCCCTATTAAATTAAATAACGGCCCTAATCTCTTTGACACTCGTTTTGCAATCGCCATTCCCAAGATGGTGGATGCAAAAGCCCAACCGCCAATGGAAATAATAAAAGGAATTATAGGCTTATCAGCAACACCTAATCCAACGCCCACAGCAAGCGCATCGATGCTCGTTGCCAGAGAAACCATGAGTAACCTGATAAATCCGTGAAATTTAACATCCAGTTGAAAGTGACTAGGCTTAAGCCCCGATAGACCTTCATAAACCATATGGATTGCAACTGCTGCTAACAGCAAAAAAGCTATCCACTGGTCAACTGGACTGAAGCGAGAAACAATCTTTTCCCCAGTCATAGCTCCTATGAGTGTAATCAAGGCTTCTGTGCCACCTGATAAACAGGCAAATATTAAAGCATCACGGTTTTTATGAGGCCTAAACCCCATAGCTAACGCCGCCGAGAAAGAATCAGCACTTAAAACAAGTCCAATAAGAATTACTTCCATTAACTGCATCATAAGAAATTTTGTAACTCCCCACGTCATCCCGAGTGCAGCGAGGGATCTGCCTGCAGTGGCACAATTTTTAAAGTATCGATGGATACAAATCGTTCCATTCAGGATTCAATGCATTAATCAAATCATGCTTCTTTTTTCGAGACCACCCTTTGATTTGTTTTTCTCACTCAATAGCCATGACGATGCCTGAACAAACTTCAAAATAAACCAGTCGATCCACATTGTATTTTTGGGTAAATCCAGCCACCAGTTTATTTTTGTGTTCATAAACACGGCGTATCAAATCATTGGTAACACCGGTATACAAAACATTATTGTGTTTATTGGTCAGAAGGTAAACGCAAGACTCCGTATGCATATACTATTCCTTGCTCTGTTGGACTGTATTGTTATCTCAGATTCCTGATAACACAGGGATAGTACCAGAAAATATAGATTGGATGGAACTGATAATGCTTAATCCTTGTTTACGGATCGTACTGATAAATCCTCGGATACGAGCAAATTGTTCAGCGCCTTGAGCGGTCCGAAAACCACCGGATATTTTTTGTTTGCATTTCATCATTCGTAAATCACGCTCAGCATCATTATTGGTAAATGGAACTGCCAGATCATGAAGAAACCGTAAAACGTCTTATTTGTAATGAAATAAACGCCACAAGAGGTTGTGACCTGTCCGTCGAGGTTGTCGACCCTGTTTGCCTTTGCATGGCAATGGCGGCAGCGTTTCATGATACGCCAGCCCATCTCGAATAATCTTCTTGTAGATGTTGGTCAACCGCTTGATGCGAGCAACAGGTATTGCATGATGTGCATTAAAATGACGACAGCGAAGAGCAACACGTAATAGTCGGGTCATAGCCTGTGCCCATGGTTCTTTGTCATGCTCGGTTATTGCTTTTAATTCACGCAAGTGATGCTGGTTGCATAGGGCATGCTCCACACCTCCCAAATTGTAATAACTTTTCCAGTGATCATGAATGACGGTACCTGAAAGGCCATCCAGTAATGATTTTCGTTTTGGAGATATGTGATAATAAGTTGCCGTTTTAATCGATGCCACATGCAACCATTGTGTTTTTCCGGCCACACGAAACCCTGTTTCATCCAGGTTTTTTACGGCAGCAGTTTTGACTGCAGACAATACCGATTCTTCAAATGATGCCAATGTATCAAAGGCAATCCGGTTATATCCAGTCCGTGTTGCAGTAGCCAGTTGAATTCCGTACAGGTCATAAAACAACTGTTGCAGCCTGTCTTCTGGAATAAAATGCTGATATTGATAATACACGCTCCAACTACGAATAACTTCACCGTATTGGACAGGGGCAAGAACACCTGCAGGAAATGCTGCTGTTATCGTTTTATTACAGCACTCGCAATATTTTACTTCAGCCTGATGTTCCGTGACTTCAATTTTGGGTGGTGGAATATCAAAAACCTGGCGCTTCACAATTCCAATCACCGGCGTTGAAACTAATGAACCATAACAATCCGGGCATGTTAGCAATACATGGTTTTTGACAATATCTGGTGATTTAATCTGTTTTAACGTTTCGCCCTTGTGGCCTTTTGGGCCACCACTGTTACGTTTCCCATTTTCACGTAGTGATGTCGTACGGCGTAGTTTGCCTAACCCGTCACTTGACGGGGGGCTTTGAGCTGTTGCTGCTATTCTTGTTCAGTCGTTTTTCCAGCTCTGCTATTCATGCAGCTATTTGATCATAACCGCATAATTTTTCAAGTGTTTTTTACATTAATTTAATACCTGCCAGTTGCTGGAGATCCCTCGCTGCACTCGGGATGACGTGGGGAGTTACGAAATTTTTTACTAAAGCATCAAAAATACATCATGTTAAATACTTAGTCACAGGATGACATACAATGGTGAATAGTAGCGATTTATTGCTTTCTTTGCAGAGATAATACCAACATCACCAATGCTAATGGCACCATCACGTAATCAGCGACATGTCCAGGTGCAGTGCCCGTAATATGGACAGGTTTGACATGCATGAAGAACATGCGAAAACTGTATTCCAGAAAAATGAGCAAGTACATAAAAGGAATCCAAGCTTGATAACGCCAAATAACAGCAAGATAGACAACAGCCATCAGCAGTTGCGACGCCCCCCATAAAGCAAAGATTAAAATGACCGTAGCAGCACCATTTGAGGTAAATGTATTGAGTGGAATCGTAGCAATGCTTTGCGCCCCGCCATCAGGAAGAAACATATGGAGTAAACTACGAACAATTGTTATCAAAGTAATAAGATAAAATATCCATTTAGCAATGGCATAACCTTGATAATTATTATTCAATGCGCGGGGAAACAAGCGATCTAACATATTTTTTCCTTATCGATGTTTATTTTAATCAGTAAATCCTGTTAATACTCTCATCAATTAAAATAATTTTTTGCAAATTACTTACAATAATATAAAAATATTCTATCCATGGAATAATAACCATAAAAAGGAGAAAAAAATGTTACTCAGATCATTAGCTATCTTATTTAGTTGTGTGTTGTGTTTTAATCCAGCAGCCGCTTTTGCTGATGACACAAAAGAATGCAATGCTGAGCAAACCGCAAAATGCGAGCGTTTTTGTGGTCAGCATGATGGTTTGGAGTCGTGCATTATTGACATTACCACACGCAGTGGCACATGCACCTGCCAGGACGGAGCATCAGTCACAAGATAATAAGCGATGTTTCAAAAAAAATAAGAAGTTATTTCTTTGTTTCTCTCCCTTTATTCTAAGGGGAGTCAAAGAAGCCAGTTCATTCCCATCGACTAATATTATAATGACATTGATCATCATGGTTTTCGCATCGCCAAAAAGACTTTGGGCTCCAGTATCAGATCAGTTTCTAATCCAAGAGCAGTTTTCACTGAAGCACCACCCTCTTTTCTATTTTTAAAATAATCGAGCCAAGCTTACCCTGACAAATACTTAAACCCAAACCTTTACCCCCAAGGCAAATACGTCGATCTTTTTCAGAGGAAGCTGGCCGTTCCAAAAAAGGCACGCTTTTCTCCACTCCTTTAAATCCCGAACCATTATCTTTTACCTTTAAATAAGTTTGCCCTGTTATATTGGTAGCAATCGTAATTTTTATCTCGAGGTAAGCAGAAGTTTTTTCTTGGGAAAAAAAGGCATCAAAGCTATTTCTAATCGTCTCTCTTAGAAAAAAATACAACCATCGACTTTCATGTCCAGGATCATAAGTATCTGGAAACGTAGGGAGGTTCAGATTTTTTACCTTTTTAACCTCGTTGAGAAATAAAGTTGCTTTACCTAACACTTCATCAGCAAGTTTTTGTTTGATTTCTCGAGAAATGACTACATATGAGGACAGGTCTATTTTGAATGTTGTTTCTTCGTGTAATGGCATGGTTTAAAAACTTCTATATATAAAGAGTAAAAAGATTGGCAAAATTCTAATTTTAGACGCTAACTCTGCGTGGAATAGGTGGCGGGTCAATTAGAAGGCTGTTTAACTAATCTCTTAGTGTACCAAAAAACAGCAAATACGACAAAATTTGCTTATAGTATAAAGAGCTTTTATAATCAACCTATAGACTAATTTGGTCATCCATGAACAATAAAAGATGTTGGAGATTTCCAACATCTTTTTATTCAGCACCGTTATGGTGAAAGCATGTGAAAATGACGACGATGAGACTATGACCATCACGCTCCTGATACTACTCTGCTAACGAGCTCTGCTTCTTGATAGCTCTCGTCCGGCTTCTCTGATTTTAATCTGGCAGCGTGAACGGCTTTAAAAAAAGATTGTAATATAGAAGCGTAACGAAACACCGGCTCTGATACAAAATGACTAGGTTTCCCCTCTTTATCTGTTTTTAATATAAATCCTTTCTCTGCTGCTTCAGATGCTTTCATAAAAGATACAACGCATTTATTACGCGCTTTCTCAACTTCAAAAACAGCCGCATTATGCCATGGAGTGCCACCTGGAGAATGATCTTCGTTAAACCATATACCAATTTTGTCAGAATCTACTGTTTTAGGATGACATGATAGTCGCAGTGCTTCTGGCTCAATAACGGATAGATAAGTGCTAAGTGCAGCACTCATGCGTGCCACACCACGAGCGACAATGGCAGCATCCTTTTTTATTCGCGACATGGATCTATCCGGGTAAGCCATACTTAATTCAGTTGTAAAAAATCGGATTTCACCTCGATACAAATTAAGACTATCAATATCCGCATGAGTTTTAGGCTTTCTAACTCGCTCTTCAAAACTTGCATCCGTTTCTGCGTATTTATTTAGATCAACAGTACCTGATAAATTAACAATTTTTATATTGTTCAAGTG
Organism: Legionella oakridgensis ATCC 33761 = DSM 21215; assembly: GCF_000512355.1. Classification (NCBI taxonomy): domain Bacteria; kingdom Pseudomonadati; phylum Pseudomonadota; class Gammaproteobacteria; order Legionellales; family Legionellaceae; genus Legionella; species Legionella oakridgensis. The sequence continues at coordinate 1,240,899 of NZ_CP004006.1, read as the reverse complement.
ACTTTGCTCAATCATACTCGTTAATTGAGCCAAGTAACGTTCGCGTTTATCTTTAGTATGAATATCAGGAAATACCTCATCAAATGCAAATCCATCAGTATAAATAACCATCTCAGCCCCCGCAGGATAAACGGCCGCTATCTTCTGACAGATGTTATTTAAATGTTGTAAAGAAACCAATTCTGCCATATCGGGAGAATCACTGAGTGTTTTACCTCGAACAGGTGCTTTTTCTGGAAATGCAGGCATCACAAGCCGTATTTTTTCACCTTTAATGACCATGGCATCTACGATTTCAATAATCTTGCTTGAAAATTCAGTTATACTAGATGCCTCTCCATCTTGAGGAATTCTTCTATGTTCTGATAATACTTCAAGAATTTTCATTGTATAAAGGCTTGGCATTTAAATACTCCATGAGACAACACCAAACAAATTATACTTTTTTTGCACAGTTAAATCAATAAAAATACAATTGGCGCGTTTTAAGACTCCAAAGTCGCTCTTAAGATTTCATTAGCAATCAATTTGCCCTAACTAAATGCTATAGTGAGTGTCTGGCGGGAGAAAAAGCCTTTATTAATATCAAAGAAATAAAAAGTTAAATATTCAATATTTATTAATACCCATCCATGGGTTGCTCATTTTTTCAATTTCCGTATGGGTAGAATCTCAACCATCAATTAAAAAAATACAAGGGAAGGACGAACGAGGCCTGTTCAATCTGGAATATATCGAGTTAGGGAAGAGCTTTACCCCTCAACACCGAAAAGCCGTAAATCGACTTTTATATCAAGATATGGTTTCTGATAAATGGTGCTCTGCCGACACTGCCAATCAAGATACCCTGTATTCCAAAAGTATTGTGCAGTTAAAATAATCACCAAAGTATTTGCTAAGTTTTACGAACAATATGGATATTTATTGTGCTGGCCCTTATCCGATACAGCCGCTTTGTATTCTACGTATGATTTAGATTCTTTAAAAAAGATAAAATTATTTAAAGAAGTTCGCAATGAAAAAAAGTTTAAACACTTTTTTGTAAAGCAGTTTCTTAAACAAAAACCCCAATTATCGAAAGATTGCAATCAGCTGCTCAAAAGAGAATCGACCTCTGATATTCTTTATTGAAAGAGGACGACTTATAATAAAGCAAAAATATCCCCACGCCACAGAGCTTGCGAATATGACATCACAATAAGTTGCTGTGAGTTAATTAAATTCCTAAAACAAGAACCACCATTAATGTATTTTTGTCGACCAGCTGTACGACATCCAGTTAATGCGGCATCTCTCTCTGTCTCATAGAAAGAGGTTGGGAACAATTCCCACCTTTTTTAAAAATCTTCACTTCCATTATCTGGAACTACACGGGTATGCGTACCGTAAATCACTAAAATATGTTGTTTATTTTTAAGTTTAATATCCTCTGCCTGAACAACGGAGATGATACCGCCACTATTGAGTCGAATCACGTATTCATACCCCTTGCTTCGACCAGGACCACTACTGCCCGCACTACTCTCAGGGGTCGCCTCTGAAGAGAGTGTTTCATCAGCTTTGCTATGTAGTCTAACCGGACGCATAGAAATGATGGTTCCAGGCACTACTTTTTTAATTTTTCCAACTTCTGCTGAATCGTAATCTCCAGGTGGTATATCTTTACTGCAACTGACCAATAATAGGCAGCCCACTAATCCTGCCATGAATGATGTTTTTTTCAATTTCATTTTCTTCTCCATAAAGTAGGAAGGAGCTTGATATAAAAATATTGGCCAATATAGTAATGTGACCGCCGTTCAAAATCAATGGAATTTACGACAGGAAAAAGACTACCGTGTTGCATCACTGGAAACCCAGACTATGGCATTTTAGCCTATTATTTATATATAAATCCGTTAACAATGGGAATGACATGTTTGCCATGCTTATGGAAAAGCCAGGCCAATCATTAAAATGTACAAAATTAGAAAAACCCCATCCAACCTCTAATGAACTACTTATCAAAGTAACAGCATGTGGAATTTGTCGGACCGATCTGCACGTCGTTGATGGTGACTTAAAACATCCCAAGCTCCCCCCTTATCCCAGGACATCAAATTGTGGGCATTATTGAGGCGGTGGGCTCAACCGTTAAAGAATTTACTGTTGGGCAGCGAATCGGGATTCCATGGTTGGGAGAAAGCTGTGGAACGTGCCGCTTTTGTCTATAAAGAGTTTTTAGCACTAGCACCTAAAATTCCCATCAAAACCGAAATACACACTTATTTTTTGTCTGAAGCAAACCAGGCGCTGGATGATCTTCGGCAAGGGCGTTTTACAGGAGCCGCTGTACTTATGTTAGACCCAAGCAAGCATGAACATTCTTAAATTGCGCGATGATTATCCATCTATAAGCATAAACTGTGTTTTATAAGGAGCAACGTAATGTATTACCTTCTTACAAAGTTGCTCATTGGTTGGATCTTCAATGGCCACAATTAAGCATTGTTTATCTTCATCCACTTTAAGAGGACTGACTCCATGGTTAACCAACCATTTCATTTTTCTTTTAGACAATGACACTGCGCAACGATTTCTGGCCACAGGAATTTGATCTCGTGGGAATAAAGAGAGATTATATTGTGTTGCTAAAATTTGCATGAGCTGAGTGTGATTGATGAAATTTAATCGGCACAGGATCTGGCCCAAACGCTCTCCAGTTTTATATTGCTCCAAGAGTCCTTGACGTAATTGTTCTCTACTAATTAAAGAATGTTCAAGTAATAAGTCACCTAATCTTCTTCTGTAAGGCACCAGTAAATGACTGCCTGGAAATTGATGCTCGGTTTTATCCCAGACAGGCTGATTGCCGGATGATTGCTTTTTCGGCGAACTAAAATAAATGCTGTATGCTCGGATTAAGGCATGCAAATTTAATATATTGCCATATAATGAACGCGGTATAGCAAGAAAGGCCGGTATAAACCCATAAATACGAAATGTTGCAATGGTTCGTTGAATGAGCCGTTCACACATAATCATGACAGCAATAAAAATCAATCCCTTGATCCATGGATGTAAATTAAATTGCTCTTGCAAAGCCGGGTACTCCGGATTTGCATTGGTAAAAAAAGCATACAAGACCCAAAAAATAAACGTTAGATAGCCAAATCCGTTAATAAAATGGGTGATAAAGGCTTTTCTATCATGGGCCAACGTATAGCGAACTCTCCATTCCCGCGGCCACCGGCTATGACGCCACTCCTGAAAGACAATACCAATGATCCAACGCGATTTTTGACGAATGGCTTTGGCATACTCGAGCGGGAATAATGCACGGGTCGCAATAACTTCTTTCACAGGCTTTTGTACGTATCTTTGGCCCCAAAACCAACGTTTCTTCCATTGCATACGTATAATATGCCGGGTCAAAAATATTTGCTTTAATCCATACACCCGCAACGTCAATGAAGTACGGTAATCTTCCGTTAATGAATCGGTAGAAAATGGTTCTCCAGTATCTGAATGTTCAAGAATCTCTAAGGAGCGCCTGGAAAAAGCAGTTCCAACCCCTGCGGAAGGCACATGGGCTCCAATGGATTCACGGACTACAATATCTTTCGTATGGCTTTCTGCAAATTCATCTGCATAAAGCCAATGGGTGAAATTCCAATAATTTACCTCTAAGGGGAAAATTGGAATTTGAATCATGTCTTTTCGGGGAATTAAGTAATTGTAAAATTTAAAGGATAAGGGATGAATAACATCTTCTGAATCATGCAGCACAAAGATGGTAAACGACTGATTCAGCGTGCGTTCAAACGCTTTGATAAATTTGTATATTCCATTTAAGTTCGTGGCTTTATTTGTTGGCCCAGGATGTTCTCCAATAATACACTGCACGTGTTTATTCAGATTTGCTACCTGTTGCACTTCTGCAATCGTGTCAGGATCATTGGGATAAACACCAACAAAAAAATAATAATTATTATAATCAATGGAATAAGTATTATGTTTCAGCATGGTTGCAATAACATTTGCTTCATGCCAACAAGGAACTAATACAGCGATTAATTGCTCCTCATGAGCAAGCAATTGTTCATACGTAAGAGGACTATAGCGACGTGTTTTCCAGATTCTCCATACGTATCGACACCAATAGTACAAGTCGATAAATAAATCATCTAATCCCGAAAGAATAAACAATAAACATAGGCCAACCAACAAATACCACATCAAAAAATATAAAATCAATATTGTTTCGTTTGGCATTACATCGTCACGTAAAAATGAAGTTGAACGAGATTGTTGCTATAGTATTTACCGTAAGGATTAATCGAAGCTCCCCCCACTGGCAAATAAGCACCCTTTATATGTTCAAATCGCAATTGCAAATTAAAGCGATTTGAAGGAACAAATGCGATACCCGGCCCAACTTCGGCCAGATTATTGAAAAACTCACGGCGCGTATCTGCAATGACCCGCCCCGTCATGTATAAATTCAACAGGCTGCTGTGATATTGCAATAAATGGATGCCCTGATGCGTACGTATTAGCCCAATCACATCATTTTTATATCTGGAAAAATAAGTGACATCGGCATACCAATCGCTGTAATAACAAAAACTTATTTGCAATTTATCAAAATAAGCAGGCCTCGCACCATATTCCTGGTAATACATAAAACCGCCGCGCAAGTCCCCTCGCCAACGATTTCGGTCACGATACACCAGATCGTATGCGGCACCCGTTTCAACAAATCCAACAATAGGCAATCCTCTGAACGGTGTTACTTGCCCACCAATGCCCATGATTTGAACATTATCTTCGTATATTTGTGAAATTTCACCCAAATTTTTGGAACGATTATCATCCGTTCGACGGAAAAATAAATATGTCCTACTCTGCATTAAATCGTGTTGCTCAATACCAATCCTGAAAACAAATGGCCTTACCGTTAAACCAAAACGGCTTTGAGTAAATGGATTAAAATAGATTTCTGAAAAATAAGGTGATGGCAATACCTTAGTTTGCTGACCGCCAAGAATGGTTAATGCATTTTCAGCCTGAAAAGATAGATTTTTATCCAAGCTGCGGCTTGCTAATTTAAAATATTGATAAGCTGCGGGTTTATTATTAATTTGATCATATAAGTAGGCCAGCTGCATTGCCAAACTTGGTTCATTACTCTCATTATAAGCTTGAGTAAAGTAATGTATTGCTTTGATTTTCTTCCCTTTTCTTATGGCAGCATAGCCTGCTTCTTTGAGTGTTTGTATATTGTCGGGTTGTTTATCAATGGCATGCTTTAAGAAACGACTTGAAACCGCAATATCTTTTTTCTTAAACCTGTCATCGTTTAAAAGCACATTTGCTTCTTTCGCTGGTTCAATGTTATTTTTTGACTCATGAGGAATGGTTTTTAAATTTGCAAAAAAAACAGTAGGCTCCGTACAACAATCAATGACCGATCCTTTTATGAACCATTCAGCAGAAGCATACAATGCAGGCACATCCTCTACAAAGGCATAATCCTGGTAGAAAGGCAAATATGAAGCCATTGCATTTAATGCTTGTTGCGCCTGGAGTTTAACTGTTCCTTTCACGTGCTCCATCATCCGCACATATAAACGTGTCGACTTTTCCCAATCACCATTCAAATAATATAAATACCCCAATTGCAAAGCATATACATCGTCATTATCAGGCAAAAGATTATCTATACGCTCTAATGAATGGAGTGCTTGCTGTACATTATCACCATTCAGTAGCCATTGACTGAATTCCTTATGAGCGGGCAAATAATTATTATCCTGATTTAAAACAATAAGAAGTGCGTTTTTTGCCGCTTCGGGATTTGATTGTTTTAATCGGTAGTATTTATTCATTAACACGATGGGATCACGATGTAGTTTCTTAGCTTGCTTCATTGCAAAATAGAATAACGTTGCCATGATGAGCAATAAAACGCCTATTAAAATAATAACCCACTTCCTAAGCATATTTCCCTCTACTGCCCTTACCAGGCAAATCCAACAATCTCCGCCATTTAACCATGTTGAAAAGCGTATTTCTCACGACAAAGATCAAGCAGGATTTGGATACATATCACTGGCAGCACCTACACAACGGTATAATAAAGATTCAAATATCCACAAACGAGTCGCTAAAAGCAGGAGAATTTATAAATAATTCTTTTTTTAACGCTTCAACAATCCGTTTAGCCGCGTTTCCATCCCCATAAGGGGAAACACCTCGCGCCATATTCGAATACATGTTTGTATCGGTTAATAATTGACTAACCGCCTGAATAATGTGGTTAGTTTCTGTTCCAATCAATAATCCAACTCCTTCGGTGAGAATGGCAAGTCGTTCTGTCTTGTTTCTTAATACCAACACAGGCTTGCAAAGAGCAGGCGCCTCCTCCTGAATGCCTCCTGAATCTGTTAATACAAATAGTGAACGTTGCATTAGATGGGTAAATTCATCATATTTTATGGGTGGTAAAAGATGAATACGTGTTTTTTGTGAAGTAATGCTTCAATCTTTTGTTGCACAGAAGGGTTAGGATGAACCGGTAAGATAAAATGAATATGCTCAAATCGGGCAACCAGCTCAATCATGGCTGAACAAATGTTTTGCAAATTTTTGCCAAAATTTTCTCGGCGATGGGCCGTAACTACAATGATGTTTGTCAGATCTCGAGCATAAGCATTTTGATCTGGTCTATTTTTTAGAACCCAAAACAACGCATCAATAACAGGATTTCCGGTGACAACAATTTTAGAAGCAGGAATCTGCTCACGCAGAAGATTTTCTTTTTCTAATATGGTCGGAGCGAAATGCCAGGTTGCAAGAGGAGCCGTTAAGGTACGGTTCATTTCTTCTGGAAAAGGTTCTTGAGAATTAAACGTCCGTAATCCTGCTTCAATATGTCCAAAAGGAATTCGATGATAAAATGCAATTAATGACGTGGTAAAGACGGTTGTGGTATCCCCGACTGCAAGCAGTGCATCAAAATGCGTGTTTTTCATCAAGTCATCGAGTTTTTCACACAAATTAGCCGTCAGCTTGCCCAACGATTGGTTAGAAATCATCACATTTAAATTGACATCAGGAGATACATTAAACACTTCTAACATATCCTCGAGCATGTCCTTGTGCTGGCCTGTATTAATCACAACCACCTTTGCCCAAGCACACCTTTGTAATTGAAAAATAACAGGAGCCATTTTAATAACTTCAGGCCTCGTTCCTAAAACGCAGCCAATGGTAAAGGACTTAAATGCTTGCATCCCTTAATCCTTGATTTTTAATGCCTATTGCTGTGACGACTTCCACCTGAAACGAGGGAGACCGCTAACCGTCATTAGGATAACTTAATATCATGATTTAGCAATCAAAAAAGTTATCTCATGATCTTATTTTGTTATAAAATATAATAATAAAACCACATTTTCCATTGTCATCGCGCAAAATCCAGGCCTATTGGCCCACATGGAGATTTAAATTATCGATGAAGACCATTCTGTTGTTGCTTGGCTCGAATGTTTTTATGACATTTGCATGGTATGGCCATCTTAAGACTTTAAATCATAGACCTTTAATAATCGCTATTTTGATGAGCTGGGGAATCGCATTTTTTGAATACGTCTTACAAGTCCCTGCTAATCGTATTGGTTATAAGGACTTTGATTTAGGGCAATTAAAAATCATCCAGGAAATCATCACCATGGGTGTCTTTGCTCTATTTGCTTATTTTTATATGGATAAGCCCTTAGGATTAAACTTCTTTTATGCTGTCTTATGCATGATCGCCGCAGCTTATTTTATATTTCATCAATAAATTTTTACTTTATGTTAATTTTGTTTAAACGGTATTTTTATTATAAACCATTGTCTTATTCCGCCCTGAATTTTTAGCATGATAAAGAGCCATATCGGAAGCAGCAATAAGATCATGCATGTTTTTACCATGCAGCGGGTATACTGCTAAACCAATAGAAATCGTGATTTGCATTAAAGCATTTCCTCCATATCTTAAGTGAATATGACTTACTGCCTCATGCAGCAGCTGTGCTCGCTCCAATGCTGTATCTAACCCAATTTCAGGTAAAATAACAATGAATTCTTCGCCACCATACCGACATGCGATATCCTCTTTTCTTACAAAATTATGTAATACTTTAGCAAGAGCCTGTATTACTATATCTCCTGCTTCATGTCCAAATGTATCATTGAATTGTTTAAAACGATCAATATCTATCATGAAAAGCGCAAGAGTTGTCAATCTTCGCGCACAACGACTTATCTCACGTTCTAACGTTTCCTCTAAATAGCGTCGATTGTAAAGACCTGTGAGCACATCACGAAAAGATTGATTGCGTAAAGTTTCGCGAAGTTTGATATTTGAAATACCAATTGCTATCTGTTCTGCAAGCATGCTTGCTAAAAGATATTGATCTTTTTTTTGCGCAGCATCCTCATAATTTTTTGTATGTTTCCATTCCAAATAAAATAAACCTAGAATATCGCTTTGGGCAAATAAAGGAATGCACATATAAGGTCGAAAATTTTTATTTCTTTTAAAATGGGGGCAAATTAACTCATTTTTTGGTTCGTCTACTCTGTAAATAGAACCACGCCGCAAACCTAAACATTCATCTGGTTTTATAATTTTTTCTTCTAATAAAGGGTGCTTCCAGGAAACCATTGCTTCTAAATAATTGCGTGAAGGGTGCATTAAATAGAAAATTCCCGCTGCATCAGGCAGCAACTTATAAGTATATTGAGCAATTAACTGATACGCTTCTTCAATAAATAAACAGGTTTGCAAAAATGAACTGAACTCTTTCAATAATTGTATTTCTTCATTACGACGATTTAATTCATCTAAAGTACTCTCAAGCTTTCTATTGGCTTCCATTAATTTTCTAGTAATTTCAATTTGTGCTGATGTTTCTTTAGATCCTTGCTCCAATTGAGAATGGAGTTGAACATTTTCCATGGCTACAGACGTCGCATCAGCAAGCGCTTTTAATAAATTTAGTTGTTCTTCAGTAGGCAGGTAATTTTCAGCCCAATAAGTGCCAATTGCACCAATAGGAGATACATTTCTTATAGGTACCATTGCCAAACTCTTTACAAAAGTAGGCCGATAAGCATCCGCTGGAATCCTAGGATCAGAATAAATATCTTCAATCATAACCGACTGACGATTTTCCATAACCCAACCACTGATACAAATTTTCATAGGAAATCGTTTTCCTTTCCATAAGGGTGCAATAGCATCTTCATCTGCATAATAACACTGATCTCCATCACGCAGTACAAACGTTGCCCCATCAGCTCCTGTTAAATATCGAGCTGCACGGCGCACAATAAACATGATGGTTTCCAGATCTTTTGCCAAAGACAGTTTTTGTACTACATTTAATAAAAATTCAACTTGGACATTAGAGCCTTGCGACATCAGAGATGTGGGATTTTGATCTGGGAAAGATTCTACGGTAATTTTCTTCGCTACCGCTTTAACATTTTTGTCCATTTTCTTTCAATGCATGCTTGTCATATATCTTTAATATATAGTATAGAGCATAGCGAAATCCTATAATCTCTCTCATGACATTGAAGTCTCGAGTCTTTTTTCAAAAGATAAGTCGGAATCCAAATCAGCATCCATTGTTGCCGATAGTTTCCTTGCCTTTTTAGCGGGCGGCTGAAAAGGAGATGAAGAACTAAACATGGAAAATTGACTGAGTTGACTCGGTTGAACAGGAGATGGTGATAATGTATAAAAATCCGCTCCTGAAGTTGTTTGCACTGACTCAACTGTTGCAGCTGGCACAGTGGTTACATTATTAAAAAAGGGGAAATTTCTGAAAGGAAATTCGTCATTTCTCCTGGTTCAGTAGAGAGTTGTGCTATATAGTCATCAAAGCTTGTCACTGACGTTGACTCCAAGTGCTGCGCTTTGGGGGCTAACTCTTCCAAAATGACTTGCTTCCACGACATGTCCTTTCTGTCCAGGTCAAGGCAACTCTTTCTAAGTCTTATGACCAGTTCTGGTGTAATATTATCCTCAGGTAAATGGTAAGTTACGTGTATATCCATGATGTACAACAACATTTCCATCGTAGGTACATCAAGAGGAATACGTCGCTCACGAAATATATGTAGCTTTTTAATAACTGCCGGGGTGATGTACTCATCAATGAGGTCAGACGAGGCAAGATATTGCTCCATGTACAGCAACGTTTTTAGAATGGCTACGATATTAGATTTATTATAGGGAGGCCTTTCCAACTTTGACCAATAGCTTATAATTGCTGCCTGATTTTCAGGATCACTGAGGAATGCTACGGTCGCAGGCGAACCTCGCTGCAGAGCTTCATCCGTATCAACTAATAAGGCGCGCCCTTGGTGCATTAAAAAATTTCCAGGGCTGGCCGCATCAATAACAATATTTCTTGTCCGTCTATAAATATCTATCAAAGAATCTTCAATGGCAGCATCTGGTGCAGTCTGATTTCCAAAATAAGGAAACAACAAGGCTTGACGAGAACAATCTAATGCTTGAAAAATTTTATTTTCCTGCCAGGGTAAAAGATGCAGTCTATGTGAACTTTCAGTTTTGCTCTTATTTTTTAATGTCTTAAACTGGCGTCGGATAGCATGGTCGTTGTCAATGCTGTCCAATGTTACTCGTTGCAATGCACCGTCCGAATGAATTGACGCAGCCATAAGAGACTGATTGGCCATATACACATACAAAATACCAGGATGAATATCACTGTCAGCGGGTATGGCATTAAACGTCAATTTTAATCGATACCCTTCGATCGTAAAGACAGGGTATTGTGGGTTAATTGCCTGTAATTTTCGTGCAGCCCTTGCAGGTTGACTCATAACGTCTAATTCATCTTCCGTCGCATGAGGGTATTTAAGAACCCAATGGCTGGTATGGCCTGCCACGGTAAATGATGTTTTAGATTTTATTGCGTGGTTAAATGAACCGCTTCCCAAGGAGATCCAATCCATATTTTGCAGCAGCTTAACTAATTCAGAACGACTCATGCAGCACTCTATTTAATTAAAATAATAACAATTAGATTAACATTTGACTTTTCCAAGTGCAAATGCCGCTGCTTATAAGATAAAAAAATGAGAATTTTCTTGAACGCTTACTATGGCCCACCAGGGGCTGCTCCATCACCCATTAAACCATGTTGAAACTCAATTTCTTCTTCTTCACAAATATGTTCAATCATCTCAGCAAGCCTGGCGCTAAATGCTTCTATATCTAATTCTCGATGAGCGCCACGATTAAAATCTGCAACACTGCTTCTTAATCGTTCAAAAGCAGCACGTTGATCATCGTCAGCACTATTAAGTTCTTCTTGAATGCGCTCAAGAGTAGTTCTAATAATTTCATTTCGATCTTCAACGACTTGATCATGTTCTGGAACACCTATAATCGATTGCTCTCTAAATAAACCTGGAGAATAACCTGGTGGCGGTGGTAGGCATCATCATGATCCGGCATAACAATCTCCTAAACAGTTAAAAATTTAACTTAATGATAAAAATAAATGCTATTAAAATATATAGCATAATTTTTTAATCGGCGCTGCTACTGCTATACCAGATGCTTGCTAAAACGGAAGATTGTATTTTTTGCAATTATAAGTTTTGAAACTCTCCGTACTAGACGAGCATCCATTCATACTGCTGAATATGTTACAATTTATCCAATAATTAGCATTGGAATCTGATATGCCAGCTCCGGAAACCTCTCAAATTGACTCTCATAACCTCAATTGTTTTGCCTACCTAAGTCAAATCGCACTTAATACACCAGATAAAATTAAAGAAATATTTAAAGATCAAACCATAAAACATTTTTTTCTGAACCCAGAGCCCTACAATCCAACCATATCGTACGCCAATTTATATACGAAATTTTTAACAGCGCTTGAACGTCAAATTGAAAAAACCAAACGGCAATCCCCGCAGCCTTCTCCGCCGCAGATCCATCCCATGGAAAGAAAAACTATCAACAATGGATTAATACCATTTATCAAAACAGAAATGATATTCTACCAGAAACCTATGAACGATTTAGAGGTGCTTTGGCAACAAGGAGACTCGTCGATTCAAGACCAGAGAAACTGGTTCGTTCTGCAATGAAATCTTACACAACCTCTGAGACATCTCATCAGTATACTCCTCAAAGAGAAGGTGGGTTATGGAGACGAATCCGTACTACCACCTCCAGTACGTTTAAACCTATGCTAACCACCAGCATCCCTTCTACTCGAGATTATCAATATACTTTATTACTAAGGGAGGCCGATAAGAGTTATCCGCAAGAATTAAGATTTGGCACACAAGGTCAACGTCATCAGGACAAACCACGAGTCTCGCCTTTATTCAAAGAATGGCTACGTCAAAAGAATGATAAAAAATTGCGCATGTTTATTTTAATTTATTAGGCTATGACCGAAGCAACTATGAAGGGAGTAAAGAACGTGAATTAAGTTTGGCACTGCATGAACTGGAAACAGAACATCCCAATATTGTTGTCATTACCTTACCTGCTGACCAAGGATTGATGGAACAACATGCGTATGAACATACCCAAAATGACCCCGAGTTAACGACAGAAACATTCTTTGCTGAGATGATGGAAATCGCAAATGGCGAGAGCCGTTCTCCAATTAAAGACTTTGTCATCAGCCTCAAAGCCAAACAATTACTGTATGGGGAAGCTGGTGAGGATTATAATAAAACCAAAGAAGTTGAAGTTCTTACTCGATTATTGGGCAATAGTTTTCGGGCGATGGGACTTGAAATTAATAATCAAACACTCCTAAGTCCTGCTCAACAGCAAGCCATCTGGTTTCATTTTACCAAGTATGAGATGCCACAGTATGTTTTAACAGCGCTACAACCGGACACCTGGAATGCTTCATGCAAAGATGCCATTGACCGAGGAGGCGTGGCTTCAGCCTATTTAAATCTAATGCGTTCACTCCGCTCCCCTCTCCCTATGTCTCGAGATGAATTTGAACAAGCCTTGCATGCAGCAGCCACCTTGGTCAAGGGCCGAGGGTTAAATCATCACTATGAAATCATATGGAATGCCCTCGATAAATACATTGATGCTAATTTTACAACCTTATCCAGTGATCCTAATAAAACCTGGTTGATTCACTGGCGTAATGATAATACACCGCAGATCATTGCACGCATGCCTTCATACTTTGCCAAGGTTCTTAAACAAAATGAAGCGCTACTGAATCAAAAATTAGAGGAACTGCATGGTTTACCACGACCCCATAATAGATTTACCGTCAATCATATAGTCGCCATTCATAAAGCTCAGCAGATCCTGGCATCCGTCAAAGAACAATTATTTGATGAAAACGGCAATCCCAAAGCAAGTAGCGGTAAACGCTTATTATTGGAGATTGTCTCCCATACGGCGCAAATGGCATTATCTCCCAATTCACCGCCGGCCAAAGACTTAAGCCTGGTATTGTCCGAATTAGGTGAAAATCCCATGTGGGGTAAAATCTGTGGTTATTTCAAGGTATTTGTGGGATTTATCGTCTCTTTTACAGACTGGGGTAAGACATTAATGCAGAAAGGATTTGATAGCATTGAGCGATACAGTGACATCAACCTAGAACGCCGAACAGAAATAGAAACTAAATTTAAAGACATGAAAACAAAGCTCCAGGAAGAGCACATTGAGGAACAGTCTTCTGAACTCGAATCGACGCTCACGTTGGTAATTTCATGACTTATGCTCTTGAATTGGCACAACGCTTAGAACATATTTGCACTAGGCAATACGGCATGTGCTAAACCAATAATTCCAGCTTGTTCATCGGCAAATAATACAATTGGACAATCTGCGCTATCGGAAGCAAGCACCATTTGTTCCTGTTTCGTCACCATGGCATCGGCTTTAGACCGATTATCGTCATTCCATGGCATATCAACAATAACGACGTTATTTCCATGCACCATACTGACGGTGATCATCGAAATCGAAGAAAGATTCAATTGTTCTAAGGCCCTGCATTTATTTTACTTGATGTATTCGGGTCGATCAGCGCTGGTATCATTGCAATTAAGAGAAGCATAATACCCTCTACTAACGCCACCTTTACGTGTAAAAAAAGCGTGCCCTATTGATTTTAACTTTTTAAATTCAGAGTCCAGAATAATATCGATCACTGTTTATCCTTGAAGCAGAAAAATCATTATGTGTAATATATAGAAAAAAATGACTGGATATAAAGAATTGTTTATTAGAACCGTTAAACAATCGGATTTTTCTGATTGGAAAATACTTTATAAAAAATATTTAATTTTTTATAAAACAAATCTGACGGAAACAGAACTTGTAAAACTTTGGACTTGGTTTTTTGAACCACAGAAACAAATTTACTGTTTTATAGCTATTGTTCAAAATAAGCCTATTGGCTTAATCCATTTTCGTGAGTATTTGCGGCCCATTAAAGCGACTAACGGTATGTTTATAGACGATTTATATGTAGACAATGCATTCAGAGGACAAGGTACAGCACGAGCATTGATTAAAGCAGTCCGTGAATTCTGCGTGAATAAAAAAATCAATTCTGTACGCTGGATTACAGCACAAGATAATCATGACGCCATGAAATTATATGATCAACTTGCTATTCAAACACCATGGCGGATGTATGAAATGCCTATCCAAGACGAAGTCTGAACCCCATTAACGATAGGTTACTAGACACCTCTCATGGAATCTGCTAGTAATTTGATTAATACTCCTATGTTTTTAATTTACTGTATGAAAAATAAAAAATTTTCCCTTATAGCTCTCTTTCTGATCTTAAGCGCATTCCGTATCGCCATGATATTTACTGCACCACCTGAAGCGGCTTCTCTACCCGATCCAAATCAGCTTGGGTACACTGGTCTTTTAAAAAATTCAATCATCCAATTATTATTCTGCATAAGCTTTATTATTATGTTAGGCGGTTTTAGTTATGTCCTCAGTATATTACCCAAAGAAAAACACACCACCTCTTCAAACATTGAACAGCTCATTTTTGTGCTGATTGCAGGATTAACCTGCATTGCTGCAAGTATCTTATGGATAAATTGGACTTATATTCATCTAGAATTTAGAAATTTAATTTCAATGCTCATGTATGAGTCATACAATCCGCTATCAGCACCCCATATGAGTTATTACCAGTGGAAGTATTCTATTAACCCAGCCAAACTGACGGTAAGCTTATTAATTGTACCAGTACTTCTTCCCTTACTTTATTATCAATTAAAAATCCGCAAACAAAAATAAAAAGCGCCTAATACTGATTGAGTTTCACCGAGCATCAAACACACCATTCAATCAGTAAAAAGCGACGTTACAAACACAGGAATTTAATAGCGAATACAACAAACAAAAAGAGGGGCTCACTCTTCTGAGTTGAGTAAAAAATAACTCATGAACACCTGTATACCTCTAAGGGAGCATACTTATCCGTCTATGCGGGTCTAGGAGGCTCTGTGGATTCTGGTTGCTCTGGGCTCTCAGGAAGTTCTGGTTGTTGTGCTTCTTTTCCTTTTCTTTTTGCAAGAGCTATTTTTTGAAGTGCTTCTGCCGTCAAAGTGGTTTCTTGTGCCAAAACATGTTTTCTATCTTTTCGATCATAGGCTTCTGCTTCTTTTCTACAGGATTTACCCCATTCTTCATCTGGAATTCTTTTAAAGAAAGTCATAATATGCTCCATAGTTATATTTTTGGCATTGTACCACGTTCTTCTGTCATTTTCTCGCCCTCACCTTCGTGTTGTCGAAGATAATCTAACTCATAACTGTTTGGTGATGCAGATGTCAACTGGATTGTGCCGATGGTACAACGTTCGTCTAGTAAAGGCTGTAAGTATGAGATATGACTAGGATCTTCTGCGGCCTCAAGATATAATTCATCTTTAGAACGTGCATTAATATTAATTTGCGCTTTTGCCATAAAACGCTCCAAGTTAACTTTAGAAAAAATTTCAATTTCTCCAGATCTTAAGTTAATCGCCATGACATCTTTTGCCTGTTCTCCCCTAGGCACATTATTATCTACCAGCAGAAAAGAAACTTCTTGGCCGACAAATTTGGCTAACGTTTCCGGTATTTGCTGACACATAAGCTTATGGCAACGTAATATACCCTGGGTGTGTTCATAGCGTCCTTTTGTACCCTCTTCCAATCCCCGGGCATAGGAGCGTTCTATAGCATCTGTAACGTCTGTAGAAACAATAATTCCTCTAACTTTACCACCATTCAATAAGCCAAATTCAATTTTATCTTTACCTAAAAACACTTGGTCTATAAAGACATGGGGAGCTTTTCCCTGTTGTGCCATTTGCATCAATCGCCCTTGAATTTTTTGATGAATAATGGAAGCTTCTTCCTGTGCTAATTGAGAGTATAACTCAGGCCTTACCGTACCTGGCTCAAGCAACAATGATTTGTAACTATCGGTATTAATTTTAACAACATTATCCCATTCCACCCCTGCCTCTTCGACACTTCGCTTGATTCGTGTTACTGAAGAACCTTTGCCCGAAGCTTGTCCGCCAGCAACCATCAAAGTAAGCCTTTCTGTTGGTGCTGGTATGTCTAAAGGAGTAAGAGTGTCAGATTCACTGATTGTACGTTGAACCAATTCGCCAATTTTTTTATTGGCTGCTTCTGTATAAAACACATCAGTTAGATAAGTAATCATTGCATCTTTAGCCGTATAATGTTCCTTATATGTACCAAAAGTAGCGCCACTCTCCTCTATTTGTTTGCAAATTTTAGCAATTCTTGCTCCCTCAGGCCTACTGCTAATATCAATGCCTCTTAAATAATCATTAACCATTTGTGTAGTATATCTTTTGATTGTTTCTCGCTTTTGATCCAAATCCAAGCTTTCAAGCTCATCAAGAACACTTCCATACACTTGCATGCATTTTTTATACATATCCTGCTCATTTTCAACCTTAATTTGAGTGGATACTGCCACAATCGTTTCGTGCCATGCTAATCGTTCTGGTCTAAAGGCTACAAACTCTTTGGGAGGAAGCCTGGGATTAATTTGATGTAACTCCGCTAGTTCCTCTGCATCATGATAGGAAACATGCTCACCATCTAAAACCGTATACTTTAGATCACCTACCAAAACCCCATCGACAGTGGGCTGTTTTTTTAATGAGGATAAAATGCTTACCGTAGATACTTCCCATGCTTGCTTTGTCATAATAACAATGCCTTTGAATTGCTATTTATTGGAATTATAGAATAAAATTTGATCTTTATTTAAATTTTTTGATCAAATGTATCGGCATAGGGTATCTTAGAATAATCAAAAACCTGATTTGCTTGAAAAACAATCGCTCCATTGAGTTCAAGCAACCTAATATGTTGATTTCAGGTCAAGCGAGGAGATAAAAACGAGAAATATAAGAAATACTAATGAGAACCAAAGTTTGGCTTGAGCACAGCTAGCAATGAATTTTCAATGAAAATTGGCTGTGCATCCGCAAAAACCACTATGAATACTAACCCCAAGTCCCTGATGTGCCTCGATAAATCCCCCGTGTTATGGTATCAGCAACTGTATCCCTTACCCACGTTTGAGCATTATTAGTACTTACCATTAAGAGAGGTTGGTCCACCGTATTATCAACTCCGGCTGCCGTACAAATGGTTTTAGAACCATTATAGGTGCAATTTGTACTAAATAACGCGCCACGATTAGGCAAGGTTGGTATTGCCTTCATTGCCCAGTTACTACCACCATCCGTGCTCACAGCCAGCATAGGAGCAGCGGCAGCTCCTCCTCCAGTTAAATCTTCACCTGCTGCCACACAAACCGCAGTATTCCCGCTTGTCCCACAACTAACCCCATTGAATATCCCCAATGCGGGGCTATTAAGCACAGCTTTTACATTCCAAGTTAGCCCCCCATCACGGCTAACCACAAGAAAAGGAGCATTTTGCATCCGTCCTACCGCTACACAGGTTGCAGTAGCACCACCACCTTGGCAATCAATATCATCGAGGAAACCACCAGCAACCGCAGAAATAATTGGCCTGGAGCTCCAAGTATTTCCACCATCCGTGCTTACAGCAATAAAAGGCCCTGTCGCAGTATTATAACCAGCCAAACCACAAACAACCGCATTACTGGCGCCAGTACAACTTACCGAGTTAAATACGGTTAATCCTACCGGTAAAGGATTAGTTAAATTTTTAGTGACCCAGCTATTCCCACCATTCGTACTTACTGCCAAGAGCGGACCAACTTGAACACCCAAGTTATTTGCTTCTGCACCAACCGCAGCGCATATGGCTGTATCACCATTTCCAGTGCAACTTGTTGCATTGAACTCTCCAAAAGGAGGAATGCCAGCAACTGCTTTGACTTCCCAGTTATTACCGCCATTCCTCCCAACAGTCAATAAAGGCGTGTCTGTTTGACCAACAAGCACCTGCCCTACAGCAACACAAACTGCATTATTTTCTTCACCACTACAACTTGTACCAGAAAATAGACTGTCCGCTGGTGCGCCAGTAGGAATTGTTTCCCAGGTTTTACTGCCATCCCTGGTAATAGCGAGAATAGCGTCTGCAAAATTATGGCCAGCGGCCGTACAAATAGCAGTTAAATCCTGTCCCGTGCAACTGGTTGTAGTATAAAAACCGGCTAGAGAAGGATTTATAATCGCCTGCAAATCCCATGTAACGCCTTCATCCGTACTTGTTGCAATAAAGGGAGCAACTCCTGAACCGCCACCGCCACCACCTACAGCAGTCAAAACACTGTTTGTTGCATTATTTGGTACTGAAAATGCCATGGTAGCGCTTAACGGTCTTCTTCCTTGATAATCGACCAGTAATGTTTGATTAATGGATAAACCGGCAATCGTTTGGGTCGGAGAAATTTTTATTCCAAGATTACATATTGAGGGACCAGCAGGCAGAGTGTTACCACAGTCATTTGCAACCGTCACTCTACTAATTGGATTAGAAATACCGCGAATTGAGATTGGAAAACTTGATTGAGGGACATTATTAGTTATTGTATAAATAAGAGTAGTGGAACTTCCAATCATATAAGTATTGGCTAAAGCAGGATTAGGTCCTGACAGGATAACTGGGATTGCAGCCTTTGCCGATTTTATAATAAATAAAAATATTGGATACAAAACTAAAGCCATCCATTTCATATTTTATCCTTTAAAAGCACCAACGAATTCCCGCCATTATATTCTGGCTATGAAAAGTAAACACCGGTGGGGTCTGTAAAGCCACATCATTAGCACGAGCATAAGACGCTGACACACTCCCTAGATAGGTATACAAATATTCCAGCATTACACTAAGTCGATTTGAAATTTTAACTTGCATACCAAATCCTAAATCGTAAGCAATTTTATGATTTTGCTTCTCCTGCAAAGGCAAATAACTGAGCGGGTCTATACCCGCTCCTGTTACTCGTTCACGGTAAGTTAAATCATTCCACGCCATACCAACACCAAAGATGGCATAAGGAGAAATATATTGATAGGTAAATAAGTTGGGCTTTGCTTCCAGCATGACACGGGTACTGGTAAATGGCGCATTAAAACTGTAATTATTAAACTGTGGTAATTTGTACTGCCATACATCACCGTATATTGTGGTTGACGTATAATAAACATTAACTTCCAAGAGCAGTTGATTTAAAAGTTGGCGATTTTGTAATCGCTCCATTAAAATGGGATAACCTACTCCTCCCTTCCATAGGGAACTGCGTGCCACATGAAGATTATGAAGACTATCTGTTTCATAATCAGAAATAACGAGTTGATTATTTTTAGATGTTTGCAGCCAACTGCCACCACCAGCAAAAGAAAATTGCAATTTTTCTCTGACACTTTTATCAATGGAGGAAGCAAATGCATGTTGACAAAAGATACATATCATTGCACATAGCATACTAATTAACTTAGGCATATTCCCTCAATTCTAAGTTAGGTATTAGGATTATACTCAATCCAGTCTATCAAAAAATATAATGAAAAAAAGCGTTAGAGATGGAAAAATCAGCTCTATTTTCAGGACAAATTATTTCCTGCTCAAGAGCAAAGAAATAGCCACATGATAAACATGCAAATGCGCCTTTCATCATCAGTGTCGCATCAAAAATTATTTTTTTGCTCAAATGCTTTTTTATATTTACGAAGGCTAATCAAATCAGCATCAACAAACTCTTGCCCTTTATGCGCGGTTTTAAGTGGTTTACTCGGTTCATCATCCGCAACGCCAACAATGGCATCCAGTATCACACTTAACAATCGAAATGCCTTTTTCATTTGCAGTGTCCCTATAGTAAAAATTATCATAGTCCAACCATTATAGTCTTGAATCAGACTTTTTTGCCAATGTCGGCCAATACGCTATCACTACCATCTATTAACTTAAGCTTCAAAGCACTAAGTTTTTCAAAAAGCAACGAAAAGCACATGTTCGGTGGGACAAAATCCAAACCGATAAACTGAGTATCCTCCAGATCAGTATTACGCTGTTTACACCATAGTTGCTTCAAAATACGATATTCTTGATTAATAAAGCACACAAATATCACAGGAATATTGTATTTTTTAGCACTCCAGATGGAGTGAATAGCGTATAAACGCCCCCCCATCACCAACAAAACAGACTGCATGTTTGATGAATCATTTCTGCTGTTTTACCCATTTTTTTCAAAGCTTCGACAGAAGTAAAAAATTCATTTTTGTAAATACTGCTGATTTTGCTGTAGTGTCCAAATGCACTAACACTTGACGCAATGTAGTGCCAATATCTCCCACTACACATAAATCGCAAGGATAATCAAAGCCTAATTGTTGTGACGACGATGAAATTTGAATAAGCTGCTTATCGTGAGGAATGCTTGGTTTTCCTGTATATAAAAAGGTAGAGATTTTTTCTCCCAATACTACAAACGTTGCAATAAGAGAGCAAAATCATCAATCCGTTGTACCTCACATGCATATTTGACTGCAGTTGCTGCCAGCCCTGTTAAATTGCCTGATAGCACAGGATTATAAATAAGATGCCGCCGATCTTGCTGCCCAACCGTAATCAATAGCGGAATCCCTGAAGTAAACGCATTGTACAAATTACAAAGAGAATTGGCCAAGCCAGGATAGGTATGAACATTCACGATGGCAGGTTTTTTGGTTACCATGGCATAACCCGCTGCTATACCAATAACACTAGATTCTTGCAATGCTAAAATATACTCCAAATGCCGACATTCAGCTAAAGCAGCTAGAAATGTCGTTTCAGTGGTACCTGGATTTCCAAAAACATATTTAATATGATTGGATTCAATAAATTCTTTTAAAACTTCCCAGCCTTTTTTCATCATTGATATCCCTATGCGCTCCTGGAAATGAGGATAAGCCTTTTTAGTAGAGATCAAGAATCCCTAAAAAGAATTGGATCATGTTTCTTAACAATAGACAAGATTAGGACTTACGAAAAAACCCTGTATTACGGCTACACCTAATACAGGCTACAAGAACTAACTAATTGTTTTTTTCATTAAAAAGTAACCTAATCATTATTTTCTTGTAACTCCCCACGTCATCCCGAGTGCAGCGAGGGATCTGCCTGCAGTGGCACAATTTTTAAAGTAGCGATGGATACAAATCGTTCCATTCAGGATTCAATGCATTAATCAAATCATGCTTCTTTTTTCGAGACCACCCTTTGATTTGTTTTTCTCGCTCAATAGTCATGACGATGCCTGAACAAACTTCAAAATAAACCAGTCGATCCACATTGTATTTTTGGGTAAATCCAGCCACCAGTTTATTTTTGTGTTCATAAACACGGCGTATCAAATCATGGGTAACACCGGTATACAAAACATTATTGTGTTTATTGGTCAGAAGGTAAACGCAAGACTCCGTATGCATATACTATTCCTTGCTCTGTTGGACTGTATTGTTATCTCAGATTCCTGATAACACAGGGATAGTACCAGAAAATATAGATTGGATGGAACTGATAATGCTTAATCCTTGTTTACAGATCGTACTGATAAATCCTCGGATACGAGCAAATTGTTCAGCGCCTTGAGCGGTCCGAAAACCACCGGATATTTTTTGTTTGCATTTCATCATTCGTAAATCACGCTCAGCATCATTATTGGTAAATGGAACTGCCAGATCATGAAGAAACCGTAAAACGTCTTGTTTGTAATGAAATAAACGCCACAAGAGGTTGTGACCTGTCCGTCGAGGTTGTCGACCCTGTTTGCCTTTGCATGGCAATGGCGGCAGCGTTTCATGATACGCCAGCCCATCTCGAATAATCTTCTTGTAGATGTTGGTCAACCGCTTGATGCGAGCAACAGGTATTGCATGATGTGCATTAAAATGACGACAGCGAAGAGCAACACGTAATAGTCGGGTCATAGCCTGTGCCCATGGTTCTTTGTCATGCTCGGTTATTGCTTTTAATTCACGCAAGTGATGCTGGTTGCATAGGGCATGCTCCACACCTCCCAAATTGTAATAACTTTTCAGTGATCATGAATGACGGTACCTGAAAGGCCATCCAGTAATGATTTTCATTTTGGAGATATGTGATAATAAGTTGCCGTTTTAATCGATGCCACATGCAACCATTGTGTTTTTCCGGCCACACGAAACCCTGTTTCATCCAGGTTTTTTACGGCAGCAGTTTTGACTGCAGACAATACCGATTCTTCAAATGATGCCAATGTATCAAAGGCAATCCGGTTATATCCAGTCCGTGTTGCAGTAGCCAGTTGAATTCCGTACAGGTCATAAAACAACTGTTGCAGCCTGTCTTCTGGAATAAAAAATGCTGATATTGATAATACACGCTCCAACTACGAATAACTTCACCGTATTGGACAGGGGCAAGAACACCTGCAGGAAATGCTGCTGTTATCGTTTTATTACAGCACTCGCAATATTTTACTTCAGCCTGATGTTCCGTGACTTCAATTTTGGGTAGTGGAATATCAAAAACCTGGCGCTTCACAATTCCAATCACCGGCGTTGAAACTAATGAACCATAACAATCCGGGCATGTTAGCAATACATGGTTTTTGACAATATCTGGTGATTTAATCTGTTTTAACGTTTCGCCCTTGTGGCCTTTTGGGCCACCACTGTTACGTTTCCCATTTTCACGTAGTGATGTCGTACGGCGTAGTTTGCCTAACCCGTCACTTGACGGGGGGCTTTGAGCTGTTGCTGCTATTCTTGTTCAGTCGTTTTTCCAGCTCTGCTATTCATGCAGCTATTTGATCATAACCGCATAATTTTTCAAGTGTTTTTTACATTAATTTAATACCTGCCACTTGCTGGAGATCCCTCGCTGCACTCGGGATGACGTGGGGAGTTATATTTTCTTTTTTATAAGAATTGTTTATTCCGTCATTCAAATACGGATGCAAAGTCATTTTTTGACGGTAGCCAGAAGCTTTTTTTAGAGTACAAATTTACATTTAATTTACACGCCTATGCTTAAAATATAGGTATATTACCACACAAAGTGGACTATATTTACACTGCAATTATCATTTCATGGGAAGTAACTCGTAAAGTACAAAGTTAAAGGCATGCTACTTTAACGACTGAAAGACACTGAATAGCGATCAAAAATAACTCTCAGAAGCTGCAGTACGTAGTATCAATGCCTATTGCTGGGAGACGCATCATGAGTGACCAAACATTAAGTTTGCGAGGGATCGCAATTTCTGGCGCTGAAGCAGGATCAGACGTAAGTTATGCTTATTTAGGCATGCCGTCTTACGCCGTCGACATGGCCTATTATGCAGAGCATGGAATGAATACGGTTAGAATACCAATCAATTGGTCTTATATTGTAGACCATGCGAACGATATTCAAGCTTCAATAACAGGGCAAACCTATTTAGCACGGGTTCTAAGCTCGGTTGAGGATATGCTTGATCATGGTCTCAATGTAATGTTAGACCTGCATTCTTATATGCGATTTTCGCCGGGCAGCTATGCTGGCTCAGGCAACCAAATTGCCACCGCCCAAGAAATGTACAACATTTGGTCAATAATAGCGGATACCATGCATGATGTTGCTCAAGAACACCCTAATGCTCTGCTGTTCGAAATTGCCAACGAACCAAACAGCATGTCTTCACAACAGATGCTTGCCAATAATAATGCCGGCATTGCCGCCATTCGTGATGCCGGATTAGAAAATATGGTGGTATTACAAGGCAACAGTTGGAGTGGTATGCACTCCTGGTATGAAGTTGGTAGCGCCACTGATGGCATCAGCAACGCGCAAATCTTAATCCCAGAAAATATTATTGACCCTTTGAATAACTATGCGATAAGTGTGCATCAATATGTGGATTGGAACGGCAGCGGAACCTCCCCTACCGGTCAATCACTGAATAATTTTATCAACTATGCCAATTTCAACGAATTTATGGAATGGGTTCATGAGCATGATGTTAAGGTTATACTCGGAGAATTTGGGGGTGGTAATGATCCGAATGCAATTGCGGATGTGAATTACTTACTTCAACAAGTCGAGTCTAATCCTTATACAGAAGGAGAAGGAGGATTTATTGGTTGGACCGCTTGGGTAGGAGGTCATACCTGGGCACAATACAACTTTAATTATATTGGGCCCAATGCAGACGGTACGGATAATGCATTAATGACACAGATTTATGATAATTTTTTAGACGGTAGTTTTGTACCACTGCCTACGCCAGATCCACAGCCAGGACCAGAGATAGATCCATCGCCAGAACCAACCCCGGATCCAACTTCAGATCCCGTAAATAATGTAGGTGAAACACACCAAATAACCTGGAATTGGGGCGCACGGGAAGTGATACAGGGTTTCGATGCCCAATCAGACGTCATTGATTTGGGAGCCTTTTGGAAAGGGTATCAGGATATAAGCCTGCATAATGACGGCCAGGGTAATTTGGTCATTAATTTGCTGAATGTAGACAACCACCTGATTACTTTGATGGGAATCACCCTTAATGAATTCGGTGCTGGCAACTTGCATGGAATGACTGGGGGAAATTTCCAAGATGCGGTGGAGAATGATGCAAAATTTTATTCCTTCAAATGGAACTATGGATTACAGACGGTCATTAATGATTTTGATCCAAACGCTGGTGTAATCGACCTAAAAACATTTTCCAGCAAGCAATTTAGCGATCTTGTCATCAATGAGAATGCGGAAGGAGATGCAACCATCTCTCTTGGCTTTAACAATCAACTCATAACGCTCGTTGGTGTGGATGCAAATGCATTATCCGCCGATAATTTCGTGGGCCTAAATGGTCAGTTTGCAGATGCACTGGCACCAAATATCATTGCACAACCAGAGCCAGAGCCAGAACCAGAGCCCGTTCCTGAACCAGGACCAGAACCAGAGCCAGAGCCTGTTCCTGAACCAGGACCTGTGCCTGGGGAAACAGAAGTGGAGACACAAGTTTTCACGTTCGGATGGAATTGGGGTGGTCGACAAATCATCCAAAATTTCGATGCAGATCACGATCAACTTGACCTAACGGCTTTTTGGACTAATTTTAGCAGTTTCAATATTCATGAAGACGGCGAAGGTAATGTTGTGATTGACATGCTCGAACTAAATAACCAAACAATCACCTTGTCGAATACAACCTTAGCCTCGCTAAGCGCGGAAAATTTTAAGGGGGTCACAGGCAGCTATACAAGTGCAGTCGAAGTAGATCCTGTAAAATTTTATGACTATAACTGGAGTTATGGTACAAATTCCAGCATTGATAATTTTGACCCCGATATTGGAGTGATTAATTTACTAGCCTTTAATCAAAGTTATGATAAGGTACAAGTGTCTGATAACGCGAATGGAGATGCCGTCGTAAACCTACCGTTCGATCATCAAACCATCACCTTAATAGGGGTTTCATCGGATGATATTTCGTCAGATAATTTTCTTTTCTAGAAAATCTAAAAAAACCTGTATTACGGCTACGCCTAATGCAGGCTACAAGTGCTAAACAACTCTCAGGCAAGATTAAATAAAACCCCTCAAACGAGGGGTTATTTTAATCATCGAACGGTATTCGTTGTGGCAGGTGCTTTGAGTGTTTTTGGTTTTGGTACGATCGGTGCCAACTGACCAGCCGGTGCTAAACCTTCTATACGTTGGTAATTTTTACCTGGCGTATCAGTGGCTCGTATTTTATTTGCATCGCGACAACGCTGATTATAACATTTTATTTTGCAGACACCATCAACGCAGCCATAGCACCCCCAGTCGGCCCAACAGCAAGCCCAATTACCGCCAGACTCTGTCCAAGTTCCACCAGAGACTTCACAAGTGTTTTTCACGTCGCTGTTATCACTTGCTTGTTGAGCAAAAACTGAGAAACTGAAGGTAAACAATAAGATTCCTAATAAGCTAATCCATTTTTTCATACACAATTCCTTTAAATCCATTTTGATTTATTAATAATAGCTCAGAGTTAACATCAGGGGTAATACTTTGCTTTAACTACCCCCAGAGTCCCATATTTATAGAAACAACGTGTTATTGCGCGTAGAAAACCAGAAAACTCATATATATACAGTCATACCACTGACGCTGTAAATCTTGTTATACCGCTTTTTAACGTAAGCGCAGATATCTTTTACGTAGAGAAAGGTTACCGCACGAACATCGGCTTTAAGCTCTGCTATCTCATGTGCCGCCGTTACGTAGCTTTCACTACCCCCATTCTGCAAGCATGGTTAGAGAAGCCTAATATTAATATCACTAGAGAAGACAACCGCCCTCCCACGACACCTGAAACGATTGCAAAAGTTGTAACAGCACCATACAATTCCACCGAAAATCCAATCACGCAAATAACTTTGCGAAGGAATTTTTGCAAATCGCTTCAGAATTTCTTTCGTAGTATGACCATGTTCTAAGTTTTTTATTGCCAAATGATTGTTCCTATAAAATAAAGGTGGCGATGATAAAATAGATTGACACACTAATAACATCTTGTAGAGCTGTTGCCAAAGGACCGCTGCCCAAAGCTGGATCTCCCCGATAAATGTTAAAAACAATAGGCGTCATACAAGCTAAAACCGTAGATACTGTAACTGCCAGGAACAAGGATACACTCACCACTAAACCGATAGAAATATCTTGGGAAATCAAAATAGCACCTATTCCTCCCAAGAGACCAAGAAAACCACCAATAAACATTCCTATAATTAATTCTTTGAAAAGATAAGCAAAAATATTAATTTTGAATACTGTTATTGCTCGAATAAAAAGGGTTTCTGTCTGAGTACCAACTGAATCAGCAATATAGGCAATGACGGGAATAAAAAAGGCTAAAGCTATATTTTGTTGTAAAGTTCTTTCAAATCCTCTTGCAATCACACCCAATCCTATACCAACCACTAACCCCATAATCAGCCAAGGCAGCCTCGCTTTAAGGATAAACAATAAATTACCGGTTGCAAGTTCTAAGATATGAGATCCTTTGCCTCGAATACCTGAAGACCTTAAAAAATACTCGAGGTGCTCCATATGCAGGATATCAATTATTTTATCAGCAAGAATAACACCCAATAGCTTGCCATCCTTCTCAACAACAGGAACTGATTCAACATCAGCCTTAATGGCCTCTATAGCTACTTTCTCTTGACTTAAAGATGCAGAGATAGTGATTTTAGGTTTAGTCATTAAATATTTAACTGGTTCACTTTTATTAGCGGCTAAAACCTTTAAAACTGGAATTAAACCTTGTAAAATACCTTCCTCCGATAATACAAAAACGTTATGAATATCTCCCCAGTCTCTGCTCGAGAGCATTTCCACTACATCAGCAGCTGTATCTGACACTTTAACTATAGGTACCGAGGTCACCATTAAGCTTCCAGCAGATCCAGTAGAATAGATCTCTTTAGGACTTTCTGTATATCCAGCCCAAACAGGCAATGAATTTTTATGTGTCATGGCAAATCCATTTTAATATCGTTCCCAAAATTAATTTTAATGCATTGGTAAATTATAACGCTGGAATTATCCTTAAATCATTGACACGGAAAGTCGCACCACAAGAAACTAGAAATAGACCATCAATTTGTTAGGGAACCACCAGCGTTGTTTCCCCCATAACCTCCATCAACTTCTTGTGAATCTTGATTAACCGCACCATCACATGAGCTCAAAAAGAACATTGTTCCAATTAGTCCAATGAACGCAACCATTTTGCTTATTTTAAATTTTGATATTTGACACCCCTTAATAATAAACGCTGTTTCAACTTGAACTTTTAAGGCTTCTTACTAACTTGTTTTTACTAAGGCATCCACAATCAAATCACTGACATCAATGGCATTAGTTACATGACTTATGGTGTTGCAAGTGAAGATTTGCGTACCCATCATTCCTGATAACACAGAATAAGCATCTTCTGCAAAAAGTGCATGCACGCCAATACAAATTACTGAATTAAGCCCTGAATTTTGTAAATGCTTCACAGTTTCCATCATGGTTCTGGCGGTTGAAATGATGTCATCGACTAATACAGGTGTAGAGGATTTAATATCGGAGATACTTGGCACCGAAATAACCACTTCTTTATCACCGCGTCGAATTTTTTCCAAAATTACATAAGGAAAATTCCCCTTTTCCGCAATGTCGGCAACCCATTGTTGACTTTCCATATCAGGACCAATAATGACTGGCTTATTAACATGATTTTTTATCCATATTGCTATATTCCCTGTGGCATGCAAGACAAAAGTGGGTATTGAATAGATTTCATCCAAGGAGTTATAACGATGCAAATGAGGATCAATTGTCATCAACCAATCAAAGGATGTTGACAAAATTTCAGCAAAATAACGCGACGTAATCCCCTCACCCTTATGAAAACGTTTATCTTGACGTAAATAGGAAAGGTAAGGAGCAATCAAACCAATTTTTTTAGCGCCTAATTCTTTGGCTGTTTTAGCAAAAAATAGTAAAGGTACTATCTTTTCATCGGGTTGACTTAAGCTGTTCACCACAATAATGTTGCGATTTTTTATTTCCGAATTTATTTTTAAATAACACTCTTTATCTGGAAAACGATGTAATGTCACATCACCTTGTTCCACATCAAGATGTCCAATGAGCTTCCTGCTTAGTTCAGAGGGCTCAAAAGAAAACAGGATAGGCTTCACGATAGTTCTCCCAGAGAAATCATCTTTTTGCTCTGAATAAAACCCCGCGCATAATTTAGCTCACCGGCTGATTCGGCATGAATCGTAAAGAGTGGTTGCCCCTTTTCAATGGTGGTTCCTATTGGGGCATGAAAATCAACTCCCGCAGCTTTTGAATGAGGAGCACCTGCAAGCTTACCCATTTTGGCTAATAGGCGATTATCAACGGCTATAACCTTCCCTGTATGTTCTGATACAACGGTATGTGTGAATTGTGCTGTTGTCGGCATTGACATACCGCCTTGTGCCTCACATATGGCTTGAAATTTTCTAAAGGCTTGCCCTGAATCTAATAATGATTTAGCTATACTCATACCACTACCAGCTTTTACCGTAGGGGAAAATTCAAGCGCTGTTCCCGCCAAGGTTAATGCTCTTTCACGCAAATCCAGTGGCGCATCAGGTAAGCCTTGCAATACTGCTAATACATCACGAGCCTCCAAAGAAGGACCAATCCCACGTCCTACAGGTTGGGAACCATCAGTAATTAAAGTATGGATACTCACTCCTAACTGCTTCCCTATTTCTTCAAGAGCCTGCTTCAGTTCCGAAGCCATAGTAACATTTCGAATTTTTGCAGTAGGTCCTACTGGCATATCGATAACAATGTGCGTCGAACCTGCAGCAATCTTTTTTGAAAGAATGGAAGCAATCAGCTGGCCCTCAGAATCCAAATCAAGTGCTTTCTCAACACGAATGAGTACGTCATCGGCAGGACTTAATGCAACGGAGCCACCCCAAACGATGCAACCCTGTTCCTTTTCAACTACCCGACGCATTTCATCTGGACTCAGTGCTACCGGTGCCAAAACCTCCATCGTATCGGCCGTTCCCGCTGGAGAAGTAATCGCTCGTGATGAGGTTTTAGGAATCATCAATCCAAATGCTGCAAGAATAGGTACCACAATGAGCGTAGTACGATTTCCAGGCAGTCCACCAACACAATGTTTGTCTACAACAAGATTAGAAGACCATTTTAATTGTTCACCGCTACAAATCATTGCATGGGTAAGTGCCTTAATTTCACCCCTATTTAATCGTCCGCCAGCGCATGCAGTTAAAAAAGAGGCGATTTGAATATCTGAAAGTTGACCACTCAATATATCATTCACAATTTCTTGCATTTGCTCCAATGAAAGCGAATTTCCATAAATTTTAGAATGAATAAAACTCAATGATTCAAGTGGTGCTGGGTGAGACAAACGAATTTCGTCACCTTCTGCAGCATGCAGGGTTTCCCAGGCATAATCAGATAAACCCGCCTCACCTGGAAGAATAACCTCTGATTCAATGAGATTAAGTGTAGCAATTATTGAATAGCTACCTAGACTCACTTGAATACGCGTCTGAACCTCAAAACCTTCCGAACGACAAATATGACAATCCGGTCGCATGTAGATAATTGCTTCATGATAGGTATTAATTCCAAGATGTTTTAACCTTAATGTATGGTTAACCTTGATCACTGCAAGTTCTCCGATTGCAAATAGGAAGGAACAGAACAGTGCCAGCCAAATTGTTTTTCGACTTTTTCTTTAAAGGACTGTGCACTTTTTATCTCGCCATGAGTGATAAACACTTTTTTGGTGGACGCTTAAAGTGTTTTAACCAATCCAGTAATTCTTGATAATCTGCGTGAGCTGAAGCACTGTTCAATATTTCCACCTTCGCACGCACAGGGATTAGTTGACCATGAATTTTTAATTCTCGCTCACCTGCCATTAACCTTGCTCCTCGCGTACCACCTGCCTGATATCCAGCAAGAAGTATGGTACTTTTATTATCCGGTGCAAATTCTTTTAAGTGATGCAATATACGACCACCTGTCAGCATGCCACTCGCAGAAATAATAATTTGTGGTATTTTTTGGCGATCAATTTGTTTCGATTCATCAGGAGTACTGGTGTAGGTTGCAACATCACACAGCCCCTTACATTCTTCCTTACTTAATCGGTGATCGTTCATATAAGCACATAAAATATGAGTAGCATTGATCGCCATAGGACTATCCAAATAAACAGGAATACTATTTGGAATAGCACCACTTTTTTTAAGTTGATACATATAATAAAGAAGGCTTTGTGCTCGACCCACAGCAAAAGCTGGAATAATGACTGATCCACCTCGTTTAATCGTTTGGTTAATAATTTTACCTATTTTAGGAAGTGGATCGGTTGTATCATGTAATCGATCACCATAAGTTGATTCCATCACCATATAATCGGCCTCATCAATCAAAGTAGGTGCTTTCATAACCAGTTCATTAGGGCGACCTATATCCCCGGTAAATAAAATTGAAGTGTCCCCTTTTTTATTTTTATAAAAGAAGCGCCAATAATATGTCCTGCCCGGCTAAACTCAAAATTCAGATCGTTAAATAACGGAAAAGAAACACCAAATTCAACTGTTTCACAGTGTAATAATGCCTTTCTTGCATCAGCTTCTGTATAAAGCGGTAAGGCAGGCTGATGTTTTGAATAACTGTATCTATTCGCAAATTTAGCATCATCCTCCTGGAGATGGCCACTATCAGGCAACAAAATAGACGATAAGGCTTTTGTTCCAGGTGACATATAGATCTTCCCTTTAAAACCATTTTTCACCAATAAAGGTAAGTAGCCTGTATGATCGATGTGTGCGTGAGTCACAATCACTGCATCTATCTCTTGAGGATTGATAGGAAATTTTTCCCAATTACGTAAACGTAATTCTTTATAGCCCTGGAAAAGACCACAATCAATGAGAATCTTTTTTGAATCTACTGTTAATAAATATTTAGATCCTGTAACCGTCTGGGTCGCTCCTAAAAATGTAAGTTTCATTTAATCTCCTGAATTGTTTGTTCCTTTAACTCACTATGCCAGCGCCACATCACATAAACCACAGGAATTACAATTAAAGTCAGTAAAAGGGCCGAAAAAACACCTCCTACCATGGGAGCCGCAAGCCGCTTCATGACATCCGCACCAATACCAGTTGCCCACATCACCGGTAATAGACCAAGTATATTAGCCAACCCTGCCATCACCATAGGGCGAATACGTGACACCGCACATTGTTGCACCATCTGAATTAAATCCGGCAAGGTTTTGAGTAATCCTTTTTCTTTTTGGCTGTTGTAATCCGAATCAAGATAAGCAAGCATCACTGCACTAGTTTCCGCAGCAACACCTGCCAGGGCAATCATTCCTACCCAAACTGCGATACTCATGTTGTATCCCAATAAATAAAGCAGTAAAAATCCACCAAATAAAGCAAAAGGAACACCAAGCATCACCATCAAAGTCTCGGTGATGGTGCGGAAGGTAAAGTAAAATAAGACAAAAATAATGGCTAAGGTGAGTGGCACAAAAATTTTAAGCCGCTCATAAACCCGTTGCATGAACTCGTACTGACCTGACCATGCCAATGTATAGCCTGGAGGTAATTTCACTTTGGCTTTGACTGCTTGTTTTAACTCCTCCACATAGCCACCAATATCACGATTACTGATGTCAATGAACACGTAACCTGCTAGCATGGCATTCTCATCGCGAATCATGGCAGGACCTGAACGAAAGCTTAAAGTCACCAATTGCGCAATAGGCACTTCAGCACCACTGGGAGACTTGACTAAAATGCGATTGAGCTTATCCGGATCATCGCGTAATTCTCGCAAATAACGCACGTTAATTGGATAGCGCTCGCGCCCTTCAATCGTGGTGGCAATGTTCTCACCACCAACGGCCGACTCTATAATCCGATTGACATCCATAATCGTTAAGCCATAACGTGCCAATTGATCGCGATTAATCTGGAAATCAAGAAAGTAGCCCCCAGCCACCCGCTCAGCATAGACAGTACTTGTACCCTTTACTTCTTTGGCCACCATTTCAATTTCTTTGCCAATGGCTTCAATCTTTTTAATGTCAGGACCAAAAACCTTAATTCCTACCGCAGTTCGAATTCCTGTGGTGAGCATGTCATTACGTGCTTTAATGGGCATGGTCCAAGCATTACTCACTCCTGGAAACTGCAAAGCTTCATCCATCTCTTTCACTAAGCTTTCATAAGTCACCCCTTTACGCCAAAATTCTTTAGGCTTTAACTCAACAATCACTTCCATCATGCTAAAGGGTGAAGGATCGGTTGAGGTTTCAGCTCTTCCTGTCTTTCCAAACACATGCGCCACTTCAGGGAAGGCTTTTAATTTCTTATCCATTTCCTGAAGCAAAGAGGAAGCTTCTGTCACAGAAATACCAGGTAAAGTCACTGGCATATACAAAATGGTGCCTTCATAAAGGGGTGGCATGAATTCAGAGCCTATGAGTTTATAAAGAGGGACCGTACTTAATGCAGCGACCACTGCAAGCCCTATCACAACATTGCGATGCTTCAAAGCTGATTTTAAAACCGGTGCATACATTTTTTGCATTAAACGGGTAATCGGATGTTTTTGTTCAGGAATGATTCGACCACGTACCAAAAGAGGCAATAGCACGGGAATCAAAGTAATCGCGAGCAAAGCACTCATAAAAATAGCCAGGTTTTTGGTGTAAGCCAAAGGTGAAAACAGTCGTCCTTCCTGAGCTTCCAGGGTAAAAACAGGCATGAACGAGATGGCAATCACCAATAGTGAGGAGAAAATCGCAGGACCCACTTCCTTTGCCGAATCGATTAGCACTTGAGTACGATCGCCTGGACTTCCTTTCGCTTCCCAATCTGCCAAGCGTTTATGGGCATTGTCGACCATGATAATGGCCGCGTCCACCATATCGCCAATGGCCACAATGATGCCACCGATGGACATGATGTTAAGACCTATTTTGAAAAAATAAATGGGAATAAACGAAATCAAAATCGCAAGCGGTAAGGTAATGATCGGAATCAAGGCCGAGCGAAAATGACCTAAAAAAACTATGATGAGTAACCCCACCACCACCAACTCTTCAATCAAGTTCCAATTGGCGGTTGAAATGGCCTCGTTAATGAGATGACTGCGGTCATAAACCGTGACCATTTTAATCCCTTCAGGAATCGCAGAAGCCAATTCTTTCAATTTATCCTTGATGCGACCTATCACTTGCAGCACGTCTTCACCAAAGCGCATAATGACAATGCCACCGACTGTCTCCCCTTGACCATTTAAATCAACCACACCCCGACGCATGTCCGAGCCAAGCTGAACACTCGCCACATCACGCAGTAAAATCGGCGTTCCATTGGCATTGGTGCCAACGGCTATTTTTTCGATATCATCGGTCGACTTAATGTACCCTCGCCCGCGGATCATATACTCTACCCCTGAGAACTCGATCACCCGACCACCGGTGTCGTTATTGCTCATGCGAATTTTTTCGATGATGTCAGGAACCGATAGATTGTAGGCAAGGACTTTGACTGGATCCAAATTGACTTGATACTGCCTGACAAATCCTCC
Source organism: Legionella oakridgensis ATCC 33761 = DSM 21215 (assembly GCF_000512355.1). Classification (NCBI taxonomy): domain Bacteria; kingdom Pseudomonadati; phylum Pseudomonadota; class Gammaproteobacteria; order Legionellales; family Legionellaceae; genus Legionella; species Legionella oakridgensis. Next base: position 1,206,162 of record NZ_CP004006.1, on the reverse strand, counting down.
TACACTTGCCACTTCAGACACCCCAGGAATCGCTCTTAACCAATAACGTAAATACCAATCCTGAAACGTGCGTAACTCGGCCAGATTATGCTTCCCATTTTCATCCACCAAGGCGTATTGATAAATCCAACCCACCGGCGTTGCATCAGGTCCTAATTGCGGGGTCACCCCTTCGGGTAATTTCCCAGCCAGTTGACTCATATACTCCAAAACACGACTTCGCGCCCAATAAATATCGGTACCGTCCTCAAAAATGATATAGACATAAGAAAAACCAAAATCAGAAAATCCTCGAACAGCAACAACCTTCGGTGCAGATAGCAATGCGGTTACAATGGGGTAAGTGACTTGGTCTTCCATGAGATCGGGAGAGCGTCCCATCCAAGTGGTGTATACAATGACTTGCGTGTCTGAAATATCAGGAAGCGCATCCATCCGGGTATTTTTCAAGGCGATGTAGCCCATGAAAGAAAATCCGAGCACAAAAAGCAACACAATAAAGCGATTGCGTGCACAAAATTCAATAATCCATTCAACCATAAAATCCCTTTTACTCCATAAGAATCTCCTACACTTTCTCTGCTTTCACAAGGAAGAGTGTTATGTGATAACGTCTGTTTCGCACATAAAAAGCACTTCATGCTTTTTGTTATTAATGCCGCATCCCGCCCATAGCGGCTTTTAACTGGCTCTCTGAGTCAATGAGGAAATTAGCCGAAGTAATGATGTTATCCCCTTCTTTAACTCCTTGTAAAATTTCTAACAAATCACCTGCCCGCACCCCAAGCGTGACGTCTCGCCATTCAATCTTACCATTGCCATGATAAATAAAGACCACCGCCCGTTCACCCGTGAGTAAAACGGCGTTTTTAGGCACGACAAGACGCTCTCCTAATGGGATTTTTAATTCCAGATTAACATACATACCTGGTTTTAATTGTTCTTTTTGATTATCTACTTCAAAGCGCACCTTGGCCGTGCGCGTTTTCATGTCAATGATGGGATAAATAAAATCAAGCTTGGCTTTAAATAATTCATTAGGTAAATAACTAAGGGTCAAATCAGCCATTTGTCCAAGCTTAATGTAAGGAAGCTCGTATTCGTAAATATCTCCCAAAACCCATAAGCGCGATAAATCAGCAATCGTGTACAATTCATCTCCCGGTTCAATGCGCATGCCTATCAGCGCCATTTTTTTAAGAACTGTTCCTTGAATGGGTGAATGAATAGTCATCGTCCGAGTGATTTTCCCAGTGCGCTTTAATTGTTCAATATCTTCCTCAGTAATCCCCCACAGCAACAACCTTTGATGAGCTGCTTGAAAAGCCCCAAGGGCTCCGCGAGCAGCACTCGATGTGGTGTTTTTGCTTAAGATTTTTTGCGCATTAAAAGCAAGTAAATATTCTTGCTGAGTAGCCACAAGTTCCGGGCTATAAACGGTAAACAGAGCTTGGCCCGCTTTCACTTGTTCACCCGTGAAATTGATGAACAATTTCTCTATCCAACCATCAAAGCGTACATGAATATGAGCAACACGTCGCTCATCCGCTTCAACGCGCCCTACAGTGCGGATTGTTTTTTCAACCATTTGACGGCGTACTGGCTCTGAAGTGATGCCAATGGCTTGCAAGCGGACTGGATCAATCACAATCTCATTGTTCTGAGTGGGCTGTTTCATATCCATCTTGTCATGCCCAGCGGTTGTATTTTGCGCATGGATTAATGGCATCAAAGACAGCAGGCTCATAATGAGAAAACTCTTTATAATCAACTGATAATTCATAAATACGTCCCTGTAATTTCTTCGATTTCTGCGATCGCTTTTTCATGTTCAGCAAGCTCACCATGCCATTCCAATTCGTTTTCTTGAAGGGTCAATAAATTATTCAGCGTCGTTAAAAAATCGACTTTGCCTACCCCGTAATTGGCTTGAGAGGAAGTAAACGTCAAAGTGGCTTGCGGGATAATGGTATGTTGAATTAATTGGATGAGTTTTGCAGAACGCTCAGCCAACAAATAGGCATTCTTCACTTGAAAGGAAAGCATGCGATACGTTGTGTGCAAATCTTCAACATCCGCATTGTAGCGGGCGAGTGATTCACGCACCGCATTATTTTGTTTTTGCATGAAATAAAGAGGAACAGTCGCCTTCAGCAACACTTGGTAGCCTTTGGTATTCATCGCCGTATCACGAAGTCGTCCCCCCTCGATTTCAACATCAGGGAAATAATCCATTTTGCTTAACTTTATGGCTTGCTGCCCCTTTTGAACACTGCGTTGTTGCATGATTAATTGGGGGGCTCGCTGCTTAACCAGTGAATAAAAATGTGACAAATTATGACGAAGAGGCGTGACTGACAAAGTCGAAGGGGTACTCACTGCAATTTCCAAAGAACGATTTAAAAGGCGATTGATATCCGCTTGCAGGGATTCACGTTGTTGCTTTAAGATGACCAAGCGCATCAAAAGACGCGAAATCTCCGTTTGAGCTCGATAAATATCTTGTTGCGGTGTTTTTCCTACACTGTAATTGACTTCGGCACTTTGTTCCATTTCATGAAGAAGCTCTTGATTTCGTTGCACAATTTCAATGGATTTATTAACAAAATAAAGGTCATAATAAAGCCTTTTTAATTGAGCAATAACCGCGAAACAAGTCGCTTGGTATTCCGCTTGCGCTCGTTTAGCCTCCAAGGTAGCTATTCTTCCTCGAACAATGAGCTTGCCAGGAAAAGGGATTTCTTGTCCTGCGCCCAACATTTGCTCGCGTCTGGGGTCAACATCCATAGGAATGTTCTCAGACATATGGATGTAACCGGCATTAAGCTTGGGATCAGGCAAAGCACTGGCTTGTGGAATCACATGGATTGCTGCAAACAAACGATCGCGCGCGGCCCGAATCTGTGGATTGTTTTGGGTGGCTTCCTGAATTAACTGAGTTAAACCGGGCATTGGCTTGGCATAGGTTAAACTGCCAATTAGACAAGAAATCCATACCATAGCCCAAACCATTTTTTAACACTAAAAAACCTCATCAGGTGCCTTCCTTAGCCATTTTTGGGCTTCAATTACTAATAAAGGCAGCATGCCTAATAAGATCCAGGAAAGACATTGGATGGATGAGACGGACTCAATCCCAAATAATTCACGCAGCATGGGAATATGATGAATCAAGACTTGCAGTGAAAAGCTGATGCTTACAATAAAAACAACCGCAGATTGGAAAAGAACCCGACTTGCCAAATGGACTTCGTATCGCTACGCGCCCCAAAGGCACGCAGAAGCTCCGCGGTGACTAGTACTGAAAAAGCGGCGTCCTGAGCCTGGATTAAGTCACCATCAATTAAATATTCATAGGCAAACACACCGAGTGTGACTAGAGCCGTTAAGCAACCAATAAACGTCACCCGTTTGAAAAACACAACATCCATCAGGGATTTTTGTGTGGCTCTCGGTGGATGATTCAAAATTCCCGGTTCAGAGGGGTCAGTCGCCAAAGCGATTGCTGGCAAACCATCCGTGACCAAGTTAATCCATAATAATTGGATAGGGAGTAAGGGCAATGGCCAGCCAATTAAAAGGGCTACAAAAACAACCAGTAATTCCCCACTGTTGCCTGCCAATAAATAAGAGAGCGTTTTAGCAATGTTATCGTAAATGGTTCGACCTTCCTCAATACCGGCCACAATCGAAGTGAAGTTATTGTCCATGACAATGATGTCAGCGGCCTCCTTGGTGACCGCTGTTCCCGTTTTCCCCATCGCAATACCCACTGCCGCTTCTTTTAAAGCCGGAGCGTCATTGACTCCATCGCCTGTCATGGCAACAACCTTATTCTGCTTTTTCCAGGCCCGAACAATTTTTAACTTATGCTCCGCAGTCACACGGGCATAGACCGCAATGTCTTTGACGCAGTGATTAAATTCTTCATCAAGCATGTTTTCAAGCTCATTGCCGGTGAGTAATCGGTCACCTGCTTCCAAAATGCCAAGTTCTTGAGCAATGGCTCTTGCCGTATCAGGATGGTCTCCGGTAATCATCACCGGTTTAATACCCGCTTTTTTACAGCGGCTGACGGATTCCTTGGCACTGGCGTGTGGTGGGTCTTGAAGACCAATAAGGCCTAAGAATACCAAGTTATTTTCAATTTCTTCCTCTGTTTTTTCTAACCCCAAAGAGTCTAATTGACGCTCAGCAAAAGCTAACAGTCTCAATGCTTCGCTGGCCATGAGTTCACACGATTGTTTCATGCGCGCCCGGTCATTCGGTGTTAATTTTTTAATGCCCGTTTTCGTCAAAATATGGGTGCAACGTTCCAAAACAATTTCCGGTGCTCCTTTTACATAAGCGACCAATTCATTGTCTTGTTGACATACCACCGTCATGCGCCTGCGTTCTGAACTAAACGGTAACTCTTTGATACGAGGTAACGAGGTTTGCAGCTTTGCGCGCCATATACCCCCTTTGGCTGCGGCAACCAAGAGTGCCACCTCGGTTGGGTCACCCACCGTTACCACTTGCTCCTCTTGCTGGCTAAATTCGGCGTTGTTACAAGCCACCATAGCATGTAAGGCGGCTTGTAACAGCTTGTCTTCAGATACCATCATTTCTTGGCCTTGAAGAGCAAATCCCCCACTGAGGGTGTAACCTTCCCCTCGAATACTATAAACATCTCCTGCAGTAACCAGTTTGCGCGCCGTCATTTCGCCTACGGTCAACGTTCCTGTTTTATCAGTACAAATGACTTGTAAACAGCCAAGCGTTTCTACCGCCGATAACCGTCTTACCAGTACAGCACGTCGCACCATGCGTTGGACACCAAGGGCTAAAGCCACCGTCACCACGGCAGGCAATCCTTCAGGAATAGCCGCAACAGCCAGACTCACCGAACTCATGAACAGTTTAAAAATGGGAATGTTGCGCAGCAAACCTAAACCAAAAATAGCAATGATAATGAAAAAACAAAGCCACAACAAACGTGAACCCACTTGGTTAAGTTTTTGCTGCAAAGGGGTTTCCCCATGAGAGGCTTCGCTCAGCATCTCGGCAATATGGCCCATTTCCGTTTGCACCCCAGTCGCCACGACAAGAGCACGACCTATGCCATCGACAATGGAGGTTCCCATAAACACCATGTTTTTACGATCGGCTAGTGGGGTCTCTGTTGTACAAACATCAAGATGTTTAGCAACCGGTATGGATTCTCCCGTGAGCGGCGCTTCATTAACTTTCAGTGCTGACAGCTCAAAAAGCCGAGCGTCTGCAGCAATTAAATCGCCACTTTCAAAAAGGATAATATCACCTGGCACGATATCTGAAGCAGCAATCATCTTCGCATGGCCATCGCGAAGCACCGTTGCTTTAGGAGCGGCCATTTGTTGCAGGGCTAACATGGCACGATCGGCGCGATATTCTAACGCAAAACCAATGATGGCATTTAAAATGACAATGGCAAAAATGGCAATGGCATCGGCTTTTTCATCGAGTAAAAAAGAAACAATCACCGCACCTAAAAGTACCCAAATGACTACGCTCTCAAATTGCTGAAAAAAAATAATGAGTGCCGATGATTTCTTCTGCTTGCCGAGCAGGTTGGGACCTACTTCTTCTAATCGCCTCTGAGCAGTTGCCTCAGTTAAACCTAAAGTCAGGTCTGTTTTAAACTGAGAAGTAATATCCTCGATTGTTTTTTCATACCATCGTTCTGCCGTTGCATCCATCCATTGCCCTCGCCCATCCATCCTTGAGTGAACTAAATTTTTACCAACTTTAGTGCTCTAGTAGGTCATCATTACAGATAACTACTTATAAAATAGAACATTTATTGAGGTAAGTATAACAATCTATATTATGTTATCATCCCACTTATTGATTAAAATCAACAGTAAACAGACAAAAATAATTGAAAATGATCCTTCAGAACGTTTGATTGTCTTGGAGACCACCGCCTCGTGAAAAAATTTGCCGCTACCCTAATGAGCTTGTCATTAATCAATTTATATCATCCTATTGCTTTTGCTGAGAATTCCCATCATCATTTGATGCAAAATCTAACAACAACCGCTTTGAAACCAGAGAATAGCCCTGGCATGCAATTATCAGTTCAGAAGGTAATTGATAAAAAGGATAAGAAACTGGTATTGATCCAATTAACTGACACGAAAAATAACAAACCAGTCACCTTAAATGATCTCATTGAGGCGCATACACAAAAGATTCATTTGTTGATTATCGATGACACGCTCGTGGATTACAGCCATGTCCATCCAGTCGAAACGATTACTCCGGGCGTGTATCAATTTGAATGGCGACCTGCTCTCAAGAACGCTTCTTATCGAGCATGGGCCGACTTAATAGCGGAAAATACAAAAAAACAAGAGTATGTTATTGCCGATTTTCCTTCTCCAAAGACTATGAAAAAAAAGGAAAATACCATTGATCACCAACCATTATTCGAAAGCACTGTGGATGGCTACCATTTCAAATTGTCTTTTGATAAAACACCATTACAAGTGGGTCAACCTGCCATGGGTAAAATTGAGGTTATTGATACCAAGGGAAATCCCGTCCATACGTTAGAGCCGATTATGGGTGCTTTTGCGCACATCGTTGGCTTTAATAATGACTTTAAAACAGTAACTCATGTCCATCCTATGGGCAAAGAACCAATAAACAACTCCGAACGAGGAGGATCTCCGTTGCAATTTCATATTGAACCCAATAAAGCGGGATTTATTAAACTGTTTGCCCAAGTCCAAATCCATGGAAAAACGCTCTTTGCTCCTTTCGGGCTCCCAGTAAGAAAGGCATAGAAGTGTAGCAAATCAGGTAAAATGGATGCGGTGGATTCGAGGAGTAATCCAGTTCTGTTTGGCTGGAAATAAAGAAAAATTTAACACAAAATTTAATCTGTATTAAATGTAAACAGCGTTTTAATCATACCCTACCACGGGAGCAAACTCCCGTGTGGGATTGCTCCATTCACATAAGGAGATAATCCCACCCTATACAATAGAAGAAATAAGTCTCTGTGTTAATGGAGAAGTCATTGATTGACCAAAAGTATAAAAAGGAACGAGTAACCATAACGAAAATTTTCCTGATTTTTTTAAAACTGGGATGCATTAGCTATGGTGGCCCCATAGCACATCTTGGTTATTTCCGTGATGAGTTTGTCGGTCGATTAAAATGGCTGAGTGACCATGCCTACGCTGATTTGGTCGCATTATGTCAATTTTTGCCAGGGCCAGCGAGTAGCCAAGTGGGTATTGCACTTGGCCTGTCAAAAGCGGGTGTTCGTGGTGCCATTGCTGCCTGGCTTGGATTTACTCTGCCTTCTGCTTTGCTGATGGTGATATTTGGCCTTGCTCTTATCAAGATGGGTATTCATGATAATCCTCCCTGGATTCATGGCTTGAAAGTCGTCGCTGTTGCGGTTGTTGCTCAAGCACTTTGGGGCATGAGCGTTTCTTTATGTCCTGACAAAACAAGAGCAAGCCTTGCCGTATTGGCTTGCATTGGCTCAAGCATCATTCCTTATGCCAGTGGACAAATAGCGATGATAGTGCTTGGCGGTCTTTTTGGTTTGTTTTTCTTTCGACTGAAAAATCACTTCCTACCAGTGAATTGAGCATTAATCTCAGTAGGCGTGCAGGGATTATTGTGTTGCTTACTTTTTTTATTTTGCTCACTCTATTACCGCTTTTGTCTTTTTATATCGCAAGCTACCCTATGCAGTTATTTGAATCCTTTTATCGAGCTGGTTCTTTGGTCTTTGGTGGGGGACATGTGGTTTTACCTCTATTACAAGCCAAGGTTGTTCCGAATGGTTGGGTCGATAACTCTCTTTTTCTGGCAGGATATGGTGCCGCACAAGCATTGCCTGGCCCTCTTTTTACTTTCGCAGCGTTCCTTGGTGCGGTATCGACAAGTACCCCAAATGGATGGATTGGGGCAATCATTGCCTTAGTTGCTATTTTTCTGCCTTCGTTTTTATTGATAATTGGAGCATTACCTTTATGGGAAAACCTGCGCCAACATCCATCCATGCAAAAAGCCATACTGGGAATTAATGCATCCGTTGTTGGTTTGTTATTAACAGCATTCTATCAACCCGTTTGGACCAGTGCGATTTTCTCGTTGAATGATTATTTGTTAGCAATGACGGCTTTTCTTTTGCTGCAATTTTGGCGTGTTCCAGCATGGATTGTTGTCCTTCTTTGCGCCGTATTGGCCGGATTAGGATAGCATTAAACCAGATTAATGGGTGTCTATCTAACCGAAAAGCTCTTAACTTTCTTTCACTTAACCTGTTTTCGTATTAATTTTACAAATACTTATGCTGTGAAGTTGCTCAGAAAGCGGAAATACATACTGATGAATTAGGGGAGAAATATAAATTATGATGCTTGTAGAAAGCAAAGCAACAATAGCACCACCTAACATATCAAAGGGAAAATGCACACCTACATAAATACGAGCCCAAGCAACCAAAAAAGATGACACTATGAGTACAGATAATGGTTATTATTGTATATTTCTTAAAAATAACCGCCTATAACAAAGATTAAATATAAAAAACCAAGCTCCCGCCCATCCATCGCGATATTCTTTGCGTTAACATGAAAAGAGAGATTACGATCATGGTGAGCAGGCAAAAAGGTAGGTAAAACATCAACGTTTGCTTATCGAACGTAACTGGTTTTATCATGGCAATGATACCTGCATTAAATAAGAAAAAAGCAAAAATTGAACCCACCACATTACCAAAGCTTATCTCTGCTCTTCCTTGAAGTGCTGCAGGCAATTCCCGTGCTATTTCTTCGATACTGACTAAAAAGGCAAGAATAATCATTCCAAAAAAGGTGCCAGAAAGTCCCAAATAACGAATCATGGTTTTGGATGCCATAACGATGAACTCACTACCGATAATAATGGCTGCAAGAGAAAGAACTAAGAGTCCTAAAGCTTTCCATCGATGTTCTTTTTTAACGGAATCAATGGTCTCCGAAAGCTCATGAGACGGCTTGATGTCATACCCTTTTTTATTGAGCCATAATAGATAGATTACTGAAAGAATAAAACTTAAAAATAAAATCAATCCATCGATTCTCGAAAGCTCTCCATCGAGTGCTAATAGTCCTAATAAAAGAATGGCCAGATTAGGTAAAATAAGAATACGTTTTGGTGTTTTCTTAAATGTCATGGGTGCAATTAATGCCGTGATGCCAAAAGCGAGTGCAATAGCCACCATCGTGGCGCCGATGATGGAACCTAAAGCAATCCCTGCCATTTCATTAAAAGACCCAACCGCACCAACAGCCAGATTTTCTGGGTCAAACCCAATAAAAACAACACTTATGAAAAAGGTAGAAATTCCAAAACTGACCGAAGTTCCCACAGCTCCTTTCACCAGTTTTTCAGCAAAATAAATCACTAATACAAGCCCTACTATAAAGAGCCCAACGGCCAGAAAAATATTCAAATTTTTTCTCCGAGAATGGATTGGAGCGTAAATTTTGCAAGGTCATAAATATTTAATTCTTTTGCCCCTTTTGTCCCGGCGTGATGACAAACTTATGACATATGAATAGCAATATAACTAAATATAACCTATAATAACTAAAAGATAAAAGTTGTTTTTAAGATGTCATACACATTGCTTATTAAAAAACAGGCTAAGAAAACACTGCAAAGTGTACCACAACCCGACAAAACCAGAATTATAGAAAAGATTGTGTTATTAGGCAAAAATCCTGACAACACGAGTTTAGATATAAAGAAGTTAAAAAGGTGAGCCCTATTTCCGATTGCGCATAGGGTCATGGCGAATTATTTTTGATAGAGATGATCGATCAGGTAAAGATTATCTCCATTGAAAAAATCAAACCACGTGGAGGTGCTTACAAATGAACCTGCAAACGATTAAATCTCTCGATGGCAAAGTGGAATATGTTTTATTACCTGTTGCTGCTTATAAAGCCTTACGTCACCAAATTACCGAGCAGCTAAGGCAAACGCAGGAAAGCGATGATTATGAAGTCTTTGACCCCTCCGATTACGTGGATAATCCAGTAGCATTGGCTCGTATTCAGGCTGGACTTACTCAAGAGGAACTAGCCAAATTGATGGATGTAACTCAGGCTTATATTAGTAAAATTGAGAATCAAAAAAAGGTATCTGTAAAATTATTAAACAAAGTTAACAAGGCTTTGGGAGAGAAATAGTTAGATACAAATCTTGATGCGCTGCGCTTGCTTAGATTAAATACTCCAAGAGAACAAATTTATTGGTTTAAAATTCAAATGCAACGAGAATTAAGCGGGGAGCTGATGAAAATAGATGATATTGAATACACAATCAGAACAGTGAAGGCGACTGATTTGGATCAATTATTTAGCATGTTGGTCGATTTAGTAAAACATGAAGGCACGTTTAATCGCTTTAAATTAACAAGAACACGCTTAGAAGATGAATTATTTGGAAATAACGCTGACTGGCATTGTTTAGTAGTGGCAGACTCTTGCGAAAAATTGTTCGGGTTTTGCCTTTACACTTTTGCTAATATCAATAGAGCTTTTAATACGAGTCCTATGATCCAGATTGATGACTTATATGTAAGTCCAGAGGTTAGGAATGCAAAAATTGGTTCTAATTTAATTTATCAGCTAGCTTTGATAGCCAAAAATAAAAATATCGGACGCTTAAATGTCTGGTGTGTAAAAGACAATGTACAAGGACAAAATTTTTATCAAAAAATAGGTGCGGATAAAATAGATTTTATTGATGTGTATTCAATTCAGGTAACCAATTTATTAACTTTGTTTGAGTAATGAATTTTATAGCATCCAAAATTTCTTAATTTACATAAAATTATAGCGAATTAAAATTTGGCGGAATTTGGGCTCTACACCAATTAAGGGGGCACTTTAATCAAATTAGTCTAGACTAAGTCCTTGATTTAGCGATCAAAAGGAGATTAAAGTGCCTAAGAACAATCTTATCCTAAATTTACCTGGATTTTCCATATTAAAAGCATGAGTAAAGGTGATTTTCAATTTGCAGCATCTTTTTTAATAGATAAATTAATGCGTGAATTAGAGACTAAATTTTTAAATCAATACACGCCTTGTAAATTTAGTGGCGACGAACTGACATACGCGCTGGGTATTGTTCATGTTGAATTGATCATTATTCACCCCTTTAGAGAGGGTAATGGCAGAGTATCCCGTTTGCTCGCAAACTTAATGGCAATGCAGGCGGGATTCCCACAATTAAATTTTGAGCCTATTGATAAAACAGAAAATACGGATGGATTTAATCAATACATTGAAGCAATACATGCTGGTTTTGATGGACATTACCAACCAATCAAACAAATTTTTGCAAAAATTTTAAATGCGTCCTAGCTTGATTGCAGCCTTTTTTTCATCTTGGCATATACGGAGTTTGAACGAGAATGATCAATTTTTATTGATAAGGGTCTGTCGGTAACAACAATACCCTCAACACCGCAAGAGGTTCGGGCAGAGCGTTCATTTAAGCGCTTGGCGAGCTCCTTATCCTGTAGATAAGGATTTGTTTCTGATAATGTTTTCATAATTTTAATTATAACATATTTTTAACTTCTTAACCCAGAAACTTTTTGCACCTTGTTTAAATGATGGGACGCTTGGGACAACTGGGGCAGCCTTACTATTACTGGATTATAGGCGTCCCCAGCTTTAAAAACAATGATGGGATAAATGGGACATTTGGTGAATAGAGTGGGATCTAGTTGGTGAAGGTTAAACTCATAATCCGTTGGTCCTAGGTTCAAGTCCTAGTGGGCCCACCAATAACACACACAAGCACTTCTAGTTAGAATTTGCCGCCCAAAAACTCGAAAATCTCATGTAGACGCAATGTAGACGGATAAAAAAGCTGAATGGAAGCAACTGAAAATAAACTATTGAACTCATTTGATGAGTATATTCTATGCTCTGACTGCTTTAAGGACTATGGTTTAATACTCCAGGCGCAAAAAATTGGTATAAATAATAAAGAAGCTTGCATAAATTGCTGTTCTACTGAGGGCTCAAAACTAACCGGGAAACTGATTCAAGATATTGCCAGTTTATTCTTCGTTGAAGGTACCATTTCAAAATCTAAGTACGGTGCATGTCCTATAATTCAGTTCAACTATTCAAACCCAGGTGATTCATTTGACGATTTTTCAGATGAATTAAGAAAAGATATGGCTCTAATCGAATCCAAAATAGGATTAAAATTTTTTACTATGGGCCAAGGTTATGGATGATAGGTGAAAATGAACCATTGAAATCTCTTCAAAAAAAACCGAACAGCAGGCGATTCTGGATAGGATTATTAATGAGTACCCGTCAAGGACTTTACATACTGAAGATATATTCTACCGTTTAAGAATCAATCCAGATAAAACGCACCACCACGCTGATTATGATAGTCCACCAGAAAATATAATTAAAAAGGGTCGTCTTGAATCAAAAAAATTACCAATACTGTACTGTAGTCAAGATATTGAAACATGTATTCATGAGTGTAGAACCACAGCAGAGGATAATTTATATATAGCTGTGTTAAATCCTACCAAAGAACTAAAAGTTATAGACCTTACGCCAATTGTTGGAAATGATGATGAAACTGAATTTGAAAGCCTTGACATAGCAATTCATATGTTATTTATGGCTTCAAAGCATTCATATAACATTTCTAGAGAAATTGCTTTAGAAATATATAATAATGGATTTGATGGTCTAATTTATCCTTCTTATTTTAGTACCCTAAGAACAGGTGCTACCCCACTAGAAACTATATTAGGCATATCCATTAGAAAAATCCCGCAATTGACAGAATATGCTGAATCACAAATCAAATCTAACATAGCTCTATTTGGGCGACCAATTCAAGATGAAAAGGTTACTATCAAGGGAATAAACAGAATAGTGTTAAAAAAGGTAATTTATGACTATGATTTTGGACCTGTAGAAAAAGCTCCTTAGCGTGCGTAGCCGTTAGGAGCGGAGCGGATTATGGGTTATATATTTCTTGCAACAGCAAGTAACCCGTTTGCTTGCAAACGGGGAAACCAACGATGATTCCCAACAAAACCATAGATTAGTTACGGTCTTATAAAAATTGATAGGGACAAAGGGGACAAGTGGGTCACCCGCGTCATTCCTGAGCTATTACCGTCCCCAAGACAATTCTACTAAATGGGGCAATTGGGACATTTTTGGATTTAGCGATCATGACCCTCTTTTTTCTAAAGGTATTTTTAATCTATTGATAAAGCTCTAGATATAAGTTTTTAACTTGATCTGCCACACTAACTTATTGACTACATTTTGGAGTAAATAAAGTATTATTATTTTCTTCTTTACTTTCCAAATTTTCTTTAAAAGAACTATTTCTTTTTAACTCTTTTTCAATAGAAATTTTAACAAACTCATTTAAACTTATATTATTCTCAAAAGCAGCAATAGCAGCTAATTCATGAAGCTCATTCCCTATACGTATATTAAAAGATCCCTTAAGTGGTTTTTCAGGAGTTTGACCCGATTTTTCACATGTATCTAGATAATCATCTACAGCTTCTTCAAAAGCTATTTTAATATCTTTTGGAGTTTTTCCTTCATAACTTACTAAATCTCTAATAAATTCTAATTTTCCATATAATATGTCATCTTCAAGATCAGTATTTATAGAACCGTAATAACCTTTATAATTCATCATATTTTTCATAATAACCCCTCATCTTGGAGTTGCTGGATAATTTGTTTTACTTGGTATTTTCTAAGTACTGGTGGATTGTGAGGCTTATGCAAATTTATCATACTGTAAGTCTTATGTATGAAACTAACGCGCGAACCACTTGTTTTGCCTTTTTGAAACTCTCTATATCCCATACTAGCTAGTAACTTTGTTAACTCATCCCAAGTAAAATCTGTAGGAACACCCAATAACCTAATTTTTAATTTATCTATTTTGGTCATTATTGCACCGTTAAATATTCATAACACAAGTATAGTGTAAGGCTAAAAAATGTGCAACCATATTTAGTTGCAAAAAATAATCATAGATTATTTGCAATTAGTTAAACAGCAAGGTACAAGTGAGAGTTGGAGCCCAATCATTGCTATATTGTCGTCCCCTTCTCAAATTTTCAGTGTGTGACATAGTGGACATTTTTAGATTTTTTTGGCGTAAACGATCATGTTATAAATTTAACCATTTACCGATTTATTTTCTACCTTATAAGTCATGATGTCATTGGGATCTAATAACATCTCTCTGCTAGTTATTGGACACTCATTAAAGTACTGCACTATTTCTATTATATTTTGAGCTAATATATCTGAGTATTTGTCAGCAATTTTGTATTTATTTTGCAAGCATTTTTCATGTGTTATTTTACATTTAGCAAGCTGAATTAGTTCTCCTTTATATTTAAAAAATAAAAACCATCACTATTCACGGTGATTTCAATATTTTTATCAATATTTTTGTCAACAAGAATAAAAATTTTTTCAAACTCTCGATCCAATATATGACCAAAAGTTTTAATTCTTTTATGTATTTTTATAAGGGATTTCGCTTCTTCGGAATTTAGGTTATCTGCAATGAGGTTACTATCAAATAATTTTTCTAGTTTATTTAAGTAAGCTAACCAATCAATAAAAATATCGAATCCCAAAAATTCTTTATTTGATAAGACATCTGAAAGTGTATCTTTTGTATGCTCGCCTAACGTTTTAAAATCCTTAAGCTTAGTAGGCTTCGTGTTGTTCAAACAAACTATACGACATAGCCTTTGAAGTATCTCCATTAAAATTTTGGTTGTCTTATAATTTATATATTGGTGAATTTCCTCGTTGAGTTTTCTATTTGCAAAATACTCAACTGTTTCAACAAGTAGAAATACACCTACGATTGAAAACGAGGTTGAGCTTATTCCTATAAAAAGATCTTTATTACTAGGAAAATAGTTTGCAAGGATAAGGAATACAACGCCAAGTATTATTGAAACAGCATAGGGAGCTAAGTTAAAATAAAATTTATTACTCTTCCTACTAAATATAGCCATATTCTTCCTTGAATCATTTGTTTAATAACTATTGTAGCTAAGTTAGTACAAATCTTATGCGCCACTGCAATTTATGTGCAGTGACGCGTAAATCGGCTTTTAATTTTATCCAGTAAAATCAATCTATTAAGCAATGATGTTCAGGCACGCTCAACGCGTTTGAACAAAAACACAATGAATTACTAATTTTTCTAAAAAAATAACTAATGTCATGACAATGCTATCAAAAACCACAGGGACAAATGGGACTATTGGGGCAACCGTGTCATTGCTGGTCTAAAAGCGTCCCCCACCTTAAAATTCAAGATGGGGCATATGGGACATATTTGATGATAAAAATCCATGCAATCAAAGCAGCTCATCAATATTAGGGATAGGATTATAAGTAAAACCCTTGATTTCATGTGTGGCGTTACTTTTTTTCACTGCATTCTTATTAACCAATTTTTTGGGTTTAGGGAATGGGCTGTCCTTTTGCGAATACCCTGGCTTTTGGCCATTAAGATATTCGGCTCTACCCCAAATAAAGGGGCACTTTAATCGGATTAAAGTAATCTAACTCTTTGATTCCGCAATCAAAAGAGGATTAAAGTGCCGAAAAAAGATATTATCCTAAATTTACCTGGCTATTCAATAACTAAGGTGACGGGAAACAATCCCGTTTATATTGAAGTAAATTATAACCGAGTAGTACGATGCATTTACTGTAATGAAAAGCGGTTAAGGAAGAAGGATAGTTTTGAGCGAAAGATACGTCATGAATCGATAGGATTGCGTTATAGCTATTTAATTATCAAGTCGCATAAGTTTCAATGTTATGGGTGTAAGCGCTATTTTAACCAGCGTTTTCCAGGTATAGGTAAATACCAGCGAGCCACAGAGAGCTTACGTAAAGAGGTGTTTCATCATCATACTCAAGGCGTTAGTCAAAAGGATTTAAGCCGTCATTTTCATACCGGCAAATCAACGATAGAACGCTGGTATCATTATGGTTATGAGCGACAGGAGAAGCGCATTACCTCCCCTTTATGCCCTAGGGTGTTAGGTATCGATGAACATTCATTTACAAAGAAGCAAGGCTATATCACCACATTGTGCGATTTAGGTAAGCATAAGGTATTTGATATTGTTAAAGGCCGTTCAGGACGTGACTTGGAAAGCTATTTTAAAGCTTTGCAAGGTAAAGAGCGTGTTCGAGTTGTCTGTATTGATTTAAGCAGCAGTTACAAGTCGTTGGTCAAACGTTACTTTCCAAATGCCAAAATTGTGGCTGATAGGTTTCATGTCATTCGTTTAATCAACCAACTTAGCATGCAAACCTTTCATCAAATCGACCCTGCTATGAAGTACCAAAGAGGTACGCTCATGGCCTTGAAGACCAAGCCGGAGAATCTAACACCATTGCGCCTAAGTAAACGCAACCGTTACTTAGAGCAACAACCAGCAATTGCTGCAATTTATGATTTTAAACAACAATTACATCAACTACTAGCTAAGAAGCATTGTACGGCTAAAGAATGTAAACGCTTGTTACCGCGTTTCTTGGAGATGGTTAAAGAGCTAAAACAAAGTGCTTTTCAACACCTTAGAACATTAGGGAATACTTTATTTAAATGGAGAGAAGAAGTCGTTAGAATGCTGCGTTTTACGAAGAATAATGGAATAACTGAGGGATTTCGGCTCTACACCAATTAAGGGGGCACTTTAATCAAATTAGTCTAGACTAAGTCCTTGATTTAGCGATCAAAAGGAGATTAAAGTGCCTAAGAACAATCTTATCCTAAATTTACCTGGATTTTCCATATTAAAAGTGAGTGGGTATCAACCCTTATTATTAGATGTAACTTATAACCGATTAGCTCGGTGTAGTCATTGCCAAAGTAAGCAGGTTCGCAAGAAATCATCGTATGTAAGAACAGTACACCATGAGTTAATAGGGCATCGTCGAAGTGTATTGAGGTTTAAAGCGTATAAGCTTTATTGTCATACTTGTTGTCGCTATGGTAATCAACAGTTTCCCGGTATCAATAAACATCAACGTGCTACTTGGCGAGCTCAAGCTGCAGTGTTTCATGAGCATAGCCGCGGGGTATCGCAAAAAGATTTATCAGAGCGTTATAAGAAAGGAAAAGCGACCATAGAGCGCTGGTATCAGCGGCATTATGAAGAGCAACATCGAGAATTAATCAATAAACCATGTCCTGTGGTACTGGGTATTGATGAACATTTTTTCAGTAAGAAAGAAGGGTTTGCAACTACTTTTTGTGACCTAAGAAAACATAAGATATTTGATGTGGTTCGTGGCCGTCGTGAGCAAGAATTAAAAGAATATCTCCAGCAATTACCTGGAAAAGAACGTGTCAAAGTGATTTGTATGGACTTGAGCAGTACATACCGTTCCTTAGTAAAGAAGTACTTTCCTAATGCTATGATAGTGGCTGATAGGTTTCATGTAATCCGTTTAATTCAACATCAGTGTATGATGACCTGTCGAGAACTCTCCACTGAAATTAAAAACAATAGAGGTATCTTAGCCTTATTAAGAACAAGACCTGATAACTTAAGTGATGAGAAGAAAGTCAAAAGAGATGCGTTTTTCACTGAAAATCCTGCAATAGAGGCTATATATCAATTTCAGCAACAACTGCACTCACTATTAATGAAAAGGGCGCTAACACAGCATGAGTGCCGTAAAGTAATACCTACTTTCTTAGAAATGTTGGCTGAGTTAAAGCAAAGTGGTTTTAAAGCATTAGCATCATTAGGTAAAACACTTTGGGCTTGGAAAGATGAAGTGGCCAGAATGTGGCGATTTAGTAAGTCAAATGGAATAACAGAAGGCTTTCATCGCAAAATGAAACTCATTCAGCGAAGAGCTTATGGTTTTAGAAATTTTGAAAATTATAGAGTACGTGTTAAGGTCCTCTGCGGGTGATTAAAGCTGCCCCCTTAAATGGGAAAGAGCCACTGATTCAGAGAAGAGCATATGGATTTAGAAATTTTGAAAATTATAGATTAAGAGTTAGAGTGCTTTGTGGATGAGTAAAGTGCCCCCGGATTTGGGGAAGAGCCCGATTTTACTGGTGCCGTTGAGAGGAGTCGAACCTCCGACCTATTGATTACGAATCAATTGCTCTACCGACTGAGCTACAACGGCAAGTACGCGAAGTATAACCTCGAGACTAGGATTGATGCAACACCACACCCAAGGTCCAATCAGAGTTTTTTGAACTTGGCAGATAATTTATTGGCTGTTCGGGTTGAATGCCATAACCATTAACGATTAATGCATAATAGTAGGAAGGAAATAAACAATATCCATACAGAAAATCATTGCCTGGAAATCCATCTAGCAATTCTTTCCATGGTTTATGGCAAACTTCATTGTCAGCCTGCTCCAGAAGTCTTTGACTGGTAAATTGGTTATTTTCAAAATGAAAAGGTTTATCTTCTACCAAATTAGTCAAACCACCCATGGTATACCAAGCATTGACTGGGTTTTCAGCAATCACGGGTTTAACCATTTGCCCTACGTCATGAACGTTATTAATTAATTTGGAAACTCCTGTCTGACAGGAAGCTGCATCACCTTCTGCTAAAGAGCCATTCGGTAATTGATAATCATTGGAAAAACAACTGGGAGAATCAAGAAACTGATAAGCAAATACTGTTTGTCCTAATCCTAAGAAGCTGTGGACAAATAACTTGACATGCCGTCCATACACATCAACATCGATCAAATTGCTTTTATCAATATTGGTGGTATTCTCCACGGGGAAAGCCACTTGCACGGATGCTCCACCCATGTCCATCACACCAGCGAACGCCTTACTTTTATCCGTCAGCGCACCTAATTGATAATTCACTGCCAACCAGCCAAACAAGCCTTCTTCACTGCCAGTAATGGTTTTGGATTCCATTAATTGCCATTGCGGGTTATTAGCGAACCAATGACGTAATTTTTGATAATACATGGCTTGTTTGGGTTCAGAGAGCAATCTCATGCCCGCTGTGGCATAAAAATATACCGGAAGATTCTGCTGAGGCGCGTCAGTAAACAGCGCATTTAAATAATTGTTAATGGACTCCTGGTTGGCATCAAGCGTTGCAAAACCAGGTTTGATTTTCTTTGACCATACTTCATTGATGTCAACAGCACTATTCACTTCATTTAAATCATAAGCATAGATATGTAACCGAGAGCCTGTACTGCCTCCATCAACGATGGCAACACAATGATGTTGCTGACATGGCTGCTCTCGAAGACTATAAGCTTCTATGTTCCCAATGAACGTAAATAACAAAATCAGCAATGTAAACATGCGCACCATACAGCATCTCATTACAAAAAATTGTACAGATAGTACATTTTGCGCATTGTTTTGTCAATTACAGCATTAGATTCAACCCATGCGATTTAAGAATGGCAGACCATAAAACTCTAACAAGTATTTCCACACAATGCATGAAGATAATATCTAGAAGTCTCATCCTGATCCAGTCCAGACGACTATCTATTTTCTACAGGATTTAAGAATATCTAGCGCTTGCATAATACTACCCGAAAATGCGCACTGGCACATTTTCGGGCATATATGGCATCAAAGCAAACTCTTACGCACCAGAATCATCAAGACACTAATGCCTAAAAAATACAATGGCATAGGCAGAAGTGTTCCATTATGGAACAAAGCCATTCCAAACGTTAATAATGAGATAACGCAATAATAAAAAAAACCAAATAAGCTAGATGCCGTACCAATACACCATTTGTAATCGACCAATGCCAGGGCCAACGCATTACTGACTGTCATGCAACTGCCGAACATCATAATCATTTGTGCACCAACCGTCACGGCAACTAGCCATGTAACCGATGTATTAATTATTTGAGACATCAAAATAAATAAAGTAAATAAACCACTTCCCAAAAACATGATGGTAAGCCCATAACCAATGATGGTCTTTGCATCGTGGCGATCATGCAGTCTTTTGGACATAAGACCACCCGCAATGGTACTTGCCGCAATGGCAACAAAACTTAAACCATACTGACTGGGTGCGATCCCTAATAGCTTAATCAGGAAAAACGAACCCTCAGCAAAATAACTGAAATTGATGCCATTACATCCTGCAACGATCATCCCAAAGCCAATCACTTTTTTATTTTGTAATAAACTTAAAACCACACCCATCAAGGGGACAGGCTGGCGATTATGAGCATGATGCGTTTCTGGCAAATGCCATATCACCATAAAACACAAAAGCGTCCCCACGAGAATCAAACATAAAAAAATCGTAGGCCAACCAAAATGCTCTGCAATTAAACCGCCCACAACAGGCCCAATGGCTGGAAATACAGCCAGAGCGCTACTTACCGTCGCATATACTTTTCCCAAGGCTGGGCCTTGAAAAGCATCACGGCAAACGGCTTGTCCTAATACCGAACCGATGCTGCCACCAAATGCTTGAATAAAACGGCTGGCCAGTAATACCTCAATGGATTGAGCTTGATAGCAACCAACACATCCTGCGATAAACACCAAAAGCCCCATAACCATGCATGGCTTGCGACCATAATGATCAGACAGTTTTCCCCAAAAAAGCGTTCCAACAGCAAAGCCAAACAAATAAATAGTTAGCGTATATTCAACGTTTGCTTCGGAGACTTGCAAGGCATGAGCAATAGCAGGCAAAGCGGGTGTATAGACGGTTTCAGATAATTGAGGTAATCCAACAATGAATAAAATAAGCCAAATGGCCGGCGTGATAACCTGTGACATAAAAACCTCGACGTTTAAAATTTAAGCAAAAATCAACCGCTCTTTAACGCATTAAAGAGTTTGTCAATGATTATGCTTTTCAAACGACGACAATTCTTTTCACAGTCACCCTCATAAAGAAAAATTTCTAACAAAGGGGGATTTTAGCAAAAATCTCTTTACTAAGTAAGAGCCTAGGAATGGAAACAAAACGGCGGTGAGGCTCCACCTTTTTCAAATTTAATACTAATCATTCCACAATCTACGGTGTTAAAAACCGCAATGTGTTGCGCCTTATAAGCAGCCATTGCTTGGGTATGCGGAAAATGATAACGATTGTCAAACCCATAGGAAGCCATGGCATAACGAGGAGCAACCTGCTTTATAAACGATGGCGAAGAAGACGTTTTGCTGCCGTGGTGCGGAATTAAAAGCACCGTCGATGCCAGCTCCTGCCCATAGGTTTGCGTCAAATAACGTTCAGCCAATGTCTCAATATCTCCTGTCAATAAAAACTGACCTCCCGGCGCCCGCACTTGTAAAACGCACGAATGATTATTTTTCCCCTTTAAATCCTTTTTAATAGCGAAAAATCGAAACGATATTCCATCCCACACCCAACCAGGGTGATCATGACAAGAGCTGCCACGTCCATAATAAGAAGGATCGTCCACAATCAATTCAGTCCTACTGTATTTCTCTTCCAAAGACGGCAAACCACCGCGATGATCAAGATCAGGATGACTGATTACTATTTTATCCACTTGCTTAATCCCCAGAGTATCGAGATAAGGCATGATGGCAAGCTTACCCATGTCCGTGCCACGGTAAAATTTAACGCCAGTATCATAAATCAATGCATGATGGGCGGTACGGACCAATACCGACAATCCTTGTCCAACATCCAACACATCCATTCTGACTTCTTGCGCTTTAATGGTTTCATAAGCGGGAAACAGGCCGGCCATGATCAATATTAAAACGGCTGGAAATAAACGACTGTATGGGAAAAAGACCAGGATTATTATCACCGCCATGCATGCTAATGGTGAATACACTTTGGTAAAAGGTACATTCAGATTGACTACCGCAAATGCATCAATCCACTGCAAAAAATACAATAAGCCATGGATAGCAAAGTTAAGAAGCTCCACCAAACCTGGAAAAATTAACCATTGCCCCAGGACAAGGGTAAGCAAAGATAAGGGAATCACCACAAAACTCACCCAAGGGACGGCTACCAAATTGGCAATTAATCCATTGACTGCGCCATAGGAAAACCAAAATAGGGTCAAAGGCATCAATCCAAACAAACAGGCTGCTTGCATGACGACCATTTTTTTTAATCCCGTATAACTTAGGCGTTGATTTACGGATAATAAAATAGCCACCGCCAGAAAAGATAAATAAAATCCGGGCATCAACACGGAATGAGGTTCACACACCAGCACGGTAAACAATGAATATCGCCATGCCTGCCAGGCACTGAAACGCTGATTGCAAAGGTATCGTAACAACATAAAAAAACAGACAATCAATGCACGCTGTGCAGGAACCCCCATCCCCGCCAGTAAGGCATAAAGCAGTGCCATGAACAACGCCATAATACTCGCCGCTTTTTGTGCAGCAAAATAGATGCAAAGTCGACTACAACGACACCACAACCATCGGGTAAGCATATACATCATGCCCGCAACCAATCCAATATGCGCGCCAGAAATAACCATCAAATGAATGGTTCCGGTTCTCCGAAATAAATCCCATTCCCCTTTATCGATGTAATTGGTTACCCCTAAGGTCAATGCCTGTAAAACTCCCAATGTTTTCTCGTTTGAGTCAACTTGTGCAAGCAAAAGCGCTAAACGTTCACGTAACGCCAATAAAGGGTAAGCGTTATGTTGGATTGATAATGGGTGAAAAGAACCACGCTGCACAGAACCTGTCCAGCTAATATGGCGTGTGTTTAACCAGCCAAGATAATCAAATGCGCCGGGATTTCCAATGTTATGCGGTTTTTTCAGTTTGGCGGTCAATTGCCAATACTGGCCAGCATGTAACTCGGGACAATGATCATAGCACGTCAACAATAACATTGCCTTGACCGATTTGTTATTAAGACGCTCGGCATGAAATTGAAATTGTATTTTTGTCGTCGTACGCGTTGGAATGGAAGCAATATACCCTTGCAATAAGGCGTTTTTAATGATTTCCTCATTAGGCATGCCCCAATCAGCTATCCACCACTGGTGAATAGTTGCCCATCCAAAGGCTGCAAAAAACCAGATAACCAAGCTTGCTCGAGCTCGAGGTCTAAAAAAGAAAACGGCCAATAAAAATAGCAGCAGAAAAACATGTTTTGTATAAAAAAATGCTGTCCCTGCAAAAAAACAGAGAATTTCCATATGCATTCAGGTTGGACAAATCCTAGAGAAAACTTTACAGCAAATGTTGCCTAAGCTCAAATACCAATCTTAAAAATACTCAGATCCTGGGTCGCATTCCCTGATTGTCTGAGGCTTATGTCTTATAAAGCGGATAAAAATATAATAAGATTTGGTAGGTTATCTAAAATTCTCATCACATCAGATTAACTAGTTAAGCTTTGCAAATTGCTATGGATTTTATAAATGAAAAAAATGCACCTGACTCGAATCATATTAATTTTTTTTGCAACTTGTTTGGCGGCCGGTTTTCTGATTGTCAACTGGAAGCATGATGTCCATAAAAAAGAAACACCAGAATTTTTGGTTACGAATCCATGGGTAGAAAAGCTTACGATAGATAATGATTACGTAGCTCAAATTAAGTCCATTCAACACATTGAACTGCGTTCATTGGAGAAAGGTTATTTACAACGTATTTACGTAGATGAAGGTCAGTTTGTTAAAAAAGGTCAGAAAATGTTTCAAATTATGCCTCTCGTGTTACAGGCTGAATTTGAGAAAACCAAAGCTGAATATGAAATTACCCGCATTGAATATGAAAATACTCAACGCCTGGAATCCAAACAGGTAGTTTCTCCTAATGAATTAGCCTTATCCAAGGCAAGGTTAGATAAAGCACTGGCAAAAATGAAACTTGCCGAAATTCACTTGCAGTTTACGACCATCACAGCACCATTTGATGGCATAATAGATCGTTTTCGAGTGCGCTTGGGCAGCCTGGTTGAAGAAGGGCAACTTTTAACGACCATGTCAGACAACAGTCGAGTCTGGGTATATTTCAATGTTTCCGAAGTCGACTACCTTGATTTTATGACAAAACAAAATACCGATAAGAAATCCTCCCTTAAACTTATGCTGGCTAATGGCCAATATTTTAATCAAAAAGGTCAAATTGATACCGTTGAAGCCGATTTTAATAACGAAACCGGTAATATTGCATTCAGAGCCAGTTTCCCCAATCCAGAAAATCTATTACGGCATGGTCAAACAGGTACGATCATTCTAACTGCACGACTGGATAATGCGCTTGTCATCCCGCAAAAGGCAACTTTTGAAGTATTGGATAAAAAGTTTGTTTATGTCGTTGATGAAAAAAATAAGATTAGGTCACAAGAAATTGTCATTGCGCAAGAAGTTCCTCATTTATATGTCATTCAATCTGGTCTAAAAAAGATGACAAAATTCTTTTAGAAGGTTTAGGTAAAGTTCATTTGGGACAAAAAATAAAACTACGCTATCAAAATCCATCAAATGTAAAACACAGCTTAAATTTGCCGGTAAAATAATTATTAGGGATTATGAATGTTCAAACGCATTATTAGAAGACCAGTTCTTGCCATTGTCATATCCCTTTTGATTACATTTTTGGGGTTTCTTTCTATAAGAGCACTACCAGTATCACAATTCCCTAAAATAGCTCCTCCCCGAGTCATGATTGCTTTAGCTTATCCGGGCGCAAGTGCTGAGGTACTGATAAACTCAACGCTCATTCCCTTAGAACAGGCATTAAATGGTGTGCAGGGAATGCGATATTTGATTTCTGACGCAACCAGTGCAGGAGAAGCAACGATTCAAGTGATTTTTGACTTGGATACAGATCCAAATGATGCAGTGATAAGAGTAAAAACCAGGGTTGATCAAGCCATCAGTCAACTGCCCTCATTAGTACGGCTTGAAGGCATCATTATTCAACCTGTACAACCCAGTATGTTGATGTACGTAAATCTTTACAGCACAAACAAACATGATGATGAAAAATTTCTTTTTAATTATGCAAAAGTATATATCTTACCAGAGTTGAAACGAATCAATGGCGTTGGACAAGCAAGAATTTTAGGAAATCGTAATTATGCCATGCGCATCTGGCTAAATCCTGACAGAATGCGCGCCTACAATATTTCCACAGAAGAAGTGATGCAAGCCATCAGTGAGCAGAGTATTCTTGGCCGACCTGGCCAGATAGGCAAGAGCTCTGGAAAAAAAGCCCAGTCACTTGAATACGTACTCTCATACGAAGGTCGATTTGATGAGCCAGACGAGTATGAAAACATCATCATCCGAGCAAACGCTGATGGTGAAACGCTGTATTTAAAAAATATAGCTAAAATTGAATTAGATAGTGAATTTTATGATATCTATTCAACGGTTGATGGGCATCCATCTGCCGCTATACTTTTAAAACAAACATTTAACAGTAATGCAAATGAAGTCATTAAAGAAGTAAAAGAAAAATTAAAAGAATTAAGCCACAATTTTCCAGCTGGCATGCATTATAAAATCAGCTATGATGTCTCAAGTTTTTTAAAAGCCTCTATTGATAAAGTATTGCATACTATTTTTGAGGCTTTTATCCTTGTCACGCTTGTGGTATTTATTTTTCTTGGTGACTGGCGTTCAACTCTGATTCCAATTCTTGCTGTCCCTGTTTCGCTGATAGGCGCATTCATTATTATTCAATACAATGGACTAACCATTAACCTGATTACTTTATTTGCCTTAGTGCTTGCTATTGGTATCGTGGTTGATGACGCCATTGTTGTGGTTGAGGCCGTTCATGCAAAATTATCAGATGAATCGCTTTCCCCCTACGAAGCTGTAAAAAAAGTTCTAAGAGAAATTAGTGGTGCGGTCATTGCTATTACCCTTTTAATGGTCGCTGTTTTTGTTCCTATTGCTTTTATGACAGGGCCTGTTGGTGTTGTATTAAAACAATTTTCCATCACCATGGCATCCGCCATTATCCTTTCCGGTTTGGTTGCGTTGACACTGACTCCAGTATTGAGTGCCATAATTTTGAAAAAACACTCCAAGAATACCTCTCACCAAAAAATGCCAGTCGCCTATTTTCTTGAAAAATTTAATCAAGGCTTTGAAAAAATTTCTAACTACTATGTTAAGTTTTTAAAAATTACCATTCATCGAAGGCTAGTGACATGGGCTGCTCTGGCTCTATTTAGTGCAGGCATTTTTTTTATCATCAAATATATCCCTTCGGGTTTTATACCTAATGAAGATCAATCGATGATTTATGCGATCATCCGTACGCCTCCCGGTTCAACCCTGGAAAAAACATTTGATGTTGCTCAAAAACTTCAAAAACTCGCCATAGAGGTTGAAGGCATTGAGTCAGTTTCCTCCTTAGCAGGATTTGAGATATTAACCGAAGGAAGAGGGTCAAACGCAGGAACATGTTTTATTAATTTAGATCCCTGGAACAAACGTCATAAATCGGTGCATGAAATTATTGAGGAGTTGGAAGAAAAATCCAAAGAACTGGGGGCAATCATTGAGTATTTTGAGCCACCTGCGGTGCCAGGATATGGTGCTGCAGGTGGAGTAGCGTTTAGGCTTTTGGATAAAACCAATCTGACGGATTACCATAAATTTGATGTTCTGAATACAGAATTTATAAATCATTTAAGTCAGCGAAAAGAATTGACAGGATTGATTACTTTTTATGCCGCAAATTATCCACAATATAAAATTGAGTTAGATATAAAAAGAGCGATGCAAAAAAATGTTTCCATTGGAAAGGCCATGGAAAATTTAAATATATTAATTGGTAGTACCTATGAACAAGGATTTATTCGTTTCGGTCAATTTTATAAAGTATACGTGCAGTCAGCACCTGAGTTTAGAGATTTGCCTACGGATGTTTTAAAGTTTTATATAAAAAACAATAAGGATGAAATGGTTCCATATTCCGCTTTTATGACGCTGAAAAAAACGCAGGGACCAAATGAAATTACCCGTTTTAACTTGTACAACTCATCCGTTATTCGTGCAAAACCTGCATCAGGTTATACCACCGGCGATGCTATACAAGCGATCCGTGAAGTCGCTAAAGAAACGCTACCCAAGGGCTACGATATAGCATGGGAAGAGCTTTCCTACGACGAAGCTTCGCGCGGTAATGAATCCATTTATATTTTTTTCACGGTTCTTTTTTTCGTCTACCTTGTTTTATCAGCACAATATGAAAGTTTTATTATCCCTCTGGCTGTTTTGTTTTCCCTACCACCAGGCATTCTGGGCTCATTTCTTATGATAAAAGCAATGGGCGTTGCCAATGACGTGTATGCGCAAGTTGGCTTGATTATGCTGGTTGCACTCTTAGGCAAAAATGCGGTTTTAATCGTTGAATTTGCAAAACAAAAACAAGCCCAGGGAATGTCTGTATTAGACGCCGCGATTGAAGGAGCCAAAGTTCGTTTTCGACCTATCTTAATGACTTCTTTTGCTTTTATGGCTGGATTAATTCCTCTGGTGCTAGCAAGCGGTGCAGGCGCTGTTGCCAATCGTACTATTGGAGCCTCTGCATTGGGAGGCATGTTGTTTGGAACAATCTTTGGCGTACTGATAATTCCTGGGCTTTATTATATCTTTGGCTCGATTGCGGAGAATAAGAAACTGATTCAGGATGAATCGAGCAGACCGCTAACAGAAAGACGTGAAGATTATAAAAACGAGTAGGAAAAATCTTGATTAATCAACAACAAACCGTTTTAATATGGTGTATGTGCCTTTGTCTGCTATTACAGGCTTGTGTTCCATCACCACCTGTAAATCAGACACAAAATCCACTGATTACAGTACCAAAAACTTATCCTGAATATAGCCGCCAATCACCACGTTTGAGCGATTCGTCAAAAACACAACAAAGCAATAGTACAGCGGATAAAAACTGGCAAGATTTTTTTACTGATAAGCACTTAAATACACTGATTAAAACAGCGTTAGAGCATAATCAAGAATTAAAAATTTTAGAGCAAGAAATTCAAATTGCTAATAATGACATTATAGCTCGCCAAGGAAAATATTATCCAAAACTCCGTGGAGGATTTAGCTACCAGGTTGAAAAATTTGGGGAATTTACCAGCGAGGGGGCAGGCGATGCGGCCACAGAGTTTCTACCTGTTCCAACAGTACCCACAGTTTTACATAATCATCAAGCAGGTTTACTCACCACATGGGAAATAGATATTTGGAAAAAACTTCGCAATGCAACCCGTTCAGCTTACTATCGTTATCTAGCTTCCATTGAAGTTAAAAAATTTATGGTGACGCATCTGGTTGCAGAAATTGCTACCACTTATTATGAGTTAATTGCATTGGATAATCAGCTTCAAATTGTAACGCAGTTTATACATACGTTGAAACGCGCGCAGGAAGTGGCGAACATCCAGAAAAGTTCAGCAAGAACCACCTCCCTGGCAGTAAAAAGATTTGAGGCAGAAGTTTTTAAAAATCAAAGCCGAATTTATAAAATAAAACAAGAAATCATCATTCATGAAAATAAATTAAATGCGCTGGTTGGACGGTTTCCACAACAAGTAACCAGAAGTCCAAAACAACTGGATGAATTGATTCCCAAGGAATTCAAAACAGGCGTCCCTTTTAGATTGCTTGAAAATCGTCCCGATGTAAAACGCTCCTCGCTTGAACTTATGGCAAGCAAAATCGATATAGAAGTTGCCAAAGCCCGTTTTCTTCCTTCTTTAGGCATAGAAGCAGGAACAGGTTATGAAGCATTTTCAGGTCAATATTTCATTACCCCAGAATCCATATTTTATAATATGGCTGCAAATGTAACCTTACCTCTTTTAAATCGCCAGGCGATTAAAGCGGCTTACTTTACTGCTAACAATAAACAAATCCAATCTATTTATAACTATAACCTGACTGTTTTAAATGCTTATAAAGAAGTGGCAAATCAGCTTGCTACCATTAATAATTTAAATAAAACCTATCAATTGCGCTTAAAGCAAGTCAAGGTGCTTACGGAGTCCGTAGATATTGCAAATATGCTTTTTCAGGCAGCAAGAGTCGACTATCTAGAATCATTATTGACCCAAAGAGACTTACTTGAAGCACAAATAGAGCTGGTAGAAATTAAAAGAGATCAATTTACCGCTTACATTGCACTCTATAAAGCTTTAGGTGGAGGATGGCGTGATAATGCCAGAGTAAACTGCTGAGAGGGTTACGGCTGAATGTTGTGTACAGCCATGGATTCTTACGTGCCATAATCGATGCAAATTGCTAGGATTTTCTCTGGTAAAAATCACTGGGTTGCCATAGGATATATGGACAATGGTAAAAAGGACCTTAGCCATGATTATTGCGGCAATGCATGAAGGCGGTAATGAAACCCGGGTTGCCATCACACCGGCTGCGGTGAAACGTTATACCAAACTTGGTTTTGAAATCCTCTGTGAACACAATGCCGGCAAGGCATCTGGCTTCAATGATAAGGAATATGAAGCAGCCGGTGCGGAAATGGTCAAGGATAAAAATATTCTCCTGCAACATGCGACCATTCTTTTATGCGTGAATGAACCTTCTCCACAAGAATTAAAAGGTTTGGCGCCCGAATCATTATTGATAGCACCGATTGATGGGGACGCGCAAAGTGCCCTCATTATCTGGTGTTTAAAACAGCGCATCAGCGTGTTTTCCATGAATCATATCCCCCGCATTAGTCGCGCCCAAAGCATGGATAGCTTGTCATCGCAGGCTAATTTGGCTGGATATCGCGCCGTATTGGAAGGCGCCACGCATTTTAATCGCGCCCTGCCTATGATGATGACGGCGGCCGGCATGATTCAACCGGCTAAAGTGTTAGTTTTAGGGGCCGGCGTGGCGGGCTTGCAAGCGATTGCGACGGCAAAACGTCTGGGGGCTGTGGTCTATGCATTTGACGTTAGGACAGCCGTAAAAGAACAAGTTGAAAGCCTGGGGGCTGAATTCATCGAAGTCAGCCAGGCGCAGGACGCTGAAACCTCTGCGGGTTACGCAGGTGAAGTCAGTGATGAATATCGGCATCTGCAAGCACAACTCATCGACCAATACGCACGCCTTGCCGACATCATCATTTGCACAGCCCTTATCCCAGGTAAAAAAGCACCTGTTTTGCTGAAAGCAGAAACAGTGGAACGTATGAAACCAGGCTCTGTCATCGTCGATTTGGCCACTTCGCGTGGGGGCAACTGTGAGCTTAGTGAGCGCGATGCAATCATCCGCCACAACAGCATAACCATCGTCGGTTACAGTAATATGGCAGGTCTCATACCCGCCACAGCCAGTGAATTATACGCAAACAATTTGGTGCATTTAGTGCAAACGTTTACCGCCCCTGACTCTGCCCTTTCTTTTAATGAAGAGGATGAAATCATCCGCCAAGGCCTGTTATGCCATGATGGGCAATACCTTCCTTTTCACTTCGTCAAGGAGCACTAGCATGACTTCTATCAATACGCTCGCCAATCCCTATATTGCCATTATTACTATTTTTATGTTGGCCTGTTTTGTTGGTTATTACGTGGTCTGGAAAGTGACTCCTGCGTTGCACACGCCATTGATGTCGGTCACCAACGCCATATCCAGCATCATCATTCTTGGGGCCTTAATCGCTACTGGCAGTCACAGGTTGGGTCATTTAACCATGCTCGGCGGTATTGCGATTTTTATAACGGCCATCAACATTTTCGGTGGCTTCGTGGTCACTCATCGCATGTTACGCATGTATAAAAAATAACCGCAAGGTGCCGCTACCATGACAACGCTTATTTCATTTCTTTATTTACTCGCTGCCATCTGTTTTATATTGGCACTTAAAGGATTAGCCAGCCCTGCCACGGCAAGACGGGGCAATTGGTTAGGCATTTTTGGCATGATCATTGCCGTTGGCTCAACGATGATGATGCCTTTTATCCATCATCATCTCCTGTTGCTGGCGCTAATCCTTGCTGGCGGTGGTGTTGGTACCCTCATCGCATTAAAAATCAATATGACCGCCATCCCTCAACTGGTTGCCGGCTTCCATTCATTGGTTGGCATGGCTGCGGTATTGGTGGCATTTTGTGCCTTTTTAACGCCGAATTCTTTTGGCATTGGCGTACCCGGCGCAATTGCCCTCACCAGTCTGCTTGAAATGAGTCTCGGTTTAATCATTGGGGCGATTACCTTTTCCGGCTCTGTCATTGCATTTTTAAAACTGCAAGGATTGTTGTCTGGTAAACCGCTGCGTTTCAGTGGACACGCCCTGGTGAATTTACTCATTGCTTTAGTCATACTGGCTGTATTGGTTCTTTTTATGATGACCCAATCCTTGCATATATTTGTAGGGCTTGCATTGCTGTCTTTTCTCATTGGCGTGCTGTTAATTGTCCCCATTGGCGGAGCGGACATGCCCGTTGTGATTTCCATGTTAAACTCATACTCAGGCTGGGCTGCAGCTGGCATTGGCTTTACCTTGAGCAATCATTTGCTTGTTATTACCGGAGCATTGGTTGGCGCAAGCGGGGCTATTTTAAGTTACATCATGTGTGTGGGCATGAACCGCTCCATCATTAACGTTATTTTTGGAGGATTGCAAAGCCACAGCCATACTGCTCAAACCAGCCAAGGAGAAGCCTTGCAAGTCCGCCAGGCCAATGGTGAAGATGCGGCTTTTCTCTTAAATCAAGCCAAAGATGTTATTATTGTTCCCGGCTATGGGATGGCCGTTGCCCGGGCACAACATGCGGTTAAAGACTTGGTGGAAGCCTTGGAAGCCCGTGAGATCAAAGTACGGTTTGCTATTCATCCCGTCGCTGGTCGCATGCCTGGACATATGAATGTATTATTGGCTGAAGCCAATATTCCTTATGATCGGGTTTTTGAGCAAAGCGAAATTAACCGCGATTTTACTACTGCCGATATTGCTCTGGTGGTTGGCGCCAATGACATCACCAACCCCGCCGCCAAAACCAACCCAAGCTCTCCCATTTATGGCATGCCAGTCCTGGATGTGGAACACGCTAAAACGGTTTTGTTTGTTAAACGCAGCCTTTCGCCAGGCTATGCTGGCGTTGAAAATGATTTATTTCATCGTGACAACACTTACATGCTATTTGGTGATGCCAAGGACATGATCGAGTCCATTACCAAATCCATTGAAGAACTATGAGACAAGATCATCTCATTTTGAGTTCTCATATTAAGCAAATTATCGTCATAAGCAAATGATCGTCATCCTGAGCGAAGCGAAGGATCTCCTTGCCTAAACATCAGGATTATCTACAGAGACTTCGCTTCGCGCAGGATGACACCGTTTGCAAGAGATCTAATGTTTTTTTATTTGCCATAGATGCAATTGAGCGGTATCTTAGTGCGTTATATGATCATTAAGGAGAGAGATATGATTCGTAAAATGAGTACTATGATGCTTTGTATGGCTATGTTGTTTATAGCTAATACATCCTTTGCAACCACCGTCCATCCCCTTGTGCAAGGCGTCTCGGTCGACTATGATTTGCCTCCTCAAAATCCGCAAATATTCAGCAATGTTTTTTTCTGGACCGTCAAAGCCAGCTGCACCATCATCACGGAAATGCCTGAAAGCGCTATTGTCATCAAGGCATTGAGTAAAACCGGTTCCGTCAATGATATGCATTTATCAGCCGGGCAAACGGTAAGCATCGCCGTCAGAAATGGCGATAAGTTCACGATTTCTGCTGCCTCAGGAGCCAAAGTCGAACTAACCAATCAAGGTGAGAAAAACATCGTCGCCAGATGCACAACCGTCTAATTGTCTTGAATGAGTATAAAAAAAATTAGAACCTGTCTTCACAGTCGCTAGGCTGAGATAAGATGTGCTGGTTTTAGAGGACCGTTGCGCAGCATACATAGAAGTATGTGAGCAACGGACCGCAGAAAATCGGCGCATTTTAGCCAGCATAGTAGACTGTGAAGACAGGTTCTTAATGTTCCCGTGTTGCAGAAAACTGTACTTTAGGATAACGCTCTTCTGCCATGGAGAGATTCACTCGGGTAGGTGCTAAATACGTCAGAGTATCACTACCGTCTAAGGCCAAATGATCAAACGCTTTTGTGCGAAATTCAGTCATTGCTTTTTCGTCTTCGGAATGAACCCAGCGAGCGCAGGAAATACTAACCGCCTCATAAATACAATCCACTTTATATTCATGTTTCAAGCGGTGAGCAACCACATCAAATTGTAACGTTCCTACCGCACCAAGAATCAAATGATTGCTGTTCAAAGGACGGAACACTTGTGTAGCCCCCTCTTCCGACAATTCAATCAACCCTTTTATTAATGCCTTGCTTTTCAAAGGATCCGTTAGGCGAACCAGACGAAACAACTCGGGTGCAAAATTAGGAATGCCGGTGAATTTCAATAATTCTCCCTGAGTAAACGTATCCCCTATACGAATCGTGCCATGATTATGCAGACCAATGATGTCGCCTGCCATTGCAATCTCCGTATGACTGCGATCGCCTGCCATAAACGTCAAGGCATTGGCAATTTGTACTTCTTTTCCCAGACGCAAGTGATTGAGTTTCATGCCTTTTTTATACGCCCCCGAACAAATACGCAGGAAAGCAATGCGGTCACGATGTTTGGGATCCATATTCGCCTGAATTTTGAATACAAATCCTGAAAAAGTCAGCTCTTCTGGTGAAACAAGCCGCTCTTGCGTTGCTCTTGGCATTGGCGCCGGAGCGTATTGGGCGAAATCGTCCAATAATTCCTTAATGCCAAAATTATTAATGGCCGAACCGAAATAAACCGGAGTCATTTTCCCTGCCAAATAAGCGTTTAGATCAAACGCGTGCGAGGCTCCTTGCACCAACTCGATTTCATCACGCAATTCCTGGGCGCTGTCACCCAGTAACTCATCCAACTGCGGATTATTCAAGCCTTTAATCGCCAGAGCATCCTGCTTTTGCGCATTTTTGCCCGGCTGATATAAATACACTGTATCCTGATGCAGATGATAAATGCCTTTAAAGCGTTTCCCCATACCAACAGGCCAAGTCACTGGCGCACATTGAATTCCTAACACGGTTTCTACTTCATCCAATAATTCAATAGGCTCTCGCCCTTCCCTATCCAGTTTATTGATGAAGGTCATGATGGGGGTGTCACGTAATCGGCATACTTCCATCAATTTAACTGTACGCTCTTCCACCCCTTTGGCAACGTCAATCACCATTAAGGCAGAATCCACCGCCGTCAAGGTACGATAGGTATCCTCGGAAAAATCCTCATGCCCTGGCGTGTCGAGCAAGTTCATCACATGATCATGATGGATAAATTGCAT
This sequence comes from Legionella oakridgensis ATCC 33761 = DSM 21215, assembly GCF_000512355.1. NCBI lineage: Bacteria > Pseudomonadati > Pseudomonadota > Gammaproteobacteria > Legionellales > Legionellaceae > Legionella > Legionella oakridgensis. Next base: position 1,171,745 of record NZ_CP004006.1, on the reverse strand, counting down.
GACGGATGTGGTGATTGAAATACCTCGCTCTTTTTCCATTTCCATCCAGTCTGATGTCGCATGGCGTGAGGCTTTGCGGCCTTTCACCGTACCGGCAAGCTGAATTGCACCGCCGAACAATAGCAATTTTTCCGTCACGGTGGTTTTACCGGCATCGGGGTGAGAAATAATCGCAAACGTTCGACGTTTGCTAAAGTCTTGATAAATATCGGACATGAAGACCCTATAAATAAATGAGGCTTGTGCTTTTTAAAAAGCACTTATCCTAAAAAATAATTTAAATAAACAATTTATCCAACCAGCATTGCAGACAAAAATTATACGTTGATTGTATATTTTTATGGGCAAAGCCTGTCATTCCCGCGCAGGCGGGAATCCATCTTCCAAAATAAAACAACGCTTTCTGTAATAGATTCCCGCCTACGCGGGAATGACAAAAACACGACAAAATTAGCATACAAAAGCACACTGCATACCCAAACTGATATTCTCTTGCCCTAATCCGCATCACCGTATTTTTAGACAGTTATTTAAAAAAATACAACTAAAAATACTCCGCTGAAAAAAATTTTCAATAAACAAGATGCTCTTAACAATTCGTTAATGTTGTTTCGTTACACTGAAATTAATGAAATTAAACGAAATGATTAAGTATCAATCATGCGGAAAATTCATTGGACATTATATCAAACTTTGATTGCTTCTGTATTAACTGACATTTATCATTCATTTTGTTTATATAGTATATAATTTGACTATATTAAATACAAACAACATCCATGAGGTGTGTTATGGTAACTAACGAAACTATTCAAAGACTACTTGATGATCAGAAAGCCCATCTACAAGACTGGGTTGGATTGCAAATGTCTCCTGTGGATTCAAAATTAATACTCTTCATGCAAAGAAAAAAGAGTTGATGGAACAATTTAAAAGTAAATTACCGGCTGAATTATTACCTAAAACTTTATCTGAAGGCCCATCTGAAGAGGAAAAACTGCGGCAATTCGAAGAAGCTCAAAGACAATTAGAAATCGCTAGCACGCCACAACAACTATCCCGAGCCAAAAACACATGGGCAGGATTAATCGGCAAAGCGCGAGAAGAATTGCAGCAACTTGTTGCCCTGTCAGTCGGTCAACTTGAACACGAAACTAACGAAGAGCTCGCTGCGCTCATTGCAGAAGCAAACAGTGAAGTGGCACAAAGTAAATTGGCATCTGGCGAACGCGAGGTTCTTAAATACTTGGAAGAACTTTTTGCCAATGAAAGTACATTTATTGCGAATATCTTAAAACTTAGAACCATTTTAAGCCCTTATCGCGAAGAGGTAAATTTAAGAAAACTAACTCCTGCCCAACGTGAAAGCGTGACCACGTATTTAAATGATATAGACCGCTTATTAGAAGCCTATCAAACACTAGGATTTCATCAACCCATTGCGGAGGCTAGCACCACACCAGAAGAAGTAATCATAGATGCAGATAGAGTTTTTAAAACGGAACAATTTGCACGATATACAGACATAATCAAGGCATTAGCCCATAGCCAAAAAACAATCGATGCTATTGCCGAAGAAAATGCAACGTTCCAACAAACGACCGCTGCCGGAGCGACACAAGTAGGAGAAATGTCACTTAGCAGTTGTACCATTCGTCCTCCACAACACATTGCAAGATATCGTTTGCAATGGACAACCATTGTCAAAGAATTAAATGGGCTCGTTGAAAAAGCAGAAGCCGTTGAGAGAACAGCCATCAGTGATGGGCGAGATTCTCCCCGCAGTAGCGGATCAGAGGTTTCTATATCTTCTGAGAGTTCGCGCTCAAGTGCCGGAAGCGCCTATGAACAGGCAAAGAAAATAGGCGATAGTTTAAATTTAGAGGTCGGAAATAAAGAGAGTATTGCAATTGCCGAAGCTCAAATGAAAGCAGCCCCCCGTGCAGGCGCAGAGCGACAAGCATTTGCATTACGAAAAATTTTAGAACTCAATTTAAATACCCCTCTGCAAAATAATTCAACTCATCCAGAAGGCAAATACCTGGACCCTTATTTAAAAACGATGTTGGCTCAAAGCTATTCCGATGTCTTTAGTCTCGATCGTCGAGGAGAGCTTGTCGTTAATATCAGTGTAGGCCATGCTAAATATGGGGCAATATATGAAGCATTTGGCTTAGATACTCGTGCTCCAGCCGCCACCTTTAAGCTTGATCCGGCAAAGTTTAATGCAGAAACATTCGACAGACTCTATAAAGGCGCTGATAGACTTTCAGGTGATGCTAATCCTTTATGGCTCGTTTTAAAAAGCACCATGCCGGTCAGCGAAACGTTTACTGCAGAGCAAAAAATTCAAACCTACCAAGAACTCGCCGCTGCGGCGGCTGCAGGACAACTCGGTGGCACCGATAAATACATCGTGGCATTGAATCTGCAAAAAGCCGCTTTTGCCATCGCAACAGAACACGATGCCTTGCCTGCTTTTACGGCTGCTTTTGGTCCAGACAGTGAGCTTGGAAGATACATCGATGGTAAAATCAGGGAACATCGCAGTGAACTAAGATCCGTTTCCATTGCGGATATTCAAGCAGTAGAAATAAGCAAAGTTGAAGCAGCGGTTGCTGCACAAAAAGAATCCATCCAGGAAAAACTCGGTGAAGTCACTCCAAAACTAACAACTGAACCTGAAGATACCCGAAGCCTACATCAGGAACTGAGTGTAGAACTGCGAAGAACACTAACCTCGGCTAAAGAATCAATGAATGCTTTAAAAACAGCAGCCAGTATTTTACAAACCAGCTTAAACAGGCCAGATGCTGATAGAGCGGAACTTGCAAGAGAGCATGCAAGAATAAGCAATGAACTGGCAACAATCTATGATCATGGTAGAGTACAATCACAATTACGTTCTGTTGAACAACGCGCTGCTGCAAAAAGAGAAGAAGTAGCGCAATTGGAAACTTTGCTTCGTGAACTGAAAGAGCGCTGCACAACAGAAGAAGCAAGACTAACCACCGTAGGCTCGACCAATGCCACACTCAAGGGAGCCTTAAGCGAACAAAAAGCCGCAATAATCGCATTACAAGAAAAACTTATAGCGGTTAACGCCGAGCTGGACGGCTTACAAATCACTCATCAAGCACTATCGCAAGAAGCAACCGCATTGGCGAGCGAGAAAAAATCACTCAACAGCATGTTAGCTACCCTCGACACCGTGCTAACGCTTCAAGCAGAAAAGCGTGAACTTGCAGGACAACTCGCAGAAACCACCAGCACGTTGCGCAGTGAACGAGAGGCCTTGAGCCGTGCGAACGATGAACTCATCCATATTCGTTCTTCTTTAGACACAGCAAGCCAGGAATCCACTCGCTTGAGAAGGCAAATCGAAGAATTAACGGTAAGCCATACTGCAAAACTTAAAGAAATCGGCCTTGAAAATACAGAAGCCAGAAGACAATTGGTAGAGGAACACTCTAGCCAACTACAACAATTGCAAACCAGACTGCAACGCTCAGAAGAACATGGATCGTCTTTAGCTGAGCAATTAACCACAAAAAGCCGTACTCTCGAAGATCGTGAAACTGAGTTAAGTCGTTTACGCGATACACTTGTAAAACAAGAACTTGCTCAACAACAATTACAAGAGCGATTTGAGGCATTAACCTCAACTCATCATGAGTTAGGGGTACAATTACACACGCAAGAAGAAGCCACTGCAGAAGCCAGGCATCAGTTCGAAGAAGCCAACGCAGCTCTGGCTTCATTGCGAGCAACACATCATGAATTAATGCAACGTTCTGAGCGTTTAGCTTCTGAAAATGGTGCTTTACGCGAGCAAATCGCACCACTGCAAGCGCGTGTTCAAGACTTAGAGCTCCAATTAGCTGCCCGTGATGAAGAATTGCGTGCAGCAAGAGAAACAGCATCCATGGCAATGGCAGAACTCCAAAGCAAGTCATCCGCATTAGAAGAAGCAACGATTGAAATTTCAGCACTTAGAGCCCAGCTGGATGAACTACGACGACAACAAGAACTTCCTCCTCCATTAATCAGAGATACCGTCAGCAGTGCCAGAGCAGCTATAAGAACAATGAGAGATGGATCTGAAGAAGTTCACGCTGCCCCAGCTAAAATAAGTTTTGCAGAGTTTTGTGCACAATTTAAGGCAAGATTTCCAAAACAAACAGTGACGGCATCAAAGACATGATAAAATTTATGGAAAGTATACGGAATGATGGTCATTATACATCTGACGAAGATAAATTTGCCGCCACTGCAAAACGCATGCATGACATAGCAGCTGATAGAGCTGATAGTGCCTGGCTGCAAAATAAGAAACTTGGTCTCTTTGGCAGTGGCAGAAGCCCGGAAGTGCAAAAACTCTATAATGCAATGAAGCAAGACGATTTTTCTCTGAATTCGGAAATCACAAAAAATTTCCTTCTTGGCCGTGAATCTGCTGCCCCAAGCAGTGAACGAGCCTTCAAATCGTAACACCCTCTCAAAAAGATGTTCGGAAAAGACAAACACTCTTTTCCGGGCATTTTCTTCACAAGCACAGGCCAAACGCATCTAAATTTTGAACATGTATTTGTTAAAAAATTTGTCTTTGCGCGATAGCGAAGCAACCCAGATCGACACCCTAGTGAAAATTGGGTCTAGATTGCTTCGCTATCGCTCGCAAAGACGACATTCAGGATTATTTTTAGTCATAAGATGCGTTTGCCCTGTCGCAAGCATGAAACCCTATACATTATTTTTCTATACGATATGATTTAAATATACTCTTCGCACTTGAGATTTCGGCGTTGCTGCAAACTCATTCGTCATCGGCCATGCACTGCTTGTACACTCCCTCGACTCATTCATTTGCGCCTAGCCAAAATTTCAATTGCTGTGAGTATAACCGTCATTGCGAGGAGTACGACGACGAAGCAACCCAGAAATGATTTTACATAAAGCGGGTCCAACAAAGAAAAGGAATAAATCACATGCGTGAACGACAGCCTGCTGTGTATATCATGGCGAACAAGCGTAATGGCACCATTTACACCGGCGTTACAAGCAATTTAATCAAAAGAGTGTATGAACACAAATACGCTGATCTCGATGGATTTACTAAAAAATATGGTTGTAAGTACCTTGTCTATTATGAACTTATTGAAGACATGGCTAGTGCCATATCTCGAGAAAAGCAACTCAAAGGTGGATCTAGAAAAAAGAAACTAGCGTTGATTGAAAAAATAAACCCTCTTTGGGAAGATTTGTATGAAACACTAACCTAATGCAATTGGTGATATTCTAGATTGCTTCGTCGCGACACTCCTCGCAATGACGCAGGGCAATTAGCGCTATTCAGCCATTATTTTGCTTTTTTTCATGAGAGCACACATTGCAAAATGCAACATTTAGCGTTTTTATGCCTATGATTATTATAGATCTAGTTATGGAGAATACTATGGCACAATCCGTCAGATTATCTGATAGCCTGGTAAAACAAGCTAAAGCCATTGGCGAAGTCATGTCACGCTCTGGAGCAGGTCAAATTGAACACTGGACAAAAATAGGAAAAATGGCAGAAGAAAATCCTGATTTATCCTATGAATTCATCGGAGACAGCCCAAAGCAGAAATAGACAACGGATTGGTTAACGATTATGACTTTGGCAGTTAAAGAATCTAACTCATTTAAAAAGACAATTAAAAAATTAGTGCTCAATCCATTTTAGATAAGACTAAGTAAAGGCAACTCCTCACCATCCTTGAAATACTGCTCAACCATACGCTCATTGACGTCCGCAAGGGTTGGCGGCTGCCATCGAGGCGATTTATCCTTATCCACCAATAAGGCACGGACCCCCTCATAAAAATCCTGTGCCTGCATAAAATGCCTGACCAGGCAATAATCCATTTTTATGCACTCTGCCATAGTCATTCCTTTGGCTTTTCTTATTTGTTTATGGGTAATTTTAAGGCTTAACGGTGATTTTTGTTGCAAAATAGCCAATATCTCTCGATGCCAATTGTCCTCACCTTCTTTCAAAGCGTCCAGAATCGTTTCAACATCACTTTGACCGAAGGTGTGATTAATAAGCGCTGCTAATTCCAGAACAGGCGCAGAAGTAATAGGAGTAGCAAAGCGTTGCAAACAAGCATTCACCGTTTCATGGGGTGCAACGGATAAATCTGCCGCAAGCAAATGATGAAAGGCTGCTTCCCATTGCTCAGAAGCAATCACTTGTTTCACTAAGCCAAGTTCATACGCTTCCGAGGCATTCAAACGGTTTCCGGTTAATCCTAAATACATGCCAAATTGCCCAGGACAACGGGACAGCAAATGGCTTGCGCCAATATCCGGAAAAAATCCAATGGTGGTTTCCGGCATGGCAAAAACAAACTGTTCAGACGCAATCGGGTGAGAGCCATGCAAGGAAATACCGACACCTCCCCCCATGGTGATGCCATTCATGTAGGCAATATAAGGCTTACTAAAATGATGGATAAAGTGGTTTAGGCGATACTCATGAAAAAAGAATTGCATTTGCTGAGGATCATGCTGGCGGCCCTGCTCGTACAACCAGCGAACATCACCACCTGCACAAAAGGCTTTACCGGGGGCGGCACAAACAACCACCGCATGAATGGTCTTATCATGTTGCCAGGCTAATAATTGCTCTTGTAACGCAAGAATCATTGGCAACGTCAGTGCATTCAGTGCTTGCGAACGATTTAATGTAATGATCCCAACTTGGTTTTCACGGGTAAATAACACATCATCTGCCATGACCGACTCCCAACCTTAATGGCCTTTAAAAGTGGGTTTGCGTTTTTCCAGAAAAGCATGAACGCCTTCTGTTTTATCGTCACTCGCACAAACCTTGGCAAAATGCACAGCCTCTAAATGCAAGGCATCCGACAAGGACACATCATAGCCTCGATCAATAACCTCCATGACACTCGCAATCGCTAAAGGGGCCATGGCCAAAATATTCTTTAAAATAGCCTTGCTTTCGGTTACTAATTGCTCTGAACTGACCACTTGATTCACCAATCCCCAATTTAATGCCGTGCGTGCATCGATAAATCGGCCCGTGAGGCACAGATCGAGCGCCCTTCCCTTGCCCACCAAGCGAGCCAGCCTTTGCGTACCACCATAGCCAGGGATGACGCCAAGTTTCACTTCAGGCTGGCCAAACTGGGCTTCTTCCGCTGCAACACGCAGGGTCGCTGCCATCGCAAGCTCACATCCGCCACCAAACGCATACCCATTCACCGCGGCCAAAGAGGGCTTGCCCATAGTCTCCAATTGGCGAAAAACATCCTGGCCAAAGCAAGCAAACCGATAACCGCTTTGTGCATCACATTCAGCCAGACGATTAATATCCGCACCAGCACAAAATGCCTTTCCTGTACCCGTCAATAAGATGGCTTTATTTTTTATTGTCTTTAGCTGAGATAAACAATTCCGATAAGGCTTGCAACGCTTCCGTGCTCAAGGCATTTAATTTATCAGGTCGGTTCAGCGTTAGCGTGAGGATGCCATCATCATCCAGATGTTGTTCAATTAAATTCATATTCCGCTCCCTAATCGATTAAATAGTCATCATCCAACGTCGTTTTTGCAATGATTTCTCGCATGATTTCATTCGTACCCTCAAGAATTTGATGTACTCTTAAGTCCCTGAAAATTCGTTCAATTTGATAATCACGCAAATAGCCATAACCACCATGAAGCTGCATTGCTTTATCACTGATTTTAAAAGCAACATCGGTTGCCATACGTTTTGCCATGGCACAATTCATAGGTGCCTTTGGATGTTGTTTGTCTAAAGAATCCGCCGCCCGATACACCATTAAACGTGCGGCTTCAAAATCGGTGAGCATGTCTGCAAAATAAAATCGTAATGCTTGCATGTCGGTTAAAGACTTTCCAAATTGCTTACGCTCTTTCATATACGATTGGGTGAGGCGTAAGCAGGCAAGCGCACCACCCAATGAGCAAGCAGCAATATTAACACGGCCGCCATTCAAAGCATTTAAAGCAATCTTAAACCCCATGCCTTCTCGCCCGATACGATTAGACACTGGCACTCGGCAATTTTCAAAAAAAACCATGGAAGTAGGTTGGCTGCGCCATCCCATTTTCTTTTCCAGTTTGCCAAAACTTAATCCTGGCCTGTCTTTTTCAATCAGTATACAGCTGATGCCCTGATAAGAATCATCTCCCGTTCTCACCATACATAAATAAACATCGCTTGCACTACCGCCAGAAATAAACGCTTTACAACCATTGATGACATACTCGTCACCCTCAATGACTGCGCGAGTTTTTAACGAAGCGGCGTCAGACCCTGACTCCGGTTCGGTCAGGCAATAGCTGGCTAATACTTCCATAGCCGTCAGCCTTGGCCCCCACGCTGCCCTGAGCGCATCGTCCGCATAGCGGTCCACCAGTGACGCAACCATATTATGAATGGAAAGATAAGCACTGGTGCTGATGCATCCACTGGCTAATTGCTCAAAAATAAGAGCGGCATCCAAGCGACTTAACTGAGCCCCGCCGATGTCTTCACGCACTACCATACCAGCCATGCCAAGCCGGGCCGCTTCGCGTAAGACATCGATGGGGAAATGACTGTGCTCATCCCAATGAGACGCTTGGGGAAATAATTTGTTACGTGCAAATTCAGCCGCCATATCACGAAAGGCAAGATGCTCTTCGCTAAGTTGAAATTGCATAGTCCATACTCCTATTTAATTCACTATCCGTGATGAAAAATGTTATTATTGCCAATTTTTATCGCCCATGAAAGAAAAAGAAAGAATAATCATATGGAAATTTCAGAGCGATTTCAGCCCGCCGCCCGTATTTTGAAAGATTATTACGGTTTTGATGCTTTTCGACCACCGCAAGAACAAATCATACAAGACTTAACAGCCGGTTTGGATGTATTGGTACTGATGCCCACAGGTGGCGGAAAATCCTTATGTTATCAAATTCCTGCCCTGTTACGACAAGGCATTGGCATTGTGGTGTCACCGCTCATTGCACTCATGGAAGATCAGGTTGCCGCCTTGAAACTACAAGGCATACGCGCCGCTTACTATAATTCATCGCTAAGCAGCACAGAAGCAAGAAGCGTCCTGGCACAATTGCATAAACAAGAACTGGATTTACTGTACATTGCACCTGAACGCCTGGTAAGCCCGGCATTCCTTGAGCGCTTGCAAGAATGCCAAATCGCTCTTTTTGCAATCGATGAGGCGCATTGCATTTCGCAATGGGGTCATGATTTTCGCCCGGAATACGCCGCTTTGGGTATCCTCAAATCGCAATTTCCCCAAGTTCCTGTGATTGCCCTGACCGCCACCGCAGACAAGCAAACCCGACAAGATATTATTCGCAAATTAAACTATCAGCCCAAAGAATACATTGCCTCATTCAATCGTCCAAACATTCACTACCGCGTTCTTATGAAGGATAATCCGTTTAAGCAATTAAATCTTTTTTTAGAAACGCAACATCAGCAATCCGGCATCATTTATTGTGGAACTCGTTCCACGGTTGAACGGCTGGCAGCAAAACTTCAGCAACAAGGACATCGTGCCCGTGCCTATCATGCCGGCCTTGCGCATCGAGAGCGGCGAGAAGTGCAATCGTTATTCCGCCATGACCGCATTGATATTGTCGTCGCTACCATTGCATTTGGTATGGGCATTGACAAATCTAATGTACGATTTGTCGTGCATTACGACTTACCTAAAACCATTGAAAGTTACTATCAGGAAACTGGACGAGCAGGACGGGATGGATTACCGGCACAAGCCCTGCTGCTTTACGATCCTGCCGACAGTACACGTTTTCGTGGTCTTATTGCTGCCCTCTCCAGTGAAGCACAGCAACGAATCGAACATAACAAATTAAACCATATGTTGGCCTTTGCCGAAGCATCCTGCTGCCGCCGACAAATTTTGCTTCGTTATTTTGATGAACATTATGAAAAAGCTTGTCGCCATTGTGATGTCTGCGATCACCCGCCTGAAACGGTTGATGCTACCGTTGATGCGCAAAAATTTCTATCCTGCATTTATCGACTTCGTCAAAATTATGGTATGACTTATCTCATCGAAGTCCTGCGCGGCAGTACTTCCGAAAAAATCAGGCAATCAGATCATCATCAATTGTCAACATTTGGCATTGGTCAAGATAAATCAGCGACTTATTGGAAGCATTTAGCATGGCAATTGATTCACCGTGACTATTGTTTTCAAGACCTGGAGTATCATCAGGTATTGCGTTTAACCCCAAAGGCAATACCTGTACTACGTGGCGAACAAAAAGTAGAGCTGACCATTGCAGCGCAAAAACCGGAAAAAAACCAAAAGATAAAAGAACGTCAGGCATTCACCAGTTCTAACGCTTCTTTATTTGACGCCTTGCGCGTTTTGCGACGACGATTGGCGGACGAAGAAAACAAACCACCATTCATGATTTTTAGCGATGCTACTTTGCATGAGATGGCACACGTCAAACCTAAAACGTCAGAAGAACTTCTCAACATTTCAGGCGTTGGTCAGCACAAACTCAATCTCTACGGATGGCAATTTTTAAAGGCTATAAAAGAAGCCAATGTGGATGCCACTCTTTAATGCGCGTGGCAGCCAATTTTCAAACGTACTTGGTAATATTTACTTTTATTGCCTTCAATAAAACCACGAGTTTCCAACACTTCATACCAATCCAACTTGCCGTGAGACTTTGCCGCCTGAGAAATCGCATTATTTATGGCGTCCTCAATACCATCCATTGAAGTCCCTACCAATTCAATCACCTGATATACTTTTTCTACCATGTCTTCCTCCTTTAAATGTCCATTACAAATTGGTTTATCTCTAAATCCGGTTATCGCCATGCATTAACCAGGCTGCGATGATTATTGTATGCTCTGTTGAGCTTTAGCGATGGCCTTACGTATTGCCTTCGCATCGTCCGATTCAGGGGGAACTACCCTCAACAGACGCTGCCAATAATCCACAGCGAGTTGATAATCATGGCTCATGAAAGCGTCCATGGCAAGCATTGCCAATGCATCAGGCTGATTTGCATCCTGTTGCAGTACTGATTTAAATAAGTTGCGCGTGGTATCATCAAATTGGCGTTGCTTCACTTGCCACCGGCTTTGTGCGTAATTAATGGTTATTTTTTCATCCTGCGGCATCAAACGATGAGCCCTGGCAAACGCATCATAAGCCTGTTGCCATTCATTTTGACTTACATACAATCGACCCAGCAAATACCAGCCACGGGCGCTGTCAGGTTGTTTATTTAATTGCGCTTTGAGCTTGTCTATTAATTCCTGAGGTCCCTGAATGGATTTCAAGATCTGGCGGACCTGTTGTTGCCTTGTTTCTGAACGCGAGTATTCTTGCCAACCAGACCAGCCCCCCCAACGCCAATAAGAGGAGGCCACCAAAATAATTAAAAGCGGGATCATAGTCAGTATAAGTGCTCTATCCTTACGCAAAGGATACAACGCCATCCCCAGAGCAAGGATTAATAATCCCAAAAAAACAACGTATAGCCACCATTCATTCATCACTGCGCCGCTTCATACAAGTATGCCAAAAAATCCAAATGCCCAATACCATAAACAAGATAGGCCCAAACCAAAGCAATGCAGTAATAGACTTAACTGGTGGTTTAAATAAGATAAAATCACCGTAACGTTCCGTTAAATAACCAGTAATTTCTCCATCGGTTTTTCCTTCCTTCACCAATTGATAGACTTCTGCACGCAAATCCTTGGCCAACTCAGCATTTGAGTCAGCCAAATCCTGATTTTGACAAACAAGGCAACGAAGCTCTTTTAAAAGATGATTGAACTGAGCTTCCTGGCGTAGAGTATCCAAAGGATATAAAGAATTGGCCAAGGCCATCTCTGTCAGAACACTTAGCAATAACCCTATTAATATTCTAACGCTTGCTTTTACTTTCTGAACCGTCATGCCGTTTTCTCCAGGGCTTTGATTCGAGGCAAAAATTCCCGTGTCCACACTTCATCATTCAAAGGACCCGCATGACGATATTGAATAACGCCTTGAGCATCGATCAAAAACGTCTCCGGTGTTCCATAAACGCCCAACTCAATGGCTACTTTTCCATTTAAGTCATTTCCGGTCCTCTTATAAGGATTTCCCCATTCTGCTAACCAGCGAGTCGCGTCTTTGGGATTATCTTTGTAATTTAATCCATACAAGGGAACACCTTGTCGTGCCAATTGCAATAAGAATACTTGTTCTTCACTGCAAGCAGCACACCAGCTTGCCCATACGTTCAATAGGGTTGTTTTTCCTTGCAACAGGTTAGACGTAAAAAGTGTATGCTCATCGTTTAAATCAGGTAACTGAAAAGGTGGTATGGTTTTACCAATCAGAACGGATGGTAAATGTTGCGGCTCAAGGGATAAACCACGCCAAAAAAAACGGCCAAAGCAATAAAAACAATAAGGGGATTAATGGCCAATACAGCTTCATGGCATAACCTCTTGCATGGTGGTATGATTTTGGCGTTGCCTATAATAGCGGCGATCAGACAAAGCCAATAAACCACCTGTCAATATTAAAAATCCTCCACCCCATATCCAGCGTACAAAAGGCTTGTAATATAAACGCACGGACCAGGCATTTTCTCCTAAGGGTTCGCCTAAAGCCACATACACATCACGAAAAGGAGTAACATCAATGGCGGATTCAGTCATTGGCATGTTTCCTACCTCATAAACACGCTTTTCAGGATAAATCACCGCTTCATGACGATGGTGATTGATTTTAAAACGTGCACGTGTGCCATGATAATTGGGTCCTTTCATAGACGCTTCATCCTCAAACTGGATACGATAATCAGCCAGCATAGCGCTTTCTCCAGGCGCCAGTTTAACATCATCTTGTATCCCATACCCCGAAGATACAGCAATCCCTATGACCGTGGCAGCAACACCACAATGAGCGATGATCATTCCCCAAAATGCCTGACTAAATTGCGCTATTCCGCGTGATTTAATTCTAATTGCCAGTAATTTCAATGTGCTTAGAATAATCCAAAACGCCAATATCAAACCAAACAATACAGAAGCATGGATTGTTTTTGTCAAACTGAATAATAAGAGCACAGGCAACAGTAAGCTCAGCAATGCCACGCCACGCAATCGCAATAATACGCTTTTAAGGCGATCCTGCTGCCAGCGTACATGCACGCCAACCCCCATCAATAATAATAACGGCATCATTAAAGGAACAAACACGGCGTTAAAATAAGGAGCTCCTACCGATAATTTTCCCAATCCCAAACCGTCAATGAGCAGCGGATATACCGTGCCCATTAATACCGTGAGCATGGTGACTGCCAGAAAAACATTATTCAATAATAAAGCACTTTCACGGGAAACAGGATTGGGTTTCACCTGGTTTTGCAGCGTCTGGGCACGCCATGAAAACAAGAATAATGAACCACCAATAACCAACAGTAAGAACAATAAAATATAAAGACCTCGCTCTGGATCCACTGCAAACGCATGGACAGACGTCAAGACACCCGAACGGACAAGAAATGTTCCTACCAGACTTAAAGAAAAAGCGCTAATGGCCAACAGCAATGTCCATGCCTTAAATTGTTGGCGCTGCTCATTGACTGCCAGAGAGTGCAATAATGCTGTCCCCATCAACCACGGCATAAAAGAAGCATTTTCAACCGGGTCCCAAAACCACCAGCCACCCCAGCCCAACTCACGATAAGCCCACCAGCTGCCAAGCGTAATTCCTGCGGTTAAACAACACCAAGCAGCCAGCGTCCATGGCCTTGTCCATTTGGCCCAAGAAGTTTCTATTCGTCCGGCCCATAATGCTGCAATAGCAAAAGCAAACGCTACGGAAAAACCAACATACCCCATGTACAACATGGGTGGATGAAATAAAAATCCAGGATCTTGCAAGAGAGGATTTAAATCCCGACCTTGACTGTCCAATATCTGAAACTGACGCGTAAACGGATTGGAGGTCATTAATAAAACAAGATAAAACCAATGCTAAGCCATCCCAACACCGATAAAACCCGGGCACGCATGGCTAAATCCAATGGAGCACTTAAAAAGGCAACCGCAAGCATCCACGTACTGAGAATGGATACCCATAACAACATGGACCCTTCATGCCCCCCCCATACCGCACAAAGCTTATAAAACCAGGGAAGCATCAGACTGGAATTGGTAAGGACGTATAACACCGTAAAATCATTACGGAGAAAACAAATTGTCAGGCATCCATAAGCCAGGGCTACAAAAGCAAATTGTCCACAAGCATACGTCGGTGCCGCTGCTTGCCAGTTCAATTTATTTCGCCAGACCCCCAAAGCCGGGATCACAGCAAGTAATACTGCAAACAATAAAGCCAACACCAAACAAAATACACCTATTTCAGCAATCATATTGTACAAACATCTCCCAGGGGCGACCTTTAAAAATCTCTATCCGACGTTCCTTTAAGAGTTCCACCGATAACCGTCCATATTAACTTGTTCTTCCATTCTTCGCCAAAGCGGCTTTTACTTCTGGCGGCATATAATTTTCATCATGTTTTGCCAACACTTCTGTTGCCTGAAAATGACCTTTTGCAGTCAACTGCCCCTGCGCCACAATCCCCTGCTCTTCACGAAACAAATCGGGCAGAATACCGCGATAGACGATTTCCACGGTATTTTGAAAATCAGTTACCCTAAAGCGTACGGATAAATCATTTGTATCTCGGACCACACTACCTTTAACCACCATACCCCCTACACGCACAGCACGATGAAGCGGCGCTTCCCCTGCCGCAACCTGCGTCGGTGTATAAAATAAGCTGATGTTTTGCCTTAATGCATACAACACTAAAGCAGTCGCCACCGATAAAATAGCAACGACCAATAAAAGCATGAACAATTTGTGCTTTCGAGCTGACTTCATCGTTATTGTCTTTTAAACCATTGCTGTAATTTTTTGCGAGTGCGGGTACGTTGCCATTTGATGCCGAGCAAATTCATCACCAAAACAACACAAACCAAACCATAAGCAGGCCAAATGTAGATAGAATATCCTCCCATGGCTAGCCATTCTAAAAACTGATTCATTGTTCTTCTCCTACAATCAGAGCCTTAACCCAGCTTTGTCGGCGTTCGCGCAACAACAATTCATTACGAGCTTTCATTAAAATAATCAGAAAACAATACAGAGAAAGTCCTATGAGCATCAGTAATAAGGGATAAAGCATGCTCGTATGAATTTTAGGTTTGGCAAACATCGAAAGAGTTGCCCCCTGATGAAGCGTATTCCACCAATAAACGGAATAATGAATGACAGGCAAATCCACAAGCCCTACCAACGTTAAAATAGCCAGTACCTTATCTCCCTGTTCCTTATTTTGAAAAGCACTACCAGTGGCTAAAATAGCGCCATATAGAAACAACAATATTAATTCCGAAGTCAAACGTGCATCCCATACCCACCAGGTCCCCCACATGGGCTTTCCCCAAATACTGCCTGTCACTAGCGCCAAGAAAGCCATGCAAGCGCCAATCTGAGCAAAGATGGATAACATAAGTCCAGCCATTTTAATCCGCCAGACTAAGAGCAGTAACGCTAAAAACCCCATCCAGGCATACAATGCCATGGATAAAAAAGCGCTGGGAACATGCACATACATAATTCGAAATGCATCGCCTTGTTGATAATCCGCTGGCGCAAAAACCAATCCCCACACCAAACCGGAAACTAATAAAAATACAGTACTGGCACCCAGCCAAGGAAGCCAGCGACCAGATAACTGATAAAATTGCTTAGGCGATGCCAATTGATAAAACAACTTCCACATAGGAAATATTTGCAACAGAAAAAAAGATAGAAATTTTAACACGCCTTTGCCGACATGTCTGCAACCCGCTTTACTAATCCAGAGCAAACGCATCTTATGACTAAAAATAATCCTGAATGTCGTCTTTGCGAGTTTTTTAACAAATACATGTTCAAAATTTAGATGCGGTTACCCTATTTACTAATCCGCAAGGCTGATGCGCATCATAGCGGCAATCGCGAAAGGCAAAAATCCGACGGTAACCAATGACATCGCCAATAACAGGGCCAGATATCCTCGTACCTCCATGCCTTGCATGGCCATCGTAACAGTACCACTGCCAAAGATCATAACGGGAATGGTTAACGGTAACAAAATCAGCGCCATAAATACACCTCTTTGCTTTAATCCTCCGCTGAACACTGCAGCTAAGGCACAAAGAAAAAGAAGTGCCGGTGAGCCACACATTAAGCTCATGATAAGAATGACGGTTTCATGAACATTGAATGCAAACAGCAACGCAATAGCCGGGCATAAAATAATTAATGGCAATAAATTAAATAACCAATGTGTTAGAATTTTAGCCAAAACCATTAAACTGACCGGATAACCTGATACGAGCCATTGTTCAATCACTCCATCTTCATAATCCTGTTGAAACAAACGCTCAGCAGATAATAACATAGCAAGCAGTAAGGCAATCCAGATAAGGCCTGGAGCAATCATACGCAATAATGCCCTGTCTGCCGGCATGGTTAAGGGGAAAAATATTAAAATCATCAAAAAAAGAGGATTGCATTAACAATAAACCGTAATTGTCTTGTAATCAGCAACGTTTCTCGTTGCAATTGCCGTTTAAAAAGCAGCCCAAGACTCATCACAAGCCATACTCCTGATAACGTTGTTGTTCACTCATTACAAAACGTTGATGAGACGTTAAAATAATCTGACCACCCTGTGCAAGATGCTCGTCAAGGCAGTTCATCAAGAGATAAACGCCTTCTTTGTCAAGCCCAACCAGTGGTTCATCCAACAACCATAATGATGCGTCCGATACAAGCAATCGGGTCAGGCCGACGCGGCGGCGTTGCCCCATGGACAATAAATGACAAGGAGTATCTTCCAGGCCATTTAGAGCCAGTTGTTTCATGATTTTATCGAAGTGCTTTGCCTCACGAACAGCAGACAATCCCAAAAAGCAATTTTCCCTCACCGTCAATAAAAGGCTGATGCCTATTTTATGACCAATATAACAAAGATTTTGCTGATACGCGGCAAGATCATGTTCAATGGGAAAACCATCGTAATGAATCTGGCCGCCATCGGGATGCAATAAACCTGCCAGTAATTTCAATAACGTTGTTTTCCCCGCACCATTTGCTCCACGCAAATGCAAAAGGTTTCCTGCACTTAACGTGAATCGAACCTTTTGTAAAACTGGCTTGTCCGGATAGTCATAATTCAAATCAATGACATCGAGCATAATATGGGAGATAGATTTAAAAGAGGCAGACTATCTTCAATTGCAAATTATGGCAAGGTCTTCACTTGCATGCAGGGAGAATGATAGCGATAATTGCAGCTTTAAATTCTTTAAAGGTAAACAATGGAATTTCTTGCCGAATATGGTTTGTTTGCATTAAAAACATTTACGCTGGTGATTGCCGTCTTGCTATTAATGGCTGGAATTTTTTCCTTAGGACGCAAACCCAAACCTAAATTGGAGATCACATCACTGAATAAACACTGGGATGACATTAAGCAGCGCATGCAAAAAGAAATTTTCAATAAAAAACCTGAAAAAGAAAAATCCCAACATAAAAAAGAGAAAAAATCAAAACCTTCGTTGTATGTTCTTGATTTCAATGGAGATGTAAAAGCCTCTCAGGTCGATCAATTTCGTGATGAAATTTCAGCCATTCTTGCCGTCATAAAACAAGATGATGAAATCGTTGTACGCTTGGAAAGCCCTGGTGGCGCCGTCAATGCCTACGGATTAGCCGCCTCACAATTACAACGAATCCGTGATAAAAACATACCATTAACGGTTTGTATTGATAAAATCGCCGCCAGCGGCGGCTATTTAATGGCCTGTGTTGCCAATCATATCATCGCAGCCCCGTTTGCCATTATTGGCTCCATTGGTGTCGTTGCCCAACTGCCCAATTTTCACCGTTGGTTAAAAAAGAATGATATTGACATCGAATTATTAACAGCAGGTGAATACAAACGTACCTTAACGCTTTTTGCTGAAAATACTGAAAAAGGCCGGCAAAAATTCAAAGAAGAACTGGAGCAAATACATCAATCATTTCGCGGTTATGTGCTGGCAAACCGAGAGCAATTGGATATTGAAAAAGTAGCGACTGGCGAACACTGGCTTGCTCAGGATGCTTTTGATCTGCACCTGGTGGATACCTTGAAAACCAGTGATGAATATTTGTGCGAGAAAATGACTGCATTCAACTGCTTCAAAATCACCATGCATGGTAAGCAATCGCTGGCAGCTAAACTGTTAAAACCCACACTGAAACTGCTACACCCATGGGCGTAAATCAGCCATTTAATAAAGGACTGGCAATAATATTTCGCAAAATGGTGATGGATGTATATAATTATATTAGGATTCCCATTCAACGACGGAGCGCAACATGAGTGATTTCAAATCCAAATTGCCTGATCTGAAAGAGCTAGGCTCAATGACCGGTAAATTAGTAAAAGACATTAAAGCCAGCGTTACTGAAATCATTGCCGACTATAAGAAAAAACGTGAAGAAGAAGCACTGGCAGAAAAAAAAGCTGAAGAAGCAAAACCAGCTGCAGCACAACCTGTAGAAGAAACCAAAGCACCGGCGGCGGAAACGACCACCAAACCAAAGGCTGAACGAACTTCGAAGGAAACTCCCGTGCAAGAGGCTCCTGTGCCTGAAGCTGCCAAACCTGCCGTTGAAGAAGTGCCTCCAGCAGAAACCGCAATACCAGAAGAAACGGCTATTAAATCAGAAGAAGAGAATAAAACCGATAAAGAATAACGCTGTTATTCCATAGCCTGGTTAACGAATGGGCGATAACCAGGTCAATGGGGCTATCGGTAACAAATAATCTCACTAAATCCGACGCATTCTTTACCAAAACATAGTTTCTGGTTGCCTATCGCTTTCGTTGCAGGAACATGGTCTTGTTTCTTGTATCCATCTGTTCTTAAATAACCCATTCGCCGGCAAAAAGAACGCGCAGCCTGACGCCCGCAGCCTTTTCCGTTTTCATAACACCAGTCAACGCGGTAATGCTCCATACGAGGGAAAGAAAAACGACGATAGCGATAATAATAGATTTGCGGAGGCTTATGAGAAATATTTCCCACGCAACGAATCAACTTGAAGCCATTACAACGCCACCCCTTGCATTGGGCCTTGGATAAAAGATAGTTGGTTAATCCAACATTATATTCAATGATTTGCTTATCCGCGTCTTTATAGCCCATCATCTGACAATAACGACGTGCCACAGACATCCCACATTCTTTGCCGTCTAACGTACAATAATTTAAACGTTGCACATGAAACGTTGGACTCCAAAAATTCCGGTAATAATTTTGATTTCGTCCCTCAGCATTTACTTTGCCAATCGCTACGCAAAGCAACGTCAATAGAAGGAAAGCGTGACGAACAATGATCATTAAATAATCCTTTATCCTGTACGTTAATGAATACTGAATCAAGACTTGGCAACAAATCTCTACACATGCGAAGTATCCTACCAACCCCCTCTTGCTTCGTTAAATCTTGCATACAGGGCACAAGCCACAAGCTCTAGCTCAAATGTAGCAAGGGGTTGAAATTTGAGTTAATTCTGCACTTATATGTTAGCGTATCATGCCTGGTTTGTTAATAACGCAACTCAACCCGCTGATTATCCAGTAAATCAGCCAAACTCTTCAAGACTTCATCACTTGGGTTTACCCGCCAGGAAGCATCCAGATTTAAAACAGCCTGAGCTTTTTCATTTGCATACTGTATTTGAATGGCGCATTCTCCCTTATGAGCCTTTAATATCGACTGC
This sequence comes from Legionella oakridgensis ATCC 33761 = DSM 21215, assembly GCF_000512355.1. Taxonomy (NCBI): domain Bacteria; kingdom Pseudomonadati; phylum Pseudomonadota; class Gammaproteobacteria; order Legionellales; family Legionellaceae; genus Legionella; species Legionella oakridgensis. Next base: position 1,151,808 of record NZ_CP004006.1, on the reverse strand, counting down.
AGTGCGGGCAGGAGTTGCTGATCGTTTACAGTCAACTTTAAAAGCAGACACTTGGCAAAACGAACCCGCGCTTCCTCTAAGGGATACAACGCAGCCGCGGTCATTTTAAGTCCTCCACTGTAATCATCCTGAGAAACTTCACCGTCAACCACCAGAATTTGCCCCACCTGAACATTCAATTGCTGCGCTTCGAGTACTTCTTCAAATACAATCACATCCAGGTTGGCAGAAGCATCTTCAAACCCGATGATCATGATTTTCTTCCCGCGTTTGGTCAGTAAACGGCGAATACTCTTGACCAGACCACAAACCATGTATTTTTTAGAAGCAGCAGGATTAAGTTTGGCAATAGGGGCCGTATAGTCTTTAAATTCCTGCAGATAAGCCGATGCAGGATGTCCGGTTAAATAAAATCCTAATGTTTCTTTTTCGCCCTCCAACCGCAGCGTTTCACTCCAGGCATTACAATGAATGTATTTTTCTTCCTGAGTATCTGTTTCCTCCAGTAACCCAAATAAATCCGTTTGGCCACTGCTTTGATTTTGCAAAAAGAGAAGGCCAGTCTGCATGGCCTTATCCAATGACTCAAATAAAACCGCACGCTCCATCTGCCAATCATCCATCGCACCACTTTTTATCAGTGCTTCCAACACGCGCCGATTCACCTTTCGTAAATCCTGGCGTTTACAGAAATTAAACAGCCCCGTGTAGGGTCCCTCTTTTTCCCGAGCACTCACAATGGTTTGGATTGCTGCCTCACCGACCCCCTTGATTGCCCCAAGCCCATAAAGAATTGTATCGTCATTAATGGCTGAAAAACGATAATCTGATTGGTTCAATGAAGGCGGCAATACTTTTAGATTCATACGCCCACATTCTTGAATGAAATTCACCACTTTATCAGTATTATCCATATCGGAAGACATAACCGCTGCCATGAATGCAGCAGGATAATGAGCTTTTAGCCAGGCTGTCTGATAGGCAACCAAAGCATAAGCAGCGGAGTGTGACTTATTAAAACCATAGCCTGCAAATTTCTCCATTAAATCAAATATATTTTCAGCCGTCTCAGCAGCAACTCCGCGTTTGGCGGCACCCTCCGTAAAGATAGCACGCTGCTTTGCCATTTCTTCAGGCTTTTTCTTTCCCATGGCGCGTCGTAACAAATCAGCCGCTCCCAAAGTATAATTGGCCAGAACTTGGGCAATTTGCATGACTTGTTCCTGATAAAGAATAACGCCATACGTGGGTTTTAAAATTGGCTCTAAATCAGGATGCGGGTATTCGACTTTTGCCCGTCCATGTTTTCGGTCAATGAAATCGTCCACCATACCGGATTGCAATGGACCAGGCCTAAATAAAGCCACCAGCGCAATAATGTCTTCAAAACAATCAGGCTGCAAACGGTGTATTAACTCCTTCATGCCCCGAGATTCAAGCTGAAAAACCGCAGTCGTCTGGCAAGACTTCAACAAGTCAAAAGCAGCCTTGTCATCCATTGCAATTTCATTGATATTAATTGGTGGTAAACCTGCTTTGCTCTGCTGATGATTAATGATATTGAGCGCCCAATCAATAATGGTTAAGGTGCGCAGCCCCAAAAAGTCAAATTTGACAAGCCCTGCCGCTTCGACATCATCTTTATCAAATTGACTGACTAACTGTGCTGAACCTTCCTCACAATAAATCGCGGTAAAATCAGTCAACTCGGAAGGAGCAATCACCACTCCCCCTGCATGCTTGCCTGCATTCCGTGTAATGCCTTCAAGTTTTAAAGCCAGATCAATAAGCTCTTGGACTTCTTCTTCCTGTTCATAGCGACGACGTAACTCTTCTTCCTGTTCAAGTGCTTTTTTTAATGTAATGCCCAGCTCGAAAGGAATTAATTTGGCAAGTTTATCCACAAAACCATAAGGATGACCCAAAACCCGGCCTACGTCTCTGACTACTGCTTTTGCGGCCATCGTACCAAAGGTAATGATTTGCGAAACACTTTGCCGGCCGTATTTTTCAGCCACGTATTCAATCACGCGGTCACGCCCTTCCATGCAAAAATCAATATCAAAGTCAGGCATGGAGACACGTTCTGGATTTAAAAATCGCTCAAACAGCAAATCATATTGCAGTGGGTCAAGATCAGTAATTTCCAAAGCATACGCAACCAGAGAACCAGCCCCTGAGCCGCGCCCAGGCCCGACAGGGACGCCATTCAGTTTTGCCCATTTAATAAAATCAGCCACAATCAGGAAATAACCGGCAAATCCCATGGAATTAATCACATCCAATTCAATCTGCAAACGCTGATCATAGATACTGCGTGTTTCATGCAATGCGTGCTCTTTGCCGCGAAAAATGTGCTGTAAGCGCTTTTCCAAACCATCCTTCGACAAATGAGATAAATAATCTTCGACCGTTGAGTTAAGAGGAACTGGAAAATTTGGCAAATAATTTTTCCCAAGCTCAAGCTTCACGCTGCATCGTTTGCTAATTTCAACCGTATTTTGCACGGCCTGAGGCAAATCACTAAATAATTCCACCATTTCCTCTGCAGAGCGCAGATATTGTTTTGCATGATAACGTATAGTACGACGTGGATCGGCAAGCGTATATCCCTCATGAATACATACCCGCGCTTCATGAGCTTCATAATCTTCTTCATGTAAAAAACGCACATCATTGGTTGCAACCAGAGGAAGTTGTAATTGTTCAGCCATACGCACAATTTTTTCATTGTAAACGGCCTCATCCGAACGATTGGTTCGCTGAATTTCCAAATAAAACCTATCCGGAAACACTTGTGCCCATGATTTGGCTAGTGTATTGGCAGTCATCTCATCTCCCGCCAGCAATGCCTGCCCTATGGCACCCAGACGTCCTCCGGACAAAGCGATAAGTCCTTCCGCATGCTCTCGTATCCAGGGAGTCTGTATGCGAGGTTCACCGTGATATTGACCTTCCTGGTAAGCCTTGGAAACCAAGCGTGTTAAATTACGATAGCCAACCTCATTTTGACACAGTAAAACCATAGAATGAACCACATCCGGTTTATCCGGATCATGGCAAACAAGATCACAACCCAAAATAGGTTTTATCCCTGCAGCTACGGCAGATTGAAATACTTTAACGGCTGCAAATAAGTTACAATGGTCCGTGATTGCAACTGCATTCATGCCCTTTTCAGGAAGCGCTTGCATTAAAGGTTTGATGCGTACCAACCCATCCACTAATGAATATTCAGTATGCACTCGAAGATGAACAAAACGTGATTGCATAAAAATGCCATACCTCATTAAATCCATGGCAGCAATGTGCTAGACTCATTATGTCCCAGCAAACATTATGCCTATTAGCACAACAGTGTTATTGATTAGAGCTTATTAACAAATTCTACTAAAAATGAACACTAACCGTCATTTTCTGCGCTCCGCTGCTCATGTACCTCTATATACACTGCACTGCGATGCTCGTAAATAATGGCTATTGTTCTATTTTTAGCGATTTTGTTAACAAACTCTTAGACCGTTTTTATCATAAACTTGCTCGCCGCGGGTCAAAGGCATCTCGTACCGCATCGGCAAATAGGTTACTGGCTAACACCAAAACAAACATAAAAAGAAATGCAGCAAACATTGGCCACCAAATAATTGGTTCGCGTGCCAATTCAAGTCGAGCGGCATTAATCATATTTCCCCAACTGATGGTCAGCGGTGAAACACCAACGCCAACGTAAGATAATACAGCTTCTGCCAGCACCAGAAAACTAAAATCCAGAACAAGCGTAATTAAAACAATATGCATCACATTTGGTAGTAAATGTTTAAAAATAATTTTAAATGCATTACTTCCCAACGCCTGAGCAGCCAACACAAAATCAATTTCACGCAATTTCAAAGCCTCGGCACGTAACAGACGACAAAGGCTAGTCCAGCTGGTCACTCCGAGGATAAAACATAACGCCAGCAATCTTGCATCCGCATTTTGCCCCAGCGTAGTAAATTGCTCAGGATGATTGGCAATGTATGTTTGCATGGATAAAATCGAGGCAGTAATGAGCAATACTCCTGGGATAGAACTTAGCGTGGTGTATATGTATTGGATAATATCATCAATCATACCGCCAAAATAACCGGCTGCAATGCCCAATATCAGCGCCAGCGGCATCATAAACAAGGTCGTTAAAATACCAATCACCAACCCTGTACGAATACTTTTTACCGCATAGAAAAAAATATCCTGGCCAATTTTACCGGTTCCTAATACGTGCAAATAACGAGACAGCCAATAACCTGCAATCATCAGAGTACAGCAGATAAATAAGGTAACTAACGCACTCATTTCTGCCCGGCTGATCGTAAAAGAGAGTTTGCCAGTATAAAAAGTTCTGACGGCAATCATGATAGCCCAAAAGGTAGCAACCATAGCCAGAGCTAAAGCCACTGTGATCAATAAAATAGGTTCAACAAGCTGATGCCAAATATCTTTATCGTCTTGGAGAGTTTTTGGTGGATATTTTAAACGTGGATAGATTTGCTCGACTTGTCCATCAACCATGATGGTTTCTGTTGCATACAACGTCAGAGACATGGGCGCGGAATATGTTTTTTCATAGTCATCTCCTAACGGCGCAAGAATTCTGTCCAGCAAGGATTTAGGCTGATGTTCGTCTGCGGTTTTATAGTGAAGCGAATCCATCACGGCAATGATGAGAAAAAACATTAAAATGATTGCCGCACTTACCGCTATCGGTTGCTTGAAAATCCGTTGAAATGCTCTTCGAACATGCATCTTGCGCATGCTTTTCATCCATACGGCAGCACTCAACAGTAAAACCAGTAAAAAACATTCATCGGTCCATAATAACTCCAGCGTCATTGCAATCTCACTCGTGGGTCAACCAATGTATAGGAGATATCCGTCAAAATTAATCCTGCAATATAAAGCACAGAACCTAAAAACACCATGGCCCTAACAATAGCAAAATCTTGCTGTTGAATAGCATCGATGATGTAATTTCCCAATCCCGGAACGCCAAAAAATGACTCAAGCACCAAACTGCCCATAAATAAGGAAGGAATAATAACGACTACTCCTGTTAAAATAGGTAACATGGCATTTTTCAAAATATGGCGAAATAACACACTCAACTCAGACAAACCCTTAGCACGTGCTGTTTTTACATAATCTTTGTCCATTTCTTCTAAAAACAGAGTTCTATACCAGCGACTCCCGGCTCCCAAACCTCCTATCACAGCAACCAAAATCGGCAACGCCACAAATTTGATGCTGTCTAAACCATCGTCGTATCCAGAGATAGGGACTAATCGCAGCACTTTTCCAAACAAATATTGGCCACCAATAATATAAAACATGGTGGAAATCGACATCAAGATGATGCAAAAAATCACCCCAGTGAGGTCAAGATAACTGGAACGGAAAAAAGCCATCATCATGGCAAATAAAATATTTGCCAGCATCCCAAACACTAACACCGGAAAGGCAATGGCAAGACTTGGCCACATTCTTTGGGAAATATCATAACTGATGTCTCTGCCTGCATCGGAAACGCCAAAATCAAATACAAACAATAACAACGATTTTTTAAAAAACAACGTGTGTGTCACTGTCTGTAATCCACTTGCATTGGCATTATAAAACAGCGGCAAATCGTAACCACGCTGCGTTTTCCATTGTTGAATAGCCACAGGAGAAATATGTTTTTCACCCAATTGCATGCGTGCCATATCATCTGGCGTATTCACCATAAAAAAAAGTGCAAAAGTCAGTATATTGATTCCTAACAAAATAGGAATGGCATAGAGAATACGTCGAATCAAATAGCCTGTCATAAATCCATCCTCGGTGCACAACGTCGTTGTTTACGACGGTAAGCAAAGACAAACGGTAACAAAAACAATAAAAATAACCCTATAAGCACGCCGATAGGCCATAATACTGGTTTATTCCATGCCGCACGCAATGCATTGCGCAAAGGAACATCAATCGCCATGTATTTTAAAATATTGGAAGAAATAGTATTAGGTTTTATAGGTGTCACCCATTGCTGAGTAAGGATAAGGCTCTCACTATTAATTCCCCACACCCATGGGGCGTCCTTGCGCACAATCGCTATCATGCTGTCAATTAGCTGCTGCCGTTTGGCATCATTGCTACGATTTTTCATCAAAGTATACAAGCGATCATACGTAGGATTCTGGTAATTGGAGGCATTTTCTCCTCCATATTTAACTTTTCCATTAGGGCCATACAGTAAAAATAAAAAATTTTCCGGATCTGGATAATCCGCATTCCATCCCCAACTGAATATTTGGGCATTTCCATTACGCATTTTTTCCTGGAAACGATTATATTGCGTCGCACGGATATTAAGTGAAATACCCAGACGAGCGAATTGTTTACGCATCCAGTTTAATTGCTCTTTATCATCAGGACCACCAGTCGCTGCCACATCATAATGCAAGATTAAAGGATTACCCGTAGCGGGATCTATGCCGTTAGGATACCCTGCTGCTTTCATTAATGCTTTCGCATCTTCAATGGGCCGCCGTTTTGCAGCATTTTTAACCCATGTATAAACATACGGATTAATGCCTTCTTTTCCTTCACGATAACCAAAAATTCCAGGAGGAATTGGGCCTTGCGCAGGCTCTCCTCGCCCATTGAAAAAAATGGCAATATTTTCATCATAATTGACCGCGATGGAGATGGCTTGCCGCAGCTTCCGCGCTCGTTCACTTTTTCCACCGACGACATTATCCAGCATATTAAAACCAAGATAATAAATCGAAGGATCAACCATTTGAGTCAAACGCACACCTTGCTCACGCATGGCAGGTGTTAATTTTGCATCCCCGGAACGGGTTATTTGGATCGCTTGATCAAAACTATCTGCACTGATGCCCGACAAATCATAATAGCCTTGCAAAAATTTGCTCCAACGCGGAATAGCTTCTTTTTCAAGCGTATAAACCGCTTTTTCTATGAGTGGCAATCGCTCTCCATGATGGCGCAAATAACCTTTTTGTTCATCTTCCTGATTGTCTGAAACAGGGAAATACGTATCACGATAATTGGGATTTTTATCCATAACCATACGGCTGTTTGGATTATTTTCACTGAGCATGAATGGACCTGTACCAAGAGGATACCAACCAAGTCCAAGGTTCCTATCATCCATATCCGGTTGAGAATAGAAACGATCAGCCTCCCAGGGAACGGGAGAGAAAAAAGGCATGGCTAACCAAAAAGAAATTGAGGGTATTGGCCGTTGATAACTATCTCAAACGTGTAATCATCCACTTTTCGCACGCCTGATAAAGGATATTGACGCAAATCAATATAACCCTGGTGAGCGCCTTTACCTGGTAAAGTGGCTCCATAATCACGAAATCCTTGGATGTATTCACTCATTAATCCATAAATCGGTGAATTTACTGCTGGATTAGCTAATCGTTGTATCTCATAGATGTAATCATCTACAATGAGTTCTCTCGTCCCAGTATGTTCAAAATCAGACAATTGGTTAATGCCATGCTCATCAAGAAAATCAGCGGATAATTGATGATAAAAATAATGACCGTGCTTATCTTTAGCAAATGCAGGATGCGGTTGATAATAAATACCAGGAAGTATATGTATGGTATAAACAGAATAAGCAATGCGCCCATCTTGTGGGTTAGTCAACGCATTGCCTTGGTCATCGTAGTAACGCACGTCGGGCATTTGTGCCGCCGTTAAAGGAATTAATTTATAAGGGCGGATTAAATAATCATACTGCAAGACAGGTTCATAAATTTGGGCAATGAATTGATATTCATTGCTGGAATAGGATTTGGCCGGATCCAGTGTTTTGGGTTGCTCACTAAAAGAAGTGTAGTAAATTTTCTGCTGGGACTCATTGGCCGGATATGGATTATTTAATACCCAGCTACCAGCATGCACCAAAGGGGTTACCAGCAGAAAAACAAGCCACATCCGTAGTACAATGGCAGAAAGCAAGGAATCGTCTCCTGTTTTATTATTGCAGTGACATCATGTTAAGCAACTCATCCTCACTCAACACACGCACACCAAGCGCCGTCGCTTTATTGAGTTTGGAACCTGAATCCTCCCCGGCGATGACATAATCTGTTTTCGCCGAAACACTGCCACTCACCCGAGCTCCTAACGCCACGAGCCGTGACTTTGCTTCGTCACGACTCATCGCAGTTAACGTACCAGTCAAAACCACCGTTTTATCATACAGTGGATGATGAGTGTCTATTTTCTTTCTTTCTTCAACCGGCCAATGCACGCCATAGTCCAGAAGTTTATGGATGACCTCCATATTATGGGTCTGCGCAAAAAAATGCACCACATGCGATGCGACAACCGGCCCAATGTCTTTTAATTTCGTTAATTCTTCTATGGTTGCTTGTTTAAGTGCTTTTATATCGGAAAAATTTTCTGAAAGAATATGGGCGCTCGCTTCACCAATTTCGCGTATGCCCAAAGCATAGAGAAATCGTTGAAACGTCGTTTTCTTGCTTTTCTCGATGGAGTTCACCAAATTCTCAGCCGATTTTTTCCCCATCCTCGGCAATTGAGCCAATTCCTCCTTCGTCAAGGTATACAAATCGGATACATCGTTTAACCGGCTTCTATCGACCAATTGTTCAATCAGCACATCGCCCAAGCCATCGATGGCCATTGCTTTGCGAGACGCATAATGCCACACCATTCGCTTTAATTGCGCTTTACAAAACAAACCACCAGTACAGCGAGCAACGGCTTCATCTTCCTCACGGATAACATCGGCACCGCACACCGGGCAATGGGTTGGCAAATGAATAATTTGTGTCTCTTTAGGCCTTTTTTCCTTAACAACAGAAACCACTTCTGGAATAACGTCACCTGCCCGACGAATAACCACCACATCGCCTATATGAATGTCTTTACGTTCAATTTCATCCATGTTGTGCAATGTTGCATTACTCACCGTAACACCTGCCACACTGACCGGTTTTAACCGGGCAACGGGCGTTAACGCCCCCGTTCTTCCTACTTGAAAATCAACGGCCAGCAACGTGGTCATCTCCTCACTGGCAGGAAACTTGTGAGCGCAGGCAAACCGTGGCGCACGCGCAACAAAACCCAATTTTTCCTGCAAAACCGCACTGTCAACCTTATAAACTACCCCATCAATTTCATAAGGCAACGCTGCTCGAGATGCCAGCATACGCTCATAATACGCAAGGCAGCCTTGCAGTCCCCGAGCAGTTTTAATTTCGTCATAGGCCACCCTAAATCCCATGCGCCGCAAACATTCCAATTGTTGCCTATGACTATCAGGAAAAGAATATTCGTCGCTGACTGCCCCAATACCATAACAATAAATGGCCAAGGGTCTGCTTGCGGTTACTGCCGGATTCAACTGACGTAAACTGCCTGCAGCAGCATTGCGTGGGTTAGCAAATGTTTTTCTTCGCGCCGCCGGGCTTCTTCATTGTATGCCTCAAAACCTGCCTTGGGCATATAGACTTCCCCACGAACTTCCAGCAAATCGGGTGGCTCATCCGTCATCAATCTTAAAGGCACAGCGGCTATGGTCTTGATGTTATTGGTAATATTCTCTCCTACCGTCCCATCGCCACGAGTTGCGGCAGATTTCAATGTTCCTTTTGCATACGTTAAATTGACAGCCAAGCCATCCAGCTTTGGCTCGCAAGCAAACACCAACTCGTCTTGCCGGATGTCTAATCTGTCCGATACCCGTTTGATAAATGCCTGCAATTCTTCTGTAGAAAAAACGTTTGAGAGAGACAGCATGGGTTGCAGATGAGCAATGGGCTCCAATTCTGTTGCCGGGGCAACACCCACTCGTTGAGTAGGGGAATCTGGGCTAACGTATTGGGGATATTGTGCCTCAAGAGATTCCAATAACTTAAAGCAACGGTCATATTCCACATCAGGGACTAATGGTTCATCAAGAACATAATAATGATAATCGTACAGCCGGATGCGCTCACGCAATGTTGTAATCTGTTCTAATATAGAGTTATCACGCATGTCAAATAGCCAAAACCAAGAAAATCATGTCTTAAATGATTGAATAGTTACATTTTTACCACATCGAATCAACTTGACGTTATACTGTGCATCATTGCCCCAACATTTAAATTTAATATGACTGACTTACCAATACTTGCCATTATTTATGGTGCAGGCATTGTCCTGCAACTAGGACTGCTGCTTTTTTTATTGCGTCGTTACGACACATTTCAACAAACGCTGACGACACAATTTCAGCAATTGCATATGGATTTGCAACAAGCCCAGCAGACAAGTCAACAAACGATTTATGAAAAAATTGCTCAAGGCCAATTGACCACTCAGCAATTAATCACTGAAACCGTTCAGCGGCAAATGACGGATGTACGTGAGCAAATGAATCATAGCTTTAAACAACATGCCGGCTCCTTAAGCGCCCATCTCCAGACCTTAACCGAAGAAATACGCAATCACTTGCACAGCTTAACCCAGCAGGTCAATCACCGATTAACAGAAGGCTTTGAAAAAACCTCATCGACGTTTACGGATGTTATTCAACGGTTAACCATCATCGATGAGGCACAAAAGAAAATCACGGAATTATCCAGCCATGTCGTTAGTCTTCAGGATGTTCTAGCCGACAAACGCTCCAGAGGGGCTTTTGGTGAAGTGCAATTATCCACGCTCATTGCCAATATGATTCCGGCCCATCATTACAGCATGCAATACACATTAAGCAATCAGAAGCGGGCTGATTGCATCTTATTCTTACCAGAACCAACGGGTAACGTGGTGATTGATGCCAAATTTCCACTGGAAACTTATCAAAAACTTATGAATACCGAGGCAAGCTCTGCCGAAAAAAAATCATTGCAACAACAATTTCGTCAGGATTTGCAAAAACACATCAAAGACATCGCTGAAAAATACATTATCCCTAATGAAACTGCGGATGGTGCTGTTATGTTTATACCAGCAGAAGCCATTTTTGCAGAAATTCACGCCAATTACCCTGAAATCATTACCTTGTCACAACGCTTGAAAGTCTGGCTGGTTTCACCCAGCACATTAATGGCGGTATTAACCACAGCAAGAGCTGTCCTTAAAGATGACATCACTCGTAAGCAAGTGCACATTATCCAAAAACATTTACAAGCACTGGCGGATGATTTTCAACGTTTTGAAAAACGTATGGACAAATTATCAAAACACATTGATTTAGCCCATCAAGATGCCACAGAAGTTAACACATCAGCGAAAAAAATTACGCAGCGCTTTCAAAAAATTGAATCGGTAGAAATAGGATTGGAAGATAAATCGCTCGCCTAACTGGAAAAATTAAAATGAATTGCTTAATTTTATACAATAGATAAAGCCACAAAAAGCTTTGCAGGTTAAAGAAATTTAGCTGATAATCTTTGCAAAAACAGCGGATGAAAAATCGCAATCACATTAGGTAAATTCTGAAGGATTCGCATGGTGAATAAAAAAAAATAAGATTTAACAATCGCATACTAATTATTGGATTTGGTAGCATAGGGCAAGCCTTGCTTCCTCTACTTTTTAAGCATCTAGAGATTCATCCTGAACAAATCACCATTCTGACCAAAGATGAAGAAGGATTAACAATTACACAAGAATTTGGTATTTCTTTGCAATTAACAACCATTACCGAACAAAACTATCTCAAAGTACTTGCCAACAGGCTGGGAAAAGGAGACTTATTACTAAACCTATCCATTGACATCTCAAGTATTAGCTTGATTCGTTTTTGCCAGCAAAAAGAAGTATTGTATCTCGACCTTTGCATAGAACCTTGGGCAGGCTTTTACGATAATAGCCAAGTCGCCCCCAGCGCACGCACCAATTATTTATTACGTGAATCTGCCCTCCAATTAAAAAGTAATAAAAGCACCACCGCCGTTTTAACACATGGAGCAAACCCAGGCCTAGTCTCTCACTTTGTAAAACAAGCGCTCTTAAACATGGCTCACGATAACGAAATTTCCTGCAGTCTTCCCACCACCTCTGCAGAATGGGCCAATTTGGCTATGAAGCTCAACATTAAAGCCATCCATATTGCAGAACGTGATACTCAGATTTCCAATCGACCCAAAAAACCTGGAGAATTCGTCAATACCTGGTCAGCAAATGGTTTCATATCAGAAGCGCTCCAACCGGCTGAGCTGGGATGGGGAACGCACGAACGGCATTGGCCTTCCGATGCAGGGAAACACGATCATGGGCAACAAGGTGCCATTTATTTAAATCGTCCGGGAGCCAGCGTTCGTGTACGCAGTTGGACCCCTGGCTTCGGACCTTTTCACGGATTTTTAATTACCCACTCTGAATCCATGTCCTTGGCTGACTATTTAACGTTGAAAGATGAAAACCAAGTGTCATATCGCCCTACGGTACATTATGCTTATTTACCTTGCCCGCTTGCCGAACTTTCCTTGCATGAATTGGCAGGAAAGGAATGGCAAAAGCAAAAGAACAATGTCTTAATGATGGATGACATCATGACTGGCACGGATGAATTAGGTGTTTTGTTAATGGGAAATAAACGAGGCGCCTACTGGTATGGCTCGCAACTGAGCATTCAAGAAGCACGTCAGTTAGCCCCCCATAATAATGCGACCACACTGCAAGTTGCAGCAGGAACCCTAGCAGGCCTGTTGTGGCTCATTGAACATCCTAACAAAGGGCTGGTGGAACCAGAAGATTTAGATTTCAAATACATCTTGGATATTGCCACTCCTTATCTAGGAAAGGTAGGTGGTTTTTATACCGATTGGACTCCCTTGACTCACCGGGAATCTTTGTTTCCGGAAAACGTGGACCGCACGGACCCCTGGCAATTTATCAATATCCGAGTGGGCTAATAAGATAGCAGCATGTATTGAAAAATCCCTATCAACCTCTCTTTATAAAAGAGAGGTTGATACTCTCAGAGATTTTGATTCAAATTGATTTGCAATGAGACTATGATATCCTAAGTATATGTAACCAAATGGAATTAGTAATGCGACGTTTTCTTATTGCAATTGCAATGCTGTTGGTGTTTTCAACAGCCATAGCCGAAAATTATTGCGCCAATCCTTGTCCAAAACCGGGTGGAACTTGCTATTCCCCTTGTCCTAGCTGTTGTGAAAATATGGGAGGGGTAAGTTACTGCGATTCATCAGCTGGCCGTTTTGTATGTAACAATGGCTATTATTCATCCTGCTACTGTTCTCGACATGCCGTGATGGATTTGCAAAAACTCAAGGGATGTTGTTTATGGCAAGGTGGTGTTATGAGCGCAGACGACCAAGGATTAGTCGTTTGTAATAATGGCGGAGTATCGGAAGTCTGCAGCACGCAAAATGCCATGGATAAATTGTCTTGGTAATCTTAAAGCAGCACTAGCTGCTGCTTTAAAAGCCCTGATGATCACATTTCGATAATGAGGTTGCCGCTATAATCCTTATGCTAAAAAATCCTATGCATTAGCAACATGAAAGCCATAATAATCATTCCAATATCTTCTGTTAGAGTGACGGTAGATAATGGTACATCAAGCACCGCCCCCATGCATGGGCAATGAATCTAGGGAAAAATAATACTATTTTGATTAACAAATGCCCATCATAAAGTGATGGAAATCTGTCATCCCCGCATAAGCGGAGATCCATTATATAAAATAGCAACGCCTATTGATATAGTATTTTGAGATGCACTCAATCAAGCTGGACAAATAATATGCCAAGCCTCATAATCTCAACTTTTTTAAAATCATTTTAAAAATGATAAAGGTCGGTGACTGAAGAATAAATGAATAAAAGTAACCTTTTTATAATACAAGCATGCTAAATCCATTGATTGAACTTAAACAAATCTATAAATCCTATGGTTCAACTGACATTTTAAATAATATCTCCTTGTCGGTTTATCCAGGTGAGTTTCTAACATTACTGGGTCCATCAGGCTGTGGCAAAACGACGTTGTTGCGCTTGATATCAGGATTTGAAGCCCCGTCTTCCGGTGAAATTTTCATCAATGATGTTTGCGTAAATCACCTGCCGCCACAGAAAAGAAACGTACACACCGTTTTTCAAAGTTATGCCCTATTTCCACATTTATCCGTATTTGAAAATGTGGCCTTTGCTCTGCGTTGCAAGAAAGTTAAACAAGATGACGTCATGGAACGAGTCGATGAGGCTTTAAAACTTGTTCATCTTGAGTTATTTGCCCAGCGAAGTATCCGCCAGTTAAGTGGAGGTCAGCAGCAGCGAGTTGCAATCGCCCGGGCCATTGTCAACCGCCCACAAGTCTTACTTCTTGATGAACCATTAAGTTCGCTTGATTACCGTTTACGTAAAGCCATGCAATATGAACTGAAACAATTGCAAAAAACCTTGAACATGACCTTTATTTTTGTCACTCATGATCAAGAAGAAGCCTTATCGATGTCTGATCGTATTGTCATTTTTAATCATGGCCATATTGAACAAATTGGCACACCAAGGGAAGTCTATGAAACACCAAGCAACCTGCACGTTGCCAAATTTATCGGTGAAACCAATATTTTTGACGTTGAAATCCGTGCCTTAAATGAAGGATATTTGCAAACTGAAATTGAATCCATTGTTCTTCAATGTAAAAACACGGGAAATTTTCAACCAGGCGAAAAGGTCCACTTGATTATACGACCCGAAGATATCCGCGTCTGGGGTCAAACGGAGGTCAGCGAAAGTGCGGACATGCTACCAGGAAAAATCGTAGATATTGTTTACAAAGGTTCAACGGTTGATCTTAAGGTGGAATTACATTCAGGTAAAATCATTAATGCTTCAGAATTTTTTGATGAAGATGATGACAAACTTGAATATTCATTGAATGAAGACGTCTGGGTGCACTGGTTGCCAGGTTGGGAAGTGCTACTACCTTATGAAAGCTAAACCTTATTCGCTTTATTTCCTATATTTCTGGTTAATAGCATTTGGCTTTTTACCACTGGGGTTAATCTTTATCACCAGTTTTCTGTCAAAAGACAGCGGACATTTAGTTTCACTGCCATTTACCTTAAATCATTATGCTGAATTATTTTCTCCATTATTTGCCAAAGTATTTTTGCGCTCATTTATTATCGCGCTTGTAACAACGCTCTGCTGTCTTATTCTTGCTTATCCTTTCAGCTATTTATTAATTAAATCCAAACACCAATCGGTCTTGTTATTGTTGATCATCATCCCTTTTTGGACCAGCTCATTAATCCGAACCTATTCTCTTATTGCCATCTTGAAATTTCGGGGAATCTTAAACGCCATTCTCCTGAAATTGCATCTGATTGATCAGCCACTGTCATTACTTTATACCAATTTTGCAGTTATCAGTGGCTTGGTATATAACCTATTCCCATTTATGGTACTCCCTATTTTTACCAACATGGAACGCTTTGATTTCAGATTAATTGAGGCAGCGAAGGATTTAGGTGCTAGCCAATGGGCCATTTTTTTTCGAGTTTTTTTACCCAATACGGCTGGAGGAATCATTTCCGGTTGTCTACTGGTATTACTGCCGGCAATGACTTTATTTTATATACCAAACGTTTTAGGCGGAGCACGCTCCATTTTATTGGGTAATATGATCCAAAATCAATTTCTGGTTTTGGAAAACTGGCCACAAGGAGCCGCAACCAGTGCCATTCTGACAATACTTTTATTGCTTTTACTGTTTTTTTATCGTCAACATGGACGGGAGGTCATCCATTGAAGACGCTGTTGCAAAAATCGTACCTTTCGCTCATTTATGTTTTTCTTTATTTTCCGATTCTGATTTTAATCTTGTATTCGGTAAATCAAGCCAGATTTTCATTGCAATGGCATGGTTTTTCTACCCATTGGTACATGGAGCTCTTCCACGATCGCGAGCTCTGGTCTGCTTTTTTACATTCAGTCATCTTAGGGCTTAGCGCTTCCATCATAGCAACCCTGGTGGGCTTATTTACATGCGTCCATTTCTTTTTGCATCGTAACAACCGCCGTCGTCGCTCATTATTTGCGATGTTGTTACTATTAGTCATTATCCCTGATCTGGTATTAGGGGTCGCCTTGCTGATATTTTTTAACCTTATCTCATTATCACTTGGTTTTTTCAGCCTGCTAATTGCCCATATCACCTTCTGCATTCCTTTTGTGGTGCTTACCATTAATAGCCGGATTCACACCCTGGATGCCAATATTTATTACAGCGCCTTGGATTTGGGCGCCAGTCATACAAGAGCACTAGTTAAAATTTTATTGCCCTTGTTATGGCCTGCAGTTCTAAGTGCATTATTGCTGTGTTTCACTCTATCATTTGACGACGTTATCATCAGTTATTTTGTTGCAGGACCGGATTTTAATATTTTGCCTTTAACGATTTATTCTCTGGTTAGAGTGGGAGTAACTCCTGAGTTAAATGCTTTATGTTCAATTACTTTCTTCATCTCCATGATCCTTGTGATCATTGCCCATCGATTAGCGCGGAAATCGGCATGAAACAAAGCATACGTACTTTCTTTTTATTACTCATTGTTTTATTCACTGCCCCAACTTACGCTAACAATGTGGTCAATGTCTATGTCTGGGGCGGAGAAATCCCTAAATCACTCATCCATCAATTCGAACGAGAAACAGGGATCAAGGTGAATTTCTCCACCTATGACAGCAATGAAACCATGTATGCCAAATTAAAAGCAAGCCGGCAATCCGTTTATGATGTCATCATGCCGTCTGGTTATTATGTAGAACGGATGAAAAAACAAGGCATGCTGACTAAGCTTACCCACGATAAAATACCTAACTTGGACAACATCGACCCGCTGTTTACAAAAAGCCAATATGACGCCGGCAATCATTACAGCGTGCCACTCACTTGGGGAGCCACTGGTATTTTTTATAACACCCAGTGGGTGCATGACATTCCTAAAAAATGGAGTGACCTATGGGAAAAACGCTGGCATCGCCAATTGCTGTTACTTGATGATTCTCGCGAAGTCTTTTCAATCGCTTTAATGAGCTTGGGCTATCATCCTAATGATAAAAATCCTGCACATATCCAACAAGCTTATGAGCAATTATTAGCCTTGGTTCCTAATATTAAACTCTTTGCCAGCGACAGTGTGCAAGCCATCATTATTGATGAAGACGCCATCGCAGGTTCAGCCTGGAATGGTGATGCTTATAAAGCGCAAGCAGAAAACAAGCAAATCCATTTTATTTATCCCAAAGAAGGATACGTCATTTGGGTAGGCTGTCTTTCCATTCCCAATCACCCTCCTCATCCCAAAGAAGCTTATGCGTTTATCAACTTTATGCTCAAACCAAGCAGCGCTGTTCAAATTGCATTGCGGGAAGGCCATGCCATTACAAACGCCAAAGGAAAAGCGTTGTTACCAGACACGATTCGCCATAATCCAATGATATACCCTTCTCAGGAAACACTTAAACGTGGTTATTTTCAGCAAGATGTTGGTGATAAAACCATCGCTTTATACAATCAATATTGGGAACAGTTAAAACTTTCTTTTTAACACTAGAAGTTGACCCGTACCTGCAAGTTTTATTATAAACTATACTGCTTTAATCAATGACCTAAAAAACACAATACCAGAACAGGACTGAGTTAAAATAGTGAACCCATGCGAACAAGCATTACAATGGGCATTGCAATACCTGGTTTCTCATAAGAAATCTAATGTTCAGCATTATCAAAAAATTGTTCAAACGTCCTATTCCATAGTTTATAGGATTAAAACAACCACCGATATTGTTTACTTAAAACAAACGCCTGAAGCGTTATTTATAGAAGCAAAAACATTAACTTTTCTTCATGCTCAAGGCTGTAAAAATATACCTGAACTTCTAGCTGAAAATGGTGCCTTACATTGCTTTCTTATGACTGCATGTGGAGATCACTCACTACGCCAACTTTTCCAAGGACAAATTGATTTCAACACACTGAAACAAGGGATTTTAAATTATACCAACATTCAACGTTTACTAGAAAACAAAGTCCAAGCCCTACTATCTCTGAGTGTTCCTGATTGGCGACTCCAAAAATTTGCTTCATTGTATTATCAACTCATCACACAAGAGAGTTTATTAATAGATGACGGATTAACCAGAAAAGAAATTGACCGTTTGCATCAACTATACCCTCTGTGCAATCAGTTGTGTGAGGATTTGTTGGAATACACAATACCTGAAACCATAAATCATTGTGACTTTCATGAAAATAATATGCTGCTCGATAAGAAAACAGGGGGCATCAATATTATTGATTGGGGTGAAACTGTGATTACTCATCCATTTTTTTCATTAAATGGCTGTTTATGGAATATTACTCATTTCAATGCACTCAAACAAACAGATTCACTATATCTTAAATTACAATCACAATGCATTGCCTCCTGGTTAGATTTATATGACAAAAAAGAGTTACTTCGAGCATTAAGTATTGCTAACCAACTGAATGGAATTTATGCGGCACTTGCTTATGAACACATGTACATTACAACCAAAAATCAAATAAATACAGTACAGCAAGAACACCCTGGCTCAATCGCAGGTTGTTTAAGGTCATTTTTAAATCTTCACTCTACCCTTTAGCGCACTGAGGGAAATATAGTAAGTGATGTAATTTGTGTGATTTATAGATAAGTCCTCAAATCAGCAGCGCCCGTTTTGTAATCCCTCCGTGGCACATATTTAAATGAAATTACACACCATATAAATGATACAAAGCTGAATTACAAAAATGAACCTCTTAATGCCATACAATATTATTATGTAGCATTAGCCCATTTTTAACCTTTTGCAAACTAATATATCTATAGAGAGTAAATCTAATGCACAATTGTTCAAGGACTAGCGCTATGGAAATAAAACAACAAGAAATGTTAAACCAAGATGAGACTACAAAAATCATAGAAGCAACCAAACAAGCATTTGATTCTCCAATTCTTATCGAAACAGGTAAAAAAATCGCCCCTTTTCTAAAAGGCTTTCGAGGAAAACAAGGGAAGGCAATTGCTGCCGTCTATCCTGGTACGGCTGTTGAACTTTATAAATTAATACAACTTTATCGAGAATTAAATGTAGGTTTCATCTTGCAAGGAGCAAACACAGCTTTGAAAGGTCAGGGAACGCCTAATGGAGAAGATAAACCTGTTGTTATCATTAAAACTTCAAAGCTAAATAAAATTAAAGTACTCAATATTCCTGGAAATAATGAATATAAGATTTTGCTGGCGCAGTCTGGTGCTTCTTTAAAAGAAGCAGAGCATATTCTTGAAAAAATAAATTTTGAGTTGCCACATAAAACAGGTTCACATGATTTAGGAAATACCTTTGGCGCCAGTTGTGCAAACGCTTGTGGTGGCGTACAAGTCGATAATAGAGATGGTAGGCCTTCATTAACTGATACAGGTAATATGGGCGTAGTAGCCATTGGTACTAACGGGATTATTTACAATGGCTTTATTGAGCCTCAGCGTATTCAGTCGGGCAAAAAATTATTAGAGCGTATTGATGCAAACGATATTGAGATTAGCGATATTCTTATGCCTAGCTTAAACGAAATTAATACCTTTTTAGAAAAACTATTTTTTGAAAAAATTATCCGATTAGAAACCACCGCGGTGAAATTCTTTTTTCAGGGGATGGCGGAGAAGGCTTACAAGCGATTGTGTACCAAATGTACTTAATTCGTAAAAAACCGCAAAAATTGCGTACTTATGCCTTATTATTCAAAGAAAACCTAAAAGAGCATTTTTATAAAGAAGTCATTTTTTCTGAAGGGCCAGAAAAAACAGATGCATTACCTACGCTATGCGAATCGATGAATTCTAACATCGTTCAAGAAATTGTAACAAATGGATTCGGATTCCTATCCGCCATTCTTTTAGCATTAAAAAATCGTTGGTTGACTGGGCATATACAAAAATTGTTATCTTTACGTAACCAGTTAATCCAACTAATTCCAAGCGTATATATTAAATTTGAATTATTTTTAGGCAAATATCTTTCAAAACTACTAATACCCTCTGTGATCCGCAAAAGTAAGTATAAAGAACTTCTTGTTTTGCAAGTTTCAGAACGCGAATCTAATCCAGGAAACATCGCTAACTTCGAAAAAAAATTATCACAATTTATCGAACATCATCCTAATGCGCTTCAATTAATTCAGTATCAACCTCATAGTTTTTCAGAAAAAATCATACTCAATACTCGCATGAGTGCAGCCCTAGCGACGTTGACGCTAACGATTTATAAAAGAGGGGTATTATTCCCTTTTGACGATGCAATTATGCCTGGAGAAATGACAGAAAGTTATGCCTCTCAATTAGCTCAAAAACTTTCAGAGCTCTGTCCAAAGCACGAGTTACTAGGCCCTTATTTATATGGACATGATTTAAAGCAGATCAATCATAATGATTGGATTATCACAGGCGAATTATCTGAAGAAACTTTAAAAAAAATCCACCATGTACAATGTGAGCTTGTTCAAGCCGTTGGAGGGCATCCTCATGCAGAACATGGAGTAGGCGATTATGCAGATACTGACCTCAATTATGATGAGCTTGTGAAATTAGTCGCCCATCGATTACTCAATGATGTTTCAGGCTTAGCTAACCCGGGTGGTGCTTATCAAAAAGCCTTTAAAAAAGCGATTGAAGATAAAGGTATTGTGGGGGATGCTATTCAATTTGCTATTAAGGCCATCGAAAGGGAGCAAACCCGCTTTACTTTGTTCAATTGGAATGAAGCGTTAAGTCTGCCAAAAATGATGGAGGTTTTTCATAAAAATCTTGAGGAATTGCGCTCTAGATTCCAGCATGAAGTGAATTAGTTTTGACTTAATCTGACTCCACTTGAAAAGTGAGAGTTTCTGGTTTTGATAGAAGAGTGAACTTTAATCAAACCTAAAAGGAAAACTCTCATGTTAGACAATAACGTTAAAATCATTAAACACAAAGTTGGTCTTCAATGAGCTTCGTAAACAAGGTATCTTTCTTTCTCCTAGTGGTGTTCATAGTATTTGATTGCGATATGAACTTGCCAATTTCAAAAATCATTTAAAAGCAGAGAATAAAGTAGCTTCTAACACCAACTATTTTAATTAACTGAATTGTAATGTTCTAAGTAATTATCATATATTCAAGACTCTCTTCATCTAACAAAAACTGATTATGAACATATTACCTCTACCTCAAACTAAACCATGTCTTGTGGGTGAAAGTCCACACTGGGATGCGCCAACACAATCCCTTTATTGGGTTGATATTTATGGTAAAGCAATTTTCCAATATGAATTAAATAAAAACCAAATTAACCAAATTGATTTACCCGAAATGGTGGGTCCTGTTATTCCTATTTCTAAAGAAGAAGTGATGGTTTGCATGCCAAGTGGCATTTATAAGCTGCAACTTTCAAATAAAAAACTAGACCAAATCTCTGAGCTTGAACCCCAGTTACCTAACAATCGTCCGAATGATGGTAAGTATGATCCCCAGGGCCGTTTATGGGTAGGAACCTGCGATTTAGAGTTTAAGCCTGGTGCATCTTCCTTGTATCGTTTAGATTCTAATGGACACTTAACTCAAGTTCTCAAAGGGTTAACGCTCGCCAATGGCATGGCGTGGGATACTGTGAATAATATTTTTTATTTTATAGACTCATCCGTTCAATCTATTTATAAATTTAATTACCATCCCCAAAGTGGTGATATTTCTGGCGGCTCAGTCGCTTTTTCTTATGATCAATCGTTCGGAATACCCGACGGTATGTGCATTGATTCAGAAGGCATGCTATGGATTGTGGGTTTTGGTCGCGGAAACGTCAGCCAATTCAACCCAAAAACAGGCAAATTAATTAAAAAATTGAACTACCTACCCCTTACCCTACCGCTTGCGCTTTTGGAGGAAAGGATTTAAATCAATTATTTGTAACGAGCGCAAGTCATTTAGTCACTGATAAAAATAAAGATGCGTATTCAGGGCTAACGTATATGATTACTTTTTAATAACAAGCATGGTTTGGTTGATACCCGCCGAGATATTGACGATATTTTTTCACGAATTTCCTTCTGTCTCTTCAACGTTAGGCACGCGTTGCATGTCTTCATCAGGATATAATTGCTTTAACCCACGTACAAAAGTCCCCTGAGCATTGAGCAAGGCCAACACAAGGCCATCTCGACCATCCAGAAAACCACGCTGCAAAATAAAACATCGAAAAAACATCCAGCCAGTACCAACGATGACTCGCATGATATTAGTTGGTTTTTTTTGCGCAAGACGGATTCTTGCACTATAAGACGAATAACGATTCATCTTGTAGATTGCATGTGAAATATCATAATAGCAATGATGACGGATGGGATGGGTTATTTTTCCAATCCTGGCTTTTGGAGGTAAAATAACTTTCTCATGAACAATGTCGTGGCTGTAAGAGGCGTCTTTTCTTTTAAACAACCGAACATGTCGCGAAGGACTTCCCGAATGGCGCAACTCTTTACCATAAAACCACATGCGTATCGGAACCTGATAGGCATCAACCTCATCAGACGCCATTGCCTCAATCATTTCCTGTTTTAAATCTTCATCAACGAATTCGTCTGCATCAAGATTAAGTACCCAATCGCCAGTAGCAAACGATAATGCCCGATCTTTTTGTATGCCATAGCCTTTCCAATCGGTTTCATAGACATTTTCCGTGTATTCCAAAGCAATGGTGGTGGTTTTATCCGTACTGCCTGAATCGAGTACAATAATTTCGTCTGCCCATTTGATAGATTCCAGACAGGTTCTTATTCTTTTCTCTTCATTTTTTGCGATGATGATAACACTGAGCATAGTGTGACTATTCAGCAAAACATTGTAACATTTTAACGAAACCTCCCAAGAATTGTAAGGGCCATACATTTCATCGAGTGATGCGCTCAACCCTTCCATCTTATAATCTGGCTACCTATTTGCGACGAGTAACCAGATTGGTTAGTTTATTGTCCAAATCAAGAAGCTTCAGCACACCCCTTCCCGATGATCCTGGCAATCAAAATGCAGCTTTCCATCTTTCATTCTTAACGTAACATGGCCGCCATTAGCTAATTTACCGAACAGTAATTCGTCAGCCAGTGGTTTTTTAACGTTTTCTTGAATTAGCCGCGCCATGGGCCGTGCGCCCATTGTTTTATTATATCCATGTTCTATTAACCATTCACGTGCTGACTTTTCAACCTTAAAGGTAACTGCCTTATTACTTAACTGTTCTTCAAGCTCCATAATGAATTTGTCTACAACCAGTCCAATAGTTTTCACATCGAGCGCCGTAAAGTTAATGATGGCATCGAGGCGGTTTCTAAATTCAGGACTGAATTGACGCTTAATCACTTCCATACCGTCGTTGCTGTTGTCTTGGAAAGAAAACCCAATGGAATTACGGCTGATTTCGCTCGCACCAGCATTACTGGTCATAACTAATATAACATGACGGAAATCGGCTTGACGTCCATTTGTATCCGTCAACGTGCCATGATCCATAATTTGCAACAACAGATTAAACACATCGGGATGTGCTTTTTCAATTTCGTCAAGCAACACCACAGAGTGCGGATTTTTGGTGACAGCCTCAGTCAAAAGCCCACCTTGATCGTAACCAACGTACCCTGGAGGTGCACCAATCAGGCGTGATACCGTGTGTTTCTCCATGTATTCAGACATATCAAACCGTAACAACTCAATTCCCAGAACATTGGCAAGCTGTCGGGTTACTTCCGTCTTACCAACCCCTGTTGGGCCAGCAAAAAGAAAACACCCCACCGGTTTCTCTGGTTCACGCAATCCAGAACGAGCCAGTTTGATTGCTGAAGACAATGCGGTTATGGCATCATCCTGGCCATACACCAAGAGTTTTAAATCACGCTCGAGATTTCGCAACGTATCTTTATCACGCGCAGACACTTTTTTAAGAGGAATCCGTGCAATTTTTGCCACAACGTTCTCAATTTCAGTGACACTAATAATTTTCTTGCGTTTATTTGCTGTTAGGAGATTTTGATAAGCTCCGGCCTCGTCCACCACGTCAATGGCCTTGTCCGGTAGAAAACGATCATTGATGTATTTGGCGGACAATTCGGCGGCTGCTTTTAATGCGGGAATTGAAAATTTTACGCCATGATGAGCTTCCAGCCGTGCTTTTAGCCCTTTTAAAATTTCAAACGTTTCCTCAACGGTCGGCTCAGAAATATCGATTTTCTGGAATCGTCTGGCAAGCGCACGATCTTTTTCGAAAATACCGCGATATTCCTGATAAGTGGTCGAACCAATGCATTTCAATTCACCATTGGCCAATAACGGTTTGATCAGATTTGATGCATCCATAACACCACCAGATGCAGCGCCGGCTCCAATAATGGTATGAATCTCATCAATAAATAATATACCGCCCTCTTGCTCACCCAATTGTTTTAAAACTGCTTTTAACCGTTTTTCAAAGTCACCGCGATATTTTGTACCCGCTAATAAGGCACCCAAGTCCAGTGAATATACGACACAATTCTTAATTGCCTCAGGCACTTCACCATCAACAATCCGACGTGCCAAACCTTCAGCAATAGCCGTTTTTCCAACCCCGGCTTCCCCTACCAACAAAGGATTATTTTTGCGTCGACGACAGAGAACCTGCACGGTACGCTGGATTTCTTCATGACGACCAATCAACGGATCAATTTTACCCAATCGAGCGCGTTTATTGAGATTCATGCAATAGCTTTCCAGCGGCGATTCATTGCCTTCAGAAACCATCATGTCTTCATCCATTGACGAATTCATGCTGTCTTGCAAATCATTATTTTGATATTTGGACACACCATGTGAAATATAATTAATGACATCCAGGCGAGTGATATTTTCGCGACGGAGAAAATAAACAGCTTGGCTTTCCTGTTCACTAAAAATAGCCGCAAGCACATTTGCACCGCTGACTTCCGTTTTACCGGCAGACTGCACATGGAAAACAGCCCGTTGCAATACTCGCTGAAAACCAAGCGTTGGTTGCGTTTCACGCTCTGATTCATCCTCAGGAATTTTTGGCGTTGTTTCATCGATAAATTCGGTCAAATCACGTCGCAATGATTCAATATTCGCATCGCAAGCCTGCAATACATTGCCGGCAGCGGGATTATCAAGCAGCGACAAAAGCAAATGCTCAACCGTCATAAATTCATGTCGTTTTTCTTTCGCTTCTTTGAAAGCCAGATTTAAGGTGAATTCAAGCTCTTTATTTAACATGATCGCTGCTCCTCCTATCCAGCACTGCTATCATTCCGGCTCCATTCTACACAGCAATGGATGTTCATTACTCCTGGCATAATCATTAACCAGGACAACCTTTGTTTCTGCTATATCACGTGTGAAAACACCACACACACCCCGTCCCTGGTAATGGACCTGAAGCATGATTTGAACAGCTACTTCTTCATTTAACCGAAAAAATCGCTTCAGGACCTCTACTACAAATTCCATAGGTGTATAGTCATCATTGAGCAATATAACTTTATATTTTCGAGGCTCCTTAAGCTGCGGCAGCGCTTGCGACTCTGCCGTTTTTTGCTCTACAACATCCTCTAAATACCACCCACTCATTTACATACACCCTTTACTAATTTTATAGACTTACATGTCTCATTTGGCCAGTAAAATTGATCAATTTTACATATGTTTTATTATAGCCTGTGCAAAGCCAGAACAGCTGACGCACGTCGCACCATCCATCAACCGTGCAAAATCATAAGTCACTGTTTTAGCTTCTATTGCTCCTTCAATGCCGGTAATAATCAAATCAGCCGCTTCTACCCACCCTAAATGCCGTAGCATCATTTCTGCGGATAAAATGATTGAACCGGGATTCACTTTGTCCTGACCCGCATATTTAGGCGCAGTACCATGCGTCGCTTCGAACACAGCAACACGTTCGCCTATGTTGGCGCCTGGAGCAATACCTATTCCTCCAACCTGAGCGGCAAGAGCGTCTGAAATGTAATCGCCATTTAAATTTAAAGTTGCAACCACGCTATATTCTTCTGGCCTTAATAAAATCTGTTGTAAAAACGCATCAGCAATGACATCCTTGATAATAATTGGCTGACCACTTTTAGGATTTTTAATTTCCAGCCATGGACCACCTTGATATTCTTTAGCGCCAAATTGATCTTGAGCAACTTGATATCCCCAGTCTTTAAAGGCACCCTCTGTAAATTTCATAATATTGCCTTTATGGACTAAAGTAACAGAATCACGTTGATTATCAATAGCATATTGAATAGCGGCTTTTACCAGACGTGATGTTCCCTCTTTGGAAACCGGTTTAATTCCAATACCGCAATGTTCTGGGAAACGGATTTTTTTAACCCCCATTTCTTCACGAAGAAACCGGATGACTTTTTTTGCCTCTTCTGAATCCGCTTGCCACTCGATGCCAGCATAAATATCTTCAGAATTTTCACGGAAAATCACCATGTCAGTATTCCATGGCTCCTTCACAGGGCTTGGAGTTCCTGAAAAATAACGAACAGGTCTAAGGCAAGTATAAAGATCCAGTTCCTGACGAATAGTGACGTTTAATGATCGGATGCCACCTCCGACTGGTGTGGTCAGTGGACCTTTGATGGATACAGAAAATTGCTTCATGGCATCCAGCGTTTCTTTCGGCAACCATTGACCATCTCCATACACCGTGGTGGCCTTCTCGCCTGCATAAATTTCCATCCAGGCAATTTTCTTTTTATCCCCATAGGCCTTTTGTACGGCTGCATCAACCACTTTTAGCATTGCAGGCGTGACATCCACACCAATACCATCCCCTTCAATAAAAGGAATAATCGGATGATTAGGGACTTTTAAGCTTAAATCTTCATTGATGCTAATGGTTTCACCATGGAGCGGTACATTAATTTTTTCGAATGGCATAAACATCTCCGTCTAATTAAAGACGGTCATCATAGCATGTGAAAAACATTATTTCAGCTCAAGCCAATGTTTTATACACGCCTACTTTTTATAGCGCAAAAGCATAATCTGCAAGAAGAAACACGGCCATATAAATCATGTCTTAACGATATGTCATTTTGGTTACTTTGGTTAATAAAGTATTGTCTGCCAGTATTCTTATCCATGGCCATGCCAATGTAGCAACCATTGAACTGCAGATCACTTTAAATGGCATAAATTGATAACCAGATACAGCATCAATCATAAGAATAATGCATTGGTAAATAGAACAAAATAATAAAATCAGCATCATTTGCTGACCAATGGGAAAAAAGTTAAAGCGCCTCGCTTTCCCGGAAGCCAACCAGGCAGTCAGCAACAAAGCAAAAACATGTTCACCAAGAATGGTTGAGAGCAAGACATCCAAACAAAGGCCGACTAAAAAATAAAAATTACATTAAAAAAGCGAGGAAGAAAAAATTGAATGTATAGAATAAGTAGCAAGGCCCAAGGTGGTCTAAATTCACTCAGCCATGTGGGTAAAGGCATAATACTTAACGCCAACACAAGCAGCAAAAACAGTAAAAATCGAACTCTAAAATAAATCATATTCATCCACTTAGCTTGGCAAACCCGGTTAACGCTGAGCGTTAACCAGGCTACGCGATTCATTGTAGCCTGGATAGCGCCGCGCAATATCCGGGAAAAGCTCCTTAAGCATTTTGCTTGAAGCCATCCAGTACACTCATTCGTTCAACGATTTGGGCAGCTAATTCCGCATGCTCTTTCCCGGGCCAAAGAAGTAATACCAGTTGATTACGGTTTAATAAAGCGATTGGACTCACGCTTACTTTGATGAATTCTTCACCAGGAATATGTTTTACTTCTCCCACCCGACCCACAGGATACCCTTCAGGATAACGTCCTCCAAGTCCTGATGTCACTAATAAATCACCCCTCATAATAGAAGACGATTTAGGCAAATTAATTAACGACAATTGGTTCATGCTATTAGTGCCTATGAGAATAGCACGTTCCCCAGTACGATTATTCTGAACGGGCACGGCACTTTTTGAGTCTGAAATTAACAAAACAGTACTCGTCATAGAGCCAACATCAATGATTTGCCCCATGACCCCTTTGGCATCTAGCACCGATTGGCCAGAAAAAACCCCATCGCGTTTGCCTTTATTCAACACCACTAACTGCCTTGAGCTACTTGTATCCACAGCAAGGATCTGTGCGGCCATGACGCGCGTTTTCGTATTTGCTGAAGCCAACAGCAATTCCTTGAGTTGAGAATTTTCATTGCGAATAACAAGCAATTTTTGCAATTGCGCCTCAAGCATGGTTTGCTGATAACGCAATTGCATATTTTCATCAATTAATGCTTTTTTGGAACTTACCACCAGTTTTACCCAGTCAATGACATGTACAGGATAATCAACCGCATATTGCAACGGCGCAACAAAAAAGAAAAACCACTACGGACACTATCCAGATAACGATAATGGAAATCCGCAATCATAAAAATAAAGGAAAGCAACAGAGCAAACGCAAAACTCAAGGGTGAGCGTCTGCCCTGGCCAAAAAGAGGATTCTGAGAATTATTCTGTTGAAAGGAAATCACCGCCGCGTAAATCCATGGTTTCCAATGCTTTACCGCCGCCACGAGCAACACAAGTGAGCGGATCTTCTGCGACCAGCACGGGCAGGCCAGTTTCTTCCATAAGCAAGGTGTCCATATTTTTCAACAATGCACCGCCTCCGGTTAAAACCATACCACGTTCTGCAATATCGGCCGCTAATTCAGGAGGAGCTAATTCAAGTGCCGCACGAACTGCACCTACGATACCTGATAGAGGTTCTTGCAAGGCTTCAAGGATTTCGGCACTGGTCAAAGTAAAGCTACGTGGAACACCTTCAGCCAAATTTCTACCACGTACTTCAATTTCAAATAAATCACGGCTTGGGAAAGCAGAACCAATTTCATGTTTGATACGCTCAGCCGTCGTTTCACCAATTAACGTGCCATAATTACGCCGTACGTAGGAAACAATTGCATCATCAAATTTATCACCGCCAATACGAACGGATTGATGGTAGACAATACCGCTTAATGAAATGATAGCCACTTCCGTTGTACCGCCGCCAATATCAACAACCATAGAGCCGCTGGCTTCTTCAACTGGCATGCCGGAACCCAATGCTGCAGCCATTGGTTCTTCAATGAGGAATACTTCCCGAGCACCTGCTCCCATAGCCGATTCACGAATAGCCCTTCGCTCTACTTGTGTAGAACCACAAGGGACACAAACCAATACTCGAGGGCTGGGGCGTAGGAATCGATTTTCATGGACCTTATGAATAAAATGCTGCAACATTTTTTCTGTAACAAAAAAGTCGGCAATCACGCCATCTTTCATGGGTCTTATCGCATTGATATTTCCTGGCGTTCTGCCAAGCATGCGCTTGGCTTCAAGTCCAACCGCCGCCACTCTTTTCTGTCCTGATTCATTGCGCAGAGCAACAACGGATGGCTCATTTAAAACAATGCCCTTATCTCTGACGTATATCAGTGTATTTGCTGTTCCCAAATCAATGGACAAATCATTGGAGAACACCCCCCTCAATTTCCTGAACATGACCTCTACTACCTCGATCGTTTTTGTGAGCACTTTAACTCAAATTTGGATAAAAATCGACTGATCTTTTGCAAAAGATTTTATTACAAAAAACAGTTAAGCTTCCTCGTGTTGATAAATATTAATGATGTCAACTTGCCACAAGAGCTGTATCTCCTGAGCATTCCCCTCTTTTCTCTTCACATTTCTTTTACCGCCGCATAACAAAAGAAATCTATTCTACAGAAAATTTTTCTTGCAATTGCGCAAAATGAAGTCTTACAAAAGAACGACTGATGCCGCGCACTTCAGCAAGATCTTCAATCGATTTGAAAGCCCCATGCTCTTTACGATATTGAATAATAGCTTCCGCCTTTTTTTGACCAATTCCTTTAATTGAATGAATCAACGTCTGAACGTCGGCTTGATTTAAATTAATTTTAACAATGGGGCGAATGGTTGTTTCTGCAATAGCCGAAGTGGCAGGTTGAATTGGCACTGCAGCGGCAGGAATTGATACAGCAATAAAAGAGAGTGCAGCAGCACCCAAAATTGCCTTCATAATAATCTCCATTATTGATTGGACTCCACTCTTGTTTCTTCTAACAAGAGGTGCTCAGTATCGCAAGATTTTTCTCCTCTGTCGAGAGCATTGTTTAATGAATTGCCATAATATGCTTGTGAAGCACATAAGCAACACTGGCGGTTAATTTTTTTACCATGTCCAGATGTAAAAACTCATTCGGGCCGTGCGCGTTTGCATTTGGACCTAATACCCCAGTTATCATAAATTGAGCCTCGGGAAACAGGTTGCCCAACATCGCCATAAACGGGATAGTGC
Source organism: Legionella oakridgensis ATCC 33761 = DSM 21215 (assembly GCF_000512355.1). Classification (NCBI taxonomy): domain Bacteria; kingdom Pseudomonadati; phylum Pseudomonadota; class Gammaproteobacteria; order Legionellales; family Legionellaceae; genus Legionella; species Legionella oakridgensis. Next base: position 1,121,279 of record NZ_CP004006.1, on the reverse strand, counting down.
CACCTTCCCCCATATAAATGGCAGGTTTCTGAAAAAATTGCATGGAGGCATCATAAGACGCTTGGGCCAACCAATCTGCAAGCAAAGGCGCATGCCATCCCATGGCGTGATCATCCACTCTGAACGACACGTTTACCTCATAAGGTGGATTTTCGGTCAATACTTTTTCTATGGATTGTGCTGCTTTTTTGCATCAACCAAAGGCGGCAAACGCATGGATAATTTCAAAGAAGTGTTAGGACGTAATACATTCCCAGCACTGGCGATAGCAGGCAATCCTTCTGCGCCAGTAATGGATAAGGCAGGCCGCCAAGTACGGTTCAAAATCAATTGCTGAATATTTGAAAGTACTGGTTTGGCATGAGGAAGAAAAGGGAAAACATCATAAACATGCTTGCCCAAAACAGCAGCACAGTCAGCCGCTTCATTAATCCTTGCAGGAGGAATATCGCAATATAAATCTTTTAATTGAATCTCGCCATTGACTTCATCTTCAAGGCGACTCAGCAAATGTCGAGCAATACGAAAACTATCGGCTACAATACCACTGGCATTACCGGAATGCACCCCTTCAGCAAGCACTTCAACCGCTAACTCTCCAACCACATTGCCCCGTAAAGACGTCGTCATCCATAATTGTTCATAATTGCCTGCACCCGAATCCAAACAAATAACCAATTTTGGGTATTTTATTCTATCTTTAACAACATCAAGATAATAAGGCAAATCATAACTTCCACTTTCTTCACATGCCTCAATAAGAATGACGCAACGCGCATGAGATAAATTCTGTTCTTGCAAGGCACAAATTGCCGTAAGAGCAGCATAGACAGCATAACCGTCATCTGCTCCACCTCGTCCATACAAACGTCCATCTTGCAACACAGGTTGCCATGGCCCTAATCCTTCTTTCCAACCTGTCATTTCTGGCTGTTTATCCAGATGTCCATACAACAAGACGGTTTCCTCTGTCTTGCCAGGTATATCAATAAACAACAGTGGAGTACGCCCCTCAAGACGCAATATTTCAAGGTTCATGTGTTTCGGTGCATGAGTTTCACACCATTTTGCCACATGAGCAATCGCTTCCTCCATATACCCATGTTCTTGCCATTTTGCATCAAAATGCGGTGATTTATTAGGAATCTTGATGTAATCACACAAACTGGCAATGATGTGTTCCTGCCATTGCTTTTCAATATATTCAAACAGTCGTTGCGGGTTCAACATGCCCAACCTCCCTAATAATTGCCATGATGTGATCGGTTGCGGAATGAATATTCAAGGCTTTTATTTTTTCAATGATTTCATTCTCATGCGCACCTACTTCATCCACTGCGGCCATTAATGCTTCTGGAGTCAACTTCTCTTCATCAATCACAACACTGATGTTCTGTTGTTGAAAATAACGTGCATTTTGAATCTGATCACCACGGCTGGCACGGCGTGATAAAGGAATCAGAATATGCGGTTTGGTTAAAGCCAGGATTTCATATAATGAATTGGCTCCCGAACGGGAAATAATCAACTGGCTTGCAGCAAACAAATCCGCCAATTCTTCCTTGGCATATTCCAATTGGCAATATCCTTGTTGACTGGTAAGAGACGGATCAATTTTTCCTTTCCCACATAAATGAATCACCTGAAACTGCTTGCATAAAAGTCCCAGTGCTTTTCTTACACAAGCATTCATTGCATTCGATCCCTGGCTGCCGCCAATCACGAGTAAACAAGGTTTATCTTCATGAAAGCCACATAGAGCCAAACCTTTGGTTTTGTTGCCATGGAATAATGTCTCGCGGATTGGCGTACCGGTTACTACCACTTTATCAGGGCGTTTAAAATGTTTTTGTGCCGCCGCAAACGTTACACATATTTTATCAACGAAGGGAAAGCTTAAGCGATTGGCAAGGCCGGGACTCATATCCGATTCATGAGCAATCACTGGAATCCGATTCAACCAAGCCCCTACGACGACCGGAAACGCAACAAATCCTCCCTTGGAAAAAACAACATCGGGCTTTAGTTTGCGTATCAGAAAATAGGATTGAACAATCCCTGCCATAATCTTTATAGGGTCAATAAAATTTTTCCAGCTAAAATAGCGACGTAGTTTACCACTGCTTACTTCATGATACGGAATCTGAACCGCCATGATCATCTCTTTTTCAACACCATCAGGTGACCCTATATAATGAACTTGCCAACCCTCTGCCTGCAATACTTCGATCAATGCGATATTCGGTGTTACGTGCCCAGCGGTGCCCCCACCCGTCAATATAATTTTATGATTCATCATATCTTATGCTCTAAGCTTCATTAATTAATAAACTCAAATCAATCGCCCGTATTGATTTGGTGATGGCACCTACTGAAATATAATCCACTCCCGTTTCAGCAATGTTCGCCAGTGTAGATAACTCAATACCGCCAGATGCTTCTAATGCGCATTGCTTTGGGTTGTTAATAGCCACTGCTTCTACCATCATATCACGCGTAAAATTATCCAGCAGAATTCGGTCAGGTCTTGCCGCAAGCGCTTCCTGAAATTCTATAAGATTTTCTACTTCGACTTCTACCAGCTGTCCCTTACTCATTGTTCTTGCCAGTGTAATGGCTGCCTGAATAGAACCACAGGCTTTAATATGATTTTCTTTAATTAAAAAAGCATCATACAAACCAATTCGATGATTAACACCACCGGCGCACGCAACAGCATATTTCTGAGCATGACGCAATCCAGGCAATGTTTTACGAGTATCCAGTAAACGGGTCGAATATCCTTTAAGTTGCAAAAGGTATTGGTACGTCTGCGTTGCTGTTGCAGAGAGGGTTTGCATAAAATTCAAAGCACTGCGCTCGGCCGTCAAGATAGCACGCGCCTGACCATACAGATGACAAAGAGTCGCTGGTTCATCAAGCCAGGCACCCTCTTGGACTAGCCAATGAATTTCAATCCCTGGATTAACCCTGGCAAAAACGCATTCAACCCAGGGACGGCCACATACCAACATTGGTTCTCGTGAAATAATTTGAGCACTTACCATCAACGTCTCGGGTAAAAGTGCTGCAGTAATATCTCCTGTTCCAACATCTTCCGTTAACGCTCGCTCAACATCCGCTAAAATATCTTCTTGTTTAGGAAGCATGTTTCGATTCCTTATAACGCGATTTAAACCAGGGAGGAGCAATTAGCGTGGTCACAATGACCATCAAGATAATGGCAGAAAACAGTTTATCAGACATAATGCCCAACTTTCTACCAATGGATGCAAACACTAATCCCACCTCACCACGGGGTACCATGCCAATGCCAATTAAAACGCGATCATCCCAACGATTACCCCCAAAACCACTTAATAACTTTCCCAAAATAGCTGCCATGATCAAGCCACTGGCCATCAACAATACCTGCCAGTCCATGAATAACTCAATCTTGACTTGCATGCCAATCAACATAAAAAACAGTGGCACCAAAATAAACTCCAGGGGTGCTATCAACTCTTTAATCGTCAAAGCATTGCGATGATTATTTTCCTGTTCAAAAAACCATCATGAATGATAATGCCTGCAGCAAAAGCACCTATAATGGTTGCCAATTGCACCGCCGTTGCAAGCCATGCCAAAAACATCACAAAGACAAACGAAATAAAGAGTTTTGCTTCCCAAGGCTCAAGAAAACGAAAAATCTTATTGCTTTTTGTAATACCCAGGGACCAATCCATAAGGCACATACAAAAAACAGGATGGCTAATACAATGATTTGGTTGATTTGCATCATATTAACCACGTCACTAATGACGATGCTGCTGACAATAGCCAGAATGACCAACCCAAGAATATCGTCAATCATGGCAGCACCCAATATGGTTCTTGCTTCACGGGTGTGCAATTGTTGCATTTCTTTCAGTACACGTGCCGTAATACCAATGCTGGTTGCCGATAGCGTTGCTGCAATAAATAAGTTAGCCTTAAACGAAGAGTTTGGCATCAGGACATACATGCTCAATAAACCCAATACAATCGGGGCAACAATTCCTATCATGGCAACCTGAAACGATTCGCGCCCCGTATGTTTAAGTTCTTCGATCGATGTTTCTAGTCCCACCATGAATAGCAAAAAAATAACCCCATAACGGGAAAAAATATCTACAATATAGGCTACTTTAATCCAATCAATACCGCGACTGCCACTTAAGGCGTTGATAATTTGACCCGTATAATTGGGATCGTGGATGCTCGCTTTAACCGCTTGCACGAGCGGGACATTGCCCAGCATATCCGACATGATGTTAAACACAGCCGGACCTTCTCGTAAAATAATCGCCAGGGGCATGCCAAAGTAATAACATACATTGCCAAGAAGGACCCCCATCAACAATTCACCAAGCACGCCAGGTTGATTCAGACGCTCAGCAAAATATCGCCCGGTCACACCAAAGAGAAAAATTAAGGTAACCCATAAAATAACGGATGCAACTGGTTCAAAATGATCTGGTCCTCCGCCTGCATAGCCTATCGCAGGACAAACTGCTGCAAGCAAAATCCAGTATTTTAAACGATGCATAAAGGCATCCCCGTTAGGCTTTTTGAGATAAAAATAAACAGGTTTCCAACACCGAATCCGGGTTTAATGATAGACTATCAATACCTTCCTGCATAAGCCATTCAGCAAAATCCTGATGATCAGAAGGTCCCTGGCCACAAATTCCTACGTACTTATTCTGTTGTTTACAAGCCGTGATTGCTAGATGCAACAAAGCCTTGACTGCAGCATCCCGTTCGTCAAATTGTGAAGCAACCAGACCTGAATCACGATCCAACCCAAGAGTCAATTGAGTTAAGTCATTGGAACCAATGGAAAAACCATCAAAATGTTGTAGAAAATCATTCGCCAATAAAGCATTTGCAGGCAACTCACACATCATAATGATCCGCAGCCCTTGCTTGCCGCGCTCCAAGCCATGCTGCTTAAGAATGGCAATCACTTGTTCTGCTTCTGATACTGTTCTCACGAAAGGAATCATGATTTCCACATTCGTTAGACCCATCTTTTCGCGTACCCGCTTAACCGCTTGACACTCCAGAGCAAAACAATCGGCAAAATCAGGCGACACGTAGCGCGACGCCCCCCGAAATCCCAACATGGGATTTTCTTCATGGGGCTCATACAAGGTTCCGCCAGCAAGATTAGCGTATTCATTGGATTTAAAATCCGACAAACGGACAATAACGGGTTTGGGGTGAAAGGCCGCAGCAATTGTGGCAACGCCCTCTTTCAACCGCTCAATGTAATATTCAACGGGAGAAAAATAAGCCGCCGTTTTCTCTTCAATGAATTGTTTTAATTTTTTGTCGTTTAATGTTTCATATTGCAGCAATGCCTTTGGGTGAATTCCAATGGTATTGGAAATGAGGAATTCCAGTCTGGCCAAACCAACACCGGCATTAGGAATTGCTTGAAATGCGAATGCACGTTCCGGATTGCCGACGTTCAACATGACTTTTACTGGCAGTTCCGGCATGGTATCAACATCGAGCTGCACCCGCTCAAAAGGCAATAAATCTGCATAGACAAAACCAGTATCACCTTCGGCACAAGATACTGTGACTTCATCTCCATCACGAATCACTTTGGTAGCATCGCCACAACCCACAACCGCTGGAATACCAAGCTCTCGAGCAATGATGGCCGCATGACAAGTTCGACCGCCGCGATTGGTCACAATGGCAGCAGCTCGTTTCATCACCGGCTCCCAATCCGGGTCTGTCATATCCGAGATCAAAATATCACCGGGTTGAACCCGATGCATTTCACTGGCATCCTTAATCACCTTTGCCCGTCCCTGCCCAATGCGCTGGCCAATACTGCGGCCTTCACTTAATATTTTACCTTGCTGTTTCAGCTTATAGCGTTCAAGCACTTGTTTGTTGGCACGGCTTTTTACTGTTTCAGGCCGAGCTTGCAAAATATAAAGTTTTCCATCCAAACCATCTTTGGCCCACTCAATGTCCATGGGACGACCATAATGTTCTTCGATGACCAATGCCTGTTTTGCCAATTGCTCTACTTCATCAACCGTTAATGAAAACTGACGTTGCGCTGCCGCTTCTACTTCGACGGTTTGCACCGTACCCCCCTGCTCAGTTTTCTCGCAATAAATCATTTTTATTGCTTTTGTTCCTAAATTCCGTCGGATAACAGCGGATTTCCCAGCACGAAGCGCCGGCTTATAAACATAGAATTCATCGGGGTTGACTGCCCCTTGCACCACCATTTCTCCCAAACCATAAGAAGAAGTAATAAAGACAACCTGATCAAAGCCAGATTCGGTATCCATCGTAAATAAAACACCGCTGACGGCCAGATCGCTTCGGATCATTTGTTGTATCCCAACGGATAAAGCAACGTCCTGATGCTCAAATCCATGATGGACCCGATACGCAATGGCACGATCATTATATAAAGAAGCAAATACTTGCTTGATTGCTGACAGGATGGCATCAATGCCTTTGACGTTTAATAATGTTTCCTGCTGACCTGCAAAAGAGGCATCCGGCAAGTCTTCGGCGGTTGCGGAGGAACGAACGGCAACACTAAACTCCTCGTGTCCTATTGATTTAACCAAATTGAGATAAGCCGTACGCACATCGTCTTCAAAGGCCCCTGAAAAAGAAGCGTTTTGAATCATGTCGCGAATTTTTTTGCCCGTTTCAGCCAATTGCCTAACGTCTTCAACATCCAGTGATGCTAGCATCTCATGAATTTTTTTCTCCAGACCATTGGCTGCCAAAAAATCACGAAATGCATCCGCTGTTGTGGCAAATCCGGCAGGAACCGCAATTCCTGCACCGGTTAAATGATGAATCATTTCCCCTAACGATGCATTCTTTCCGCCAACTTGCTCTAAGTCCTTGAGGCTCACGTGTTGGAAATCAATTGTATGCACGCTGCTTGCCATAACTACCCCTAATCATCATAAATGCTCAACATTCTACTTAAATTGCTGCGTCATGGGAATGAAAAAGCCTACGAATAGCATTGCAAATAAAAGCAGATCACTATTTATTCACATCTGCGGCCGCATCTAATATTATATGCACTTTATCACGGTGGCGAATCCTCATGACATTATCTGCTTTAAATGCTGTATCTCCTATTGACGGCCGATATTTAAAAAAAACCCGTCCTCTTAGTCCTTATTTTAGCGAATTTGCACTCATGTATTATCGATTAATGGTTGAAATTCGCTGGCTAGAATCTCTTGCAGAAAATCAGAAGATCACCGAAGTTCCCAAACTTGATTCCCAAGCTAAAACCATTCTCAAGCATTTACTTGAGAATTTCGATGAACAAGAAGCAGAGAAGGTCAAAGCGTTCGAAAAACAAACGAATCATGACGTCAAAGCCGTTGAATATTATCTTAAAGACAAACTGGAACAATCTGAGTCATTAAGAAAAATCACAGGTTTTATTCATTTTGCCTGCACGTCAGAAGACATCAATAATCTTGCTTATGCCTTAATGATCAAAGAAGCCATTGCCCACGTTATGTTGCCAACGCTGGCAGAGATAATCGGTAGTATTACCTTGCTTGGAAAGCAGCATGGCGATATCGCCATGCTTGGCCGAACCCATGGTCAACCGGCCACGCCCACCACGATGGGTAAAGAGTTGATTAATTTCGTTGCTCGCCTTAAACGTCCGCAACAGCAATTAGCAGAAGTATTGATTCCTGCAAAATGCAATGGAGCCGTTGGTAATTACAATGCTCATCTGGCTGCTTATCCTGAAATCGACTGGCGGCGTCATTGCTCAAAGTTTGTTACCTCTTTGGGATTATCTTTTAATCCATACACCACCCAAATAGAACCCCATGACGGCATCGCAGAAGTCTCTCACTTGATGATTCGAATTAATAATATTTTGCTTGATTACACGCGTGATGTCTGGTGTTACATTGCCATGGGCTATTTCAAGCAAAAGTCCGTTGCAAGCGAAGTGGGTTCTTCAACCATGCCGCATAAAATCAATCCTATTGATTTTGAAAATGCAGAAGGTAATCTTGGCTTGGCCAATGCTTTATTTGAACATTTCGCCAATAAATTAACGCAGTCCAGATTACAACGCGACCTTTCCGACTCTACCGTTTTACGCAATTTGGGAGTTGCTTTTGCCTATACGCTCATTGCCTATCAATCCATTAGCAAAGGCAATGAGAAACTGCAAATTAACCAACCGGCTCTGAAACAAGACTTAAATGCCAACTGGGAAGTATTGGCAGAAGCCATTCAAACCGTAATGCGTCGCTATCAAATTCCTAATGCTTACGAACAATTGCGCGATTTGACCCGTGGCCAAACGATTGAAGGTCATCGTTTGCAGCAATTTATTCAATCACTGGATATTCCATCGGAAGCCAAAGATTCGTTATTGGCTATGACTCCTGAAACATACACCGGCCTGGCCGCACAACTGGTAAAAGCTTTTTCATGACTACATCATCACAACAAGGCCAATCTTATGAATACGATGTTTTGGTCATTGGAACAGGGCTTGCAGGACTTCACTATTGCATGCAATTGGTGGAGCTACAACCCAAGCTAAAAATCGCACTCATCAGCAAGGCAGAAGCCAGCGAATGCAACAGCCGTTATGCCCAAGGCGGAATAGCGGCGGTGTTTTCACCTGAAGACTCTATAGAATCGCACATTAAAGACACTCTACGGGCAGGTGATGGCCTTTGTTACGAACCTGCCGCCGAGCGCATTATTCGCCAAGGGCCGGAAGCCATTAAACAACTGCAACATTATTCCATTCAGTTTGATAAACTGCCGAATGGCCAATTTGCTTTGGCAAAGGAAGGTGGCCATTCTCATCGAAGAATTTTCAATTGCGGCGATCAAACCGGATTAAATTCCACAAATGCCCTTCTCAAAGTGACTCGACTTTACGAGCAAATTCATTTTTTTGAACATCACATCGCAGTGAATCTAATCACTCATTATTACCCACATCGCACTGAAAATCAGGGAGAAGTACTTGGCGCGTATATTTTGGACTGCCAACAAAATCGCATCCATACTTTTTTAGCTCGCTGCATCGTATTAGCAACCGGGGGGGCTGGCAAAACGTTTCGTTACACCTCCAATCCAATGGTAGCTACTGGGGATGGCGTAGCCATGGCGTATCGTGCCGGCGCGCGAGTTGGAAATATGGAGTTTTATCAATTTCACCCAACCCTGTTGCATCATCCCAGCGTCAATAATTTCCTGATTTCAGAAGCAGTCCGGGGAGAAGGTGCTTTATTAAAAAATGCCGATACGGGAGAACGTTTTATGCGACGTTATGCTCCTGAGCAATTGGAATTAGCGACTCGGGATGTGGTATCTCGCGCCATCTTTAATGAAATCGAGCAGAGTCAAAGCAGCTTTGTTTACCTGGATATTACTCATCAATCAAAATCATTTTTAAAAAACGTTTCCCACAGATATACCATACATTGCTGTCGATTGGCTTGGAAATGAGTCAGGACATGATCCCTGTTGTTCCGGCTGCTCATTATCAATGCGGAGGCATTCTTACTGATGTAAATGGCCGCACCGATTTAAAACGCCTGTATGCCATTGGCGAGGTTGCTTTTACCGGACTACATGGCGCCAATCGTCTTGCCAGCAACTCCTTACTCGAAGCCGTAGTCATGGCGGCCAATGCGGCACGTTGCAGTCTGCAAGACATTGCAACATCATCGAAATTTACCGACCCAATCCCTGCCTGGAGTTCACCCAGCGAAGTCAATGCCCGGCGCGCCAGTCAAATCAATGCTCATTGGCGCAGTCTGCGTGGTGAAATGATGTCTTATGCAGGCATTGTACGAACCGAAGCAGGTTTGGAGGATATACTACAATTAATTATGAAACGTAAAAAATTATTGAAGATTATTATTGGAAGCATTGTATTACCCGTGATTTTATTGAATTACGCAATATTATCCTCAATGCAGAATTGATTGTACGAGCTGCGCTGTCTAGAAGAGAATCAAGAGGCGGCCACTTTCGTGAGGATTTTCCACAAAAGAATGTAAAAGCCCAGGAAAGTATTGCACGTCTCAATTCACCCCAGAATCCATTTATATGATAGGTATTGATTGATGTTTAAAACCGATGCTATTTATCAACCTGAAAAGACCCTGATGCACATTCGCAATGACATGAGTATTTGTCAAAGTGATTATCCTCTGGATTGGTATCAAGAAGAATTTATTCCTTATGCCGAGGAGTACCAGGCTTTGCCAGACCGTAAATTAACAACGGTTCTTGCCTGGATGACTCCTTATATGCAAAAAGCTCGTGAACATTTTGGTGACAAGCTGTTATTGCTTGCCCATTATTACATGGGGGGGGATATCGTTCGACTGGTTGAGCAATTTGGCGGACAAATTGGCGACTCTTATCAATTAGCATTAATGGCTGCCAATCATCCTGAAAAATCGGTCATTATTGAGTCAGCCGTTCATTTTATGGCTGAATCCATCAGCATACTGGCCAACTCCAATCAGCACGTTTACATCACCAATCCCAAATCGGGCTGCACGATGGAAATGCTAGCAAAAGACTTTATGGTCGAGCCCGCCTTTCTCGATCTTAATGAACGTTATGGGCCTGAAAACATCCTGCCAGTTTGTTATATGAATACCTCGGGGCGAGTGAAAGCCATGACCGGTGCCCAAGGTGGTGCCGTATGCACCAGTTCTAATGTGAAAAAAATCTTTCAATGGGCAAGAACGCAAAATAAAAAAATCCTATTTATCCCAGATAAACATATGGGGGAAAATATTGCTTGGTGGCTTGGCATTAAAAACATAGCCTACTGGCCAGGGGGCTCTGCTGGTGCCCGCTATTCATTGGGAGAACAAAGCGATACGGTTCTTGATGAGTTTGATAAGGCCGAACTCATTCTTTTTTCCAGCGAATGCGCTGTACACACTCATTACCAGCCATACATGTGCGACTACTGGCAAAAACATGGGTATACCACGATTGTTCATCCTGAATGTCGTAATGACGTGATTCGTATTGCCCAACATGCTGGTTCTACGGCGTTCATTTGGGATTATGTGGTTCATGATCGTGCCAAGACAAAACGTTATGCGATTGGAACAGAAAATCACATGGTGGAAAACTTAAGACAACATTGTAAATCGTTAGGCATTGATGTCGTAAATTTGGCAGAGGCTCCCAAACAAGATCATGAACAAGGAATGGGTTGCGGTTGCGCTACCATGTCAAGAAATGACCCACCCCACTTGGTTGCCTTAGTTGATTTACTGCGACAAGGAAAAACCATGGCATACAACGAAGTCAAAGCCGGCGATGTCGTTAATGAATTTTCAGGAACACGTAATCGTTTAGATACCAACGAACAGGAATGGGTCATTAGCAATGCAAAAAAAGCCTTACAAATGATGATTGACATCACCGAAGATAGAATTTAAGACTGCTTTTTAATAACCTGGATGCCGCGATATCCGGGGATTACCCTTTACAAAACCTGGTTACCGCTCGCGCGTTAACCAGACTTACCCTGCCGCGGTATAAAATTCGCAAATCTCAATGGAGTCTGTGCATTCAAAACCATTATTTAGACTTCTACGCCAGCGGTAATCAATCTCAGCGGGAATTTTTACTCCAACTTGCCACCATATCGAATATTCACCACGTGAATTCTGATAGGTACAAATCACCCCTCGTCCTATGCCAGCAACCAGAATATTGGCACGCACAAATTGGGTTCCCTCCTCACCTTGAGGTGTATTGGGTGAAAATGGATTAACTTGCCAAGGAGCAGGAACTTCCCCCCAACGCAATGAACTGGTTTCAGGATTTGGACAAACGGCCGCATGAGATAATGCGGAGGTTAAAACAAACATCAAGATTATCAGCTTTCCATTTTTCATCATGATCTCGGCAATAAATCCATACCGTTACTATAACACATCCGGTTTTTCTTATAATCATTTTTAATGATAGAACTTATCATCCAGATGAGTCAGCGCTCAGAAGCCTTTTTCTGCATTGACAATTCTTTTTGTCCTGCATAGAGTTGCTTTTCTCTGTAAAAACCATCTAAATTTTGTCCTGCACAGAGTTGCTTTTTTTATATTCACAGTGATTTAATATTTCTTTAAGAAAGATATTTTATATTCATCAAAAATTCTCTTGTTAATTTGAGTTCATCATGGCGTTTACACTTACTTTATTAGGCACTGATACTACGTTTTCTCCCGTCTGCGTTGATAATACTTATGATAAAGCAGAAACATTAAGTTACATTTCTACTCTTATTAATGGTGTAAACGACACGTCCAGAACAGATGAAGTAACTCGTTTTAGAAATAAGGATGTCGTGGTGATTGATGGGCCTACCACGTTGGGCCAAGAAGTTGGAGATAGAATTACACGTGGGGTTTTGGCTGTTTTAGAAGCAGTCAGTCGTGGGGAAACCGACATTAGCATCATTGCTCATAGCCGTGGAGCCGTTGAAGCAATATTAGTCGCCCATGAATTAGAACGTATTCAAACACTCTTAAAGGAACAATCTGGTTTTAATCCCGACATTTGCAATAGCGTATGTAAATACACTAAAGCGGCCATGAATGGCACTCATAAAAGCGCCTTGGAAACATTAAACTGGGATGAAATAAAAAAACACATGGATGCTGTAAAAATATCGATGCTAAATATCGATCCGGTTCCTGGAGGAAATTACGTAGGTATCACCTATCTATCATCCCTGGCTTGGAGAGATCCTCGTTTTTATGAAGTACCCAAAATTGTTAAAGAATATGAACAATTTGTTTACGAAAATGAACGCTCACGTTGTTTCAAACCAATTGTGCCCAAATGCGTTTCCAAGGAAACTAAATTTAAATTGCAGAGTTTACCAGGACATCATGGAACCGGGTCTGGAAATCTTTTGGATCAACAAAGAGGAGTTAATCCTACCACTAAATCGACAGAACATGTACAAGAATTGATGGTGGTCAAGCTAATCGATTTTCTAACACGTAATGGAGTAAACATTACTCCGAGAGCAGACGCCGATCCTTTTGCTCATTTAATATCTTATTTATTTAGCGAAGAACCTTCTCTTCTTAGCAGAGAAGAACGATGTGAATCGATGTACTTCATCTTGTACAATCAGATTATTGCAAATAGAGAAGCTTATCTACATTATAATAAAACCGCTTATCCCGTACTTGGCCAAGAGCAAGCCATTCTTAGATTGATATGGACTATCATTGATCAACGGATCGTTCATTATCAAGCGCATAATGATACTTTTCTAGAAACCATTGTCCCTCCAGTTCCTGGTGGTCATTTTCTTAATTATGAACATGCGCGTATTTATTTAAATCGGGAATTGGGTTTAGCAGCCAATATACCACTTAGTGAAACGATTAATACTGCTGTAACGAAATTACTGCAGATTTGTAGACATACAAGATTCTTAAAAGAATTAAAAAAGACAGGAGAGCTTCCTCCTGTTACCATGGCCGAGTCCTTGAGAGAGGACAGAATCTCTCCTACTTTAGAAACGGAAGAAGGATTTGACCTTCTTTTGCAAGGCGTAAGTACTCTGGTTGAAGAAGTGAGGCAATCCTATTTACAAAATAAGCTTATTGATTCCGGGGAACGGGAAGCTGTATACCATGCAATTCATACCTCATTTGTTGAATTTGCCAGATTCAATCACGATGATCCAAGTAATGAATTAGCACAAACGATTTTTGCCACATTCAAATCAAACCTAGAAACCACCCTCATGCTTAAACTCAAGGCATTAAAAGATCAATATCAAGATCTTGCCAATAAATTGAAAGAAAAACAGTTTCTTACCGATTTACAGGATAAAATTCAGAAAATTGTTGAACATTTAGAAGCAAATAAAACAGAAGATAACCTTACAGAAACTCAATTACTAGGGCGCTTAAAAGACTTTATTGCAAGAGCGAAAGAGCACCAGACACAGAATTTGCGCCCTGTTCAAATTAAAGAATTTTTAGAAGATGAATTTAAAACTCTAAGAGAACATGAGGTTGCTGGTGAATTAGCAGTCAATAGTCGGGAATGGGCTTGCTTATTAATGGTTGAAGCTTTGGATAATAACTTTACCTATTCGATACGCAATATTATTAAAGAAGTCATTTCATCTTGCAATGAGTTGGATACATTTAGAAAAGCACTTCCTGATTTTAAAGCACTTGATCCTTCGCTTGATTACGAGCAATGGGAAAGTGAGTTGGAAGAACGTAGGTCTCGAATCATATATTTAGCAGCCCAATACATTGTCCAATATGAGATACCATTGAAAGAAGGGATTCGACCTTTATTTGGAGAACATGAGGCCCTTTATAAACAAATTGAAGGACTTGCTATAGGTTTGGGTGCGGTTAATCCTTTAACGCTAACACTTGAGAAACAACTTGAATTGATTGGCGAGTTAACATCTACTAGAGAAGAACAGGCAGCGTTAATTGCTATGTTGACCTCCGACGCTCGGCGTCAGGTTGAACTGATTCAACGGATGTCTGCTGACCAAGAAGAACAAGTACGGCTAATCCAACAATTAACCGCCGAAACGAAGGAGCAAGCTGAACTCATCAAACAATTAGCTTCTGAAACAGAAAAGCAAACTCGGCTCGTTGAAGAACTGTCTTCTACTAAACAAGAACAAATGGAGTCAATCAGAGAGTTGTCTCACGCAAAAGAACGAATTGTGGATGAAAATAATGCACTTCGCCAACAAGTGGCCATGCTCGGGAAGCAATTAGAAAACTTGGCAGCTCAACACCGCGCACTATCTGCTGATTTTAATGATGATATTGAATTTAAATTTCAGGGCATTATTAAAAATAGACTTGTGCCTTTAACCAAAAATTATTTGTTGCATTTGGCTAGGGAGATAAAAAACAGATAATTCCAGAGTTGGATTTAAATAATTTTTCTAATTTTGTTCGTCATATACAAAAAATTAAGGAGTGGCCTGCCGATCAATCCTCGCAATGCTTGAAGCAAAAATTTGAAGCAGTCAGTAGACTATATGCCATACTAGATTCAGAAAACAAACCAAGTGAAAAAGTTCAACAATTTTATCAACAGTTAAGTGAATCCGATCAAATCATCCAGGCTCACCGTGACCCGACATGGAAAAGATATACTGCGAATGCATTAATTGTCTTAGGCATTATTTTAACAGCCATTATTCCTGGCTTGGTAATTCTTGCCGCATCCAATCAGTCACTTAAGTTTTGGCAATCTTCTGGACAGACTTTTTTTCAACATTGCGCTAAAGAAATTGAAAAGCATGTATCAACGCCAGAAGTCCATCCAAACTCAGGAATCATGGTAGGCAACTCGTAATTTGCTGTAAACCGTCATCATGGTAAGCAAGAAGATCCTTCACACGGCTGGAGAAGGAAACTCGCCATCCACCCAAAAGTCTTTTTGCATGTACATGATGCGCTCATCGTTTTCTTTGGAAAAAAACCCCACTGCTTCTACAGTGGTTTGACATAACCAAGTAGTTAATTTCGATGGTTTGTTACTATGAAAAGCCTTTGGCGTAAATAAGGCAACATTTCTGCCTTTATGCTTATCTCTTGCAGAAATATACCTAAACATTTCCACGCCATTTTGGCGCATATCAGAACCTAGACGTTGTGTTTCAGTATAAGAAGTAGGAGAAGTTAAAATGGATTCATAGGGTGTGAAGGGTGGTTCATCTAAAAAAATTCCTGATTCACTTTTAACTGAAACCGAGAAAGATGAATATTCACTGGATATGACTGCTTGAAAGGGAACTTCTGGTCCAAGCATATAAACAAAACGGTAATAGGCCGTTTCTGCTAACGCGGTAGAAATAGTTAACGAACCATAAAATATACCTTGTTCAAAAATAGTTCCAAATCTAGATCCATGTTTAAGTGGAGGATAGCGAAACGGTGTTTTTAGTAAGTAATGCAACGAATCCATCTCATCAGGTAGATGGCTTTTAGTCGATTCAAGCAACTCTTCTAAAACACCTTGTTCGTATACATTGTTTACCAGGCTTAAGGTTGCTACTTGCTCTTGGGATTCAACGAATCGAAAAATACTTGCCATCATCGGCTTGATTGCTTGTTTACCCCCTACGTCTAGCCAAATATCAATCATTTATATCTTTCCTCGGATAGCATCTAAATAATTAACAACTCGGGATAAACCCAATACAGTTTTCATGGTTTCCAGGGGAATATCTTGGATATGGCGATTATTGGTGGTTAACCAATGTTTGATTGCTTCTTTGTTTCCTCCATTTAAAGCGAACAAAGCCCGATAAACTCGGATCAGCAATAGTGATAACTCCCC
This sequence comes from Legionella oakridgensis ATCC 33761 = DSM 21215, assembly GCF_000512355.1. Classification (NCBI taxonomy): domain Bacteria; kingdom Pseudomonadati; phylum Pseudomonadota; class Gammaproteobacteria; order Legionellales; family Legionellaceae; genus Legionella; species Legionella oakridgensis. Next base: position 1,104,869 of record NZ_CP004006.1, on the reverse strand, counting down.
CTCTTTACTTTTTGGATCGATTGCTCCTTTCTTTAATAATCGAGTGACTGTATTCCGATGAACTCCAATAATTTTTCCCAGATCGTCGTTAGACAGATCTAATTGTTCTTTTAAATTATCCAGGGCAACCGCCAACACATGGCTTTCATTGGGTTTTGATTGAATATTCATAAGCACCTCCAATTGCACCATATGTTTAATTTTAACATAAAATTAACTAAATAGTGCAAAAAACCCAAATTACAATCATGGCAAGCACACCGCACCCATGATCAAATAACCAAGTTACTCAATTACCACATGTACTGCAGTTCGGGGTTATTTGTAATAAAAATCCATCACCCTCTTGCATGAAGGAAATCATCACGATTGCACGAGAGAGACGAATGGTTTCGAGTAACAAAAACTTTAAGGAAGTTGCCTCGTAAAACAATTCAAATAATTTTTCTAAAGCCATTGTTTCACAGGCGTTCTTTGCTATAATGACCGCCTATGCCGGGGTGGCGGAATTGGTAGACGCGCCGGATTCAAAATCCGGTGGTGGTGACACCGTGTGGGTTCGAGTCCCACCCTCGGTACCAAGATGGCATTTTTGGTCTTTCCTAAATGCGAGGGTACCTAATCAACAGCAGAGTGCTCTAACTATCTAGTTCTATAATTTTCAGAATTTCTAAAACCATAAGTGCAACGTTGAATGAGTTTCATTTTGCGATGAAACCTTTCGATAAATCCAAGCTCCTTTCGTTGATGTTCATTTTAGGCTCTTTCCCATTTAAGGGGGCAGCTTTAATCACCCGCAGAGGACCTTAACACGTACTCTATAATTTTCAAAATTTCTAAAACCATAAGCTCTTCGCTGAATGAGTTTCATTTTGCGATGAAAGCCTTCTGTTATTCCATTTGACTTACTAAATCGCCACATTCTGGCCACTTCATCTTTCCAAGCCCAAAGTGTTTTACCTAATGATGCTAATGCTTTAAAACCACTTTGCTTTAACTCAGCCAACATTTCTAAGAAAGTAGGTATTACTTTACGGCACTCATGCTGTGTTAGCGCCCTTTTCATTAATAGTGAGTGCAGTTGTTGCTGAAATTGATATATAGCCTCTATTGCAGGATTTTCAGTGAAAAACGCATCTCTTTTGACTTTCTTCTCATCACTTAAGTTATCAGGTCTTGTTCTTAATAAGGCTAAGATACCTCTATTGTTTTTAATTTCAGTGGAGAGTTCTCGACAGGTCATCATACACTGATGTTGAATTAAACGGATTACATGAAACCTATCAGCCACTATCATAGCATTAGGAAAGTACTTCTTTACTAAGGAACGGTATGTACTGCTCAAGTCCATACAAATCACTTTGACACGTTCTTTTCCAGGTAATTGCTGGAGATATTCTTTTAATTCTTGCTCACGACGGCCACGAACCACATCAAATATCTTATGTTTTCTTAGGTCACAAAAAGTAGTTGCAAACCCTTCTTTCTTACTGAAAAAATGTTCATCAATACCCAGTACCACAGGACATGGTTTATTGATTAATTCTCGATGTTGCTCTTCATAATGCCGCTGATACCAGCGCTCTATGGTCGCTTTTCCTTTCTTATAACGCTCTGATAAATCTTTTTGCGATACCCCGCGGCTATGCTCATGAAACACTGCAGCTTGAGCTCGCCAAGTAGCACGTTGATGTTTATTGATACCGGGAAACTGTTGATTACCATAGCGACAACAAGTATGACAATAAAGCTTATACGCTTTAAACCTCAATACACTTCGACGATGCCCTATTAACTCATGGTGTACTGTTCTTACATACGATGATTTCTTGCGAACCTGCTTACTTTGGCAATGACTACACCGAGCTAATCGGTTATAAGTTACATCTAATAATAAGGGTTGATACCCACTCACTTTTAATATGGAAAATCCAGGTAAATTTAGGATAAGATTGTTCTTAGGCACTTTAATCTCCTTTTGATCGCTAAATCAAGGACTTAGTCTAGACTAATTTGATTAAAGTGCCCCCTTAATTGGTGTAGAGCCTCATTTTAGCGAACGTTCAGCTAAATGAAGAGGATTTTCAAATTCGCTTTCTTGATTGGATAGGTCTTCCTGACTTGCTTTATCTGAATTTAAGATAAGACCACGTACCCTAAAAAGAAACGGCAAGAAACCTAAAGCCAGGATGACGGATATTTGATATAAACCAACCCACCCTATCCAGGATTGCAAGGAAGCCGCAAATGGGCCTGAAAAAATTCTTGGGATGGTTGATAATGCCGCCAGAATTGAAAACTGAGTTGCAGTAAAGCGGCGATTGACAATACGCATAAATAAAGCAACCAAGGCGGTTGATCCCATGCCGGCAGCAAAATTGTCAAACACAACCGCCATGACGAACAAAGGCATGTTTTTCCCGACCATAGCTAACCACACAAATAATACGTTGGTCATGGCTTGTAACAAGCCAAACACCAACAACGCTTGATAAAGCGACCAACGCAGCAAAAAAAGACCGGCAACCAGGCCACCCAATAAAACAGCACCCACCCCAGCAATTTTATTAACGTAGCCAATCGTATCCAAAGAAAATCCTACTCCCTGGATTAAGAAAGGCATCACGATGCCGCTGGTGGTCGTGGTAAACGCTTCACCCAATTTATAAAAAATAATAAATAAAAAAACGCAATCATTCCAGGACGGGCCATTAACTCTTTTACTGGGGCAATAAAAGAATCAACAACATGCGATTGGCGATGATCAGGTATGGATGGCTCGGGGCTATATAAGGTCGCCAACATGCCCAAAACCATAAGGAAGCCCATCAAACGATAAGTGGTCGCCCAACCAGCAAAATGCGCGATAATAAGCGCCAAACCTCCAGAGAGTAATAAGGCAAGCCGATAGCCAAAAACAGCAAAAGAAGCGCCCAAACCATGTTCTTCTATCGATAAATATTCCGTACGATGCGCTTCGATGGCCATGTCTTGAGTGGCAGAACTGCAAGCCATGAGAAAAGCCAGGAAAGCCATGAGCATTGGCGAGCTGGTAGGAGTAAGCCACGCCATGAGATTAAATCCGATTAACAAAACCACTTGCATGCTCAATATCCAGCTTCGTCGTTTACCCAACGACCCTAGTGAATATCGATCTAAAATAGGCCCCCAAAGAACCCGATACACATAAGGAAGGCCAAGCAAACTGAGCATGCCGGTAGCCAGCACCGACATCCCAGTTTCAGCAAACCAGGCTTGCAGCGTGCTACTAACCAATGACAATGGAAGCCCGGAAGAAAAACCTAAAATGAAAACAATGAAGAGGCGTTTGCGCATGTGAATAACAACATCATTTCCTTTTTTAAAAAGGGATAAGGAATTACAACCCTACCCCTCTTTAATAAAGAATGGAAACGCTATGACTTAAGCGTCACTTTTTTTCACTGAAATCAAATGAATTTTAAAAATCAACGTTTCATTTGGTCCAATGGGTCCGCCAACACTGCGTGAACCATATGCCAGGTCAGAGGGAACATACACTTCCCAAACGGAGCCAGCCGGCATTAATTGCAGTGCTTCAGTCCAGCCTGGAATGACTTGAGACAGTTTAAAACTGGCTGGTTTTCCATTTTTTTCCGTACTGTCAAATACTTCACCATTAATCAACCGACCAGTATACTCCACTGTCACGGTATCTTCTTTTACAGGTTTTTGGCCATCCCCTGCTTTAAGAATTTTATATTGTAATCCACTGGGTAAGGTCACTACCCCTTCTTTGGATTTATTTTGCTCCAGAAATTCTTCGCCTTTCTTTTTATTGTCTTCTGCTTTTTTATTATATTCAGCCGTACGCTTCGTCATCAGATCACGTTGAAATTTAGTGAGAACATCTTTCATTTGTTCTTCAGTCAATTGTTGCTTATTGCCACTGATACCATCTTGCAACCCTTGAACCATTGCTTGCGGGTTGATTTCAATGCCTTGCCGTTTAAAATTTTTGCCAAGATCAATACCAATACTGTAAGACAGCTTGTCTGTGTCCGTAGTTAATGATGAAGCATCCGTTGCAGCCATTGCCGTTGACATAGCCAGTCCCATGACCGCTGCAGCGACCAGTTTCAGTTTCATAAGTTATCCCCTTTATCTTCCGTAAGAGCAGCCAAGCTCTAAGAATCATAATAGACCTCTTGAGGTCTAATGCAAAACGCCCAACTATTGTGCCTAAATTCATTTGGAATTGCCAGTGATGTGCAACAGGAAATCTTGTATATGACAGATTTTTTCTCGTGTACAGAGAAAAGGAAAGGAGGGGATTTTCAAAATAATGCAAATAAACTGTCTTCAAAGTCTAATCATACAAGCTAAAACCCGGCTGTTTACAGCCGGGCTACAGGAGATATTTAGAATAGAATAAGACCGCTTTACTCTTCAGCGCCAAAACCAACTGCAGGGCCTCGTAGCGCCGCTGCGTCTCTTACTTCATCATAGCTTCTTTGTTGCCGCAAATGTGTTGCCAAAGAATCACCACGTGCCAATACTTCTTTTGCCAAGGTGACAATATGTCCAGGCATTCTCGGCAAATCCCGGCGCAGTTCTGCCAATAATCCTTCAACTTCATAAGCAGATATTTCGCTGACATGAGGTGGAAAACCCCCATCATCACCAGGATGAGCGGCAGCAAAAGTATCAACGGCGTGCATTAATCGCTCGAACGAACTCTTGGTTTCTTGCCGGGTAAAGAAATTGCCAATGCGTCTTGAGAAACCATTGTATCGGTCATCGTAAGACACATAACGCGTTTCCTCCCAGTGCGCCTTGACCGCTTTTTGCAAGCATTTGGTTAAATCGATAAATTCCTGCCGGTTATAGGCCTCATAACTTTGCAAAGCGCGAACATCACCAATGTCCTGGCTCCAGTGACGTAATACCTCATCTTGCATCTGATTGATGGTATTATACAGCCGGCTTTGACCACTACGATTGAATTTAAACCAGCTCCAGCGCGAATTATTTCGCTCTATATCGTAGTCAATGATTTGCATCTTGGCCTGATGAATCGCCGCCAATACCAGCTGATACCGACTTACTGGCAACCTGTTACCCTCAGCAGTCTCCATGATGCGATCAACCTGTTCCGTCAACTGATTGGCAATGACTCGACGATCAATGGATTTAAACCAAGTGGCTTGATATTGGCCAACTAAATGATGCAATTTGGCTGACAAATCACCCCATTGGGTGTCAGGCGCTCTTCGAGCTTCCGGCAATCTCGTTCCAATCACTTCAAATTCACTGGTGAGTTGTAACAATTGTCGCTGCTGTTCAACCGTCAGATCGCGTGTATGATTGACATCCGTCGCAACCCGTCCTTCCTCCATCACAGTCCTCATATGGAGTGTGTATTGTTCAAAACCAGCACGCGCTAATGCGTCATTATGCGCATGATCCCAAACGTAAGGATGCTTATCGGCTGAACCAACGCCTTCCATGACAAACACTTGATTATGCAACAAGTGCATCCAAATGATGCGTTTATCACGTATAACGTCCGATTCATGGGGCGAAAACGTAAAGAGTTCACGAACCTCAGGATGATTTAGCATCGCATCCGCCTGGCCTTCCGTGTCTTTGGCAGCCTGATAAAAAGACGCCATCACTTCTCGCACTTGCGCGTTTGATGCTCGTGGAATGGCATGCGCCAGTGTTTCTGCCGCATTATCAAATAAAGGATGTGGCGAATCATCAGATGCTTGCAACAACCGTAACTCCTCCGCTAATACCGATTCGTCTTTATCTCGGAAACGCTCCACGCCGGTAAGCAAGTGCTCCATACTGATTTTTGCATGCGCTCTTTTTATATTCACCGCATGATTTAAAATAAAATCCAGCGTTCTAATGGATTCTAGTGTTCGATCTTCATCAAACGCATAGTTTAACAATGCATCATGCACGGCTGGATAATCTAAAACGGATGCCATGCGACGCTCACTGGAATCCATCACCAGGTTAAATATCTCCTCATCGAGCGCAATAAGTTGTGGCATTGCATGCTCAAGTCTTGTTGAAAGTGCTTGAACCGTACCAGGATGTATCCCTTGTAAAGGCAAGGCATGGTTTACGATTAAAGAGCTTAAGCGGTCAAAGCGTGGCAAAGGTAGATCCGGATTGGTTATGCCACGTAACAAGAGTTGATGCGCTTGTGGATATTGCAAGAATCTCGCAAGATTATCCTGAGTCAACGCCATCATACGTTCGAACCGTTCATCCTCCAGACCAAATAATGCGGGACGGACACGAGCAAAGTTCGCCAGTAAGTCATCAAGCGTATCAGAATAGTCCCCTTGATGGTCCATGGCCATTTTCAATACCTCAGCAAATGGCTGCAGACGCTCTATTGAAATCGCTTCATCGGCACAATGGTCAAGCAGCGTTGCAAACACTTGAGGAAACTGTTGTAAATTTTCAAGATTTTCATTGACGAATTGCGTCAACAGCCTGATTCGCGCACCATCCAAGCTTAACAATTGCGTTTTTAACCTTTCTCGGTCTGCTTCAGGATATTTTAGGGCAATTAACTGATAAGCGTTTGCTATTCCCTGACAACACTCATCAAACTGCGCTGTTTTTTCCGTTTTCTTCATGTCGAATGAATCCAGATGCTGCCAGAACTGGCGGAACTGTTCAGTATGCTCATTCAATCGCGCAGGCGTAAGCGGTGATTGCAAGCCAAGATTTAAAATCTGGTACCAGGATTTACCACCCAATCCCATGCTCCAACGCATAAACTCATTGGTTTCAGGCAGGTGCTCACTATAAGAGCCAAGACCCTGCCAAAGAGCGTATAAAGCCGGTTGATGCTCACCTTCCGTTACATTCCACCAGGCTTTTGTTTTTTAACGAGCGAAGCAAAAATATCCCAATCTTTTCCTTCCGTGAATTGCTGCATTGCGCGACTAAAATCCATCAAAAATGCTGCAGCGTCTTGCTGTTTCATCCCAGCGGATAACAGCTGCCAATCCAGCAAGGTGCGCAGACGGTGCTCAGAATCGCCTTTTAGTGACTGCTCCAATTGACTTAACATCATCGGTAAAGGGCAGTCCTCATAATCCACCGATTTTGCTAATCCCCACAGGGCAATAAAATCGCGATAACTCATCGGACGACTTTCGCCAAGATAAGCATGCAATATTGCTTCCGGAATCTCACGCTGAATAGTCGCTATATACTCAACATATTCTACACCCCACTTATCCTGTTCTTCTTCATTAAAGCGGGCAAGATAGCGTAATATGGGTAAGGCTTGGTGAATGCGAGTGTCGCGTTCCTCAAGAGCACTTTTGCTTAACGTGTTGATGATGCCTTCTTGCAATTCCGGAAGCAATTTACCCAAAAGTCCGGCAAATTCAAGTTTAAGGCGTTCCTCAACCCCCTCCAGGAACTCGTCTGCCTCAATGCTCAACTCAGACGCCTCCAAAGCAGCTTCCCAGGCAGTAGACGGATGCTGCATCTGCCGATAATTAATCCGTAAGATGTTTATAAATTCTTGTGCAGAAGGACAGGCTGCAACATCTTGGGCAAATTTACGCAAATGCCTTTCATCTTCATGTTCTGCCAATGATTGAATTTTTTCAGGAATTTCAGCGGTTTTTGCATCCGTTAAATCCCAGTCCCGTAAACGGGTCATGACGCTGCAAATCGCTGCAATCAGCTTATCTTTTTCCGTAGGTTTTGCCGGTGGAGGAGAAACCACCAGATCAATTTGCACTGGCGTATGCGGTTCAAATCGATAGGGCTCAACGTCTCGTTCGGTTTTTTCATGATAGCGTTCAACAAACTCAGGGATCGTACGTGTTGCGATGATGTCTTTTATGGCAACAATTTTTTCATCAATGGACCGGTCAGATCCTGAAATTTCAATCCAGATTTTCTCCAATTCTTTAAGATGAAAACTGAAAAACGTTGTCAATTCTTGCCGCGCATCCGCATCGTCTACCTGACCTAACAGTGTCATGGCCCAAGACGATAACTGCGCAATCGCACTGCGATAACCTTGATTAGGAGCATTTTGTAAACTGAAGATGTACTCACGTAAATGCATCACCCGTTCAAACCGTTGCTCTTCCGGGCTAAGCGCTATTTCAGCATCGTCCTCAGCTTCAGAACCATGATCTGTTTCGTCGTCTGCTCCATCTTCCAGTAATCCGCCAGCGATAAATTTATCTCTGATTTCCTCACGGGCATCTGGGGCAACCGCTTCAATAATTTGCCAAAGGCGTGCTTCTTCTGTCTCCAGATCGCGCGCCAGATAAAACTGGAAGACTTCACCTTCTTCTCCATTGCGAGCCGTACGCCCACCTTTTTGCAGTTTGTCATTGTTATCGTTGACATCAAATAAAAAGACCGCTTCAACTCCGACGTTATCACCGCGTCCAAACCCTGACGCCACCAGAGCCATGGCTCTTTGTTTTTTACCGCCACGCCAGGCTTCCTGAGTTTGTTTTTCTTCCAGGACTTGCGCAGGCGTTCGCTCATCTTCATTGGTATAAAACAGGAACTGCTCAAGCTCATCCGGTGTTAAGCGAGCTCGCAATAACGCTTCCAGCTCTTTAACATGCGCATCATTGCGGCAAGAAAACAACATTGACTGTTTATTTTTAAGGCATAGCCGTATTTGTTTGACCACCGCTTCCATGCGCCTTTCTTCGGCTTGCGCTCTTGCCTCTTCCTCTCTTGCTAAATCACTGGCAAAAAATTCGGGCTTATGCCAGAAACGCAAATCGCGTTGATTAGTTGGCACATGCAATACTTGCGTACCACGTTCCCTATATAACGTCGTTGCCTGTGCGGCCGAAATTGTTCCTGAAAAACCTTCCCAGCTCCCCCACAATTGCCGCATACGCTCAGCCGCGACTTGCGAGCTGACAATATGACTTTCCGCATGAATATGGAAGTTTTGCGCTTTCTTTCTTGGATCGGCGTCTGCCGGCAGGGCTTTTGCTTCTGTATTTAAGCGCACTGCCAGCAATTGATGAACACCCGCACTGAAGGTAGAACCAACCATCGGCTGATTATCGGCAGACAATGGAATGATTTCCCGCATTGGATAAGATTCATCGCCAATTTCAATGGTGACATCGCGTACGGTAAATCCAATACCCCAGACAAGCTCATGCGCTTCATGCGCCGATTGCAGCCATTGCGCTAGTTGCAATGGGTCACGTGCCATTTGACGTACCAGGTTTTGCCGCTCTTCATTTTCATGAGTCTCACGCAAAAGGAAATCAGCAAATTGCTGCAATTTGTCTCTATTAATACCTGCAACCAAATCTTCCTGATTTGCCTTGTAAAACGCATTAACCGCTTGATAAAACCAAGTCATTTGCTTTGGCGTTTTACCGGTCGGTTGCGCGTAGTTGTATTCTGTCTTTCTACCTTCTTCAAAACGAATAAAGTCAAACTCATCAAACAGACCTACACGTTGATCCCGTGGGATAACAATGGGGGTACCGCGATAACTTTGCTCATCCAAAAAGAGGGATAAATCCCCGGTGGTGGTATAGTGAATTTGGCTGCCCATGTACGTTTCACGCGACGATTTCGGGTGAATGTAGGACGTCGTTAATCCAAGATAATCAAAGAAGCTTTGATAATCTTTCAGATCGCGCTCAGCCAGCGTTCGTTTTGCCGTACAAACATCAACGGTTTTACCCAATCCCGCATTACGAGCAGCCCGCATGGCCACAAAGTGGCTCTTTCCTTCCCCAGTTGCGAGTTGTAACACACGGGTATCAGCATTCACACAGACATCATTGGCAATTAATGCAAACTGTTGCGCTAAATGAGGGTATTTACGCGTGGTGCGACCCAGCACTTCAAACAATACAGCCCAAACCTGAGCACGTAAAGCATCGTTGTCAGGCTCTCGTTTAGACGCTTCTGACAGCCTTCTATAGGCAATCGCCAATTCTTCCTGGCTCATTTTACCAATGGGTTTACCAACGCCCTCAATTCGTTGAGCACCGCTTTCAAGCTGTTTCAAATATGAAAATATCAGCGTCAACCGTGCAGCGTCTTCTGCCGATAATCCCTGGCGAGCCTCATCGCCACTGACCTTGGTTTCTGCTATCATGCGCTGCAGATCATAATCACGAAGGCTTGCAACAAATCCATAGTCTGCACGCGGTTCAGGGTATGGAGTGCGTAAAAACCCATCCAGACAGGCAGCCCATTCCAGACCGTCCCGTTCATGCTTTTTAATTAAATGTAAAATATCCTCGGCGCTGGGTGCAGGCTCCTGTGGATAACATTGCGCCAAGAGCTTGAGATCGTCCAAACTCATATCACCCAAACGCTGAGCAAGTTTAGGCGCTTTTTTATTTAATTGATATTGATAAGTATCCGTATCCCGTAACCCCGGACGTAAACTGCTGTAAGCAATGATTTTAAGAATTAAGGCCTGACGTTCCTCATCATCGACAAAGTCTGAAGCAATCCGGTCATATAAATCTTCTTCATTTTTTCTTGTACTGAGTGCCTTAAGCCATAGGGCACTAATGTCTGTCCATTGACCGACAAACCCTTCATCCGTTGCGTAAGGATGTTGTAATAGACGGCAGCATTTTTCAAAGCGCGACTCCAACTCGCTGAAATGCGTTGATTTGGCTAATATCTCCAAAGCATAACCGCGGCTGTCTTTATAAAGCGGCGATGATAACGTAGCCATGATCTCCGGTAACTTGGCCACACTGCCATTCCATGCATATTCACGAAGCGCAATCTGACACAACGTAGCTTGTTGATTACGATCAAACTCGGTGTTTTGCAAAATAGCCTTGATATGAGGGATCAAAACAGCCGGAAATTCTTTTTCTACGCTGTCAATGGGTTTCGCTGCAATGGCTGGTTCTTGCAGCATCACTTTTAACAATGAAATCGGAAATGAAGTCTGATCATTTTCAGGCTGCAAGGCACGCAACAAACCATAAAAATAATCAACGCTCCAATAACCGCCACCTTTTGTCGTTTCAAGCGAAGCAAGCAGTGGTTCAATTTCATTTAAGTAAGTGCGGTTAAGTTGCAAGCGCTTTAAGAAGCGTATAGTCGGTAATAACGCTTCTTTTGCATGAGCAGCATCATAGGCAGATGGAACCACCAGATGATTTTGCATGAACTCCCACAACCGGGCATCATGGTCAACAAAAAAGCCAAGATCGCCAGGGCCTTCTTCGGCACGACTATTAAGCGTTCGGAACGCCCCGCTTTTCGAATATTTAAACTGAATGCCTTGAGCATTTAAGCGTTCAATGAAGGCAATACGATGTTCGGCCGTATGCGCCAAATCACCTTGCATTGCCTGAATGCAATCCAATAAGGCTTGCCAATTCTCTGGCTGTACCAACGCCGACAAATGTTCACCGGTTGTTGTATAATCGATGGAAAGCAATTGGGTTATTAATAAGTTCAACTCCTGGCGTACCACCGGTTTTAAATCGGCCGTTGCCCGATAAAATTGCTGCAATTGCACACTGCGATAAACCCCAAACAACGTTGCGAGCTTATATCCCTGAGTATAAAGGTAATCTGGATACGCTGCTTCCTTATGGATATCTTCGGAAAACAAAGCCATCATTCGCTCAATATCAGGACTTTGCCAACGACGCGCTTGATGTAAAATAGTCACTGCTTCAAGAAACGTGCCGTTTGGATGGCGAACCAGCAATTCGGGATCAAACCCTTGTGCGGCTAACGCTTGCATGGATTCCAGCCGAATCGCCAGATTTGAATTCCCCAAACGATACACTGCATGATGCAAATGACGAGCAATGCGCGCCTGAAAATCAGGCGGTAGGGCTTCTACGGCATCGAGAACGCCGGCAATATCGCCAATTGGGTATTGTGTATGCAACAGCCACATTAAGCCATCTTTTGAAGCTACTGAATCATTGCCCAAACGCGCAGTTAATATGCCAAAATCATGATGACCAAACTGAGGTTTGGACGCCAAAGCGCGCTTCATATTTAATGCTGCAATATCCCCAACCCATCGGTAAAGCTCTGCTAAATCCGAGGAATACGTCGGTGTTCCTTTTTCAAAATCATGCAGCTCCAATTCACGATCAAAATGTTTAAACCCTTCATGTTGCAGAGCATAATGCACCCCGCCATGAGTCAAATCCAATGCATGCAGCTGCTGAATAAACCGAATCTTGTCATCTTGACTTGGGATTTGCCTTAAACTTGCAAGTATCCTATCCATGCTCACCAGCATGTTTTCCGGACGCAGTCTATCGAATTCATCACCGCGAAGCTCTATTCCCATGTCCGCCAATTCAGCGGTAAAATATTCAAAACCACGCCAAAGTTTTTCAACATTTTCCCATCCAACCGCTGCCATATGAAGCTGTAGGATCGTTTGCCAGGCATGTAATTGACCACGAGCACTGACGGGTTTAAGTTTTTCCATCATATCGCCCATGGCCGTAAAAAACCGTTCAGAAATGAAACAGTTAAAATTCGGGCTGGCACGTAATACCGCACCGGCAAATACCTCTAAAAACTCACGGCCTAAATTAATCTCAGCATGACGCAACATGCTTAAAAAATTATTAACCCCTTCATCACCATATTGATAGTAAACTTGCCCCAAGGCACGCAAGAAATGCTCATTATCTCGGAATCGCTCAGAAGCCCAATCACGTAACTCCATCGGCTGACGTTGTAATAAAATGTCAAACGCATGAGGAATCGGCAGATGGAAATCCCGTTCATCTTTAGCCAAAAACTCTCTTACTCCGTCGAGACCTGCGTATTGCCATACTTGTAAAAATACAAGCCAATGACGAATGATTTTGTCACGATGAGCCGCAGAAAGCCCGCCACCTACGCCAAAAAAACCACCTGTACTGGGGAAAAGCGCACTATTCTTACGATAAAATGCTTCAAAATCAGCCGTATAATCTCGAGGCGGTTGCAACTGGGCAAATAAGGCAATATTTAGCCAATCTTCCCCTTCCAGACGACCAACGCCGGCCCGATATTTTCCGAGATTAAATTGACGAAAATCCCCTTCCCAGGCTTCTGCCATGGGGGTACGTACATCCAGATCAATGGTTAAGGCATTAGGCGGATTAATATAGGCAAGCTCTGGACTATAACAAAGGATGAGATAACCTTCTTCGGAGCGCTGGGTATAAAATCCCTTTGGCAGATTTTCAGGATTAAGTCCGGATGGCAAACGCGTATGTTTACGTAACAAGGCTTTGGCCGCATCCGGTGTCATTTTGCGAATGGCTTCGGACGCTTCAATGGCAGGATTTGCATTAATCCAGGTATGGAAAAACCCTTGTAAAACTGATTCCCCGCCCCTGCGTAACGTAGCAGCTCTGACCTCTACCGGGTTTTCACGACTGTATTCCGTCCAAAAATCACCTAACAAGCGATCGATGTTACGATAGTCAATCAAATCCCCTGCTATAGGCTGCTCAATAGTGGTCAGAACCACGCGTTGCTTTTCTTGTTGAACTTGACGCACTTGTTCGATTTGTTGCTGCATTTGCATTTGCAATTGCACAGCACCACTTTTTCTATTGGCAATTGAAAGTCATGCGGCAAACGCCCAATAGCACCATAAATCACATCATGTAAGTCACCTGCCTCCACCACTTCGCCTGGTGCTTCATGCGGCATGGCTTCGGCCCGAGGTCCCAAACGCCCATAATCGGCTACGATGCCATTAATGCGCCCCAATATTTGTTCTGAAGCATGCTGATGACGATTACGCAAAATCACATCATTTAACAGCGTGTATAATACGCGTAATTGCCGCGTTGCCTCATCCACATTGTCCTGGTCTTGTAATTCAGGAATGACCACTAAACCCACCCATTTGTCTCTATCAGCAACCTCTATCAAACGGGTGAGAAATTCCCCGCATGCCCTTTTATCTCTTAAACAATCAGTTAAGGTAACTTGCTCAAACTGTTCAAGACGATTAATTTCTCCTAATAACTCAATTAAGGGACGATCGTTACCGGGCTGATAGGCAATTCCCAATTCATTAAAGGGGAAATAAGCGTGTGCACGCAAATGCCCTAACAGCATGCCTAAATAAGCCGCATAGTCTCTTGCCGGGCAAGCCGCATAAAACACACGTTTATCCGCACCATAAATGCTGTCAAGAAAATCACGCTGCGAAGGATCGGCCAAGAATTTCAAGGCATGTTCTAATCCTTGTATACCCATTTCCAGCACGCAACGCTTGAATAATTCATGTTCTGCTTTTGCTTCTAAAATGGTTGGTTGTTCATGCAAATGAATGAGCCAATGTTTGGCTGCTTGCTTCCAGAAATTATCAATCAATGGCGGCCGATAACCACAAGCGGCCAGCCAGCGGTTACGAGCAAGGGTTGGAATTAAAGCTTCTTTAACGGCTTGCAACGAACGATTGGCACCAACATCAAGCTCGGTGACAAAAGGATTTTGCAATAACGTGCGGACAACAAATTGCTGCTCCTCGGCCGTTAATTGAAAATGCGCAGGCAAATCAATCGTAAGCAAACGTTTTTTCGATTTGGCACGAATAAACGCAAACACCATCATCACCGCCACATTCTCTTCTCGGGTTCTTGTGCCAGTGGGATTATATTCATAAGTCGATGAACGAGCCCGCAGATGAGCCGAATTGGTATTGGTGGGAGCACAGTATCTAGCATGATCCCCATCTAATCGTTCAAAATCAATCACGGCCGGAACAGTCAGCGTGGATGAATCTTTGTCTTGAACAATATGACCCAGTTTTGTCAGCGTATTATCAAAACCAATCACCAGCGTGCGCATGGAAGAATAATAGTCTCTGTCAATATCATCCAACGATAAACGATTCTCCTGGTATGCCTGAAGTACCGCAGTTAAATCCCCCGGTGTATAGTCTCTGCTTCGGAGTTTACCCAATGTTGAAAGATAGCCGCTGCGGGTAAATACCGTACCCCCTGTTAAGGTTGTCTCGTCGTACCCGTATCTATTATTTGCCATACGCAATAAATGACGAAACGCCTCTGTAGAAAACCGCGCCGCCTCCCCATCTTTAAGACGATAGGTGACGCTTGTGGAATCCCCCCCAAATAACGTAAACAGGAAATCCTTCAGTGTTACGGTAAAATCAGCATCGACATCAAAATTCCAGGCATGCGTAATTTCTTTATCAAGCCAGGCTAATGCCGTGTAACCAGTAGAGGCCAAGCCATCGGCACGTCCTCCAACAAACTCAGGGTCATCCAGGCGAAGATGATCCTTCAGGGCACGTTTTTCCGGTTCTGTTAACGGCGTTTCACAAAAAACACGATTGCCCACCAAATCCACAACACCCCATTTAGGCGTTCCCTTAGGATTAAGATTAAAATTAACCAGCAACGCCTGATTATCCCTTTTAAGTTGCGCGATGGTTGCAGGAGACATAGCAGACAAATGATAAGCATGCGCCACAGACACACGTGGAGGTGGAGGACCAAATAAAGTACGACCATTTAAATGCTCTAATCCCTTCACCAAACGCTTCATATCCAGAAACGTCAATGACTCGCCCACTTCCTTTAAATCACCAACGGCCAATTTTTCCAAAAAACCTGCTTGCGCCGAGCGTTGCGATCCTGCCTCAGGCACAAAGACAAATTGATGTAACATGAGATCTTTCATGTCCGCATGATTTAATACTTCATACAGCTTTTCTACTACTTCACCAGCCGTATACAAGTCTTTCAATTCACGCATGCAACGGTCAAATAACAACATGTAACTGCTGTCAGTACGGCCTTTTTCTAACTCGCTTTCAACCACACTCAAACGAAATAAATCACCGAAATATTTCTCAATCACCTCCGCTGCGACTTCAAAATTATCAAAATTGTATTTTCCTTTGAGTTTTTTATAGGTTTCTGCGTACATTAGACACCGCCCTTAAGATAGATTTTGATACATGCAAGTATAGATAGGTTTTCTTAAATAAATATTAAGAAATCATTGTGATAATAATTTGCTCACTATACACACAAAATATTGCACAATAGCATTGTCATTTTTAAGAAACAAGATAAACATAACCGCCCCAGGGCAAACGCATCTATATTTTGAACATGTATTTGTTTAAAAATTTGTCTTTTCGGGCGATGGTGAAGCAACCAAGATCGACACCCTATTGAAAATTGGGCCTAGATTCATGTTGTTCGCAATAACGACCGTTTAATGAAACAGTGCTGACAAGATAAATTATTGCGGTTTAATAACGAAAAACCATCTGATAACATACGATGTCTTATAGGTATCTTAAGTGCATGTATGGTCAATCAAACGCCCATTCTTACCGTGACTCAGCTAAACCGCCACATCCGTTCCCTGCTCGAACATGAAATGGGAGAAGTCACCGTAGAAGGAGAAGTGTCTAATTTAAACAAACCTTCTTCTGGTCATTTTTATTTTCCTTAAAAGATGCTTTTTCCCAGTTACGCTGTGTTTATTTTCGCAATCGCCATACGCATGGACTCACCACCTTGCAAAATGGTCAGCAAATCCTTGCACGAGGAACCTTGAGTTTGTACGAAGCTCGCGGTGATTTTCAACTCATTGTTGAAGAATTCAGAGAAGCTGGTCAGGGGAATTTGCATCAGCAATTTGAACGGTTGAAAGCTAAACTGGCCGCCCTTGGTTTATTTGAATCTACTCGTAAAAAAGCCATTGTACGTTTTCCCCAGGTCATTGGAGTCATTACGTCTGCTAATGGTGCGGCTTTACGGGACATATTAACCACGCTGGCACGGCGTTTTCCTATCGCCAACGTCATTGTTTATCCAAGCGAAGTACAAGGCAAACAGGCACCCCAGCAACTCATTGCAGCCCTCCAGCAAGCCAATCAAGAAAAACGCTGTCATGTGCTTATTTTGGCACGCGGTGGCGGCAGTATCGAAGATCTTTGGGCCTTTAATGACGAACGCCTGGCTTATGCTATTGCTGACAGTCATATTCCTATTGTTGCCGGTGTTGGACACGAAACTGACTTTACCATTGCTGATTTTGTAGCGGACTTAAGAGCACCAACACCCACCGCCGCCGCAGAAGCAGTTACTCCCGACAAAAAAGACTTGCTTGTTATATTATCTACCCTAGAAACACGACTGAGTGCCGCGATCAAGCGCTATATACGGCATCAGCATCTGCTCCTTGGACATGCATTGCAAAAAATAAACTCGCCAGAACACATGGTATGCTCCTACTGGCAAACACTCGATTATTTACAAAGTCAATTAGGCCGAGCGGCACGCCATATCCTGGCCCAAAAACACCATCAACTGCATTTGGCAATGGCCCACTTAAACGCAACCAATCCAGCTTTATTGCTCCAGCAAGCAAGAAAGCAGCTGCATCACCTGGAAAATAACCTGAATTATCAAATAGCAACCCTGCTTCATCAATATAAACAACGGCTAACGACACTCCTCG
This sequence comes from Legionella oakridgensis ATCC 33761 = DSM 21215, assembly GCF_000512355.1. Classification (NCBI taxonomy): domain Bacteria; kingdom Pseudomonadati; phylum Pseudomonadota; class Gammaproteobacteria; order Legionellales; family Legionellaceae; genus Legionella; species Legionella oakridgensis. The sequence continues at coordinate 1,087,382 of NZ_CP004006.1, read as the reverse complement.
CTACGTTGCACGCAGTCAGCCCTTTGGCTACACTCGACAGAGGTTATGCCATTGTAACTCATCATCATAAGATAGTATTTGATAGTCGAAACATCCATGAAGGTGATGTCATAAACATTCAATTAGCCAAGGGAACATTACAAGGCAAAATCATTGGCAAAGGAGAATAACTTGATGCATTCTTTTTACAAAATACTGATCAGGATATCCATTATTTTTATTTGGCTTCCGCTGAGTCAAGCTAACACATTGCCAGAAAATCATGCCATTAACGGCGGCCTCACCATCATCCCTATTGACATCAAACAAAAGCCGGAAGTCTATTACGATAACCATCGTGTTGCCGTCATCAAAAGCCCAAATCCAGATCAATGGCTCATGATCGTAGGTGTGCCATTAAGCAACATTCAATCCATTCAGCAATTGCATATGACCAAGCCCATGCAAGCAAACATTCCTTTTCACGTCAGCGATAAATATTATAAAACTCAATATCTGACCATTGATAATCAACGCAAAGTGGATCCTTATGCTGAAGATAAACAACGCATTGAAGATGAAAATAAAAAACTGACTGCTATTTTTTCCCAATACAGTCAGAGTAATCCTTTTGCCCATGGATTCATCCCACCGGCGTATGGCCCAATCAGCAGTCAGTTTGGACTCAAACGGGTTTATAATAAACAACCACGTGCCCCACATTCCGGCTTGGACATTGCAGCACCTGAAAACGCCCCGGTCACGGCCATTAGTCCAGGCAAAGTCGTTGAGGCAGGCGATTATTTTTTCACAGGCAATACCGTCATTATCGATCATGGCATGGGGATATTTTCCTTATACGCTCATTTAAAAAAAATAGACGTCAAACAAGGAGAGCAAATCAAACAGGGGCAACTCATTGGAACCGTTGGCATGACCGGCCGGGTCACAGGCCCACATCTTCATTGGTCCATGATCATGAATCAAACGTATGTGAACCCCCTGCTGTTTGTGCCGGAACGAACCATAGCCACAGTACCAAAGCAATCAAAAGCAAAAGAAGGATGAGGGTATTATTTATAAAAAAGAGCGTGATTCTCCCGAATAAAATAATGTGAATGATGCAAATGCTTGACCAACTTAACGCCAGTCTTGATTTGATTATTGCCCAAACCCAGATGAATTTTAAACTATTAGCCATGATCCTGCTGATACTCTGGTTGGTATTTTTCATCAGCTGTCTTGATAGGCGGCTGTTGTATTTAGGTATTTTTCCGCGGCACTTGCGTGGCATTCCCGGAATCTTTTTTGCTCCTCTATTGCATGCCAATTTTAACCATCTTTTTTTTAACTCCATTCCTCTGGTGGTCTTAAGTAACTTCTTGCTGGTTAACGGCTTAAACTTTTATATTGAAGCTACCCTCTTTATTACCATCGGCAGCGGCTTGTTACTTTGGTGTTTTGGACATTCTGGATTACACATAGGAGCAAGTGCCCTCATTACCGGTTATTGGGCTCTGCTGGTGAGTGATATTTATCAACAAGGAACTCTCACCGCTATCCTCTTAGGCGTCATCAGTGCTTATTATTTTGCAGGAATTTTTTTAGGCGTATTTCCAGGTAAAAAAGGCGTTTCATGGGAAGGGCATTTATTTGGTTTATTAACTGGATTTGCTGCCAGTTATTTATTACAAAGTCGGCCCATCCCCTATTAAGACCTGTCTTCAGAGTCGCCGAGCTGAGGCTTTTAGTCCCGCATAAGACGGGTTCTAACTTTATGCTGTAGGAAGAGCCGGAACAGAAGCCTCATCTATATCTGGTACAGAAGCTATTTCCATACACGCTATTGGTGCTGAAACGGCTCTTTCCTGAGTTTTTGCTGGGAAAAATCGATGCCTCTGGCTCGACGTCCCTTGCGTACCCAATGGCCGGCTTGCACAGCCTGATTCTTCATCATCTGCACTTTTAAAGTCTTCAAAAGCATCCGATTCATGATGAGTTACGTCATTAGTAAAAGAAAACGGTAATACACCACCGCGGATGATACCAGAGGCTTCAGCAATGGCAAGAGGAATGGCTACATCATCAAAAAATAATGCTTTCTTGGGCGCATCGAGGATCAGGCCGTTAGCAAATAAGACAGCTCCTTCTTGTAAGGATAATATCGTGGGATGCATACTCCCATCGGGTCGTTGTTCATAAACATGAGTAATTTTTGCACTCGTATTTACACCAATAAATCCTATCACGTCTGTGTCAGGCAATAATTTACTTAATTGTCGAGCCGGTGAAACAAATATTTGGCCGGTTTCATCATTAACGTATTCAAGACCGGAATAACAACAACTTAATACCACATTGATGACAGAAGTATTGAGTGTTTTTTCCAACCGTTTAACAAAATTAGCAAATTCATTAACGGCTTTGCTTTCAGCGTCCAAAGAAGGCTCTCCAGCAAAAAGCCAACCCGGTGTACCATGAGCTTCTAACCAAAGGGTGATGCCTTTTTTTCGATCTTTCGGAAAAATGGGTCTAAAATTTTTTATGAAATCATCCCCATCCGAAATCATGTCAAAAAACAATTGATTTTTATTTAAAATCCGATAACCAATCTCACTAAGCGCATCAACTACACCTCCGAATCGTACCGCAGGATCACCCACTCTATCGTAAGGAGAGCTTAAAACTACAGCACATGGTTTATCAGTCCCCGATAACCCTTCTCTCTTAGGAAACAGTATTTTATCAATCGTCTTACCCATGTCTGTATGTCCATTAAAAATAAATTAAATATGTTCCATAGTGACTTATAAGCGATCATCATTGTATCATATTTACGCACTTAATTCACATTATATATAAAAAATATCTTTAAATTTTATTTCTACACGACTCAGACTACAAGATGAATCATTTAATCGATATACTCTCCCCCTAAAAATGAGTGATGACGTAAGGTATGGCTAAATCAATATTACTTCGTGAAAATCTTCGTTCGAAGCAAGTTTGGGGACAACTGTATGGCAGCAGTTTACCCTTGATCTTGGCGGAATATAGCCAGGCTCAATCTGGCATAAAATTACTCATTACTCCAGATAATCTTAGCGCGACGCAACTTCAGGCCGAACTAGACTTTTTTCTTGAGAAAAAGGAACACGAGCCAGAATTATTAATGTTTCCAGATTGGGAAACCTTGCCTTATGATCAATTTTCTCCTCATGAGGATATTATTTCCGAACGTTTGTATTGCCTAAGTCGCCTGCAGCAAACGTCCAATGCCATCATCATTAGCGCGGCCAGTACCTTGATGCATCGCTTATGTCCACCACAGTTTTTAAATCAATACGCTTTAGTGCTCCGTGAGCAGCAAACGTTGGATACCGAATTATTTCGTCAGCAACTGCAACAGGCAGGCTATCACTGCGTCAATAAAGTGCTTGAGCATGGCGAATTTGCCCTACGCGGAGCCATGATTGATATTTATCCGATGGGCAGTCAAACTCCTTTTCGCATCGAATTATTTGATGATGTCATAGACAGTTTGCGTCAATTTGATCCGGAAACGCAACGAACCATCGCTAAAATAAATCAGATTCAGGTGTTACCGGCGCGTGAATTTCCTTTAAACGAACAAAGCATTACTCATTTTCGCCGAGCCTTTCGCGAACGATTTACAGGAAATCCCAGTCAATGTCCTGTATATGAAGCGGTTAGTAATCATCAATATCCCAGCGGTATTGAATATTATCTACCTCTTTTTTTTGAAGAAACTTTCACATTTTTTGATTATTTACCTCATGATGCCACAATCTGTTTGATTGAGGCCGTAGCTGAACAAGCTGAACAATTCTGGCAGGAGGTCAATACTCGATATGAGCAGCGCCGTTATGATATTAATCGCCCAATTCTTAACCCATCCGATTGCTTTTTAAACCCAACTGAATTATTCACCAACGTCAATCATTATTCTTCGTTAAAGGTTCAACACTGCCCAAGTGAAAAAAAAGGAGCCTTTAATTTTAACATAGACCATGCTCCTTCTTTGCCAATAGAGCGTCAAAACGCACAGCCTCTGCAGCGCTTGGCTGATTTCATTTCAGACAGTGGCCGCCGTCATTTATTGGTCGTAGAAAGTGCAGGCCGTCGAGAAGTCTTACTAGACTTACTAAAGCAAAGCAATATTATACCCAAAATCCAGACGTCATGGTTTGATTTTATTGAGGACAACACACCTATTAATTTAATAACAGGCCCGTTGATATATGGCGCCGAGTTGATAGATTCTGCCATTTCCATCATCGTAGAATCTCAATTATTTGGTGAACAAAGCATCCCTCAGCGACGAAGCTCGCAAAAAACCATCGACCCCGATCTTATCATTCGCGATCTGGCCGAACTTAGAGTAGGAGCACCAGTGGTTCATTTACAGTTTGGTGTAGGACGATATCAAGGCTTGCAACTCATTGAAAGCGGTGGCAACACCAATGAATTTCTGGTACTCGCTTATGCCGGTAATGATAAGATTTATGTTCCTGTTACCTCACTAAATCTCATCAGTCGTTATACAGGCGCAGACAGCGAACATGCCCCGCTGCATCGTCTGGGAACGGATCAATGGCAAAAAGAAAAAAGAAGGCCGCGGAAAAAATTCATGACGTGGCCATCGAATTACTTGATCTCTATGCTAAAAGAGAAGCAAAACCTGGGTATGTGTATCAATTGCCCGAAAACGACTATCAGCGTTTTGTCAGTGGTTTTCCATTTATAGAAACCACCGATCAAGAACAAGCCATTCATCAAATCATTGCAGACATGAGCTCTTCTCGCCCCATGGACCGCCTGATTTGCGGGGATGTTGGCTTCGGCAAAACCGAAGTGGCCATGAGAGCTGCCTTCATTGCCGTACAAAATGGTAAACAGGTCTGCGTTCTGGTTCCCACAACGCTTCTGGCCGGCCAGCATTTTACAACCTTTCGTGATCGTTTTGCCGAATTTCCTGTTCAAATTGAATTATTATCCCGTTTCCGTAGTGGCAAAGAAACAGAACAAGTCATTGAGACCTTGAAAAATGGACGAACCGACATCGTCATTGGCACTCATAAACTGTTTCAGCGCGACATCCAATTCCGTGATCTTGGTTTATTGATCATCGATGAAGAACATCGTTTTGGCGTAAAACAAAAAGAACATATTAAATCCTTGCGTACGCATGTCGATATCCTATCCATGACTGCAACCCCCATTCCCCGCACCTTAAATATGGCCATGGCCGGTATTCGTGACATTTCCCTAATCTCCACACCGCCCGCCAAACGGCTGGCTATTAAAACCTTTTGGCAGGAAAGAAATGATTCCGTATTGCGCGAAGCCATTTTGCGTGAAATTCTTCGTGGCGGACAAGTGTTTTTTTTACATAATAATGTACAAACCATTGAGCGTATTTGCCAGGATTTACAAACGTTAGTGCCAGAAGCAAACATTCGCAGTGCGCATGGCCAAATGCGGGAACGCGAACTTGAGCGCCTTATGTCGGATTTCTATCATCATCGTTTTAACGTTCTGGTTTGCACCACCATCATTGAAACAGGCATCGACATACCAACGGCCAATACCATCATCATTGATAGAGCGGATAAATTCGGACTAGCACAGCTGCATCAGTTGCGTGGCCGGGTTGGGCGTTCTCATCATCAAGCCTATGCCTATTTGCTAACCCCCAATGAAAAACTATTAACGCCAGATGCTGTTAAACGTTTAGAAGCCATTGTGTCCTTAGAAGACTTAGGCGCAGGATTTACCCTGGCGACCCATGATCTTGAAATACGTGGTGCGGGTGAATTGCTGGGTGAAGAACAAAGCGGCAATATTCATGCCATCGGATTTAACTTATTTATGGAAATGCTGGATCAAGCTGTCCATGATTTAAAAGAAGGGAAGACGCCTGAATTGTCTGCACCGATGCATCCAGGCCCAGAAATTGACCTGCGCTTAAGCGCCATTATTCCTGAAGAGTATATTGGGGATATCCACATGCGATTAATCATGTATAAGCGCATTGCCAATGCCAAAGACAAATTACAATTACACCAGTTACAAATTGAAATGATTGATCGATTCGGTGTATTGCCTCAACCAGTCAAGTATTTGTTATCGATAACTGAACTTAAATTATTAGCTGCTCAATTAGGAATTGCCCGTCTTCATGCCATGGATCAAAATGGCAAAATAGAATTTCTCGAATCTCCCAATATTAATGCAGGAGCATTAATTCATTTGATTCAGCTTCATTCCAAACGCTACAAAATGGAAGGACCAACTCGGCTAAAATTTATCTTAGACAGTACAACCCATGAAGAACGAATTCAGGAGATAAGTGCCTTATTAACCAAACTGATGAAGCAAGAGTAACTATATTCACAGCAATTGGGTTTTCGGCAAGGCGCAAATAAACGAGGCGAAGGAGTGTACACCACAGTATATGACTGAAGCTGAGCGAATTTGCAACATAGCCGAAAACTCAAGCGCGAAGAGTATATTCCCATACAATCGTTTCTGGTTGTGCAACAGCCTTATGAATAAAATCCTGATATCGCCTTTCAATAACACGCCGTTTTACTTTCAACGTCGGTGTAAGCACATCATTTTCAGTAGTCCAGGCGTCCTGAACCACTAAAATATGACTGATTTTTTCATAACTCTTCAAGCCTGCATTAACAACACGCAAGGTATTCTGCAAGCTTTCTTTGACTTCACTTTTCGGCTGTTTTCGTGCTTTCTGGTTCAATGAAACCAAGAGCACATTGCTTGCCAACTCCCGGCCAACCAAACACAAATGTTCAATCATCGGATTAGTCAAACCTTTTTTTCTATTGGGGTTGGAACAATAAATTCCCCTTTTTGATTTTTGAAATTTTCTGACAAGCGACCCAATATTTTAACTCGTTGCTTTGCATCAATGTCTGCAATATCTCCCGTACGCAGCCAGCCATCCTCAACAAGAGCATTCTTAGTTGCCATTTCATCCTTATAGTAACACGCCATAAGACACGGGGATTTCATCAGCAGTTCCTGATTATCACCTATTTTTATCTCAACCTGAAACCGCGGTGTACCTACATATCCTCGTTTGCGCTCTTTCAATAACGATAATGTCGCGTAAGCAAAATTTTCAGTTTGTCCATATCCTTCCTGAATGAGAATGCCCAACTTTTCAAAAAAGTCATTGATTGCTGTTGGTAAATGAGATGCTCCGGAAATATTGCCTCTTGAACGTTGCAAACCCAGTTGATGTTTGATTTTATGTTTAATAAACCCTGACAAAAAAGGAATTTTCAAAAGACCATTTAACAGGGTTTTAGGTAATTTTCGCTCAATTTTATGTTGAAATATGCCCCACACTCTAGGTACAGCCGCAAAAAATGTCGGCTTCACCTCCTGCAAATTCTTTGCAAACGTTTCCAGACTTTCAACAAAGGAAACCTCACTGACGATAGCAAGGCTTGCCAATTCAATCGCTGAACGTTCATACACATGGGCAAGCGGCAAGTAAGACAGGAGACGATGATGTTGTAAATCCGTTGTCCGACGTATGTCCTCAGGAAAAATGGCCAAATAATTCGCAATGGCTTCATGCGTATAGACAGCACCTTTTGGAGTATCGGCAGTACCAGAAGAATAAATAATAGTATAAACATCCTCTGCTTTTGGAAAAACAATGTCTTGCAGCGGCTCACCGGTCAACACATCTGGCCAACGATACGTCGTATTCAAATGCGCGTGATAATCAAAGCTCACCGTCCTGAATTTCTCAGGAATGTATTTTCGTGTTTCGACATGCTTATCCAGTTTACCAATAAAAACGAGTTCTATTTCCGCATGATTCAACACATACTCAATGCCGTCTTTATGCTGATTAGGAAATAAAGGCACATTCACCATACCGGCCAAAGTGATACCAAAATCGGCAATAAACCATTCCGCACAGTTCTTAGAATAAATAGAGACATGCGCGCCTTTTTTAAGCGCTAACGTTTGCAAAAAGCGCGCTACTTGACGTGCCTGATGCATAACCTGCATCCAGGTTAGCTCATGCCAAACACCAGCTTTGGGTTGCCGTAAATAAATTCGCCCGCCATTTTGCTGTTCATGTTTTAATAAAAGATGACAAATTGAATGTTTTAATGGACCAGACTGCATCCCTTTTTCTCCTACAGTCAAGACTGTCCTTCAGTGTCCCCAAGACCACGCATGAAAACAAACGTGACTTCGACATTCCGCCATTTATCCGGCGTTGTTGCAGAGTATGCCTTGCGACTCACCCACAAGATCTAGAACATGAGCTAAAGAACGCATGGATACTATCGAGTTCCACCTACGGTTAATGCGTCGATCTTTAAAGTCGGCTGTCCAACACCAACGGGCACAGACTGCCCATCTTTGCCACAAACACCAATGCCACCATCCAGTTTCAAATCATTACCTATCATGCTGATTTTTTTCATGACCTCAGGGCCATTCCCAATCAAAGTTGCCCCTTTCACTGGCCTTGTGACGCGACCATTTTCAATGAGATAAGCTTCACTCGCCGAAAATACAAATTGCCCCGACGTAATATCCACTTGTCCACCGCCAAAATTGACAGCATATAAACCATTTTGCACAGAACGTATAATTTCCTCTGGATCGTGGGAACCTGCCAACATATAAGTGTTTGTCATTCTGGGCATCGGCACATGAGCATAGGATTCTCGACGACAGTTTCCTGTGGGCTGCATGCCCATTAGTCTGGCATTTAATTTATCTTGCATGTAATTCACGAGTACCCCATTTTCAATTAAGGTCGTACATTGGGTTGGTGTGCCTTCATCATCCATCGTCAGTGAACCTCGGCGGTTTTCAAGGGTTCCATTATCCACCACCGTCACCCCAGGAGCAGCCACTACTTGCCCCAAACGCCCAGAAAACGCGGACAACCCTTTACGGTTAAAATCACCTTCCAATCCATGACCCACCGCTTCATGCAGCAGTACGCCAGGCCAACCTGGACCTAATACCACCGGCATCATGCCTGCCGGGGCATCCTCTGCCTCAAGGTTTACTAACGCTTCCCGCACCGCCTCCCGTGCATATTCCAGTGCTCTTTCCTGCTCCAGAAAAAACGAATAGCCCACTCGACCACCACCGCCAGAACGCGCGGATTCTCGGCGTCCATTTTGCTCAACAATCACACTGACATTGATGCTTACCAACGGTCTGATATCGGCAATCATTGGACTATGCATACCAGCGACCATAACCACTTCATAACATCCACTTAGCGAAGCATTGACCTGAATCACTCTGGGATCAAGCTTTCTTGCTTCTTTATCAATCGCTTCAAGCAAAGCAATTTTTTCCTGCTTGCTCAGGCCTTCAATGGGATTTTGACCTGCATAACGCACCACGGGTGCAGTAGCCACTTTAATGGCAGGTGTTATTTTACCACCGCTGAATGCGATGGAACGTGCTGCATCCGCTGCCCGCTCCATTGCTGGTAATAAAATATCATCGCAATAAGCATAACCTGTTTTTTCACCGCTGACGGCCCGAATGCCAACGCCGCGATCAATGGAATAACTGCCACTTTTTACTTGGGAATCTTCCAAATACCAAGATTCATAACTGCAGCTTTGAAAATAAAGATCTGCATCATCAATATAGCGATCCATCATGGAATGAATCAGTTTTTCTATTCCAGATTCATCTAATGCCGCCGGTTTTAATAAAATATCTTTAGCAATAGCTAATGTTGTTAACTTCATAAATTCTACCTACATGAATATATTTTATAATACATGGTGATCAAGGCAAGGAAACTCCTGACGCATATGATGTAATTGTTGTAAATCAATCTCCGCCACAATCATTCCTGTCCCCTGCCGCCGCCTGCTTAAAATACGTCCCCAAGGGTCAATAATCATGCTATGCCCATAAGTGTTTCGGCCATTTTCATGCAATCCACCCTGATTCGCTGCAAGAACGTAACATAAATTTTCAATAGCACGCGCTCTGAGTAACACCTCCCAATGTGCCTTGCCAGTGATTGCCGTGAACGCTGATGGTACTGTAAAAAGCTCAGCCCCTTTCATTACTAATTGTTGGTATAATTCCGCAAAACGCAAATCATAACAAACACTCAACCCTACTCGCCCTATTGGAGTGTCGACCACAACAACGTCGCTACCTGGTTCAATGGTTAAGGATTCTTGATGCGCCTCCTGTTCGGATACCCGCACATCAAATAAATGAATTTTATCATAACGTGCAACAACAATGCCCTTGTCATCATAAACCAAACACCCTGATCGCAAGCGATTTCCTTGCGTTTTCAATAACATCGTGCCAGCAATAACCCATAGCTGATATTGCCTAGCAAGTGTGCCAATTTTTTGTTGTATTTCACCTTGTCCATAGTCTTCCGCAACCTGAAATTTATCTTTTTCATTCATCCCCATAAATGCAAAATTTTCAGGTAAAACCAGCAATTTGGCTCCTTCATCTCGAGCATCAGCAAACCATTCGGAAAGTTGATTCAGATTGTTTTTGACGTTGGCTGATGAAACCATTTGAATCACCGCAACACGAGACATAATAAATCCTCTAAAATTTAATTAGCCAGTGGTAACTAACTGAATAGGCGTAGCTTTATTTTTTTAGATAACTACAACATACTATTGATTCAATATGAAGTTTTGGGGGTTAAGACCCACTTGTCAACAAAAAATCATCCCGATAAACTTGATATCGTAATAAAATGCCCTTATCTATATATCTATGCTAAAATAGAATATAAATCATCTGGAGTTACACATGAACAGAAATGACGTTTCCGTGTTAAACCGCAGAACAGAATCCGTTCTTGCCAGCAATAAGGTATTACGAAATACTTATTTATTGCTGGGCATGACATTTCTCTTCAGCGCCTTAACTGCTTATACTGCATTTGCAGTGAATGCACGTCCTCTCAATCCCTTGCTTTTTATTGTTGGAGTATATGGTTTGATGTTTCTTACCAATGCCCTAAGAAATAGTGCCTGGGGACTTGTCAGCGTATTTGCGTTTACCGGATTTATGGGTTATGCCATAGGGCCCATCTTGAATTTTTATATAGCAAATTTCTCAAATGGTTCGCAAATTGTTACCACCGCACTGGGCGGTACTGGCCTCATCTTTTTTGCGTTGTCCGGCTATGCCTTAACCACACGCAAAGATTTCAGCTATCTGGGAGGCTTTCTATTTGTTGCTGTTATGGTGGCCCTGCTGGCAATGATTGCTAATATATTCCTGCAAATTCCAGCCTTGTATCTTGGAATTTCTGCTGTATTTATATTAATTTCATCTGGCTTGATTCTTTTGCAAACCAGCGCCATCATTCATGGTGGTGAAACCAACTATATTTCTGCAACGGTCTCGTTGTTTGTTTCAATATACAACTTGTTTATCAGCCTGCTGAATCTTTTAAGCGCCTTTTCCGGTCGCGATTAAAACCCACGACACGTTGTCTTTTGCAAAGGACAACGTGTCGTCCTCTTTTTTCTTATAAAATCTCTGTACATGACAAAAAAATCTGTCATGCCCGCGCAGGCGGGCCACCATTTCTGGTTTGGCACGGAAGTAAATTAAGATAACTCGCTGACATACAATGAAAATCATATAATCTCGATCGCCAAAAGGAGGTTATATGGAGTGTATCAACGAGTTGAAGGATAGTTTAAACGTGTATTTTGGCTGGAACAAGGCGAGAATGACATGTTTTGTAAATATGCTACTTGTAGGATGAAACATGGAAGAAAAACAATATGATGTTTACATATTAGCCAGTAAAAAATATGGAACCTATATACCGGCATAACAAGTAACCTTGTGCAACGAATTTGGCAACACAAAGAAGGCTTGGCTGAAGGATTCACCAAAAAGTACAATGTTCATCACTTGGTTTATTATGAAATTCATTCGGATGTCTACGAAGCGATAACTAGAGAAAAACGCATCAAGAAATGGAACCGACAATGGAAAATAAACCTTATCGAGCAAAACAATCCCCAGTGGCTTGATTTGGGTATTGGATTATTTTGATAGATGGTTGCCCGCCTGCGCGGGCATGACAGATTTTTTGTCATGTACAGAGTTATAAAATGTCAGAATATTGACAACCTCTTAGAAAAATTAACCTGAATACATACTGTTACAAGGCAAAGTCATGCCTTGATTGTATTTTATTTGTGTCATTTCCGGCAGCGAAAATCCATTATTCACACGCAGTCATAAACCATCCTAAGAAGTACATTTCCGCCTGCGCGGAGAGGAAAAAAAATTTTGAGTCACCTTGCGAAGGCGTTTGTTAATTAAATGGTACGGGTCTTACTCTGCTTATTGCTGCTGCCAGCTTGCTTTTGAGCGAAATAATAGTTCCAGATCCTGTTCAGATTTTTTAAACTCGCCGTCTAAGCTAAACAATGGCCTTTGTGCCCGATAATATACGCCTAAAGGTACCGGATAATCAGGATAAGTGAGGCAGGCAAGACGCATTGCAGCTAGAAAATTAGCAGGATCATGCTGATAGTCACTTGCTTTTTCAGCATCTACCCGTTGCAGCATCCCATCCGCCAACGTCAGGCCATGCTCATGGTTTTCCCCAAACAATAAAGGAAACCCTTCCTTTAATGCTAACGTATTTTTTGAACGGTTAGCTTTTAAAGCAAAATTATCAAATGCACCCCGATTAAAGATATTGCAATCCTGATAAATTTCAATGAAAGCACATCCTTTATGTTCGTAAGCTTGTTTAAGAATCTCCGCCAAATGATTAGGATCTTTATCGACAGCACGCGCCACAAAACTGGCTCCAGCCGATAACGCCAAAGCCAGAGGGTTAATGGGCTGAACAGCAACGCCCATCGGTGAGGTTTTTGTGACCTGCCCTTGTTGTGACGTTGGTGAAAATTGGCCTTTTGTTAACCCATACACCTGATTATTAATCAATAAAATATTGAGGTTGACGTTACGGCGTAAACAATGAATCAAGTGATTGCCACCAATACTTAAAGCGTCGCCGTCTCCCGTGATGACCCATACACACAAATCATCACGCAGCGCTTTCAGGCCTGTCGCCACAGCCGTTGCCCGGCCATGGATAGTATGCAGTCCATACGTATTCATGTAATAAGGAAGACGACCAGCACAGCCAATACCAGACACGAATACATGTTGTTCCGGAGGTAAGCCAAGCTCAGGTAACACGCGTTGCAAGGCAGCTAAAATGGCATAATCTCCGCATCCTGGACACCAGCGAACTTCATTATCATTAGTAAAATCATCGCGACTGTAATTTATTTCATTCATGGCTAACGATTCCAACATGCGCTTTAATAGCCTCCACGAGACGGGTCGTCGTAAAAGGCTGGCCATTGCATTGAAGAATTGGCTGAACATCCCTCAAATACTTGGCCCGCAATATATCGCATAACTGACCTGTATTTAGTTCAGCCACCAGGATTTGTTTATAATTCTTTAAAATATCACCAAGTTCGGCCGGTAATGGATGTAAATGACGTAAATGCACCAATGCCACAGGGATGTTGTCGTTCTGACATTGTTTGCAAGCAGATTTAAGGCTACCATACGTACTGCCCCAACCAATTAACAAGGTAGGCGCATGAGGTTCCCCATCAATGCATACAGCCGGGTATTCGCGGGCAATATCAGCTATTTTTTTTGCACGCAGGTCCACCATCCTTTGATGATTTTTCGCATCATAACTGACGTGCCCATCTTCCCCTTCTTTCTCCAATCCACCCAGTTGATGAATGAATCCCGGAGTGCCCGGAATATTCCAGCTTCGACTCAAATAGTCATCTCTCTGATATGGTTTAGCAAAACGATTAAACTCAAGAGTCGGCATATTCAGTGAGTTTAATTCAGGAATTTCCCACGGCTCAGCCGCATTTGCCAGATAAGCATCTAATAAAACAATAACAGGGGTCATGTATTTAATTGCAAGGTTAAATGCTTCAATAACCGTTGCAAAGCAATCAGCAGGAGAAATAGCCGCCAAGACTGGTAAAGGCGCCTCTCCATGTCGGCCATACATTGCCTGACGAAGATCACTCTGTTCTGTTTTAGTGGGCATGCCCGTGGAGGCACCAGCACGCTGCACATCAACCAGCACCAATGGCAACTCAGTCACCACCGCCAACCCAAGACCTTCGCTTTTTAAGTCCAGACCAGGGCCCGATGTGCAAGTTAATGCCAAGCGTCCACCAAACGCTGCTCCAATACAGGCGCAAATCGCAGCAATTTCATCTTCGGCCTGCAAAAGATTGACACCAAAATCAGTTAACTGCGCGCATTCTTGTAAAATAGCCGATGCTGGAGTGATGGGGTATCCTGCAACCAGGGCTGGTGTTTTAGTGCATACAGCAACCGTAGCAACCGCAAGAGCCACAGCTTCAACGCCTGTGATTTGACGATAATTGCCAGGCTGCCGATTCATTTGTCCTAACATGTACTGACGGCGACTTAACTCCAAAGTCATCGCATAATTATAGCCAGCAAGTAAGGTTAGCTCATTGGCTTTAGCGATTTGCGGTGTTGATTTAAATTTTCTGGCAATAAAAGCAAGACAGTGGTCAGAAGGCAAATCAAATAACCACAACACCAGCCCCAACACATAAAAGTTTTTTGCTTTTTTTGCTTGGGCATGGCTTAAATCCAATGCTTCTACAGCCTTTAAGGTATTGGTGATTAAGGGTAAGCAAAGCACTTGATACTGCTGTTGTGCATCTTGCAGAAACTCTGGACCAATTCCTGCTTTTTCCCAATCTTTCGCTTGCAGACTGTCTTCATTAACAATCAATAACCCACCATGGTTTAGATACGGCAAAGAATTTTTTAATGCGGCCGGATTCAACGCCACCAGCACATCCAATGTTTCCCCAGCAGTAAACACAGCTTGTTCAGCCATAGCCAGCTGAAAACCCGACACACCGGCGACTGTTCCAGCGGGCGCACGAATTTCTGCTGGGAAATCAGGCAATGTTCGCACATCATGACCAGCCAGTGCTGCCGTGATGGTTAGCTGTTCGCCAACCAATTGCACGCCATCCCCAGAATCACCCGTAAGGCGGATAACAATCGCATCAGTCATTGACATAATTTCTCATATAAGTGAGGTCTGTTGATCATTTGTTTTACGGTTGCAAATGCCGCTGATTTATTCAGACCTGGTGTTTCTATCTTGCTTCCTGCATCAGTTGACGCATGGATCTTACAGCTTCTTTTAAGCCAGAAAACAGGGCTCTGGCAATGATCGCATGGCCAATATTCAACTCATTCAATTCATTAATAGCCGCAATCGGTTTAACATTATGATAATGCAAACCGTGACCAGCATTAACAATCAATCCCAGCTTAGCAGCATATTCAGCTGTTTGTCTAATACGTTTCAATTCTTCATGCTGCTCTTCTTTAGCCGCAGCCTCCGCATAACAACCCGTATGTAATTCAACAGCCTGAGCTCCTACGGCAAGAGAAGCATCAATCTGTTTGATGTCGGGATCAATAAATAAGGATACTTCACTTCCCATCGCCTGCATTCTTTTTACGGCATGTTCTACAAGTTTATAATGACTGACAACATCCAATCCGCCTTCAGTGGTCAGCTCTTCGCGTTTTTCAGGCACGAAACAAACATGAGCCGGAGCAATTTCTTCAGCAAAATCCAGCATGGGCTCTGTTACTGCCATTTCAAGATTCATTCGGGTTTGCAAAATTTCTTTAATTAAGCGGACATCTCGCGGTTGTATGTGGCGTTTATCTTCACGCAAATGCAGTGTAATCCCATCTGCTCCTGCTTCTTCAGCCTCTATCGCAGCCTGAACCGGGTCAGGATAACGGGTACCACGCGCCTGACGTAGCGTCGCAATATGGTCAATATTAACCCCAAGAAGTATATTTTTTTCATTTATCACCGTCTTTTTATGTTCTTAATGATTGATATAGCTTTCGTGATCTAATAGGTTTCCCATCCAGGACAAATTCAATAGTACGGCGCATCATCCAT
The DNA here is from genome assembly GCF_000512355.1 of Legionella oakridgensis ATCC 33761 = DSM 21215. Lineage (NCBI taxonomy): Bacteria > Pseudomonadati > Pseudomonadota > Gammaproteobacteria > Legionellales > Legionellaceae > Legionella > Legionella oakridgensis. The sequence goes on along the minus strand of NZ_CP004006.1, from coordinate 1,071,304 downwards.
TTTACTGCTTTTAATGTTTCAACATCATCAAATTTATCTTGTGAAAAAGCAATAATATGCCTGCCTGAAACGCCGTTTTTCGCTTCTACAAACCCCTCACCATTCAATAGCTGATAGCAGCGATCCGCCAAAATAAGTCTTCCATCAATATCATACGTCAGCGACATCGAATAACCACAGCAAACCAGCAACATCCATTCAAAACGTCTTAAAGCCATTTCAATTTCAATACGGTCCTGCGCAACAAGCAAGGCATTTAATAGTGACTCATAAGCTTTGTAAAGTTTTGCAGATTCATCATTTGGACGTAAAAAATAATAAAGCAATTCATTCACGTAAAGAGCCGCAAAAAGCCCATGTCCTGTTAGTTGCAAAGGAGCAGTCATCATTTCAATCTGACGGACGTAGCAATGGTTCCCCTGCTGGTTAATCGCCAGCCATAACGGGGTAAACTCCTGCAGCAAGGCTTGCTTTTTAGGTGTACGTCCTCCCTTACATGTACTCGTGATAATACCCTGTTCAAAGGTAAAAAACGTCACCAGCGCACTAGTATCGCCTATCCAACGTTTATGTAATACCCAGGCATGCAGCGCATCAATGATCATAACCTAATTGCTTTAATAATCGTTCGTCATCTAACCAGCCGGGCTTGACCTTGCACCAACAACGCAAAAAAACCTTTTTACCTAATAATTTCTCCATATCCAATCGTGCGCTACTGGCAATATCCTTCAATTTACTGCCTTTATCGCCAATGATCATGCGCTTGTGATTTTCCTTGTCCACCAAAATGAGCGCATGGATACGTACAAGAGACTCTTCATCCCGAAACATTTCAATATCCACCGTTGTGGAGTAAGGTAATTCCTGACCACAAAGACGAAATATTTTTTCGCGAATTAATTCTGCACATAAAAAACGGGTGGGACGATCCGTCAATTGATCATCACCAAACAAATGAGGCCCTTCTGGCAGTACTGTTTTTAATTGATGCTGCAATGAATCGACACCAGTGCCTGTTTTGGCTGACAAGGGTAGGATTGCTGTAAAATCATGGAGTTGACTTAACGTTTGTAATCGGGGTAATAGGATGGCTTTATCTATAATTTTATCCACTTTATTAATCACCAGAAAACACGGTACCTTAACGTTTTTTATCAGTTCCAGAACGCTTTGATCCTCTTCTTTCCAATGAATTCCATCGATTAAAAAAACAATTGCATCCACATCGCGCAACACCCCAATGGCTGTTTTATTCATCATGCGATTAATGGTTTTACTTACTCCCTGATGAATTCCAGGCGTATCAACGTAGATGAATTGATCTTCTCCCTCGGTACGAATTCCCAGGATGCTGTGTCTGGTTGTTTGGGGTTTACGCGATGTAATGCTTATCTTTTGCTGTAATATTCGGTTGAGAAGAGTGGATTTGCCAACATTTGGCCGCCCCACCAAGGCAATATACCCACAATGTGATGTCATTAATAATAATCCAATTGATTTAAAACGTTATCAAAGTATGTCTGAAAATATACTGGCTTCGAACTCACAACTCTTTGATTGCGCATCTCTTAACTCCACCAGTAAAATTTGTAACCATTCTATAAGGCATTTTATCAGTCTGAATGCCTGAATACCAGTTGCAGCCGTTTTACATCCATTGACGAAAGAAAGTAGTTGCTATTTCATTGCAAACCAAATAGTCAAGCCCTAATATAAGTCATTTAATGTAAGGCTGAGAGAATATAGTGAAGAAAGGATTTTCGCTCATTGAATTATTGATCGTACTTGTTGTGATTGGCATTTTGGCCAGCATTGCCTATCCAAGCTATCGAGATTACATTTCCCGAGCGCGACGCAGTGACGGCCAGTCCGCATTATTAGACTTGGCAAGTCGTATGGAACGTTATTATTCCGAAAATCATACTTATCAAACCGCTACCATCGGTACTGGGAATGCCACGGATGTATTAAGTTCCGCAGTGTCTCCTGAAGGATGGTATACTTTGGCAATCAATAATCCAACCACGAGCACTTATACGTTGCAAGCCACACCAAGAAACGCTCAGGCAACCGCCGATACACTGTGCCAAACACTAACTTTGAATCAATTGGGGGTCAAAGGGATTGCTACCGGACCTGCAGGTAGTCCTACCGGAACGGCTTCCCAATGTTGGTAAACAACACAATCATTCTCAAAAATGACACATTAAAGACAATATGATTTTTATATAAACAATTTTTCATGTATAATTATAATAATATTTCTAAAGAGGCATTCCTCATGGTCAAAACACCCGCAGCAACTCCAACTACCATAGAACCTCATCGAGCCGAACCATCCGAAGGAATATGGTTTGAAACCAAGAGTGGGCGTAGAGTTGAATTAACAGCATCTGGTCTTGAGCAATGGTTTGCCCGCATCGAAGCTGGAATCCGCGAAAGTGCCGCTAAAAAGGCAGAAAATCGAGAAGCAGAAAAAACTTCTCCAGACTTAATTGCCCGTTATGCAAGCCAATATGGTTTTAAAAATCCAAATGATTTAATTGATTTTCTAAAATCACCTGCTGGTGAAACCACCCAAGAAGTCATTGGTGCTGAAATCGCTGAAGCAATTGCCTTGCAAGAAGAACTGCAACAGCAATTACGTGACGAGGAAATTAGACGGCATCGTTTAATCGCTTTGCTTTTATTTTATTTCATGAGCAAGCGTGATGCCAAAGCACAAGAATTAAGAGAGCGCATTCAAGAAGACATTGATAAGCTGTTGAAAGAGGAAATAGCAATTGAAAAAGCCAATCAAGCTATGTCAGCTGCTCCCGCCACCGCCGCCGCTGATTATGAGAGAGCAAAAATTGACTACCTCAATTCATTGGAAGAATTGAAAGAATTGAACAAGGGAATGGATGCGCTTATAGCAAAAACTGAAAAAATAGCCTTAAGATATTTAAAATATCAAAATAGCGCCAAAGAAGCAGAAAATAATATAAATGACTTATTAAACGGCAGAGATTTCCATACTTTAAGCGAAGAAGAAAAACTACCTCTTCACGCAAAAATTGACGATCAGATCGCAGCACTTACTAAAAAAATGGACATCAATGCCCGGCAAATTCAAAAACTTGTAGATTTAGGAAGCATGCATGATGGCGTGGTCGACGCAACTCACGTCCGTCAAGGTCTTGCTGAAGAAGAGTTTTTAGGAACACCATTATTAGAGGTTGCTCGAGCCAAGATTGAAGACAGCACAGCCGATAACCTGCATGTTGCTACCTTAAAAGACTTAAAATCTGTACTTAACGGCGACAAAGTGTTTTGCAATCGCTCAGGAAGTCCCGTGACCTCTCTAGACGAGGCCGAACTTGTTCTTCCGAAAGATATGGCCAGAATGCTTCGTGAGGAGAAAAAACAAATTGTTGAATATGAAGGAAAATATTATCTTATCAAACAAGGACAGGATGTAAAAGATTTATCCGTGGATGAAAAACATGCCGCTTACGAGGCATGTAAAAGCTTACGACCGCAAGAACGTGCTACAGTAAAACATTTGATTCAACACAACAACGGGCTAGAACATCGAGAAAACGAGCACCACAAAGACATCATTTTCCAAAAGCAACAACTTCAGATACAAAAAATCATGGAGTTCGCCAATGTGGTCGCAAGAATTCAGGCACAACGAGCAAATCAAGCTATCCTGGAGCAACAAGTGCAAGCCACGCTGGCTCAATCACAACCTTCACGGGGATTATCTTCATCCCCCACGATGGCACCTGTCATGGCACCCACTCCGCCTAAAATGACCCCTTTACCGACCACCCCGGCAAAGACTGCCGCAAGTCCCTCTCACCATACTCAAATGATGAAAATCTTGCAACCTGTCAGGAACGCCTTACCTCAAGAAATCATCGATGTATTGCAACAAAAATACGCCAATGTGCAGGATACAAAACTACAGCATGGATTAATGCAATTAAAGCCCGGCGAAAGAATTCCAGACCGGACCTGGCAAGCACTGATGCGAGTACCCATCCCTCGAGGAGTGATGAGCACCTTACAATCTGCCATGGAACGATTTGCAGCCGGTATGAGTGGCTCCATACTGGAAATAGATAAAACTAAGGAACATACACCGGCTGCGCCAAGACCCAATCCTTTATCCACCAATCCTTACGGTAGTCAGTAAAAACAGAAACAAATTTGTAATTTGTAGCCTGGTTAACGCAAAGCGATAATCAGGGTTTCACAGCCCGATGCCCCCGGATAGTGCTTCGCACTATCCAAGCTGCCATGAGACAACCGAGAAAAATTTATAGAAGACTTGCCAAGTTATAGCAAGTCTTCTAACATGTCAGGACATTGCAGCTTGTTAGTGAACAGACCATGATGATCGATAAACTGGTTGGTAATCAATCAATTATTATTACTCTTGATGTTGACGGCCTTTTATATGACAAGCTTCGTCACATTGCAGAAGCCGGGTTTTCTGTCGTTGAAATCAATAGCGTCGATCCTGCTTTGCTAACCAAAGTACTTCATGATTTCCCTAGTTTGCGCATTGGTGCAGGCAATGTCATTGATACCCAGCAATTGGAAAATTGCCATCAAGCTGGGGTAGATTTCGTGACTAGCCCGGGATTTATGCCAGCCATCGCTCAGACAGCCAACATCTATTCAATCAACTACCTTCCTGGCGTTGCTACACTTTCAGAAGCCATGCATGCCATGTCGTTGGGATGTCATCATGTCAGACCATACCCTGCAAATTTAACATTTTGTACTTTATTAAATAAATGCCTGCCATTATTGCGCTTATTCCCTGCTGAAATTGAATGGGAAGAAGCCGAACATTTTTTTAATCTGCCAGCCGTTGCCGCGGTCAGTATTCTTAACCCTGAAAGCAAGCAATTACCTGCTCTGGAAACCGTATAGCATCTAACGATTTTTAAATAAATCAATAAGCAACAATGCTGCGCCAAGACATATAGCACTATCAGCTAAATTAAAAATTGGCCAATGGTAGTTTTGGTAATATACATCAATAAAATCAATCACATGCCCTAGCATCACCCTGTCAATTAAATTACCCAATGCTCCTCCCAGAATCAGGCTTAGACTTATCAATTGCAAAAAAGCCTTAGGAGAAATTCGAGTAATCCAAATCGTTAGAATAATGCTCATAAGAGCGCTAAAACCAGCAAAAAACCAACGATGCCAGTCCCCTGTGCTGCTTAAAAAACTAAACGCCGCTCCTGTGTTATAAGCCAGGGTTAGATTTAACATAGGTATGACTGGGAAAGGCTGATAAAAAGATAACGTGTGCATTGCCCAATATTTACTTCCCTGATCGATTAAGATAACCGTCAGACTTAATAAAAACCAAGGCCATTTTTTCATGCAAATCGTCTCAACTCAGCATTGCCGCTAATATTATCCACACAGCGTCCGCATAATTCAGGATGATGAACATCTTCTCCAACATCCGGACGTCGATGCCAGCAACGAGCACATTTAGTATGAGCACTGGCCTGCACTTGAATTGCCACGCCTAAGTCCTTGTTTAAGACAACATCGGCCGGGCATTCCTCCAAAGGACGCACTGCAGCCGAAGACGTAATCAATAAAAACCGCAACTCATCACCCAAACGCACCAACAATGAATAAGCAGAGCGCTCGGCAAATACAACCACGTCCGCGGCCAGAGCTGATCCAATGATCCCTTCTTGACGTTTGTTTTCCAACGCCTTATTGACTTCATCGCGAATAACCTGCAGTTGTTGCCAGTCGTCCATTGCTAACTCTGAGAGTTCTGGCCAATCAGCATACCATTGTTCAAGAAACACTGATTCGCTGTGCTCTCCAGGTATTTCTTTCCAGATTTCTTCTGCAGTAAATGACAAGATAGGAGCAAGCCATCGAGTTAACGCATGAACAATATGATGCATGGCAGTTTGACAAGAGCGGCGGGCATTACTATTCACAGGGGTCGTGTATTGGCGATCTTTGATAATATCAAGATAGAAACTGCCCATATCAACTGCACAAAAATTATGAATTTTTTGATAAATCACATGAAAATGGTATTGTTCGTAAGCGGCAATGATCTCTTGTTGCAACTGCCGGCATCTTGCTATAGCCCACTGATCCAATTCAACCAATGCTTCCGCTGGCACTTTATCGCGCTTCGGCTCAAAATCAAATAAATTGGCTAACAAAAATCTGGCCGTATTGCGAATGCGTCGGTAGGCATCGGCATTCCGTTTAATGATCTCATCTGAAATACTGACTTCATTCCGATAATCCGTTGAGGCAACCCAAAGACGCAAAATGTCAGCGCCATGTTGTTCAACCAGTTTATCCAAAGCAATGTAATTGCCTTTTGATTTTGATAGTTTTTTACCTTCGGCATCGACGGTATAACCGTGCGTTAATACCGTTTTATAAGGTGGCTCACCATACATTGCCACCGCTGTTGTTAACGATGAATTAAACCAACCGCGATGCTGATCGGAGCCTTCAAAATAAACATCTGCCGGAAAACCTAAATCAGCTCCATGCTTTAAAACACAAAAATGGGATACCCCTGAATCAAACCATACATCCAGTGTATCATTTACTTTTTCATAATCCTGAGCCTCTTCACCCAAAAGTTCAGCTGCATCCAAGTCGAACCAGGCATCAATTCCATTAATATCAACGCGTTTGGCTATTTTTTCCAGTAACACGACAGTATGCGGGTGTAATTCTCGTGTGGATTTATGCACAAACAAAGGAATGGGAGTTCCCCAAGCTCTTTGTCTTGAAATACACCAGTCCGGCCTATTTTCAACCATCAACCGTATACGAGCTTTTCCCCAGTCTGGAATCCAGTCGACTTTCTCAATCTGTTTTAAGAGATGATGACGTAAACCGGCCTTATCCATAGCAATAAACCACTGCGGCGTCGCGCGGAATATCACAGGTGATTTATGTCGCCAGCAATGAGGATAACTATGACGAGTCATTTCTTCATGAAGAAGCGTTCCACCTGCTCTTAATACTTCCAATATCTGATGATTTACTTTCAGTACGTGTAACCCGGCGAATTGCGGCACATCCTCTGCATAACAGCCATTTCCCATGACTGGGTTGACCAGTGGCAGATCATAACGTTTGCCAACAAGATAATCATCTGGGCCATGAGCAGGTGCGGTATGCACACAACCAGTTCCAGATTCAGTAGTAACATGCTCACCAAGTACAATGGGTACTTGTCGGGAATTAAATGGGTGTTGCAGCATCATGCGTTCGAAAACAGCCCCCTTGACATGGCCTAAGAGTGTGAATTTCTCAACTCCATATCGTCCCATCACCGTTTCAACCAGCTCACGAGCAATTAGGAAATACCGATGACCAGCATCAACCAGCGTATACTCTAATTCAGGATGCAGACAAACGGCTTCATTGGCTGGCAGTGTCCATGGTGTGGTTGTCCAAATTGGGACAATCAATGGCTTCAGCAGCAGAGCACGCCCTACTTTCGCAAGAAACTGTTCAGATTCCACGGCAAAAAAAGCGACATCAATGGAAGGAGAGGTTTTTTCTTCATAATCCACTTCTGCTTCTGCCAGTGCCGAACCGCAATCAATACACCAGTGTACTGGCTTAAATCCCTGCTGTAGATGGCCATTTTCAATAATTTTGGCCAAAGCACGAATAATATTGGCTTCGTAAATATAGTCCATCGTCACATAAGGATGGTACCAATCACCAAATACTCCCAAGCGTTTAAATTCATTTCTTTGAATATCAATTTGGCCGGCAGCGTACTCTCGACATTTATGGCGAAATTCACTGGCACTTATTTTAACCCCGGCCTTGCCTTCCTTTTTTTCAACATTCAATTCTATGGGTAGACCATGACAATCCCAACCCGGCTTAAAGGGCGCATCATAGCCACTTAAGGATTTTGATTTAATGATGATGTCTTTAAGAATTTTATTTAAGGCATGACCGCAATGCAGATGGCCATTTGCATAAGGGGGTCCATCATGAAGGATAAAACGTTTTCCGTTCTTCCTGGCCATTCGAATTTTTTCATAAATTGCCTGTGCATCCCATTCAGCCAATGTTTGCGGTTCTCGCTGAGCAAGATTTGCTTTCATGGGAAATAAGGTATGGGGTAAATTCAATGTATCTTTATATTCAGCCATCAGGTTCTACTCTGCAACGATCAAATGTTTATTATTTTCATCAAAATACCTTTTTGCTGCCGCAATGTCATCGTGGATTTGCGCCAATAAAGCTTCCAAGGAAGAAAATTTTACTTCCTCCCGCAACTTATGCAGAAAAAAGATTTCCAATAGCTCACCATACAACGATTCATTGAAGTTCAGCAGATGAACTTCAAGAACATTTTTACTGCCGCCTATCGTTGGTCGACAACCAAGATTCGCCACACCTGCTAATATAGGTCGGCCCTGTCTTTTTACTTGTACGCAAAATACACCTTTAAGAGGCAAATTCGGCCGGTGCATCCCCAAATTTGCTGTTGGAATATTCCATTGGCGGCCACGTCCATCACCTTTTACCACTCGGCCACATAAACTATAAGGCCGTCCTAATAATTTGGCAGCCCGTTGTAGACAATTATCGTGTAGGGCCTGTCTAATTTTGGTTGAACTTACACGCTCATCACTCATCGTAAAATCAGAAAAAATTTGCACCGTACTTGCCTGTTGACTGGCTATTTCCGTCAGCAATTTAACATCCCCTGCACGCTTGCTGCCAAAATGAAAATCATGACCAATTAATAATAACTTAACATTGAGAAGAGAAAATATAATACGTTTAGCAAATTCTACAGGCGACATCGAAGACAATGTTTGATTAAACTTCAAGCAAATAACAAAATCCACTCTAAATTGGCGTAAAATATGCAATTTTTCTCGTAAACTGGAAAGACGTGCTGGCGCCTGGCTTCCATGAAAATATTCATTAGGCTGTGGCTCAAATAATACCAAAAGCAAAGGAAGCTGCATGGAATCAGCCTGAGCGCGTGCTTGTTGCAATAAGGCTTGATGACCAAGATGCACACCATCAAAATTTCCTATGGTTGCCACCGTTCCAGCCGAAAAAGCTGGTATGTTTTGTACACCTCGCAGTAATTTCATCCTAGCTAACAACAAAAAGAATTATTATACCGTATGTCTCTACATGAAACATACGAAACATTATGCCTTATTAGGGTCATAGTCGCGCAGACGGAAATCCATCTTTCAAACAGCGTCATAATCCATCATAAAAAATAAATTTCCGCCCGCGCAAGGCACGGCGTAAATTTTAGCTCGAAACTTCAATAAACCCTAGCTTCTGCGAGGGCGTACGATCAATACGTCACATTCTGCCCCGTGTAAAATAGCATTAGCGGTTGAACCCAGTAATAACGCCAGGCCATGCTTGCCATGGCTTCCCGTAACAATCAAATCCACTTTATTTTCTTGAGCCACTCGCAATACTTCGTTTTTTGTGGAGCCAAATTCAAGAAACCGATTTTTTTTATCTACCTTCAAACGCTCTGCCAGACTATTGAGTTCTTTTTCTGCCTGCTCACGTATAGAAACTTCCACTTCAGCAAAACCAGCAAAACCAGGATAAGCATAAGCAGGTATTGGTTCAACCACATGAACAAGAATTAACTCTGCCTTATTTTCATCGGCAATTTTTTTAGCTTTGTGAGCTGCATTGATTCCAATTTCATCAAAATCGGTTGCAAATAATACTTTTTTATACATGTTACTCTCCTTAATAAGGCCTTAAGGATGAAAGACTAGCAGAAAAAAACCTAATTTCCCAGATGCTTGGTAATAAGGTAAAATAATACAAGTTTCTATATAACGCTTTTAATCTCCTGTGCAAGGAAATAAAGTCCATATAAGGCCCTAGACATTCAGGCTGAGATTAAACCCATTGAACCTCTGCACGGATAATGCCGTCGAAGGGATCTATATGTTTTATGATTTAATAGGGGCCATCGCCTCTCTATTGTCAACGTATTATTTTATTCGCCAAAATAACAAGGCTTGGGCCATTGCCTTATTAGCTACAGCACTGAACGGATGGCTCTATTGGCAAACAGGAATTTATGCCGATATGTGTCTGGAGTCTTTTTATTTTTAAGTGCCGGTTATGGCTGGTATCGTTGGACACAATCTCTTAACTCGCAGGGAAAACAACGCTCCATAACCCGCCTTACCAATAAGCAAGGAACGTCTCTACTCATGGCTGGAATGCTCCTTTATCTAGTCATTTTTTATTTGCTAACGACTTATTCAGATTCCAATATTGCCAAGCTCGATGCCCTGACCACATCCATCAGTCTCATCGCTCAGTGGCTGATGTGCTATAAAATCATTATAACTTGGGTTCTTTGGTTTATGGCCGATGCATTATACGCATGGATATATTGGCAAAAAGAATTGCCTTTCCATGCTTTACTCATGCTGCTATACACCGGCCTTGCCATCGTTGGTTATCTTGTCTGGCTTACCCAATATTCTGCAGCTCGGAAAATGAGCGTACCCAAGGTTTGAATTTTGCCAACCCTTGCGGCAGTTGCATAATGGCTTGTCTTGCTGCATCCCGCTGGTGATAATCACCAAATGTGAGGACATACCATACCCCATCTGGCTTTTTAGCCCGAAGGATCCTGGACTGATTTTTAATGTGGTACAGTTGGGCAAAATGTTCAAGCTTAGCTCTGCTATGGCTGGCAAGCAATTGTATCGTATAATGATCTTGCATAGACGCCAATTTTACAGAAACCGGTTTTTGTTGTTTAACGGTAGATATCGATGCTTGGGTATTCAGCGTTTTTACCTCCCTTGCTTTTACTGGCTCAGCTTTCGCCTGGATGACTTTGGGAATAACAACCACCTTGTCCATGACAACAAAATCATCTGTTGTTATATCATCCTCTTCATTATTAGACACAATCAATTCAGCGCGACGCAGTTCAGTCGGCTGCAAAAATTGTCTGGACGCAGCAACATCATAAGGCGGTATTTCACTGGCCAGTGCAACGTCAGCCTGAGCAACTTCCGGAAATTCCGGAGGCAATGCAACTTCTATGACGGGCTCAGTCGAAGATGGCGTTGGCGGGCTATTAGGTTGCAATATAAAAGCAATGCTTAACGCCGCAACGATTACTCCAGCAACCATAGGCAAGCGTAAATAGCGCCTATTTTTAGGGGCTGGTTTTATCAAATTAAAAAACTTGGCATTTGAGTGTTAATACCGACAATATTTCCTTCCGTTAATTGATAAAATTGTTTAAGAAGCTCATCGGTTATAAATTCAGGATGAGCTAATAGACGATGTTTTACATAAGCCCTGGTTTCACTTTCATTCAAAGGACCTAATTCAATGCTGTGAATCATATCCTGGTATTTACCTTCCAGTTTATTCAATACAGCAGTCAGCGAACCATCCGCTACAAGGCAAAGATGAAAATAACCCTGCGGCCCTTGTTGCTGTAAAGCATTTAATAATTCGTCAAGAAACGATTCAGACAAGTATTGAGCATCATCCAAGATCACCAACGTATGTGTCTGACTTTGCCTGCTTTTTTCAATCAGTTCATTTAACGTGGTTTCATGTTCACAACCTAATGAGGTATGCAAATGCGATAAAAACAGCGTCCAGTCAAATAAAGGAGTCACTGCAAGAGAAAGCGCTCGAATACGCTTATCAAGATTCATTTGCAATAACTCAATAAAAGAAGATTTTCCTCCTCCCTGTTCGCCTAGCACGGAAATCAAAACATTTGTGCCCAAAACCAACTGATTTATGAATTCTATTTTTGTAAGCCAGGACGCTGGTTTAAATAGGCTCGCGTGATTATCTGATAGCTCTTTGGCATGTTGAACTGTCCTACTACCATTCATTCTAAATCTCTCCTTCAACCGCACTGATTAATGCATGACGCAGGCAATCGTCCGTAACCTTATCATCCAAATAACAATTTCCTGGCGCTCTCATCAATACAAAGCGCAAACGCTTGTTTGATATTTTTTATCGTTAAACATTAAACGATGCAATGCTAATAAATCAATCTCTTTTGGAATTCTTCTTGGTAAATTTGCCTTGGCTAACAAAGCATCCAGCAAAACAACATGAGCATGCTGCAGATGGCCTAAGTGATGAGATAATAAGGCGGCGCAATATAAACCAATCGCCACCGCTTCACCGTGCCGCCAACGCTGGTAATGAGTATAGGCTTCCAAAGCATGTGCAAACGTATGGCCAAGATTTAATAAAGCTCGTTGTCCAGTTTCGTGTTCATCTTCCTCTACAATACGGGCTTTTATTTGACAACAGCCAGCAATGAGTTGCGACCATTGTTCTGTAGTCAGGGATTCAATTCCCGCTTCCAACAGCCGACATAACATTTGCAGAAATTCACCCCCTGCAATAAACCCGTATTTTATCACCTCGGCAAACCCTGAATACAGCTCGCGTTCAGGCAGAGTAAATAATGTATTTACATCCATAATAACCGCGTGAGGTTGATAAAAACTGCCAATTATATTTTTAGCAAGAGGATGATTGATTGCCGTTTTGCCTCCAACCGAAGCATCGACCTGCGCAAGCAACGTGGTGGGAAGTTGGATAAATCTGACACCACGCTGATAAGTGGCCGCGGCAAAACCGGTTATGTCTCCAATCACTCCTCCCCCCAACGCTATTAGCGTCGTATCACGATGATGACCGTAATGAATTAAAGCATCGTAAATACGGTTAAGACTTTGCTGATTTTTATAGACTTCACCGTCTTTAAGAAGAACAGTGTCACATTGCATGGTCGCAAAAGCTTGCTGTATTGGCTTGAGATAAAGTGGCGCAACCGTTTCATTACTGACAATCAACACTTGGCTGCCTTTCACATGCCGACGCAATAACTCCACATCGGACAAATAATGACAACCAATATAAATGGGGTATTCATGGCCTACAAGTTGAATCATCAACTGCCGATGAACATCAGATTTCGCCATAAATGTATTTAATAATATTATTTGCGACAGCCTTGACCGTTAATTTATCCGTTTCAAAGCTGATATCAGCCAATTCTTCATAGAAAGGCTCTCGTTCATCACGTAGCATTTCCAGACGGCTTTCCAGATCATCCGTCTGCAACAATGGTCTTTTCGTATCACGCTTGGTGCGCTCAAATTGCTGCTGCAACGATGTTTTAAGATAAATCACAGTTCCACGTGCAGCCAATGCGTTGCGATTTTCTGGGGTCATCACAACCCCTCCGCCCGTAGCCAAGACAATGTTTTTTTTTGTGTCAATTCTTCGACCACCTTTTGTTCGCGGCGGCGAAACCCTTCTTCTCCTTCCACATCGAATATCCAGGAAATATCCGCACCTGAACGCTCTTCAATGACTTCATCCGTATCATAGAACTCAAGCTTGAGCTCTTTTGCCAAAGTACGGCCTATTGTACTTTTTCCAGCCCCCATAGGCCCTATTAGAAATATATTACGTACTTTAACTATGCTCATTTTTAATTACATACCTCTTTTTATCTATCTACCCGTTGCCAATAAAATAATGGTTCTTATTTTATTGCTTTTCCCACCCGTGTGTCGACAAAAAACTCACATTTACACTTAACACTCGAAAGAAAAATCAAATTACTTAAAATACCTATTTATTGTTATTGATGATGAGTAGGGTCTGTTTACATTATAAATTATCACTGTTTAACTCAACGCTTCCATGGCCTTATTGGAACAATCGCTTTTGCTGGAAGCGGTGGCTCTACGACCTGCATGGGAGCAACCGGCTTGCCGAATTTGTCCAGCTCTACGCCACGGGCAAAACGCTGTTGTGGCCCTTCTATGGTTGTAATCGACAAATTGTTGGTTATTATCCTAGGAGTAATGAAAATGAGCAACTCCTCATTATTCGTTCTTGCCTGGCTGCGACTAAATAAATTTCCCACCACAGGCAATTCCCCTAAAAATGGAACGCGCGTAATGGAATTATTTGTGTCTTGTTTATAAATTCCTCCTAAAACAATGGTTTGACCATTATTAACCAGCACATTGGTTTCAATGGATTTGGTTAAAATAATAGGAACACCCTGAACTCGCCTGCCAGAATCTGAATCCTGATTAATTTGCAAATCCATTAACAGTTTGCCATCCGGTGTAATTTGCGGTGTTACTTTCAAACTCAGCACCGCCTTTTTAAAGGCTACTGCCGTTGCTCCGCTAGAAGTTGCTTCCTGATAGGGAATATCTTCACCGGACTCAATCACGGCAGCCTGTTGATTGGTTGTCATCAAACGTGGGCTAGCAATAATCTCGGCACGCCCCTCACTTTCCAAGGCGGATAATTCCAAATCCAGTAATACACCATTTCCCAATTTTGCCAACGCAATCCCAACTGAGGCTGGCGAAGCATCAATAGGCAACGCTCCAAGATCGACGTTTAAACGATCGGGAATAGGCACTTCCGCCGCTGGAGTTCCTCCAGCCAAGGCGTTGGCACCCTCCAGTGTACCACTTAAATGCGTTGGCCTTGAGACACCAAAGCGGACTCCAATGTCTTCAGCACAGTCTTTAGTGACATTCACAATACGTGCCTCAATCAAAACTTGTTTAACTGGCACGTCTAATTGTTTAACAAGCTCCCTTATTTCATCAATTTGTGCACCTGTATCCTGCAACCAAATGGTATTGGTCCTGGTATCCACACTTAAAGTACCACGATCGGATAATAAAGAATTATCTTTATCCTTAAGCATGGTTGCGATATCCGCTGCCTTAGCATAATTAATTTGCAGCAATTCCGAACGAATAGGTGCTAATTTTTTTGCAGCCTGCTGCGCCTGCAATTCTTCATTCTCCCGAGCAGCAAACACGTCTGCTTTATCAATTAAAATCACATTTCCTACTTGCCGCTTATCAAGACCTTGAGTGGTCAAAATAATATCCAGCGCCTGATCCCAAGGCACATCATTCAGCCGTAAGGTAATGTTGCCTTCCACCCGATTACTAACCACAATATTTATCCCGGTAAATTCAGCCAATAGCTGTAAAACCGCACGTATTTGAATATCTTGGAAATTTAAAGAAATTCGTTTACCGGTAAATACTTTTTTCTTTAATTTTGCTTCCTGTATTTCTTCAGCAGTAAGAGGAAATACATCCACAATAAATTGTTTATTAACCTGATAAGCAAAATGACCATAATCCCCTTTATTTAACAAGGTAATTATAGCATTTTTACCATCCTGTTCGGCAGTAATCATCTGGGCAGGACTGTGAAAATCAATCACATCAAAGCGCTTTTGCAGACGTTGTGGCAGCCGGGTACTGTTAAAGTCAACCATCACTTTTTTTCCAGATTGACTGACTTCAATGGGAATACCAGCATCGGACAAATTGACAATAAGCCGTCCTCCCTGATTTTCACTGCCGCGAAAATCAATATTAGTAATGCTGTAGCGTGCATTAACCGGCCGATTGGTTACAAATACTTCTTTAGGCTTTGAAATAAGTCCCTGGCTTTTTCCTCGCAGCATCAGTGTATAGACATTGCCGGCAACATGACCTGAATAAGAAATGGAATCCAATAAGTCCAAGATGACTCTAAGGCGATCGCCAACAGCAACAATCTTATATTGCTTCAAAGAACCTATTTCGATTGTTTGGGAGACTTGTGACGCATTGAGTTGATTTTTGCTGTTAATAAAATCAACAATCAACCGTGGTGGCTTCTGAGTAATGAAACTGGCAGGCATCTGGGCGAGTGGTTGCGCAAATTGAAAATCAAGACGGACCCGGTTATCCGGCATGGGAGTTACTTTCACCGCCGTCAGCGCATTATCTTGGGCATAGAGAGCGGTACAGCTTGTTAAAAGTAATAAAAATACAATAATAATTCTGCGCAAAACCGCCTCCTATTTGAACCGCGAAAAATCCAACGTTTCACTAATCTTGAATCATTCTCCTTTTATTAAGGAGAAACCCAAGCAAATCTATGCTATGCTTTTTTCAGTAAGAAGAGCAACCGAAATTAAAATAAGGACCTGTCTTTACAGTCGCTAGGCTAAGATGAAATTGCTGGTTTTAGAGGACCGTAGCGCAGCATACATAGAAGTATGTGAGCAACAGACCGCAGAAAATCGACGCATTTCAACCACCATAGTAGACTGTAAAGACAGGTTCTAACATTAAGGTGTATTCAGTTTTAATGTAATCATTTTTTTCTCCCATTTTTCCCCTACTTTAATCGTTTCTTCTATTTGAATAGCATCTTCAGAAATACGAATCACTTGTCCATAATTCTTACCCATATAATCACCTGGCTTTATCCGCGAAACCAAGCCTCCTGGTTGACTGATCAATCCCCAAACAATTGGCCCTTCTTTTAAAATTCCGACAAATTTTAGCGCATCCAAGGGAAACGCTTCTAACGGTTGTTTAGGGCGATGAATATTGGGCGCTAAGGTATCATTTTCTTGCTGTTCAGCCACAATTGGTTTAAATGGACTACGCCGCTTTTCTGCTTCAGGGTATGTGAATTTGGGCGGTACTTCAAACTCAGGAATGGGTTCAACAGGTTTTGCAGGCCTGGTTTTCACTGCATAGATATAACGTTGAAGTTCGTCTTCATCCGACCCACAAGCGCAAAGAGTCATCGATAGTAATCCTATCATTAAATTTTTGCTTAAAGATTTTCCCAAGGGTATGGCGAGTTTGCGCGAATATTCTAACCAATGAGCAAACATACCTAATATCCTTGTATTTTCATGAAACCTTTGCAGCCTAACTCGTATCATAATGTACGATACCGGTAAATTTTGGCAGTCATTTTCATGATTAATTGATCCCCTGTGCCACTTTTTTGCTTATCAGTAGCGGCACCTTCAATCATAAAATCGTGTAAAGTTACAATTCGGCTCATAGCGGCGACCCGACTTAAAAAAACAGCCAATTGATGATAATTCCCTACGACTGTGATTTTAATAGGCAACTCAATGTAAAAATCATGCTGCACTTCTGGCTGGGGAGCAAATAATTCAAACGTCAAACCACTTGCAATTCCAGTTTTAGAAATGTCTTCCAATAAACCAGGCATCTCGTTTTGGGTCGGTAACTGCTTGAGCATATTACCAAAACGTTCCTGCATGATTTGCATTTGATTACGATAAGCCTGCAGGTTAGAAGCTTGATGCTGTTTTAGTTCAAATTCCTGTTTCAAGGAGACTTCTTTCTCTTTTAATTGCTCATATTGTTCAAAATTACTCTTAATAATAAGCCAATACCCCATCCCAACGACTAGAATGGATAAAAAAGCAATGACTCCTATTTTGACGCTCTTTGGCCATTGCCCTACATTCTCCAACGTCAGTTCATTCAAACTGAAATTATTCATAATTTTGGGCCATCAAATTTTGGACTAAGAATAAAACTGAGTTTAAATTCATTTTCCACACGTGAGGAAGATTCCTTTGTTTTTTAATTTCCGTCAGGTCTGGCTCTTTAATCCATTTATTATGCTCAATCTGGCGCATCAGCTGAGAAATATTACTGTTCGACTCAGCATAACCTAATAGAATTATTTTATCTCCTTGTCGCTCAACAGACGTTAAAAAGACGCCATCAGGCATTATTTTTACTAATTCATCAAAGAGACGTACAGTAAGACTGCGCGTTGCTTGTAAATTCTGGATAATAACCATTCTGGCAATCAATGCCTGCCGCACGTTTTTAATTTCTTCAATTTCTTTAATCTGTTTCTCTAACGTCGTAATTTCATTTTGCAACTGTTGATTGCGAGAAGATTGGTTCTCAATCAACTGCTTTGCATACATATTAATTAAAAATACCACCACCACAGCACTGCCTAGTCCGAAAAAAAGATAAGTCGTAAATTGTTTTTTTCGCGTTCCCGTTTTAACTCACGCCATGGCAGTAAATTAATTTCTGTCATTCAGTCTGTCCTCAGCCTCGTTTCTGCTTTAGAGGTAATTTCGAATTCTACTAAAATGGCCAACAAAAATTGTGTTCTGCAATCTGTTCACATTTCTTACGCTTGTAACTCAATCTTTTACCGTGCATGAAAGGATTGCCTAGGCTCGTAATGCCAACCCACAAGCGACCAATAATCTTGAAGAATCTGACATCACCCGCTCCCGACTCACTCCGTTAGCAAAATCCATGTGTTTTAATGGGTTGGCAACACTCGCTGGAATATTGATATGCTCCTGTAATAATTGCGCAATATTTAATTGTTTTGCCACTCCACCAGCCAGTAAAATATGATCCACATAAGTATGGTCGCTGGCAGAAAAAAAGAATTGTAATCCGCGCTTTACTCGTAGTAGAACGAGCTCCCTAAATGGCTGTAAAACATCCTTTTCATAATCTTCTGGCAATGTTCCTTGCTGCAGAGCAACCGCTGCCTCTTCCGCTTTCATCCCATAGCGTTGCATGATGGATTCTAGTAACTGCCGACCACCAAACTCTTCTTCACGGGTAAAGATAATTTTTAATCCATGCAAGGCAAAAAAATGAGTATATACAGCCCCAATATCAATGATCGCAATGATTTTGTTTACGCCTTCTGCCGGCAAATCTGACATGAGCAGCTGGGCAGCGCGCTCAACAGCATAGGATTCTACATCCACCACTTTGGCTTCAAGCCCTGCTCGAGTGATTGCTTCTACACGATTACTTACATTTTCCGCCCTGGATGCTACAAGAAGGACATCCAACATAGCTGTATTTTTACTAGAAGACCCTAAAACATTAAAGTCAAGATTGATTTCGTCAATTGGATAGGGAATCAGCTTGTCTGCTTCCATGACTACAATTTCTTCCATTTCCTCATCTTTCAAACCATCGTTTATTTGAATGATTTTGCTAATAGTCGCCGAATCTGGAACAGCAAGTGCGGCTTGTTTACAAGTTAAGTGTTCGCTGGACAATATTTTCCTAATGCAGTCAGCCACCGCATCAACATCTTTAATTATATTGCCTTCCATTGCAGTTTCCGGCAACACGGCCCGACCATACCCTTCAACGCAATGTCGCTCGCCAGAGATAGAAATTTCGAGAATTTTTACAGAAGTTGCGCTAATGTCTACGCCAAGCATCTTACGCGGCCTGGATTTAAACCATTTAAGCACGTGCTTTTCTCCCTGTACTGCGATTCACTGAGCATAAAAGCCCTAGAAAATCCTACCGTTTTCCCAAACGACCAAACGTGAATGCCTATGTTATGGCTTTCTACAACTGAAGCCGGCTATTTTTTCCATACAGCTTATCTTATCTTAACTTGAAAAAAATTGAAATTTTTTAATAAGTTCACATCACGAAACAATATTGACTGGATACTGTTCAAACTATCCTTGCTATTACCATATTAATTAAAATATAGTGAGTAAATACGAAAATATTTTTTCTCGTATATCAGAATAAAAAGGAGTCCATATGTCCGCATTACCAAATCTATTAAAATCCCTGGTTACTGCCATCGTTCGTTATCATGCCAGAAAGACCGCCATCGCTCGCGAGATTCCAGAAGAAAGCCTGGTCGCTGATTTATTACAAGCATCTTGTGAAGATATTAATTCCAGGCTAGAAGCACTGATTGCCGAATCGACTGCATCAGATGCTACCCGCCGCCCATTACTCAATTATCTATTGCACGTCATTCAACTCATTAAACCGGTTGTGGACGGCAAGATTCCTTTTAAAGAAGAGCAAGCAGAGGCCTTTAAAAAACAATTAACGCAATTTTACATCGATGTGTTGCTTTTATTGAATACACGGCAAGGTTCTCAAGTGACGTTAAATTATAATTCAACGCCATCGCAACATTATGGATTGATCAAAGGTGTCTGGCCTATCACCAGCTGGAGCGTTGCAGGAAATGTGATCAATGAGCTGCTGCTGCCCACAGTCGATGTGTTGTATACCGACGATCAAGCGCTTGTGACTCTTAAAATAACTGCCTTTGTTCAGGCGGCCGAGATTGCCGCATTAAAACAAATCATTCACTCTCAAGAAACTGAACTGCAGCAGCGTCAAGAAGAAAACGCCAAACTGCTCGAAGAAAACGCGAGACTGCATAGTGAATTAGAAACTAAATCGGCACCGGAAACACCCACAACGGCTGCCTCCCCTGATCGAAGATCACCTTCCGAAGAGTTATCGTCTGACGAAGATGTGGAAAGAACCCAAGCAGCCGCCAGATTACCAAGAGTTGCCCACCTCCATCCACTTTTAAGTCGAAGAGGATATGGTGGGACTCTATTTGCACCATTAGGATTAGCCTCCCTGGCTTTTCCAGTACCAGGGATTATTAGAGCGTCTCAACGTCAAGGCGCAGATGAAAGAGAAGTCGATCGACGTTCCCAGCACACTTTATAATTAAGAACCTGAAGTGTTGCCAGGCTGAGGCTAAACGCCTTGATTTTGGAACACTGTAGCACAGCATGCATCGTAGTCTGTGAGCAGTGAAGCGCAGAAAATCGAGGCTTTAGCTCTCCATCGTTAGACTATGAACACAGGTTATAAAGATAATTGCGGACAAAATAGACAATACAGTTGACGCAAGTGGACATTTTTTGAATAATTCTTTATACGCCAGGAAATCAAGCGATGGCTGCGGGATAGCCATGGCGCACTTTTTCCTGGATAATGAACATTTTTAAAGTGATCACAATCTAAATGAAAAAACCGCGTATTTTTGGCGTAAAGGCCTTTGGGCGCTATTAAGCTTATCTTTTTTATTTCTAGTGTGCATAAGCTTGCTTTACCTTTACCTGGAAAGCCAGCTACCTAATGTAGACTCCTTAAAATCAGTGCAATTGCAAGTTCCTTTGCGAATTTATACTCAAGATGGTTTATTAATTCAGGAGTATGGAGAGAAAAAACGGATTCCTCTCAGTTATGACGAAATCCCCCAAACACTGGTTCATGCGGTACTTGCTACGGAAGATCAGCGCTTTTTTGACCATCCGGGTGTTGATATTTTTGGACTGGGACGTGCAGCCATACGCATGATTAAAACCGGAACCAAATCCCAGGGCGGAAGTACTATTACCATGCAGGTCGCCCGCAATTTTTTCTTAAATCGCAAAAAAACTTTCCTGCGAAAATTTAATGAAATTCTTCTTGCCATCAAAATTGACAAGGAATTAAGCAAGGAAAAAATTCTTGAACTGTACCTGAATAAAATTTACTTAGGCAATCGGGCTTATGGGGTTGGCGCTGCAGCCCAAGTGTACTATGGCAAGCCTTTAAAAGAGCTTAATCTTGCCCAATTAGCGATGATTGCCGGCTTGCCACAAGCTCCTTCTACCCAAAACCCCATCATTAATCCTCTGGCGGCAAAAAAACGTCGTGATCATGTCTTAGAACGATTGCTTGAAGAAAAATACATTACCGAAGAACAATACCACGATGCCATTAACCAGCCTATTACGGCCAGATACCATGGTTCTAAAGTGGAAGTCAATGCGCCTTATGTCGCCGAAATGATTCGCCAATCATTGTATGATCATTTTGGACCAGATGCTTATACAAAGGGTTATAAAGTCTATACGACGATTACAGGATCATTGCAAATCGTTGCAAATCAGGTTGTTGAAGAAAATTTGCTAGCCTATGATCGGCGACACGGTTACCGAGGACCTGTTGCCAATATTGGCGAGGTTGATCCATCCTCCATTGATCAACTGCATGCATTGCTTACTCAATATCCGGTCATCAATGATTTGGAACCCGCTGTTATTCTAACGGTTAGCGAACAAGAGGCAACGGCCACCTCCCGGCGCGGGCAATCTTTTACCATCCCTTGGCAAGGCCTTTCATGGGCAAGACCCGCTCTTAAAAAAGGATGGGTAGGAAAATCGCCGACTCAAGCAAAACAAGTGGTATCTGCAGGAGATATTGTTTACGTCCGTTATCATAACGACATGTGGCAATTAAGCCAGATTCCACAAGTTGAAAGTGCATTGGTTGCTTTAAACCCGCAAAACGGTGCTATCCAGGCTCTGGTGGGTGGATTTAATTTTGAAAGAAGTAAGTTTAATCGTGCCACTCAATCAGGCAGACAGCCAGGCTCCAGTTTCAAACCTTTTATTTACGCTGCAGCCCTGAATAAAGGGTATACGTTGGCAACATTAGTCAATGATGCACCTATTGTTATTGATGATCCCAGCCAAGCCAACTTATGGCGTCCTCATAATGATAACCGCAAATTTAATGGTCCAACACGTCTAAAAGAAGGGTTGGTTCGTTCTCGCAATATGGTATCCATTCGTATTTTAGATGACATTGGCATTGATTATGCAATTGATTTTATTACTCACTTTGGCTTTCATAGAGAAAATTTGCCGCATGCTTTATCTCTGGCTTTGGGCAGTTTGTCTGTAAGCCCAATGGATCTTACCGCTGCATACGCCATATTTGCCAATGGTGGCTTCAAGGTAGAGCCATTTCTCATTGACCATATCACAGATAATGAAGGTAAAATTCTGTTGCAGGCCAAGCCATTAATTGCCTGCACTGAGCCATGCGCCGATAAAAACATCGATCCGGATATAATGGCACCACGTGTTATACCAGAAGACATTGCCTTTTTAATGAATAGCGCCTTAAAAGGTGTCATTCAGCAAGGTACAGCGCGTGCTGCAACCATATTGAATCGCCAGGATTTGGCTGGTAAAACTGGAACAACGAACGATCAAGTCGATGCCTGGTTTGCGGGTTATTATCCCGAACTTGTGGTTACTACCTGGGTAGGATATGACACCCCACATTCCTTGCATGAATACGCCGCTGCCCTGGCTTTGCCTGTATGGATTGATTTTATGAAAGCAGCCCTAAAAATAAACCTGAACTCGAGCTAAAACAACCTGATAATGTGGTTGCCGTACGCATTAATCCCTCTACAGGATTGCTTGCCCAAGCCAATCAGGACAATGCCATTATTGAATATTTTCGCAAAGAAGACGTCCCCAGTGCAGAAGAGGATTCAACCAGTACTCTAAATGCACAAGGCGAAGAAAGCCAAGAAGAACATTTGTTTTAGCTGCCCTTCCTACCTGGTTACCGCCATGCGTTAACCAGGAACCAGGGTACGGATGATATATTCATGAATACTGCAACCCATTGTAAGCAGATTACAATGGGCGATATTATTGCGACGCTCTAACTGGCCAAGGCATCCGTTGCAGCCATATAGTCATATCCCAGTTCACGAGCAACCGCTTCATGGGTAACCATGCCTTTATGAACATTCAAACCATTAAGCAAATGGCCGTCACTCAGTAAAGCCAATTTTACCCCTTTAGTCACCAAACTTAAAACGAAAGGCAACGTGGCATTATTCAAGGCAAACGTTGAAGTTCTGGGTACAGCACCTGGCATATTGGCTACACAGTAGTGAACCACACCTTCTTCAACATAAGTGGGCTCGTGATGAGTGGTTGGACGGCTGGTTTCAAAACATCCACCTTGGTCGATGGCCACGTCCACCACCACAGAGCCAGGCCGCATGGATTGCAACATCTTACGGGTGACCAGTTTGGGAGCAGCAGCACCTGGTACCAGGACAGCACCAATCACCAAATCGGCTGAAGTAATGTATTGTTCTAGCGCTTCAGCAGTAGCATAAATTGTGTTTAATTTAGAACCAAACTGAAAATCAAGCTCACGCAAACGCTGTAATGATTTATCAATTACCGTGACATGTGCTTCCATTCCCATAGCCATCCGAACGGCATTTGTTCCAACTACCCCACCACCAATCACCACAACATTGGCCGGTGAAACACCCGGAACACCCCCTAATAATATACCGCTGCCGCCCTGAGCCATTTCCAGACAATGTGCTCCTGCCTGAATAGACATGCGCCCAGCCACTTGTGACATTGGTGTCAACAGCGGTAGGCCACCATCGTTTTGAGTCACGGTTTCATAAGCAATAGCAGTTACCCCTGATTCTTTTAATAAACGAGTTTGCTGGGGATCCGGAGCTAAATGCAAATAAGTAAATAATGTCTGACCTTCACGTAAACGTCGACATTCAACGGGTTGCGGTTCTTTTACTTTGACAATTAAATCTGCTTTGGCAAATAATTCATCCGCTGTATCAATAATTTCCGCACCAGCCATTCGGTATTGTTCATCGGTAATTCCAATGCCTACGCCGGCATTTTTTTCAACCAATACCTGGCCGCCAACCCGGATAACTTCGCGAACACTAGCAGGAACAAGTCCAACCCGGTTTTCTTGTGGTTTAATTTCTTTTGGCACGCCAACTAACATTGCATACTCCTATAAGTTACATAGATGATTAGGACCTAAATACATTTAGAATTGAACTCTTCCTTGGATGCTCTTTTTTAAAAAGGCATTCATATACATTATTTACTTAATGACACACCTCTTTCCTCAAAGGACAAGAAGGAATCCTTTATGAATATTCTATTTAGGGCCTTATATGGACTTTGACAATACGGTCGAGTTCATATAAGGCTCTAATCTTAAAAAATCCCTCTGTTTTAAAAAAAGAAAGTTAAAGACAATTTATCATTTCAATTGCTCAATCAACTGAGGCACCACTTCAAACAAATCTCCTACTAATCCATAATCCGCAATTTGGAAAATAGGAGCATCTTCATCTTTATTAATAGCAACGATGACTTTGGAGTCTTTCATTCCTGCCATGTGCTGAACCGCACCAGAAATACCAACAGCAATATAAAGCATGGGAGCCACCACTTTACCAGTTTGGCCAACTTGATAATCGTTGGAAACAAAACCTGCATCCACTGCCGCTCTGGAAGCACCTACTGCCGCGCCTAATACATCCGCTAATTCTTCAATTAATTTGAATTTTTCCGCACTTTGCAAACCTCGCCCGCCGGAAACAATTATTTTTGCACCGCTCAAATCTGGTCTAAAAGATTGACTTAACTCATGACGAACAAACATTGAGTTCATTGGTTGATACACTTTTTCAATACGTTCAATTCCGCAAGCTGCTTGTTCTTCCATCACCGCATCAAACGCCGTTGTCCGAATGGTTAGCACCTTTTTTTCATCCAGTACTTTGACCGTTTCTATAGCATTTCCCGCATAAATAGGGTGTTCAAACGTGTCAGGATGGACAATACGAGTCACATCTGAAATCTGAACAACATCCAATAACGCGGCAACACGCGGCAATATATTTTTCCCAAACGTTGTAGAGGCGGACAGCAAATAGGTGAACGATGAAGATAATTCAGCCA
Organism: Legionella oakridgensis ATCC 33761 = DSM 21215; assembly: GCF_000512355.1. NCBI lineage: Bacteria > Pseudomonadati > Pseudomonadota > Gammaproteobacteria > Legionellales > Legionellaceae > Legionella > Legionella oakridgensis. The sequence continues at coordinate 1,045,995 of NZ_CP004006.1, read as the reverse complement.
TTAATGTTGCTATATTTTCTGCCAATGGATGCTCATAACACGCATTATCAACATGCCAAACTTCACTGACCCCTTTAAGTATTGCTGCTTGTTCCGCGACGGCTTGGCAATGATGGCCAATCACCAACAAAACAGGTTTTTCGGTGAATTGCAATGCTGCTGCTAACACATGTCGAATAGAGGAATGAATCGTTTTATTGTCATGTTCAACAAGAATTAAAGCACTCACAATTTCTCCTTAAAGCACTTTGGCTTCATGTTTTAACTTATCCACCAATTCCTTGACAGAATTCACTTTAATACCACTGCTTCTTGCTACTGGCGGCGTCACATTCAATACCTGAACATGCGTTTTTAACGCCACATTTAATGCATCAAGCTCAATGATTTCCAACGGTTTTCGTTTGGCTTTCATGATATTAGGCAAGCTTGCATAGCGCGGTTCATTCAATCTCAGATCCGTGCTAACCACCGCGGGAAGTTGCAATTGCAGAGTTTCCAAACCACCGTCAATTTCTCTGACCACTTCCACGTGACCTGCCTTGCAGGATAATTTTGAGGCATAAGTTGCTTGCGGCCATCCAAGTAATGCAGCAAGCATTTGCGGCGTCTGATTATTATCGCCATCAATGGATTGCTTGCCCATCAACACTAATTCGGGTTGCACATCCAGAACAATTTTTTGTAAGATTTTGGCAATATTCAAACTAATGAATGATTCATTAGTCCGCACCAGAAGAGCGCGATCGGCGCCCAAAGCCAAACCATGACGTAATGTTTCTTGACTGGCATCACTTCCAATCGTCACCAAAATCACTTCTGATGCCAGCTTTTGTTCTTGTAGCCGCAGCGCTTCTTCCACAGCAATCTCATCAAAAGGGTTCATGGCCATTTTGATGTTTTGGGTTTCAACACCACTATGATCAGGCTTAACCCGTATTTTAACGTATGGATCGATAACACGCTTCACTGCAACCAGAATTTTCATAGCTCCTCGCTGGAATAATCAAGTCAGACTGGATTTTGCCAGAGATACCCATAAAATGGAATTGTTCACTGGCTAAACATATTAAACCACTAAATAGCGCTCCTAACCGCTTTTTCACACTGAGTTTGCTGCAAATAATCACTAAATGCCTCGCCAACTTCAGTATGACGCATGCCAAATGCGACCGTGGCTTGCAAATAACCTAGCTTTGAACCACAATCATAGCGTTTGCCATGAAATTGATAAGCGTGCACTTTTTCCTGAATCAATAACCGTTGAATACCATCCGTCAGCTGAATTTCACCACGATGGTCAACGTTCGTCTGTTTAAGGCATGAGAATATGGTTGAAGTGAAAACATAACGGCCCACGGAAGCAAGATTTGAAGGAGCATGCTCTCGCGCAGGCTTTTCGACCATGGCCTGAATAACTGAGTAATTTTGAGATGAGTCAGCAACGCGAACCACACCATATTGATGAATGTCCTGCCAGGGAACTGGCTGTACAGCCAGAACAGAATCCCCATCTTGTCTGAAATTTTCAGTCATTGCAGTAAGACAAGGGGCTTGGGAATCATCAATCAAATCATCGGCCAATAAAACAGCAAAGGGCTCGTCCCCGATCACATGTTCGGCGCAAAGCACGGCATGGCCAAGCCCTAGCGGCTGGTGCTGTCTAACGTAGGTAAACTGTATGCCTGGAGGAGAAATGCTTTTTACCAGGGCCAGCAATTCATCTTTTCCCTGCTCTTGTAAACGCATCTCAAGCTCAAAATGATTATCAAAATGATCTTCAATGGCACGCTTGCTGGAGCTTGTGATAAAGATCATATGAGTGATGCCCGCTCTGACCGCTTCTTCAACAGCATATTGGATAAGCGGCTTATCAACAATAGGTAACATTTCCTTTGGATTTGCCTTGGTTGCAGGTAAAAATCGTGACCCTAACCCTGCAACAGGAAAAACAGCTTTTTTAACCTGCATCGTGAATACCCTTCCCCTCTTTGCCTGACATCATTAACGGTCTGCCAACTGAATAATAATAAGCCATCTTTGCTGCTTCTACTTGCGACAATTCAAAACAATTACGACCATCGATAATCGGTGCATCCTTTAATATTGCCGCAAGCTTTATTAATGGATATTCCCGGAATATTTGCCACTCAGTTGCAATGACTAATGCGTCCACCGTTTTTATTAGTGTTTCCTCTATTGAATCACACCATGTGATGGCTTGGTTATCCAGAAAAAATGGCCGTACCGACGGAATAGCCACTGGATCATACACTCTTAACCGGGCGCCAGCTTGTAATAACGCGTTCATAATAACCAAACTACTGGCTTCACGTATATCATCTGTTCCAGGTTTAAACGCTAATCCCCAAATGCTGATGGTACGACCTTGCAGCTCATGCTGGAAATGATGATTTAACTGCTCGATAACCCAGTGTTTTTGTTGTTGATTAATAGTATCAATCGCTGTAAATAAAGAATCATCTACGTTTAGAGACTTTGCGGTCTGCATCAAAGCACGAACATCTTTAGGAAAGCATGAGCCCCCATAGCCAATACCAGCTTGTAAAAAATAGGGCCCTATCCGATGATCCAGCCCTATGCCTTCTCGAATTTCATCAATATCAGCCCCTACTTTTTCGGCAATACGACTTACCTGATTAATAAAACTGATTCTGCATGCCAACATTGTATTGGCAGCATATTTGGTTAATTCTGCAGACTGACGAGACATGCAAACCAGTGGAATGCCTTGCTCAACCAATGGCTGATAAAGCTGTTTTAACAATAGTAAGGCCGACGCATTCCCTCCAATGACAATACGCTCGGCTTGTAAAAAGTCATGAACGGCAGTTCCCTCACGCAAAAACTCCGGATTAGATGCCACCGCAATAGAATAAGATTTTTGTGCCTTTGATAATTCGTCTCGCAGCCGAGCTTCAATCTTATCTCCCGTGCCGACCGGTACCGTTGATTTCGTGACTAACAGGGTGTCTTTATTCGTTTCACGCGCCAGCAAAGTAACCACCTCAAACACTTGTGACAAATCGGCACTACCATCCGGCAGACTAGGTGTACCGGTTGCAACAATATGAACATGGCCTTGCTGAACCGCATCCTTCAAATTTGAGGTAAATCGCAAACGACCTGCTTGCTGTTGCTCGCTCAACAATTCCGGCAATTGTATTTCATAAATAGGACAGTTACCTGCTTTCAGTTCTGCTATTCGGTACTCACTGATATCGGCACATATCACCTCATGTCCCAATTTGGCAAAACAAGCCGCTGAAACCAAGCCTACATAACCGGCACCATACACAGATATAATCATATTTTTCTCAATCTACAAATGCATGCATTATCGATAAAATTAGAATAAATGACAAATTTACCCTTAAAACCTATCTGCCTTCTTATTTATTGGGAGAAGTAGGACTGCCAATACGGCAAAATACCTCCAAATAGACCTACTGTGAACCATGGGAGGTATGCTAAGATCGATAATATACAACGATAAAATTTGAGTCCCAGATTTATGAACATCAGCCTCTTTGATTTATTTTCCATCGGGATTGGACCATCCAGCTCTCACACCGTAGGTCCGATGTTGGCCGCTAATGAATTTCTAAAACTGATAGCAGCAAACCATTTATTTAATAACACTGAACGCGTCAAAATAGAACTCTATGGTTCGCTTGCTTTGACAGGCAAAGGCCATGGCACCGATAAAGCCATTTTAAATGGACTGGAAGGCAAATCTCCGGACTCGGTTATCCCAGAGACGATGGTCCCGCGCATGCAGGAAATTCTCAAATCCAATCGTCTTTGCCTGAGGGGTGAAAAATTTCTCCCTTTTCATGAAACGGAAGATTTTATTTTTTATCAAAAAGAGCTTTTACCCAGACACAGCAATGGCATGAGATTTAGTGCTTACGATAAAGAAAATTCCTTACTTTTAAAGCAAGTGTATTACTCAATTGGCGGGGGCTTTATTGCCACAGAGGAAGCCTTCGAACAGCCCACACAGGAAGAGCATTCACTTCCTTACCCCTTTGACACTGCCAAACAATTACTGGAACACTGCAAAAAAAATCAGCTTACTATTGCTGAATTAATGATGGCTAATGAGCGTACCTGGCGAAAAGAGGAATCCATTTATAGCGGTATTCTTGATATTGCCAAAGTGATGGACGAATGCATTGAACATGGTTGCCATCATCAGGGTGTGTTACCGGGAGGATTACATTTAAAACGCAGAGCACCGGACTTATACAAAAAACTGAATGCCGAAAAAGGCGTACGCAGTGTGTACGAACAATCTGATATCATGAATCGCCTAAACCTTTACGCCATGGCCGTTAATGAAGAAAATGCAGCTGGCGGGCGAATTGTTACCGCACCAACCAATGGCGCTGCCGGCATTATCCCAGCCGTATTAAAGTATTGCCAGGAAGCCCATAGCAAGTTATCCAAGGAAGATACTTTTACTTATTTTCTTACCGCGGCGGCAATTGGTATCTTGTATAAAAAAGGAGCTTCTATTTCTGGTGCTGAAGTTGGCTGTCAGGGAGAGGTCGGTGTTGCTTCGTCCATGGCCGCGGCAGGACTTACTGCTGTGTTGGGAGGCAGTATTGAGCAAATTGAAAATGCAGCCGAAATTGCCATGGAGCACCATTTAGGTATGACTTGCGACCCGGTATTAGGACTGGTTCAAATCCCCTGTATTGAACGCAATGCCATGGGTGCTGTAAAAGCCGTGAATGCTTCTCGCATGGCATTAATTGGCGATGGTCAACATCAAATCTCGTTGGACAAAGTCATCAAAACCATGAAACAGACTGGCATGGACATGCAAAGTATTTATAAAGAAACATCGATGGGCGGATTAGCCGTTAATTTACCCGAGTGCTGATTTGGAAACGTATTTATCCACCTTGGCCGCTTTGTTATTTTTGTCCACAATAGGTTTTGCTGCTGACGATCCCTACCCTTATTTGGTGATGGATGGGAACCCGTCAGCGTCCCTGCCGAAACGGTTTCGCATGATAAAAGACATGCATGTCATTGGCAGCGGCCAATTTAGCCGCTCGCAATTGATGAATATTAAAAAACTGATCAATGCCCCCATCATCATCGTCGACTTGCGTCAAGAATCACATGGCTTCATGGATGACATACCCATCAGCTGGTATGGAATAAAAAACTGGGAAAATAAAGACAAATCAGCTTTTATGATTCAAGCACAACAATCCCGCCTTCTGGCTAATCTTACCCAATATTCCAACATCACACTCTATAAAATCTTGAGCAAAGATTCAGCGGGCTTCATTGAAAAAGCCCAACCTATCTCCTATAAGCCGGAAACAATTTATGACGAACAACAACTAGCCAAAGAATTGGGCCTGGGTTATAAGCGTTTTTATATCTCAGATCATTCCTCGCCAAGCGCCACTCAGATAAAAGCATTTAAACAATTTATTAAAACGGTTCCCGCAAATACCTGGATTTATTTTCACTGTCGTGGAGGCTCAGGACGCACAAGCACTTTCATGGTGTTGTATGATATTTTTAAGCATGGAAAAAATAGTCCACTTGCAGATATTTTACACAAGCACACACAATTAGGCGGCAAAGATTTGGCAAAGCTACCTGAAAAAAACAATTACAAATACTTTCTTGCCCTGCAACGGCTCAACCTGCTTAAAAAGCAATATCAACTTGTTCAAACAGCAAACTAAGACATGCAACCAGGATCATGCTCTTTTTTAAAAGAAAGGTCTGTACCCATCAATCAATGATTTATTCTATCGACTGGGATGTGATTCTTTTATGAAAAATAAAACAAGAATGAGACTGGCAAGATAACAACAAGGCATAACCATTAAAGATTTTTGATAACTGCTGACGGTATAAACTGGAATATCATGCACCAAGCGCCAGCCTTCACTGCGATGCAAAATCACACCCACTAAGGGTTGAAAAATAGCACCACCCACAAGCACTGACAAATTATTAAAACCACAAGCAGTCCCCACCAAATGCGCCGGATTATTATCTTTCACCACTGCAAAACTTACCGTTTGCCCCCCGGCACCTAAACCCAGCAAAAACAAACAACATACCCCCAACTCATCGACACATCAGCATATAAAATAAGCAATGTAGCCGACAATCCAAACACAGAGCTGATGCCTAATGCCAAACGTCGGCTGTTGAAACGATCGCTAATCCAACCCAGCAATGGGCTGCCTATTCCTATGCCTAGCCAAATCATACTGCACATGCCTGAAGCAGTCACCACACTGACCTGGTACTTTTCCTGCAGGAAAGGAACACCCCAAAGCGCTGCAAATACAGCAATTGGTGTCCAAATGGCGAAAGCGTAAGCACCCGTTAGCCAGGTATAAGAGCGTCGACAGACTTCCTTTAAACGCTTCCATTCATCGCGAAACCGTTGAGTGGGAAGAGATTGGGTAGATTGGTGAGGATAATCGCGAATAAAAGCCCAAAGCAACAACGCGAGAAAAAAACCAATGGCGGCCAGGATAAAACTTGCATTTCGCCAACCAACCTGTCCTATCAAGGCGGCCAGTGGCATTTCACCAAACATAGCACCAATAGAGCTCATCAACTGAGCAATGCCTGCCAATATGGCAAAATGTTGCGGAGGAAACCAACGTGACAATAAGACTAAGACTCCGATAAAAGAAAACGCTGAGCCAATGCCAATCAAAAAACGACCTATGGAAGCCGTAAAAACGCTATCCGTGGACGCGAAAAAAACGAGCCGAATGCACATAACATCAAGGCAACCGTCATTAATTTTCTTGGCCCATAACGATCAAATAACAATCCGGCAGGCAACTGCATCGGTGCGTAAGCATAAAAATAAAATGCAGATATAACCCCAAATCCCGCGGCACTGACACGAAATGTTTGCATCATGGAATCCGCCATGACACTGGGTGCTACTTGTAAGATAAACTCATACAGATAAAACGATGCTGCCAGAAAAAAATAACATAAGCCTTTAATACGCTATGTTGTGAAGATGGAAGATGGTATGTGCTCAAGTTAATATCATAATTTATGAAAATGAATCATTAAACCCAAGAGAAATTCATTTGTCAATGGCTTGCATGCAGGATCCTCTGTACATGACAAAAAAATCTGTCATGCCCGCACAGGCGGGCAACCATCTATCAAAATAATCCAACACCCAAATCAAGCCACTGGGGATTGTTTTGCTCGATAAGGTTTATTTTCCATTGTCGGTTCCATTTCTTGATGCGTTTTTCTCTAGTTATCGCTTCGTAGACATCAGAATGAATTTCATAATAAACCAAGTGATGAACATTGTACTTTTTGGTGAATCCTTCAGCCAAGCCTTCTTTATGTTGCCAAATTCGTTGCACAAGGTTACTTGTTATGCCGGTATATAGGGTTCCATATTTTTTACTGGCTAATATGTAAACATAATATTGTTTTTCTTCCATGTTTCATCCTAGTTGGTTGCTAAAAACCGATTTCCTGTCGTATCGTTGTTATTTTTCCATAAGCTAATCCGCTGCGATCAGCAAAAACATGATAAGCGATCAGGAGCAAACGGGCGATAGTATGGAGTTCAGAATTTTGAGAGCTTGTTGAAAGTGATTGGTTTTGAATGCCAACCGAACAATAGAATCGCACAAAAAATCCAGACCATATCGAAACAAACTAACAGCAGGTCTGCCGTGTTTTTTGATTTTTATTGGTTTTTTCTCATTCTGCCATTCGCCAGTACGATGAGCCCATGTAAATGCAATGGCCAGCAATGCAACCAATTTTTTAATTCGAGCTTTATCCGTGATATGCGTGTCCTCAAAGTTAAATCCACGCCCTTTAAAACAGCCGAAAAGGCATTCGATTTCCCAGCGAAGTCCGTATGTTGCAATGGCTGTTTCAGGTAATTCAGTTGTTGCAACAATCAGCAGCTCACCATCAACCAATCTTAAACCAGCCAGATAAACAAGATGTCCCCACACAAACCTTCTGCCTTTCAGACAGCGCTGTTCATTCGATTTTAATCCATAAAATAGCGCATCAATATCAACCTTGAGTCCCTTGGCATTGGTAGTAATTGTGTTATTTTTAATTCTGATGTGGAACGAAATTTTTTCCTTCAATAACCATCCAAACCAGTCTTTTCCGACAAACTCTCGATCAGCCAATACGCCTTTAATACAATCCTTCCCAAAATGGTCAATAAACATCTGTATTAACGCCATTCTTTCCTGAGTATCGGAATTACCTCGCTTAACCAGCAACATCCAGTAAATTGGGATGGCCGTTCCTTTGAAAACAATGCCAAGCATTAAAATATTGATGTCTGATTTCCCCCAACGCCCATTGGTTCGATCCATGCTTAAATACCATTGCCCACCAGCCACAAAAAACAATTTAAAAATAAATCCGGCTATTTGTTGGTAATCCAGAGGAAATTTGGAAAAAAATCGTTAAATCCTGCGATACCGTGAAGATTGAATCGCATCACCGAATACAACGCAAGCCAATTTGTTTAAATTAACTGCGCGCGTAGCAAGCAATGCAAGTAGCATATTTACAAAACATGTCATTCTCGCCTTGTTCCAGCCAAAATACACGTTTAAACTATCCTTCAACTCGTTGATACACTCCATATAACCTCCTTTTGGCGATCGAGATTATATGATTTTCATTGTATGTCAGCGAGTTATCTTAATTTACTTCCGTGCCAAACCAGAAATGGTGGCCCGCCTGCGCGGGCATGACAGATTTTTTTGTCATGTACAGAGTGCAGGATCACAGGGCAAAATCATACTTTGATTGTACTATATCTTATTTGTGTCTTTTCCGCGCAGGCGGAAATCTATTTTTTATGATGGGCCATGACTTTGTTTGAAAGATGGATTTCCGCCTGCGCGGAAATGACAAAATTTTAGTCACTTTATGAAGGCGTTTGTTGATCAAAATGGCATGATCTTACCCTGTGCGGGATTATGGCAAGACCACTATCATCCGTATGCTTTGGCTCGAGTGGAATAATACACTGCCCCTAATATGACGGGTTTCTTCGCACCCGTGATGCGGCTTAAGTCCAAAGGTGTCTGACTTAATGTTTTCTCTGCCAGCCAGGCAAACATCATGGCTTCAATGAAATCAGGATCAATGCCAAGCGATTGCGTGCTATTCACGGTCAAATCAGGCAATAATCGAGCCAATTCGGAACATAAGGCGGTATTATGAGCCCCGCCTCCACAAATCATCAACCGTTTAAGTGGTTGATGACTGTCCTTTATGGCCTGACTTATCGTCGTTGCAGTCAATGCCAGCAAGGTTGCTTGCACATCATGACTGGCACAATCGACATTAAGATAATTGCCTAACCATGAATATGAAAAATATTCCTTGCCAATGCTTTTGGGCGGCAAGCGTTTGAAATAAGGATCCGCCAACAAAGCAGACAGCAATGGCTCCAGAACTTGACCTGTTGCTCCCCAACGACCACCTTCATCGTAAGAACACCCAAGATGCTTCTGTGCCCACATGTCCAGCAGGCAATTTCCAGGCCCTGTATCATAACCGCTGCTGCTCATGGCATCCGTAAGCAATGTTACATTAGCAATACCGCCAATATTGACGACCGCAAAAGGATAATCCACCTGTTCAAATAAAACTTGATGATAAATTGGAGCAAATGGCGCGCCTAATCCTCCTACCACCAGATCACGCGTTCTGAAATCAGCCACCACCGTTATTCCGGTTAATTCAGCAATAGTATGTGCACAACCCAGCTGGAGAGTATAAGGAATGCTTGCCGTCGCATCATGCACCACCGTTTGACCGTGGCTGCCTATGGCGATGATCTCCTGGGATGACGTATTTGCAGTTTCCAACAACTGATGAACAGCAAAAGCAAATTCCCTGCCAATCAAATGGTTTAACTGGCACAGTGTTGCCATACCAGTCTTTTCTCCTGATAAAACAACCTGTAATAAGGTTCGAGCTTCATTCCCATAAGAACGGGTTATTCCGGCAAGAAGGGTGTTAGTCGTTACATCAACCAAGGCAGCATCAATACCATCCATGCTTGTTCCTGACATTAACCCAATGTATAACTTCATCGTGTGTTCCCGTTAAATCTGCAATATCATAAGCCCAAAACCAACCTGCCATTTATATCATGAGACAAGCAACCTTCAGCCTCTCCTTATTTTATAGTGTTTGGCAGCATACCAACGAGAAGAAAATAGATAAAGCTCGATCTTGAATTATACTGTAAGAAAGTCTACCAGATAAATCAAAACAACAAGCAAGATCATAGAAATGAGCGGCTATTCTAATCTTCCGTTCTAATCACTCGGAAACAGTGATAAAAATTTTCTGTGGTTTGTCGGGCTATGGTTTCATAGTCTGTGCCCCGCAATTCACTCAATGCTTGCGCCACATACTTGACTAACGCCGGATGATTTTGCTTGCCACGGAAAGGCACGGGAGCAAGGTATGGGGAATCCGTTTCAATTAACATACGGTTGGAAGGGACCTTTCTGGCAACATCCTGCAATTGGGTTGCATTTTTAAACGTCACTATGCCAGAAAATGAGATATAAAAGCCAAGATCGAGAGCACGACGAGCCACCTCCCAGGTTTCAGTAAAGCAATGCATAACTCCGCCAACCTCATCCGCATGCTCCTCGGCCAATAGCGACAAGGTATCATCAGACGCGTCGCGAGTATGAATAATCAAAGGCTTTTTAGATATCTTCGCGGCCCGTATATGTTCACGAAATCGCGCCTGCTGCTTCTGTTTGGTTTCTTTTTCAGTCGTCCGATAATAATCAAGACCGGTTTCACCAATGGCAATGCAGGATGGGTGGTTTGCCATGGTAAGCAATTGCTGTACTTCCGGTTCATTGTCGACGTCAGAATTAGGATGAATGCCTGCTGAAATCTTAATATGAGGGTACTGATCAGCCAGTTTATACAATAACGGTAAATCATTCGTTTCAACGCATACACAAAGTAAATTCTGTACGCCATTGTCTGTCGCTTGTCTAAGAACCTCATCCATTCCATGTTCAAAATCACTTAAATCAATACTATGAAGATGGCAATGGGAGTCGATTAATGGAGCGGGTTTTAAAGAATTCATATTTTCAATCAATGATAGGTCTATAGTGTATCCGTCATTTGCGTCGATTTTAACATACCCGCCAAACAGGTTTCTATTTTATTACTGAGAAGCCGACCATTTTCACTTGTGAATTGCACACCAATACCAATCGGTTTATTCCCTCCGGCACCTTTAGGAGTCAACCAAACAACCTTCCCTTCAATTAGACATTGTTCTTCTGCATTAGGCAATTGCACCGTTAAATTAACTCTGTCCCCCAGCTGAAAATCCTGAGTCGTACGGATAAATAAACCACCTCCTTGCACAAATGGCATGTATGCTTGATACAGTTCTTTTTCATCGGCATAAACACAACCCATTAATGGCAATTCATCATTCATCCAGTTTCCTCAAGTACCCTATTAATAAATCTTCTATGGCCAACGTTTGATTAATAGTTATATTATGGTTTATTTTTTCCATTAGCGCTTTTATTTTATCCATTTGTGCAAATAATTGCAGCGGATGAGTCAGCGTTGCAAGATAAGCCATTTTTTCCGGATATGAGCGAATTTGATTACCCGTAAGCTGTACTTGGATAAGCTCTGCATGAAGAAGATATAGAAACCATAATAAATCATCAAATGCATGCACCGACCAAAGAGCAGCAACAGCACATGGAGACGTTTTATTTTCAATTAAATCACAAAGCCCCGTGATGATGGCTTCAAGTTGTTTATACAATTGTGCACGTGTTGTTTCCTCAGAATACAGTTGACCTAATGCCAAATAGCCAGGGTCTTCTTTGGAAGCAAACAAATCATATTCAGAAATTAAGTATTTCTGGCAACGACTGAGTATGGTGGGCAGTATGTGGCCTGTTTGTTCAGCGATTAAAATAAAAATTGCATGCTGAGGCGGCTCTTCAAGCATTTTTAATAAAGCATTCGCGGCAGACACATTCATCTTTTCTGCCGGTTCTATCACAATAAAACTATAACTGCCACGTTGAGGCGTTTGGTAAACGATGGGCTGCAGTGCACGTATCTGCTCGATTTTTATCGATTTGTCTTGCGCTTCCAGATGGATACGATGCACGTCCGGATGATGCCCCTGAATGAGCAAAGAACAAACGCCACAATGGCCACAAGCATTGCCTTGTTGACACATAAGAATGGCTATCAGTCGATTAACAAATTGCGGAATTGCTGCATGTTGCGGACCGACAAAGAGCAGTGCTTGCGGAAACCGTTGCTTATTCAGTACCGGCTGAAACCGTTGCCATAATGGCGCATGTGCTGCTATTAAATTAATCGAGTATTGAGATTGCATGATGCACGATGTATTTTTCAAGAGCAGCGCGGATCGAAGCTTGCACAACCTTCAGTGGTTGACAAGCATCAATGATAACCACATTCTTCATTGTTTTCATTTGATTGTGATAACTAGTGTACACATCATTAAAGAATGAAAGCGCTTCCTGTTCAATTCTATCCGTTTTACCACGTTTATAAGCGCGTTGTAAGCCTTTTTGTGGCGTAACATCCAGAAAGATAATTAAATCCGGCTGAAAACCGCCAAGACAAAAAGAGGATAAATTGGTAATCATTTGGTGATCTAATTTGCGTCCACCACCTTGATAGGCAAAGGTCGATAATTCAAAACGATCGGCCAAAACCCAACACCCTCTGCCTAAAGCAGGTTTAATAACCTGCTCCAGCAGTTGTACTCTGGCGGCATAAAACAACAGTAACTCAGCACGCGAATCTAATGGTTCTTCTGGAACAATATCCTTAATCAAATGCCGTACTGCTTCCCCGACGCGTGTCCCTCCTGGTTCGCGGGTAAAAATCACTTCATCAATTTTATCAGTCAAAAAACGCTTAATCGTACTGATTGCCGTAGATTTTCCTGCCCCTTCCAGCCCTTCGACGACAATAAAATGTCCTCTCTGAGATTTCATGACCTTTTCCTTAAATATTGTCTAATCGCCTGTTTTTGTTGTTCATAGGTAGCAGAAAACTGATGGCTACCGTCCCCTTTGGCCACAAAATATAAATAAGCCGTCATAGTGGGATGAGCCGCTGCATCTAGTGCATCTTTACCAACCATAGCGATTGGCGTTGGCGGCAGTCCTCGATAACGGTAAGTATTATAAGGGGAATCAATCTGTAACGCTTCGCGCGTTAATTTTCCTTTGTATTGTGACCCTAAAGCATAAATCACGGTCGGGTCAACCTGTAATGGCATGTTTTTTCGTAAGCGATTAATAATAATACCTGCAATTAATCGTTTCTCACTAGGAATAGCGGCTTCTTTTTCAAGAATTGAAGCGGTAATTAATAACTCGTAAGAGGATTTATA